>DASYCZ010000001.1:0-2816 GCA_036499825.1 Devosiaceae bacterium
GTGCTTTCGCGCACCACCAGTTCCGACGACAGCACGACGCGCATCGGCTCGGGATCGGTGCGGTTGCCCTCGAGGATGTTGACCAGCATCTCGGTGGCGATCTTGCCGATCTGCTGGCGCGGCTGCTGCATGGTGGTGAGCGCCGGCGAATAGTTCTTCGCCACGGAAATATCGTCGAAGCCGATGATGGAGATGTCGCGCGGGCACTCGATGCCGTGCTTGCGCAGCGCCCAGATCAGCCCGATCGCCATCTCGTCATTGGCCGAAAAGATCGCCGTCGGTCGCTCGCTGAGGGCGGCGAAATGATCGCCGGCGGCACGCCCGCTTTCCTGGTTGTAGTCGCCGGCAAAGATCCACTCCTCGCGGATCGGCATGCGGTGCTCGAACATCGCCTTGCGATAGCCGACCAGCCGCTCGTTGGGAAACGTGTTGCGCGACGGGCCGCTGACGTGGCCGATGCGGCGGTGGCCGTAGTCGTGGAGGTGCCGCACCGCCCGTTCGGCCGCCTGCAGATTGTCGGTGATCACCGAATTGATCCGCGGGTCGGGCAGTTCGTCGTAGGCGGCGACCAGCGGCATGGCCGTGCCTTCGCCGACGATGCCGTGCAGCTTGCGGGTGTCGAGGAAACCGTCGAACAGCAGCAGGCCATCGGCGCGGTTGGAGAGGAAATAGTCCGACAGCCACTTCACCGGCTCGTCGCCGAGCCGGCCGGTGACCAGCACGCCGTAGCCGCGGCTGGTGGCCTCGGTGACCACCGCATCGAGGATGGTGGAGTAGAACGGATTTCCGATATTGGGCATCGCCGTCAGAATCGTACGAGCCTTTTGCAGCCGCAGCGACCGGGCCGACTGGTTGAGGGTGTAGCCGGTCTGGGCGACGGCCAGATGGACCCGCTCGCGGGTGGACTCCGACACCCGGGCAGGGTTGCTCAAGACCCGGCTGACAGTTGCAGCGGAGACTTGAGCATGCCGCGCAACGTCTTGAATTGTCGGTAGTTTCTTTGGATTTTCCATGGCCACAGCGTCCCTCTTTGCCGCCGTGTGGACGCCTCTCTAATTCGATCTTGACAGGCGCGCAAGAAGTGTCTGAAACTCGTGCAATCGATTGCATTGAACTTGAGGATGGTTTTGTGTAATCGATTACACGCAGCCGGTCGGGAGGCCTCTTCTCAATAAGAGGGCCACCGTCTGGCCGGCAGCAGGGGCTGGAAGCATCCGCTTTCCGTCAACGTTGGGAGGACTACATTATGAAGAAGTTTGCAGTGGTCGCGGGTCTCGCGTCCGCTCTGATGCTGACCACGTCGGCATTCGCTACCGACCTCGAAGTGATCCACTGGTGGACGTCACCCGGTGAATCGCGCGCCGTCGGTGAATTCGCCAAGGCGTTCGACAACGATGGCGCCGGCGATCATTGGGTCGATAACGCCATTGCCCTCGGTGAAACCGCCCGCGCGGCGATCATGCAGCGCGTCCTCGGCGGCAACCCGCCCGGCGCCGCCCAGTTCAACCCGGGCCGCCAGTACGAAGAGCTGATCAAGAACAACCTGCTGCTCGATCTCACCCCGCTCGCCGAGAAGGAAGGCTGGGAAAAGATCATCCGCCCGGCGACGATCTCCGATCCCTGCCATGTCGATGGCAAGTGGTGGTGCGTGCCGGTCAATATCCACTCGAACAACTGGGCCTGGGTTTCCCCGGCCGCGTTCAAGACCGCCAGCCTCGATGTTCCCAAGACCTGGGACGAATATATCGCCGACCTGCCCAAGCTGAAGGCCGCGGGCATCATCCCGTTCGCCGCCGGTGGCGACGGTGGCGGCTGGCAGCTGGTGTCGGCGTTCGGCGTGATCCAGACGCAGGATCTCGGCCAGGCCGACCGTGACAAACTGCTCAAGGACAAGGACCAGACGGTCGCCATGGGCGACAAGCAGAAGAAGGCCTTCGCCGACTTCCGCGTGCTGAGCCAGTTCAGCGACGAAGGCGAGCCGAACCGTAACTGGAACGACACCACCGCCCTCGTGATCCAGGGCAAAGCCGCCCTCCAGATCATGGGCGACTGGGCCCGTGGCGAATTCGGCGCGGCCGGCAAGAAGCCGGACGTGGACTATGTGTGCTGGGCGCTCCCGGCCGACCATCCGCTCGTGACCACCTCGGGCGACGTGATCGTGTTCCCCAAGCAGGGTAATGCGGACGTGGAAGCGGCGCAGCTGCGTCTGGCTTCGCTGCTGCTCTCCCCGGCCGTCCAGGCGAACTTCAACAACGCCAAGGGCTCGATGCCGGTGCGTGACGACGTCGATATGTCGCTCGCCGACCCCTGCATGCTCAAGGGTCTGTCGATCATCAAGGATCCGGCCAACATCCAGATCGACTCCAACCGTTGGCTGAACCCCGATACGCAGTCGGCGTTCAACGATCTCATCAGCCAGTTCTGGAATGATGACTCGATGACCGTTGATGAAGCTCAGCAGAAGTACGCTGACATCCTCAAGGCTGCGACGTAAGACCTAGGTCTTTCCAACCGGGCGGCGCCCATACCAGGCGCCGCCCGAGTTCTTTGTTCGCGACAACGAAGCGCACAAAACGTGCGCCTGAGTACCAGGGCGCCCGCGCTTCTGGGAGCAGGGGGAAAATGTATGGCGGCCACTGCGACTGCGGGGGTTATTGAGGCGGCGCCGGCGAGACGCAGGCGGCGGATCAATATTCAGGCGATTATCGGGACGCTGCCGATGATCATCGTGTCGTTCAGCGTGTTCTTCGTTGCCATCATCTTTTCGGTGCTGTGGTCGTTTACCGACTCCGGGATGTTCCCGAACCTGCACTTCG
>DASYCZ010000002.1:0-6320 GCA_036499825.1 Devosiaceae bacterium
CTTCGCCGCGGCCGGCAAGGCCGACCAGGGCATCATGCGGCTCGGCCGCGCCCTCATCGGCAATTCGGCGCAGCGCATCATCGATGGCTTTTTCGAATCGATCGGCCACCAGATGCAGGTCAGCGTGACGCCGCTGCCGCACGACTAGCCGCCGTTTTTGACCAAACGCTCAAAAACCCGCGTTTCCCTCTTGCCGATGAGGAGAATGCGAGATTTTATCGACCCCCAACGCGCGAGGACATGCACAGGCGGCACCGCCGCCTCCACGCGCGAACCAGGGAGACTGTTTCATGACCAATTTCAAACGGCACTTCGGTGCTTTGGCCATCGGTGTGGCCACTGTAGCGCTGATGGCTGGCGCCGCTTTTGCTGCCGATCCGGCGGTGATCTACGATCTCGGTGGCAAGTTCGACAAGTCGTTCAACGAAGCGGCTTACAACGGCGCCGAGCAGTGGAAGAAAGAGACCGGCGGCACCTACCACGATCTCGAAATCCAGGCCGAAGCCCAACGCGAGCAGGCCGTGCGCAAGTTCGCTCAGGCTGGCTACAGCCCGATCGTCGTGACCGGCTTCAGTTTCTCCGACACGCTGAACAAGGTCGCCCCGGATTTCCCGAACATTCACTTCGTGCAGATCGACTCGGTCGTCGACCAGCCCAACGTGCAGTCGGTCGTCTACAAGTCCAATGACGCCTCCTACCTGGCCGGCGTGCTCGCGGCCAAGACCAGCAAGACCGGCAAAGTCGGCTTCGTCGGCGGCATGGATATCCCGCTGATCCACGCCTTCTTCTGTGGCTACAAGGAAGGTTTCATGGCCACCGATACGTCGGGCCAGGTCTTCGAGAATTACACCGGCACCACCGCAGCGGCCTGGAACGATCCGACCACCGCGGGCGAGCTCACCAAGGCCGATTTCGACAAGGGCGCAGACATCGTCTACGCCGCGGCCGGCGCGTCGGGCCTCGGCGTCATCCAGGCGGCCAAGGACGCCGGCAAGCTCTCGATCGGTGTCGACAGCAACCAGAACTACATCGCCCCCGGCTCGGTGCTGACCTCGGTGCTGAAGCGTGTCGACGTCACCGTCTACAACGCCTTCAAGCAGGGTGACGCGGGCTTCAAGGCCGGCGTGGTTTCGCTCGGTGTCGCCGACCAAGGCGTCGGCCTTGCCATGGACGACAACAACAAGCCGCTGATCACCGCCGATGCGCAGGCCGCGGTCGACGCTGCCAGCAAGGGCATCGCCGATGGCTCGATCAAGGTGCACGACTACAACGCCGACAATCAGTGCCCGTGATCGCTCCCACGTGAACACGTCTGACTCTTCATCGCATAAGGAGCAGCGCCCTTCCGGGGGCGCTGTTTCCGATCTGGCCATCGAACTGAAGGCCATCAACAAGCGCTTCGGGCCGGTCTGGGCCAATCGCGACATCGACCTCAAGGTCAAGCGCGGCACGATCCACGGCATCGTCGGCGAAAACGGCGCCGGCAAATCGACCCTGATGTCGATCCTCTACGGCTTCTACACCGCCGACAGCGGCGAAATCTTCGTCAACGGCGAACTGGCCCGCATCACCGACTCCCGCCATGCCCTCCGCCTTGGCATCGGCATGGTCCACCAGCATTTCATGCTGGTCGATAATTTTTCGATCCTCGAGAATGTCATCCTCGGCGCCGAGGACAATGCGCTGCTCGCGTCGTCGCTGAGCAAGGCGCGCAAGGAACTGAAGCGCCTCGCCGAGGAATACAACCTGTCCGTAAATCCCGACGCGATCGTGCAGGACGTGTCGGTTGGCCAGCAGCAGCGCGTCGAAATCCTGAAAGCCCTGTATCGCGGCGCCGACACCCTGATCCTCGATGAGCCAACCGGTGTGCTGACGCCTGAGGAAGCTGACGATCTGTTCCGTGTGCTGCATGTGCTGCGCGACCAGGGCAAGACGGTGATCCTCATCACCCACAAGCTGCGCGAAATCATGGCCATTACCGACAACGTTTCGGTGATGCGGCAGGGCCAGATGGTCGCCACCGTGCCGACTGCGGAAACGTCGCCCGAAAAGCTGGCCGAGCTGATGGTCGGTCGCCGGGTGCTGCTGCGCGTGCAGAAAGGGCCGGCCAATCCGGGCAAGCCGCTGCTCGAGGTCAAGAACCTTGTCGTTGCCGACGACCACAAGGTCGTCCGTGTCAAGGACGTCACCTTTTCCGTTCGGGCCGGAGAAATCGTCGGTATTGCTGGCGTTGCCGGCAATGGCCAGTCGGAACTGCTCGAGTCGATTGCCGGCATGCGCGATCAGCGATCGGGCGAGGTCGTGCTTAATGGCAACGTGCTCTCGCTCGAGGGCGACGATGGCGCCCACCGTGCCCGGCTCGCGGGGCTGGCCCACGTCCCCGAGGATCGCCAGACCGAAGGTCTGGTGATCCAGTACGAAGAGTGGGAAAACAATATTCTCGGCTATCAGCACGATCCAGCCTACGGAGCAGGCCAGATGCTCGATATCGCGGCCGCCCGAAAGCAAGCCGAGGAGCGGATGCATAAATTCGATGTCCGCCCCGCGAACCCACGGCTGAAGACGGCCAATTTTTCGGGCGGTAACCAGCAGAAGATCGTGCTGGCCCGCGAAATGGAGCAGGACCCTGACGTGCTGGTGGTCGGCCAGCCGACGCGCGGTGTCGATATCGGCGCCATCGAGTTCATCCACAATCAGATCATCAAGCTGCGCGATGCCGGCAAGGCGATCCTCCTGGTCTCCGTCGAACTCGACGAGATCCGCTCGCTGTCAGACCGCATCCTTGTGATGTTCGATGGCAAGATCGTCGGCGAAGCCGATCCGGCGACGGCTACCGAGGGTGAACTCGGTCTCATGATGGCGGGCATCGCGGGCCGGCAAGCGGTTGGCGCGGAGGCAAAGACATGAGCGCTCGTCGTCCGCTGCCACGCTGGGCCGATGTCATCCTCCTGCCGGTGCTCAACCTGGTGCTTGCGCTGATCGTCTTTTCGATCTTCGTCCTCCTGATCGGCCAGAACCCTCTTCGGGCGCTTGCGATCATGATCAACGGCGCCTTCGGTTACGGCGAAGGCATCGGCTTCACGCTTCATTTCGCGACCAGCTTTGTCTTTACCGGGCTTGCCGTGGCAGTCGCTGCACATGCCGGCCTGTTCAACATCGGTGGTGACGGCCAGGCCTATGTCGCCGGCCTCGGCGCCATCGCCGTCGGCCTGCTGATGGACCATACGGTGTGGTGGCTGGTGCTGCCCGTCGCGATCCTCGCCTCGATGCTCGTCGGCGCGGCCTGGGCGTTCATTCCGGGCTACCTCCAGGCCAAGCGCGGCAGCCACGTGGTCATCACCACGATCATGTTCAACTTCATCGCCTCGTCGCTGATGGCCTACCTGCTGGTCTATGTCCTCAAGCCTATGGGCGTGCAGGAGCCCTCGACCGCCAACGTCGTGGCCGCCGGCAAGATCCCGCAGTTGCGCCAGTTCTTCCCCTGGTTCGGCGGCGCTCCGCTGAACATGACAGTGATCTTCGCGGTCCTTGCCGTCATCGGGGTCTATGTCCTGCTTTGGCGCACCAAGTTCGGCTATGCGCTGCGCACCATGGGCCACAGCCCGTCGGCCTCGCTCTATGCCGGTATCTCCAACAGCCGCATGATCGTCATCGTCATGATGATCTCGGGTGCACTTGCCGGCATGGTGGCGGTCAACGAAGTGCTCGGCGTCCAGTCGCGCATCGTCATCGACATAACGGCGGGCTATGGCTTCGTCGGCATCGCCGTCGCGCTGATGGGGCGCAACCACCCCATCGGGATCGCGCTCGCCGCCATCCTGTTCGGCGCGCTCTACCAAGGCGGCCTCGACCTGCAGTTCGAGATGCCCGCCATCACTCGTGACATGATCGTTGTCATCCAGGCTTTGGTGATCATGTTCACTGGCGCCATGGAGGGGCTGCTGCGGCCCGGGCTCGAATCCGCCTTCATGCTCTACACGCCCAAACAAAAGGCCGAGGCCACGGCGCGCGAAACTGTCGGGACCGAGGGCTGACCATGGACTACGAAGTCATCATCTCGACCCTTGCGGCCACCGTCCGCCTGACGACGCCGCTGCTGCTCGCCTGCCTTGCGGGCCTCTATTCCGAGCGTTCCGGCATCTTCGACATCGGCCTCGAGGGCAAGATGCTGGCCGGTGCGTTCGGCGCCGCCACCGTCTCTGTGCTGACCGGCAGCGTCTGGCTCGGCCTCCTCGCGGCGATCGTCGTCTCCATCCTCATGGCGATGCTCCACGCACTGGCGTCGATCACCCTCAAGGGCAATCAGATCATTTCCGGCGTCGCCATCAACTTCCTTGCGCAGGGCCTGACGGCGGTGCTCGGGCTCGCCTGGTTTCATCAGGGCGGCCGTACCCCGCAACTCCCCGATGGCGGCCGTTTCCTCTCGATCATCTGGCCCTACGCCGACCAGATTCACGCGATACCGGTCATCGGTCCGATCTACGCGACGCTGCTCTCGGGCCACAATCTTCTCGTCTACGTCGCGTTCCTGTGCGTGCCGCTGACCTACTGGGTGCTCTATCGAACGCGGTTCGGCCTGCGCCTGCGCGCGGTGGGCGAGAACCCCAAAGCCGTCGATACCGCCGGCATTTCGGTCTACCTGCTGCGCTACCGCGCGCTCATCATCACCGGCGCGCTCTGCGGCGTAGCCGGCGCCTATTTCTCCATCGCCCAGGGCAACGGCTTCATCAACAACATGACCGCCGGCAAGGGCTACATCGCGCTCGCTGCCCTGATCTTTGCGAAGTGGCGCCCGTGGCCGGCGATGTTCGCGACGCTGCTTTTCGGCTTCCTCGATGCGTTGCAAATCCGCCTGCAGGGCGTCACGCTTATCGGCACCAACTGGCAAATCCCGGTGCAGTTCATCCAGGCGTTGCCATACATCCTCACCTGCGTGCTGCTCGCCGGCTTCATCGGCAAGGCCATCGGCCCCAAGGCCGGTGGCGTGCCCTACACCAAGGAGCGCTAGGTGGCCGTGACGGATCAGGAACTGTTCGCTGCCGCTGAGGTCGTACGCGCCCGCGCCTACGCGCCATACTCGCGCTTTTCCGTCGGCGCCGCGATCCTTGCCGACGACGGCAACATCTATTCCGGCTGCAACATCGAGAACGCCGCCTATCCCATCGGCAATTGCGCCGAGGCCTCCGCCATCGCCGCGATGATCGCCGGCGGGGCGAAGCGGATCAAGCGCATTTACGTCACCGGCCCCGGCGCCGCCCCGGTCACCCCCTGCGGCGGCTGCCGCCAGCGCATCCGCGAATTCGCCGACCAGGACGTGGTGGTGATCAGCCATGGCGTTGATGGCGCGCCGCTGAGCCAGACCGTGGCCCAGTTGCTGCCGCATTCGTTCGGACCTGAATATCTGCCCAAATAAGCGGCGGTTGAAGGTGATGGGCCAGTCTTGATAGGATCGCCCAAGCCCTTCGCGACAATCAATTTGCACGCTGCATTGCGTGCCGGCGCCCAATCCGCGCCACTGGAGGAATTATGAGCCTCAGGGTCGTCGATACCCCGGCCGTGCCGGCCAAGCCCGCCAAGGCGGAACCGGCGCCCCACGCGCCGCCGGCGCGCAATCCCGGCTTTCCGCTTGATCTCGACTGGGTCGGCCGCATCCGCATGAACCGCTCGGCCCTCGAACGGCGCGCCGCGACCATCGGCACCCGCCGCACGGTGAAGAAGGACTGGCAGGCCGCCTGGCTGCTGAAGGCCATCACCCTGATGGATTTGACCACGCTCAATAGCGACGACACGCCCGGCCGCGTCGAGCGACTCTGCGCCAAGGCGCGGCACCCGGTGACCGAGGAAATCCTCACCGGCCTCGGCGTTGCCGACCTGACCATTCAGCCCGCGGCGGTGTGCGTCTACCACGCCTTCGTGCCGACTGCGGTCAGGGCGCTGGAAGGCACCGGCATTCCGGTCGCCGCTGTGTCCACCGCTTTTCCGCACGGCCTCGCGCCGGTCGACACCAAGATCCGCGAGATCGAGGAATCGGTCGCGGCCGGCGCCAAAGAAATCGACATCGTCATCGAGCGCCAGATGGTGCTCAACGGCGACTGGCAGGCGCTCTACGACCAGATCAAGGCCTTCCGCGCCGCCTGCGGCGATGCCCACATCAAGACCATCCTCGGCACCGGCGAGCTGGCGACGCTGAACAATGTCGCCAAGGCCTCGCTGGTCTGCATGCTGGCCGGCGCCGATTTCATCAAGACCTCGACCGGCAAGGAGAAGGTCAACGCCAACCTGCCGACCTCGCTGGCGATGATCCGCATGATCCGCTGGTT
>DASYCZ010000003.1:0-1759 GCA_036499825.1 Devosiaceae bacterium
GCGCCGCGCTTCGCGCGCAATTTCGAGGCGGCGCTGCGCGGCATGTGGCAGGTCTGGTGCGCGGCACAGCGCCGCGCCTGAGCCGGCCGGTCACAAAATCTTCGGCTTTCATCGCCACACCCTCGCCCAGATTCGAACCGGATGCCCCCCGTGCAGCTTCGCCTCCTCCTCGCCGCCGTCCTCGTCGTCCTCGGTCTTGCGGCGCCCGCCGCGGCGCAGGACATCATGGCGCCCTTCAACGTCGGCGCCGCCATGGACGATGCCGCCGTGCTCGGCCAGGGCATCGCCTATGGCGACGGCGACCGGATGAAGCTCGATATCTACGGCCCCAAGGATCCGACCGGCCCGGCGCCGGTGGTGATGTTCATCTATGGCGGCTCATGGAAGCAGGGCTCGCGCGCCGACTATCAATTCGTCGGCCGGGCGCTGGCCGCCAACGGCTTCGTCGCCGTCATCCCCGACTACCGGCTCTACCCGGAAGTCAGCTACCCGAAATTCCTCGAAGACAACGCCGCCGCGGTGAAGTGGATTCAGGACAACATCGAATCCTATGGCGGCGACACGTCGCGCTTCTTCATCGCCGGGCACTCGGCCGGCGCCTACAACGCGGTGATGCTGGGGGTCGAGAAATCGTTCCTCAACGAGTACCAGGTGACCATGCCGGTCAAGGGCATCGCCGCCATCTCGGGCCCCTACGATTTCTATCCGTTCGAGTACGACGAGGTCCGCAACACCTTTGGCAACACCGACAATCCCGAGGGCACCCAGCCGGTGAACCTCATCACTTCGGACGAGCCGCCGATGCTGCTGCTGCAGGGCAATCAGGACCCGATCGTGCGCATGCAGAACACCGATCACCTGGCGCACAAGCTCAAGGATGCCGGCGATTGGGTGACGGTCAAATACTACAACAACATCGGCCACATGGAGCCGGTCTTCGCCATCGGCGCGCTGTGGCGCTGGCGGGCGCCGGTGCTGGCCGACATGGTCGCCTTCTTCACCCAGTTCGGTGCGTTCCCGAGCGGCGCGCCGAAGCCCGCCTACACGCCGGCGGCGCCCGATGGCCAGACCAATATCGAAGCCACCATTGCGCGGCTCGATGCGGTGCTCGACCCCATCGACGACTCGAAGCGCCGCAACGAATAGCCACCATCGGTTGACGCCCTATGGGGCGCGGAACTACGGTCCCGCGCCGCCGGCCATTTTGGGAGATATCGATGCAATATACGCGTTTGGGAAAAACCGGCATGGAGGTCTCGCGCCTCTGCCTCGGCTGCATGTCGTTCGGTGATCGAACCAAGGGCCGCGAGTGGACGCTCGACCTCGAGCAGAGCCGCCCGATCATCCGCGCCGCCTGGGAATCCGGCATCAATTTCTTCGACACCGCCAACGTCTATGCCGCCGGCAGCAGCGAAGAAATCACCGGCACCGTGCTCAAGGAACTGGCGCCGCGCGACGAACTCGTCATTGCCACCAAGGTCAATGGCGAGATGCGCAAGGGCCCCAATGGCCACGGCCAGTCGCGCAAGGCCATCCTCAGCGAAATCGACAATTCGCTGCGCCGCCTCAAGACCGACTACGTCGATCTCTACCAGATCCACCGCTTCGACTATGACACCCCGATCGAGGAGACCCTCGAGGCGCTCGACGAAGTGGTGAAGTCGGGCAAGGCGCGCTACATCGGCGCCTCGTCGATGTGGGCGTGGCAGTTCATGAAGATGCTGGCGACGCAGGAGGCCAATGGCTGGTCGCGCTTCGT
>DASYCZ010000004.1:0-1893 GCA_036499825.1 Devosiaceae bacterium
TCGGGCGGGCTGGTCGAGGTCGCGGTCGGACCGGGCCGGGTGGGCTACGACTATACGGTGAGCGTCACCGACCATGGCGCCGGCGTGGCGCTCGAACACGTGCCGCGGCTGACCGAGCGATTCTATCGGGTCGACGCGGAATCGAGCCGGAAGAAAAAGGGCACCGGGCTGGGGCTCGCCATCGTCAAGCACATCGTCAACCGGCACCGGGGCACGCTGACCATCCGCTCGAAGCTGGGCGAGGGGACGCGGGTCGAGGTGTCGCTGAATAAGTGAGGGCGTTCTTATGCTCTCCTGTCGCGAAGCGACGGGGGAGGGGGACCATGCGCAGCATGGTGGAGGGGGCGGGGCTGGACTCGGTGCGTGTTGCCGCCCCCTCCACTACGCTACGCGTGGTCCCCCTCCCCCGTTTCACGGGGGAGGATTTCCCGACTGCCTCTGCTGCGCCCGGCCAACTTGTTGCGCGATCCTAGACATCTTTCGGGATGTTCCTGGAATAGTCATTGCATTTCAATATTTTAGACTGTCACAAAAGCGTTGGGCAACTGACATAAAACATGTGGGTAAGGCCCATAGGTTGCGCCCGTCAAAGGGCGGCAAGGCGCTGTAGAGCGGAGCCGTCGGTGGGGTGAAACGCCCCGATATTTCCGAAAAGGATCCATCATGAAGCACGTTCTCTTCGCCGGAGTGGTTGCGTCCGCGCTGACCCTCGCCATGGCGACCACCTCGTTTGCCGCCGACATCTCGGGCGCCGGCTCGACATTCATCTATCCGGTGTTCGCCAAGTGGGCCGACGCCTACAAGACCGCCACCGGCATCGGCCTCAACTACCAGTCGATCGGTTCGGGCGGCGGCATCAGCCAGGTCGAAGCCAAGACCGTGACCTTCGGCGCCACCGACAAGCCGCTTTCGGACGACGATCTCGCCAAGAACGGCCTCGTGCAGTTCCCGATGATCATGGGCGGCATCGTCATGATCTACAACGTCGCCGGCCTGAACCCGGGCGACCTCGTGCTCGACGGCAAGACCACCGCCGACATCTTCATGGGCAAGATCACCAGCTGGGACGATCCGGCCATCAAGGCGCTCAACCCGTCGCTGACCCTGCCGTCCGCCCCGATCGTCGTCTCGCACCGTTCGGACGGTTCGGGCACCACCTTCAACTTCACCGACTACCTCGGCAAGAACTCGCCCGACTGGAAGGACCAGATTGGTTCGGACACCGCGGTCGAGTGGCCGGTCGGCATCGGCGCCAAGGGCTCCGAAGGCGTCGCCAGCACCGTCAAGCAGACCGCCGGCTCGATCGGCTACGTCGAATACGCCTACGCCACGCAGAACAGCCTCAGCTACGCCAAGATGGTCAACGCCGCCGGCAAGACCGTCTCGCCGTCGCTCGACAGCTTCAATGCCGCGGCCGCCAATGCCGACTTCGCCGACGCCAAGAACTTCAACCTGGTGATCACCAACCAGCCCGGCGACGCGTCGTGGCCGATCGCTGCCTCGACCTGGGTGCTGATCCACGCCCAGCCCGATGACGCCGCTGCCGCCGCCGAAGCCCTGAAGTTCTTCGATTGGGCCTACACCACCGGCAAGGACCAGGCGACTGCGCTCGACTACGTCGCGATCCCGGACTCGGTCGTCGCGCTCATCGAAAAGTCGTGGTCGGGCATCACCGCCAACGGCGCGCCGGTCTTCACGAAGTAAGCCTTTCGATCTCGGAGGCGGGCGTTTCGGCGCCCGCCTTTCACGTGCGGGGAAGTAAGAAATGTCGACCATGACCGAAGTGCTGGACAGCCGGGCCGACGCGATCGCGCTCAAGAAAGCGCAGAACGCGGTCGTGCAGGATCGCGTGTTCTTCTACCTGACGCTGGGCTCGGCCGTGCTGGTCGTCGT
>DASYCZ010000005.1:0-18373 GCA_036499825.1 Devosiaceae bacterium
ACGCGGCGGACGGCGGCGATTGCGTCGCTGAAGGTCGGTTGGTGTTTGCTGTACCAAGCGGAGGGATGGGGGCGGACAACGGTGCTGGGATTCTGCATCAATCCATGCGCCCAGACGGTCACCAGAGAGTAGAGGCCGAGCAGCGCCGGTGTCGTGCGCAGGATGGCCAGGTCCGACCATTGCCGCTGCGTCTCGACACCGAGATGTTCACGTACTTCTTGGAAGGTTGTTTCGATCCGCCAGCGGCACACGAAGCGCTTGAGGATCGCGGTGGGTTCGAGGTCAAGGTCGGTGCAAAGAAACGCTTGCGGGTTACGCTGGCCGGACGGATCACGCACCAGCACCCAGCGGATCGCCGCCGGAGGCATGCCGTTGTGATACCAGACGGCGGTTCCGGAGACATACTGCAGCTTGCGGGTCTGACCGCCGTACCATTCAGTCAGCTGTACGGATATCCATACAGTTTTCGGGTCGGTGAGCACGGCGTTCAGTTTGGGCCGGCGTTTGCCTTTCAGTGCAGGCCGTCCCATTTGGCCTTTCCGGCGTTTCGGGGCCGGCTCGAACAAACTGGCGTCGAGACGCAGCCTGGTGATGAAGCAGACGTACCGACGCACGGCGGCGATGAGTCCCAATGCCGAGAAACCGCTGTCGGCGACGACCACCACACGGCGATCCGGAAGCCAACGTTTGGTTTGCAAAATTGCCTGCTTTGCCCAGTCGGTCAGAGCTTTGTGCCGCTTCCCTTGCGCCTCGCTCCAGCGCGTCGACGGCGCCAGCACAGTCAGGAATGGCAATGCCCAGCGCCGGCCGGCGAACGGGACCGGCAACGTCACCGCCAGCGACAACCAGCGTAGACCGCTGGTCTTGACGAAGTGGCCGTGCGACGACCGCACCGAGTCGCGATAGATGCTGCGCGCCTTGATTTTCCCGCCCCAGCGTCGCTCGATGGTATCGTCGATGCCGATCACCACCTCGCCGCTTGGCGACAGCACCGCCAGGAGATGAAGCAACAATCGGCGCGCCACGTCGCGGGCATCCCAGCGCGCCCGGTTAAGCACTTCGTGGTAGCGGCCGAAACCGGGTTGATCCGCCAGCCCCATAACGCGCAGTGCCTGTGTGACAGTACGCTTGCCGGGTGCCAGCACGGCGCCGCCGACCAGCACGAGGATATGGTTCCAGACCGGCGCGGTAAAGCACGGTCGGAAAACTGCCAGCCAGGATACTAGAATTGTCGGCACTGTCGGTTGATTGGTCGCGGATCCGATGCGGTTGTGCGTCATCGAATCCGTAGAATCGAGTCACCCCCGTCGCGCAAGAGTCCCCAGGCACGAGCAGACGCACTACGCTTCATCGCTATGAGCATATCCTCCGGGCTATGACCCGACCGCCAGGCAGTCAAAATTGCGGAAAGTCGAGCTCAGAAAGCGGGCGGAATGCGTTCGCGGCGGGAACGCTTCCAAGCTCTTTCG
This sequence comes from Devosiaceae bacterium, assembly GCA_036499825.1. Taxonomy (GTDB): domain Bacteria; phylum Pseudomonadota; class Alphaproteobacteria; order Rhizobiales; family Devosiaceae; genus Paradevosia. Next base: position 1,470 of record DASYCZ010000005.1, read on the forward strand.
AATAGTCATACGGATACTTGACCTCGCTTGGCGCCTTCACTTGCCGAATATGAACCGGCAGCATAACTCGCCCGTCTACACGGATTGTACCGCCTCTGGCCGCTGCGTCGTCGATCGCCAATTCCCGCATTTTCCGGGCGACGGCAAGACCGTCCGTGGCGCCAGCCGCCGCTGCGGAACGCAGGAAGTGGCGCGTGGCACTATAAGCGAGGATTTGCCCCGGCACCGGTGGCAATCCGCGTGGAACGTGCTTCATGTAGCGCTCGCTCCAGGTCCGGATCTCCGGCGTCATATTCCATTCCGCCAATGAGGCAAAGCGAATGCCTTGCGCCACGTCGAGCCCAAGTTCATTCACGTTGCTGATCAAGGTCAGCAGGCCGACGAGTTGTTGCTTTCGCTTGTTCAGTCCGAATTCGTAAGCCTGCTTCAGGGAATTGGTGAAGTCAGGCCCGGAATTAGCGAAACCAATGACGTCCGCGCCCGAGCTCTGCGCTGCCAGAATCTGCGCGGAGAAGTCCGCGTTGTTGAACGGGTGGTAGGTCTGTCCGATCACGGTACCACCGGCGGCTTTAATCGCGCGTTCGGTATCGCGCTGCAGCGCGTGGCCGAACGTATAATCGGCGGTAATGAAGAACCAGGTCTTACCTCCGGACGCCGTAACGAATGTACCGATCGCGCGTGCCAGTGCGTAGGTGTCGATACCCCAATGAGTAGCTGTGCGCGTGCAAGCTTTGTCCGATAGATCGGACGAGATGCCCTGCACATTGAGGTAAGTGCGGTTCGACTGTCCAGCCAAGCCCTGCACGGCGGCACCGACGGCCGAGTTGGCGCCGCCGACAAACGCCTGGACATCGTTTTCGGCGATCCATTTTCGCGCGATACCGGCGCCGATGTCCGGTTTGTTTTGGTGATCGGCGGACAGCAGCTCCACCGGCCGGCCGAGCACGCTGCCACCGAAGTCATCAATCGCCATTTGGATTGAAAGCACCAAGCCTGCACCGTCGTAATCGGCCGACGCATCTACAATCGCTCCGATTCGGACTGGCTTTTTGACGGCGGTCGGCTGGGCATGCGCCATGCCTGGCAGCAGGATTGCGGCGCCACTCCCTGTCAGCAGCGCACGGCGGCTCAAACACATCGAAGTCCTCCTTCTATCTTACCTGGATGTCGCGTCCGGTATCCTGGTCTGTCGTGGAAGCGAGAGATGCGTCACTGCTTGTACGACGGGTCGATCGTTTCGAGCTGACGCAGCATCGCCGGCCATTCCAGGATGCCGTAGCGACGTGTGATACCCGGCGCCCACTGGCTGCGCGCCAACGCGACCACGTCATCGGGCGGCACGACGAGCGGCGTGTTGCAGGCCATCGCCATGAGTTGTGCCTTACAGGACAGTTCCAGGCGATACATGCTGTTGAACGCCTCTGGCACGCTCGGACCCACGGTCAGCAGCCCGTGATTGCGCAGGATCATCACCTCCGCATCACCAAGATCGCGCACCAGGCTTTTCTTCTCGTCGTCATTGATCGCGATGCCTTCAAAGTCGTTATAAGCGATCTTCGACCAACGCGTCGCCGTCTGGGTAATCGGCAATAGGCCGCATTGCAACGCGGAGATCGCCAGTCCTGCCGGGGTGTGCGTGTGCGCGACGCAGCCGACATCCGGCCGAGCCGCGTGGATCGCGCTGTGGATCACGTATCCGGCGCGGTTGATGTTGAGGCCGGACACGTTGGGACCGATCACGGTTCCGTCCAGGTCGACCTTCAGCAGGTTGGAGGCGGTGATTTCCGTGTAAAGGAAACCATAGGCGTTGATGAGGAAATGTCCTTCCTCGCCCGGAACAGCGCTGGAGATATGGTTCGCTATCATATCCGTCATCCCGTAGGCGGCGGTGAGGCGATAGGCCGCCGCCAGCGTGACGCGCGCCTGCCACTCCTCAGCGCTGACATTGTCGCGAACGGACGAAACGGTTTTAAGCTGGGCCTGCGACATGAATGCATCCTTCTGTGTGGGAGCGCCGTCCGGAAAGGAGGCGACGATACGGTTGTGATCGAGGGGCGGACGAACCGGCTGCCGGCGGGATCCCGCGCAATGTCATTTCGCCATTCCGGCCCAACGCGGCACGGCCATGGTGATGTCAGGCACCAGGATCAGCAGCAGCAATCCGGCCAGCAGCACCATCGTGTAGAAGGCGCTCGGCCGCATCGCCTCATGAATGCGTGCTCCGCCCGCCGCGCAGGCGATGTAGAGACCCACACCAATCGGCGGTGCGAAGGAACCGATCCCCATCGCGACGAGCAGGACGATGCCGTAATGAATAGGGTTGATCCCATGTGGCGCGGCGAGAGGCATCAGGATGGGCGCAAAAATCATCAGCCCGCCGAGGCCTTCCAGCACCGATCCGGCGATCACCAGCCCGATTGCGCTTGCAGTCCAGAACACGGCGGGCCCCTGGGCGGCGAGCGATTGCACAAGCCGGACGGGCAGCCCGTCGAACGTGATCGATTCAGACAGCATGCTGGCCGTGGAGATGATCAGCAGCACGGTGCCAGACAGCAGGGCCGCATCGCGCAGAATGATCCAGAGCGGGCCGCCGGCGATCGAGCGATAGACAAGCAGGCTGACCAGCGCACCATACAGCACCGCAAAGGCGGAAATCTCGGTCGGCGTGCCCAAGGCAAACACGATGCCGCCGACCAGCACCGCGGGCATCGCCAGCGCCGGCATGGCGGCAGCCGTCTGGCGTAGCGCGGTCCGCAGATCGAACGGCACCGGCGCGGGAACGCGCCTGCCCCGATTGCGGATCAGGATGCCGCCGATCAGGACCACAGCCAGCACGAGCGCGGGCAACATCCCAGCCAGGAACAGCGTGCCGATCGACAGGCTGGACACCGAAGCCAGGACGAGGATGCCGATCGAGGGCGGGATGGTTTCGCCCATGGCGCCCGCCGCAGCGAGCGTTGCGACTGATTCGGCGGGGGAGTAGCCGCGGTTCTTGAGTTCCTGGCTCATCACCGCGCCGATCGCGGCGACATCCGCGGTTTTGGAACCGCTCAGCCCGGAAAAGACATACATCGCGGCGACTTGCGTGATCAACAATCCGGCGGGCCAATGCCCCACCCAGGCCGCCATCATCGTTACCAGCCGTCGCGCCATGCCGGTCACCGTCATCAGCACGCCGGCGATCATGAAAAACGGAATCGCCTGCAGCACGTAGTTCGACACGCCCTGCTGAAAGGCCGCCGGCAAATCGAGCATGACGTTGCCGCCATTCATGAGCGACAAGGCGACGCCGCTCAACCCGATGGTGAACGCTATGGGCACGCCAAGCATGAAAGCCAGCGCGAGAACACCGAGCGCCGGCCAGAGCGGATCGGGCCAGGCATCGGTCTGCCATGACGTGAATGCGTATACGGCGACGGCACCGAACGCTGCGACGAAGCAGCCGCCGAGGATCGCCCTGGCCGGAAAGGCAAGCACCGCCTCCAGGGCGTAGACGAGGAGCAGCGCATATCCAATTCCCATCGGCAGCGCGGCCCAGAGTTGGGTCAACGGCAACGCCACCATGCCGTGCGTGGCCAAGCTTGCCGCATAGGACGGGAACGCAGCCAGCACGATGGCCGCCAGCAAGGCGACCAGCCAATACGATGCCGCTTGGCAGATCGCGCGTTGCCTTGCCGAACCAAGCTCGACCAGAAATGTGAAACGTAGATCAAGTCGGCGGCGAAAGGCTGCCGCGGCACCGAGGAACACCACCACGTTGAGCAGCAGCATCGAGAGATCGCCGCTCCAGAACAGCGGGATCGCAAAAGCAAAGCGCATGGTTGCACCGGCAACCGTCAGCAGCAGGTCGGCGCTGATCGCCGCGACGACCACAATCTCCACACCGAGTGCCACCCGGTCCAGGATGCGGGTTGCCGCTGAAGGGGGCAGCCAGCGCGTCGCCGGCAATGCCGCGCCCGCCATATCCACATTCATCCCTGTGCTGCGATGAACTGCCGGATGACGTCCGCCCCGCCGACCGCGCTCGCGAACGCCTCGTAGACCGGCCCCATCTTCGCGCGATAGGCAGGGATATCGGCGGCCGTGACGGTCACAGTCTGCGCCCGCAGCCAGGCGGTGGACTTTTCATCGTCCTCGGCCATCAGCTTGTCGTTGTAGGCCGAAAATTCCAGTGCGGCCTTCTGCACGGCGTCCTGTACCGGCGCGGACAATCCGGCCCAGACCTTGGCGTTCACGCCGAGAAACGACGCCGCATAGACGTGCTGGGAGAGTGTCACCTGCTTCCCGGCCTCGAACCACTTCCACGAGATGATGTTCGAAAGCGGCTGGTCATACGCCTGCACAATGCCTTGCTGAAGCGCGAGGTAGGTCTCCGCCGGTGCCAGCGATACGGGTGTCGCGCCGAGAGCCTTGAACAGCGAGACGAACAGCGGGCTGTTGAGGATCCGCACCTTGACCCCGGCAAGGTCGTTCGGCGCGGCGTAGGGTTTCGTGCCGCCAAGTTGCCGGACGCCGAGGTTGAACCAGGACAGGACCTTGTAGCCACGGTCCGCGAACGCGCCGTTGATCGGTGCCATCCAGCGTGCATCCTGCCAAATGCGGCTCGCCGATGCAGGGGCGTTGTAGACATAGGGCAACTGCAGCAGCGTCGCCTTCGGCACGTCAGCGAATGTCGCGGAGGCGTCGATGCCGCTGATCTCGAAACGTCCGGTGCCGAGATCCTTGTATGCTTCCGGCTGGCCGCCGAACTGGCCGTTCGGGAATATCTGGATGGTGATCGCGCCCTTGGTATAGGCGGCAATCCGGTCCGCCAGGAATGAATAGGCCTTGTATGTCGGGGTGTCGGTGCCAACGGGCGTGGCGAGCTTCCACGGATGGTTGCGCTGGGCACTCGCCGCGCGGGGTGAAGCGACCAGGGCCGCCAACCCAAGCCCTCCGCCAAGCATCGCCCGGCGGTGCAGACCGGTTTCGCCATGTGTAGAAATCATGCCATTTCCACCCTTCGTTCGGCGTACGCGATGTGGTCGCCGACGTCTCTTCGTTATCCGAAGCTAAACATAGAGTACCGCGCGTGCTGCTTGCTTGTCATACCTGACAACAAGCGAATTTCGAATTCGGAAACAATCTTGCCTTCCTGACGGACGGTGGTCTACTTCGCCGCCGAGGAGCGCCGGCCTCAAGCGATCGCGCTCTGATTTGGTCTATCGATGCGTTGACAGGTCAAGGAACGGGATCTTGGATCAATTGAAACAAATCCGCTTGTTCATGGAGGTGGCTCGCTCACGAAGCTTTTCGGCGGCCGCGCGGCGGCTGGGCATCTCCCGCGCCTCGATGACCAAGCACGTGGCCATGCTTGAGCAGTCCATGGATGTCGTGCTGCTCAATCGAACTACCCAACATGTGGCGCTTACTGAACCCGGTCGCTTATTGCTTGAGGAGGGAGCTCATCTTCTCGATGAATACGAGCAGCTACAGTCTCGCTTGCGCCACGCCGAGAATGAACCCAGCGGCACGATACGCGTAGGCACGCCGCCGGCATTCGGCGAGATGCACCTGATGCCGGCGGTGACTGCCTTCACACAGACGTATCCAAAGATGCGGGTAGACCTGCATCTGGACGATGGCCACGCCGACCTGGTTCGTGATGGGCTGGATGTCTCACTGCGCATTGGTGCCGCGTTGAAGGATTCAAGCCTCATCGCGCGTCTGCTGATGCGCGTCCCGCAGGTTCTTGTGGCGTCGCCGGCCTACGTGCAAAGCCATGGTGCGCCGATAAGTCTTGCGGAGCTTCCCCGCCACAACTGCCTGATCCATCGAACCAATTCGCCAGGCGATACCTGGCATTTTGGGAATGGAGAAGAGCGGGCCTCGGTGGCGGTCACCGGCTCGATCAGTTCGAATTTCGGCGAGGTGCTGCGCGCCGCGGCCATCCTGGGTACCGGTATTTCCCAGCATGCGCTCTATATGGTGGATCGCGATATCCGGGCCGGTCGACTTGTGGTTTTGCTGCCGGAGATCAAGCCGGTCGAGCTGACCATCAGTGCGATCTATCCTCGCCGCAATCCGCCTGCGCGCATCGCCAAGTTTATCGAGTTCTTGCGCAACTGGCTTCCAAAGCAGGCCAGTTGGTTGGAAACCGTTCCCCAGATGCCTGATGGGTCCGCGACGCGTGCGAACCCATTGGGCCAGGTGCATCCGGCGGCACCCCTCGGCGCTACCGCCTCATCGCCGGTATCGGTGCGCGTGCGTAAACGTGGCGGCTGATGGCGACGACAAGGAAGCCACCGATCAGCAACGCGATCGCGAGACCAAACATCGCGGCGTTGAAACCGCCCGTAAGGTCCTTGCTCCATCCGATCAGTGACGGCGCGATGAGGCCGCTGAAATTCCCCAATGCGGCGATGAACGCGATCGCTGCCGCGGCCGCCGTGCCGGTCAGGAAGGATGTCGGCAGGGACCAGAATATCGGGAAGGCTGCATAGATTCCGGCGCAGGACAGTGACAGGCCGACCATCGCCACGATCGGCGTGCTGAGGAATACCCCCGTTATGACAAACCCGGCCGCTGCCACGAAAAGAGCGATGGCGACATGCCATGCACGCTCCCCCGTACGATCCGACCTGCGCGTCCAGAGCACCATTGCAGGCACGGCCACGAGATAGGGGATCGCGGCCACCCAACCGACCGCGACGTTCGACAGGCCGAATGTCTTCACGACCTGTGGAAGCCAGAAAATACTGCCGTAGAGGGCACTGGAGGCAAGGAACAGAACGGCGGCAAGCGCCCACACGGTTCCCTTCGAGAGACTTTGCAGCACGCTGTATCCGCCGGCTCGCTCACGCTCCCGATGCTCCGCTGCGATCGTTCTCTGCAACCAGTCCCGTTCCTCAACGGAAAGACTCGCGAGATCGCTTGGCCGGTCAGGGAGCAGCCAGATGCAGGCGATACCGAGCAGAACGGATGGCACGGCTTCGACGATGAACATCCACTGCCATCCCATGAGCCCGGCAGCGCTGTCGAGCGTCGTCATGACGGAGGTAGAGAGCGGCGAACCGATCAGGCCGGAGAGTGGGATGCCGACCATGAATAACCCGACCAGGCGTGCACGATGCGATGCGGGGAACCAGTTCGTGAGGTAAAAGATGATGCCGGGGAAGAAACCCGCCTCCGCCACGCCGAGTAGAAAGCGGACGAGGTAGAAGCTGTGCGGGCCGCTGACGAAGGCCATGCAACCCGAGACAATGCCCCAGCTTATCATGATGCGCGCGATCCAAAGGCGCGCGCCGACCTTTGCGAGGATGAGGTTGCTCGGCACCTCCAGCACCACATAGCCGACGAAGAAAATACTGGCGCCTAGACCGAATACCGATGCCGAGAGCCCGATCGCATGGTTCATCGTCAAGGCAGCAAAGCCGATATTCACGCGATCCAGGTAGTTGACGAAATACATGAGCAAGAGAAGCGGCACCAAGGCACGGGATGCCTTACCGACGGCGCGGCTGCCGACGTCTTCCATGATTCGTCCCTTCCCCAAGACCAGCAAATTTCATCGGGATGCAACGGCGCACCAACATAAATTCGGTATCATGTAAGGAGCGAATGCGGGAGAAACTTCTGTCGCCAATTTAGAAACAGTATGTTTCAGTAAATGGACCCCGCCGCTATACACTTGGCCGGGTGTTCGCTCTCCAGGACCGCTCTTCGTTATGATACGGAAATCTTCGGAAGAGGCGGCCGCAGGCCGTCCCAAACATCAGTCGGTTCGGAGGCGAAGTCCGGCATCTCGTCGATTGGCGTTAATGCTGATGCGGCCAGCAATGTCCGCAACGTGGTCGAAAGATGCTCGATGAATAGCGCGCCGGCGGGTGACGGCGGCCTATGGGGTTGGCAAGCGACCGTCAGGCTGCGCGTCACCGAGGGGTCGACAAGGCGAAGGATTCGAGGCGCACCGGGCACGCCCGTCGGTACCGCGGAAAACGGCAGGATCGAGGCCCAGCCAGGCTGTTGGACGACATTGCACACAGCCGTAAGGGAATCGATCTCCATCACCACATCAAGGCTGACACCCGCTTGGCCGAAGTGGGCTTCGGCCATCGTCCGCACAGAATGCCGCGGCGACGGCATGACAAGCTTGAAGGCGGCGAGATCGGCGCCTCGTATCGTGCTTCCGGGCCAGTCCGTCTGCTGGCCGATCACCACCACCAATTCCTCCGATACCAGCTTGCGGTATTGAAGCCGCTGATCGCCATCGACGAAGTTGACCACCGCGAAATCGACATCGCCCTGGATCAACCAATCCAGCAAGTTGGCACTGTAGCCCTCAACGACGCGCACCTGCAGACCTGGATAGGTATTATGAAACGAAACCAGGATTTGGGCGAGGCAGCCGACCGCAAGAGACGGCGGCACGCCCACGGTCAGTCCACCCGAATACTGTCCAGAGGCTTCGCGCAGCATCGCTCGGACTCGCTCCGCGTTGAGCAAAGTTTCCAGACACAGCGGGTAGAGCGCACGCGCAAACGTATTGGGATAGACCCCGTGCGACGTCCGCTCGAAGAGCGTGACGCCGTAGTCTGCTTCCAGCCGGCGGATCTGCATGCTGACGGCGGGCTGCACCACGTGCAGCCGCCTGGCAGCCTTGGTAATGCTATTTTCCTCGTACAGCGCCACAAAATATTGTATTTGCCTCAGGTCCATTATGTCCTGTCGTCCGGTTGATGACAGGGGAAGATGGAACGGACTCTTGCTCTTGAAAAGGCGAAGCACCGGGATCCGGGACGTGTTGACTCAGCGAACCGTGACAAGCTTCCCCTTCTCGACGCGGGTGATGACCAGTGCTTCCGGGCCATAGGCATCGTGCTTTGTCGCCGTGATATTGACCTTGCCGTTCATTGGCGTACCGTCGAACGCCTCGATGGTTTCGAGGCTGGCACGGATGGCGTCACCAGTTATATCGCCTTTAATCCGGCGAATCGCCTCGGCCAGGATCAGGATACCATTGGCCCCCAGCACCTCGCCGTACCCGGCCGGTGGAATACCCGCGGCGCTCATGGTCTTGCCGAGCTCGACTTCTTTTGGAAGTGGATCATCCCAGTTGTTGAAACCGGCGATGATTGTGCCGTCGCCAGCCGGACCGGCTGCATCGACGAATGCCTTCTGCGCCAGGATGACGGTACCGCCGATCTTGCCGTCGTAGCCGATTTGCCGGGCCGAACGCACGAAAGCGGCGGCGATGGCGGCAGAGGACGAGATGATGAAGGTGAAGTCCGGCTTCGCATTGCGAATGCGTGAGGCCGTCGTCGAGAGGTCGATGGCATTGAGCGGAACGCTCGCCGTCTCGATCACCTGGAACTTGCCCTCCTTCTGTGCCAAAGCCTTGGTCAGGTCGGCACCCTCACGGCCGAAGGCATCTTCGGAATACACGACACCAACGGTCTTAAGATTGTTCTTTATAACGACCGCGTCCAACGCCCCTTGAGTCATCTGCTCGGTGTTGACACACGCTCGGAATGACCAGGGAAAGAACGAATTCGAGGCGGCCGTCACTGAGCTGGTGGCGTTGAGCGCCAGCACCGGCACTTGGGCGCGCGCGGCGATGGGCAGGAATGCGAGCGTCGAATTACCGGTGGTGCTACCCAGGATCGACACCACACCGTCCTGCCGGATCAGCTTGCTGGCACCACGGACCGCCTCGGTCGGGTCTGTGCGGTCATCGTGGAATATGACCTCGAGCGTGCGGCCATTGATGCCGCCCTTGCCATTCAGGTTGTCGGCAAATGCCTTGATGATGTCGCGCTCTGGAATGCCGAAACTTGCCGCCGGACCGCTCAGGCTCAGGATGCCGCCGATCTTGATCGTGCCGGCGGCACGCGCGGCGCCAGCGCGCCACAGCAGCGAAGTGCTGGCGGTGGCAGCCGCGAGCAGGGTCGCCTGCCGCCTGGTCAAGTTCGTCATCGTTATCTCCCTAGGTTCTTGATTGGTGTTCGGCGGTACGGCCAAAATAAAGGGCGCTCATCCGTTCCTCATCGAGCATCGAGGATGCATCGCCCGAGGCCACGACCCGGCCGTGCGACAGTACGAAATAGCGGTCGGCAACCCGGGCGGCGAAACTCAGGTTCTGCTCAGCGACGACCACGGCCACGCCGAGGTCGCACAGCCGGGCCATTGCGTCCTGCAAAACATCGAAGATCGTGGGTGCCAGGCCCTGTGTCGGCTCGTCCAGGATCAGCACGTGCGGCCGGCGGCCAAGGGCCACACCGATCGCGAGCATCTGCTGTTCACCGCCGCTCAGCATGCCGGCCGGCACGTCTCTTCGATCGCGCAGGATCGGGAACAGCGAATGGATGAAATCGAGCGTCGCGGGCCGGTCCGCCGGCACGCCCAGGTGCAGCCCGATCTCAAGGTTCTCGGCGACCGACAGCACGCGGAAGATGTTGCGCCGCGCCTCCGGCACGAAGGCGAGGCCCGCGGAGGCGCGCCGATGCGCCGGCACTGCTGACAGGTCCGTGCCGTTGAGCCGGATGACGCCGCCACCCCGGACAGTGCCGGCGATGGCGCCGAACAAACTGCTCTTGCCGGCACCGTTTGCCCCGAGCACCGCCAGCACCTCGCCGCCACGCGCCTGCAGGTCGACGCCGTGCACGACCGTGATACGGCCGTAGTCGGCTGTGACCCGGCTGCAGTCGAGCAAAAGGGCTGAACTCATGTCGGCACCTTGGCGCTGGCGCCCAGATAGACCTCAATGACGCGTGGGTCCCTCTCGATGCTTTCGCCGCGCCCGCGGCATAGTTCGCGGCCGCGGTCCAGCACCAGCACGTCGTCCGCCAGGCTGCGAACCAGGCCGAAATTATGCTCCACCAACAAGACGCCGACACCGTTTGTGGCCAGCCGGCGGATTTCTGTCGCGAGTGTGTCCTGTTCCGCGATCGTCAGGCCCGCGGCTGGCTCATCCAGCAGAATATATTTTGGTTTGTTGGCGATCGCGCGCGCGACCTCGACCAGGCGGAGGTGGCCCATGGGCAATTCGGACAGCGGATAGTCCCGGAAGGCCGACAAGCCCAGGTCGGCCAGGATGCCTTCCGCTTGTTCGCGAAATGATGCTTCTTCCCGCATCGCCGATCTCAGGCCCAGCAGGACGGCAGCCACGTTCGATCGGCGCACGGGGTAGTAGCCGCAAATTATCGCGTCGATGACCCGGCTGGTGGGATCGAAGCGTGGCGTCTGAAACGTGCGGCCGATGCCCATGCCGATGCGCCGGTGGGGCGCCAAACCTCGGATATCGACACCGTCGAGCGTGACAGTTCCGGCATGGAGCGGCACCAGCCCTGTGATGCTGTTGAAAAGTGTGCTCTTGCCCGAACCATTAGGACCGATCACGGCCGTCACCCGGCCTGGCGCGACCGAGACGGATACATCTTGCAGCGCGATGACGCCGCCAAACCGGATTTCGATGCCGGCCGCCTCGATGGTCATGACGCGGTTTCCGCTCCGGCATGGCCAGTGACGCCACGCGTCCTCCGGTGACGGGCGGTCACAAACGTCTCGACGACGCCCATGAACCCCTTGGGCGCCAGGATCAGGGCGCCGACCAGCACCGCACCATAGACCATGCCCTGGGTCTGCGCCGCGGGGAGGAAGTTGTTCAGCACCAACAGCAGCACGGCGCCAATGATCGGACCGATGACGGTCTGTGGCCCACCGACGACGGCCATCAGCAGCGCACTGATCGCCAGATTGGTGTTGAGCGATTCAGGACTGAGATAAGTGATGTAATGGGCGTAGAGCCAGCCGCCAAGCCCGGCGATCGAGGCGGAGAAGCTGAGGAAGCCTGCCAGTAGCCGCGCAACATTGGCTCCGTCCGCCGTTGCCCTCAATGCATCGTGGCGGGCGGTGTTGACCGCGCGTCCATAGGACGAGTGGATGAGGTTGGTCGACACGAACACGGCCACCACGATCAGGAGCCAGGTAAGGAAATACATCGCTTCCGCACTGCTGGCACCCGGGACGGGGGGGATACCAACTATGCCGACATAGGCGCCGGTGATACTGCCGCCGGCACGGATGCCGATTTCGGCGGCGCCGCTCAGCGCGAAGGTCGCGAGCGACAATGGCAGCGGTGATAGCCTGGTCACGAGCCGTGCCAGCGGATAGGCGACCAGCGCCGGCGCTATGAGTGCGATCGCAAGGCCGACAAACGGCGACCAGTTGAGCTCCGTCGTCACGATGGCCGTGCCGTAGGCGCCGATTGCGGCGAAAGTGCCTGTTGCGATCGACGGAATGCCGGCTTGGCCATACGCAATGCCCGCGGAGAGTGCAAAGAGCGAGAAGATGCCGATCATCACGGTGAGATCGGTCCAGAACGGCCGGCCGACGACGAACGGGCTGACGCCGAGGACGATGACCAGAAGCGCTGCCGCGGAGATGTGTCGGCGAAGCAATCCAATGGTCATGCACGGGCTCCGACGAGGGACTGCTTGCTGGCTCGCCCACTGGCCAGAACGACGAAGATGAACAGGAGAGGCACGCCGCTTCCCCAGGCGCCAGGCAGATAGGCAGAGCTCAGCGCCTCGATGACACCCATGACGAGGCCGCCGAAGAAAGCCCGCGATGGCCCCTGCAGCCCGAACAGAACGGCCGCCGCAAAGGAGGAGAGGGTCAGGGGCAAGCCGTTGTCGTACGCGATGCCGGTCGTTTTCACGATCAGTATTCCGGCGGTCGCAGCGAGTGCCCCGCCCAGCAGATAGGTGGAGAACCAGACGCGCCAGACCGGCACGCCCGCCAGGGTCGCGCCCAGCGGGTTCACGGCGGAAGCGCGCATGGACCGGCCATAGGAGGTGCGGAACAAGAGAAAGGCGAGTGCCGCGAGCGACAAGAGCGCGACGGCGACATTGATCGCCATCTGTGGGTCGATGCGCATGCCGCCCACGTTCCACCAGACCTCGAACGACTGGTTGAACATGGGGTCCGGGCCATGGCTGGTCAGCACAAAGGATTCGAGAAAGGTAGCCAGCCCATAGCTGGCAAGGACGCCGGTCATGGGATCGCCGGCGCCAGGCTTGTTGATCGTCAGCGCGACGACGCCGGTCACCGCCGAGGCCAGAACTCCGACCAGGACGGCGAGTGCAATCCCCAGTGGGCCGCCGACTGTGATGACGGTGGCGGCCGCCAGCACGGCATAGCCGCCTACCGCCATGTCGACCGAGTCCGTCGTCACGAACAGCAGGGCGATTGGCAGGGCCACGACACCATAAATGACGCCGAGCAGGACCCCTCGGATGGCGAACTCGATCAGTTGGAACATGCTCTTACAGCTATCGATGGGGCAGCCAGTGGCCCGGTCAATTCGGCTTTGGATTTTTGGTTAAGTGCGATAGCCCTTGCCGCGTTCACGTTCGAGCTTGCGGATCAGCGCACCCCATTCGAGTTTGCCGACCTCGGCGAAGCCGCCGGGGCCGAAAGCCTTTCGGCCCTGCCGAGCGGTCTTCTCCACCGTTTCCGGCGACAGCCATTTCAAGGGACGGCTGCCTGACAGGGCATCGATCTGATAGCGGCAGGCGGCTTCCAGCCGATACATCCAGCAGAACGCTTCAGCCACCGACTTGCCGACCGTCAATCCACCATGGTTCCGCAGGATGACGGCTCTTCCATCCGGTCCCAGGTCGTGGACGATGCGTTCCCGCTCCTCGAAATCGAGGGCCTGGCCTTCGAAATCGTGGTAGCGGACGAAATCCCACATCAGCAGCGCTTTCTGGCTCAACGGCAGCAGCCCTTCCTCCTGCATGGAGACACCATTGTTCGCTCGGGTGTGGGTGTGCATGACACAGACCAGGTCGGGATCGGCCATGTGGATGGCGCTATGGATGACGAAGCCGGCGGGATTGAGATGCTCCGGATTGGCACCGATCACGTTGCCGTCGAGGTCCACCTTAATCAGCGACGATGCGGTGATCTCATCGAAGAACATACCGAAGCGGTTGAGCAGGAAATGGTGTTCCGGCCCCGGCAGACGGACGGAGATATGGGTGCCGGCCATGTCCGACATTTCGTAGAGGTCGGCCAATTGATAGCATGCGGCCAGCTCGCAGCGCAGACGCCATTCCTCGGCGGCGTAAAGGTCTTCGGTTTGCGCAGGTTTCTGGGCGGCGCTCATGTCGTTCCTCCTTGGCACCGGCGGATCCAATCCGCTGTTGACGCCGGCTCTTCATGACCGGCGCATTTTCTGCCGCCAATGCTTGGGTATTTCGGAAGTGCCATAAAATAACTTCTCGTGATGCGTGGTATCATCATGAATGAATTGACGCTCGCCATTGGCCGTACGCGGCTTCAGTCCGCCAGAATAGTCGGCAGGTGTTCCCGCTGATAAACACGGTGTTTCAATTTTGTACCTTCTGCCGGGTCGTTGTTGCAGGGATCGGATGATGACGTAGCTTGGCCCCTGCCAACGTTGCAGTCAGGTGAGTCGAGCGGAGATTGGCTTAGCGTTACGTATCACGCGGTTGAGAACCTGGACCGCGATGGCGATTTCGCCGCCCTGTCCGTCGGTTGAGCGTGCGCGCAGCGTCGAGCAAATGATGTGCTTGTGGCGGCCTATCGCCGTTTCAATGAGGCTGCGACGGCCGTAATCGGTCGCTTTCTTCCAGGCCATGCGGCCCTTCTCGGCGATGGACAGGACATGATGGTCTCGGATCGTCTGCCCTTCAGCCTTGGCGATGACGATCGCGGCGGGATGACAACATCGACCGGCGGATCATGTTGTCGGGCGGCAGCGTCCTGGTAAACCGCATCACCGTCATAAGCACCGTTCGCGTTAACGCTGGCGAGCCGTCCTTCCACTGTGGCCAGCAGAGCCGGAACCTGTGAGATGTCGCCGCCATCCTTGTCGGTCAGGACGTACGCCACCATCTCGCCCGTTGCGGCGTCGACGGCCAGATGCAACTTCCGCCAACGCCTCGGCTTGCGGCCATGCTTCATAGTCTAAGGCCTTCATGCGCGCCTACACGGAGACACGAGCCTACATGCTGGCTACGCTGGCAATTGAGATCACCAAGGCGGAAAAATCATTCTTTCCCTCAATCGACCCTGATGTTCTGGCGCAGTGTATCTCAAGCGATCAACAACTGGGCTGCTGGACGCCCCATGCGGAGATCACACGGCCAGCGTCCGAGCTAGCGCTTGACGTCCTCGCGCATTTCGGTTCGCTCAAGGAGCGATATGCGTACGATCAGGTTTGCGCGCTGCCGCCGTCCGGAGGGTGAGGCGAAGCGCGCCTCGATCACCTCAATCCTGCAACCTCCGCATACGCCCTCAGCTCCCGCTCGACATCGTAACCACTCGTCCCGAAGACAACGCCGGTGGCGCCCCCAGCCTCAAGCTGAACCAGACGTTCGCGCAACGCCTCGCGGGTGCCCGTGAAGCTCATCTGCTTGGCGTTGGACACATCAACCAGCGCGTCATGCCCATTTGAAACGTCGAGGTTATGCCCGCGGTGAACGGACAGATGGCGAACCGGCCCGTTCACACCTTCGACACTCGCCCGCCAAGCCTCGCCGTTCTGCAGCTCCTTCAGACTTTCCAAATCGGTCGTCCACCGATGATGATAGGCGAGCGCAATGATCGGCTTGAGGGCGTTCGTAGCGCGCGGTGAGGTAACGTCCTCGCCATCATCGAGGACCGTGCCGCTGGCCGACACTAGACAGGTCTCGAACCCCTTGGCCGGACCGCCGAGGGACATCAGGCCATCGGCTATCTCTTTGGCGAGCGCGCGGGCCTTCGGGCCCTGGCCTGCCATGTAGATTGGCACGTTGATCGGACGGCCAGGCAATTGGCCGTCGGACGCGAGGATCTGGGCAAGACCGCCGTCGATATCGGCAACATCGCCGCGCAGCAATGCCTTAACCTGCGTGATATGCGTACGCATGCTCTCGAGGCTCAACGGCCTCTTGCCCATCCCCGCACGGCCCGTAAAGCCGGTGCCGAACCCAACCATCAGGCGTCCCGGCGCGATCTGCTCAAGTGTTGCAATAGCCGAAGCCTGCGCCATCGGGTGCCGATAGCTTGGGATCAGCACGGCGGGGCCAAATTTGATGCGGCTGGTCTTTTCGGCGATGCGGGCGAGCGTGATCCAAATGTCGTGGCCGAAGGCGGGAACCTCGGGGCACCAGACCGCTCGAAAGCCGAGGTGTTCTGCCAGCAGCGCGTACTCTGCGGTTCGCGGGCCGGGCGGAAGGCGGAAATCATAAGTCAGCACGAGGCGCTCCAGGAGTAAGTGTCGCTAAGCACAGCATTACGATATGTGGGGTGGTCAAGCCACTGCGCGTTGAATGCGCGCCCGATGCTCTGTCGTTTGCCAAGTCAGGGTATTGGCCGAATGTATGGTTTTCCCGCCAATCACGCTCGGCCCAATTTTTTGGCCTCTCACACGTCGCCCTCCGCGCCATCCACCAATCCGACAGCGCGCAATTCCGCGATCAGCGGCTCCAAATGCGCGGCGTATTGCCGCCACCTGCCCAATCCACGATCATTCACCGGCTGGCGAACCTGCATGCGGCTGACGGTCCGTACGACGCGCTCATGCTCGTAGAATGTTTCACAAGCGGAGTCGTGCGGCAGGTCGAGGAAATCCAGAACCCGAACCAACGTACCAGAAAAGTCCTCGATCCAGTCAGTCAGTTTCACCACCAGGATCGGGTTCGGCAAATGGGCCCGCCAATGCGCCATCAGCTTCTGCTGCTGGCCGATATACCAGCCGAGATCGCCGAGATCATGCGCGTAGCTATGCACCCCATAGAAACGATGGGTAAAAATCGACAGCCCGATATCGCGTGGGTCCCGCTCGCAGGCGATGATCCGAGCGCCGGGCAGCATCAGCGCCGCCAGGCCGAGATAGCGAAAATTGGTCGGCATCT
>DASYCZ010000006.1:0-2083 GCA_036499825.1 Devosiaceae bacterium
GCGCACTTCCTGCCCGTCCTTCTTCACGCTGCCCTGCTCGACCAGTCCGCCGATGCGCAGCCGCCGGCCCGCGCCGGGATGCTTCTCCGCGACCTGCGTCGGCGAATAGAAGAACACGAGGTTGTCGCTCAGCGCCGACAGCACCAGCGCCACCGCAGTGCCGAGCACGCAGAGCGAACCGACCAGCAGCCATAGCCGCTTGCGCTTGGGCTTCATCTGCGCGCCCTCTCTCCCGAGAGCCCGCGCGCGCTGAGCTCGCGCTTGATGCGACGTCGCGCCATCAGCGAGGCGATCACCAGCCCGCCGAAGCCTATGAGCGCCACGACGTAGGCGCCGACGATGAACGGAGTGTGATTCACCATCCGCTCCTAGAGGGCCATCTCTGCGGCTTCGAGGCGGCGGCGGTCGATCTCGGTCTCGGTGCGCAGCATCACCAGCACGATGAACAGCAGCAGCAGGGCGACCGCCATCACCAGCAGCGGTGTCAGGATCGAGGGATCGATCGACGGTCCGCCGAGCTTCATCACCGATGCCGGCTGGTGCAGCGTGTTCCACCAATCGACCGAGAACTTGATGACCGGCAGGTTGATCACGCCGACCAGCGCCAGGATCGCCGCCGCGCGGTCGCCGCGCTCGGCATCGTCGTAGGCACGGGAGAGCGCGATATGGCCGAGATAGAGGAAGAACAGCAGCAGCATCGAGGTGAGCCGCGCGTCCCACACCCAGTAGGTGCCCCACATCGGCCGGCCCCACAGCGAGCCGGTCAGCAGGCAGACCGCGGCGAACACCGCGCCGACCGACGCCGCCGCGCGCGCCATCAGCGCCGCCAGCGGATGGCGCCACACCAGCAGCGAGCCGCCCAGCCCGGCGAGCAGCGCATAGCCCACCATCGACAGCCAGGCCGACGGGACATGAATGAACATGATGCGCACCGTCTCGCCCTGCTGGTAGTCGGGCGGCGATTCGATCAGCGCGAGGTACAGGCCGACGGCGAGCGCCAGCGCGGTCACGACCGACAGCGCTGGCAGCACGCGCTTGCTGAAGCGACGGAAACGCGCCGGGTTGGCGAAACGGTGCATAATTCCTCGCATTCAGCGGCTAGTAATCTTCCCCTTAGAGCGAGGGACAGCATGTCGTCGCTTCGAAGCCGAACTCCAAATGGCAACCCTACGCACGCAGTTCGTCGACGGCGTCCTACGGAGGAGGACTTTAGGATTACTGACCAAAGACTAGTCGACTCGTTGGGCCATTGGATTGCTCTGAAATCAGATCGCGACACTAGGCCAACTCGACGATCCGCGAGTCCGGATCGCGTCCTCGATCGTCCACCTAGGGGAGGTCTGACCACGCCCAGTGGCGGGGCCGTCCTGTCCGTAGCCTCGTAGACGGTTTGCTTCGTCGGAAACCGTCAGGAATGGGTGCAGAAGGCTCTGCATTTGCGGTGAGGAGCCCGCGTTTTCACTGTCTCGCCACCCTTCGGGCGTAGCTATTCTATAGCTAGCAGTCGCCGACGCCCATCGAGATCTGCGTCAGCGCAAACAGCTATGGATCTGGGCCATGTGCTTGGTCAGGACACGGTAGCGGACCTTCACGTAGCCGAGGTCTCACTTGATCACCCGGAAGGCGTGCTCAACGCGGGAGGCACCTACGCCACATCGAGGCGATCTCGAAGAGTTTCTTCCTCCATCGCCGGGTCCGTCAGCCCGTACCACTGCGAAAAGCAGTGGATCCGCCGCATCGTCGCCACTGGATAAGGCCGGGGACCGCGCCGGCTTTCGGATAGCGCGCGATGCGAATCGTGCCTCCAGGTGGAACCATGGCATCGCCCGATGCATCTCGCCAAAAAACACCCTGCGGGGAGTGGGCTTGCCTTTCAGCTGCATTCCGTGTCCGAAAAAGTAAGCTGCATCACCCGCCCGTCTCCGCCGGATCACCAATCTCGAGGGTGTGCATATTAGCAATTCGGAGCTCCAGCTTGCGTCGCAAGGCGGATGATCGGACACATCTTCAGGAACCAAAGATCTCAGAGACTCCTTAAGAGTGACGACCGAAAAGGAGACGTTCCCGATTCCTTCAAAGTGGC
>DASYCZ010000007.1:0-1714 GCA_036499825.1 Devosiaceae bacterium
GTGGTGCATCGGCTCGCTGCGGCCAAGGCGAAGGGCGGTCGCATCGTCGCCGTCGGCACCACCAGCATGCGGTTGCTGGAAACCGCCGCCCGCGCCACCGGGGAGCTCCGTCCGTTCATCGGCGATACCTCGATCTTCATCACACCGGGCTTTCGCTTCCGCGCGGTCGACATGCTGATGACCAATTTCCATTTGCCCAAATCGACGCTGTTCATGCTGGTGAGCGCCTTCGCTGGCCTCGAGACCATGCAGGCGGCGTATGCCCACGCCATCAGGTTCAAGTACCGGTTCTATTCGTATGGCGATTCATCGCTGCTGTTCCGGCAAGCGCGAGACGACGAGGATTAGGCAGCGCGAACGCCGAGCGCGGAGCCAGACTATTCGTCGTGTATTTGTCGCGCCACAGGACTAGGCTTGGGCTCCCGGAACTGTCCGGTGAGGGAGGGGCGATATGGGAAAATACATCAACCTGATCAATTGGACCGCCGACGGCGTAGCCAATGTGAAGAATTCTCCGGCGCGCTGGGATGCTGCCAAGGAGATGGCGCGCAAGCACGGGGCAACGCTGGAAACCATCTACATGACGATGGGGCAATACGATCTCGTCGCTATCCTCGACGCGCCGAGCGACGAAGTGGCCGCCAAGGTCAACCTGCAGTTGGCGATGGGCGGCGCTCTCCGCACCACAACGCTGAAAGCATTTTCCGAAGACGAATACCGCAAGGTCATCGCCAGCCTCTGAGCCGGGCGTGACAGAGGTCGGTCGTGCGGCTATAGGCCCGCCATGACCGATTTCTCCTTTACCCTGACCCACAGCGACGGCATGGCGCGTCGTGGGCGGATGGATAGCTCGCGCGGCGAGATTCAGACGCCGGCGTTCATGCCGGTGGGCACCGTCGGCACGGTCAAGGCGATGTACCCCGAGCAGGTGCGGGACACCGGCGCGGACATCCTCCTCGGCAACACCTATCATCTGATGCTGCGGCCGGGCGCCGAGCGCGTCGCGGCGCTGGGCGGGCTCCATACCTTCATGGACTGGCCGCGGCCGATCCTGACCGACAGCGGCGGCTTCCAGGTGATGTCGCTGGCGAAGCTGCGGAAGCTCACCGAAAAGGGCGTCACCTTCCGCTCGCACATCGACGGCTCGGCGCACGAACTCAGCCCCGAGCGCTCGATCGAGATCCAGACGCTGCTCGACAGCGATATCATCATGCAGCTCGACGAGTGCATCTCGCTGCCGGCCGAGCGCAAGGAGATGGAGCGGGCGATGGAGCTCAGCCTGCGCTGGGCGCAACGGTCGAAGGACGCCTTCGGCAACCAGCCGCATCGCGCGCTGTTCGGCATCAACCAGGGCGGCGACGATGCGGAGCTGCGGGCGCGCTCGGCCGCCGGCCTCAAGTCCATCGGCTTTTCCGGCTACGCCGTGGGCGGCCTCGCGGTGGGCGAGCCGCAGGAGACGATGTTCCGGGTGCTGGGCGAGATCACGCCGGAGCTGCCGGCCGACAAGCCGCGCTATCTGATGGGCGTCGGCAAGCCCGACGACATCCTCGGTGGCATCGAGCGCGGCATCGATATGTTCGACTGCGTGCACCCGACCCGCGCCGGCCGGCACGGCCACGCCTATACCCGCTTCGGCGTCATCAACCTGAAGAACGCCCGGCATAAGGACGATCCGCGTCCGCTGGACGAGGCATCGCCCAATCCCAACTGCCGG
>DASYCZ010000008.1:0-157334 GCA_036499825.1 Devosiaceae bacterium
AGGCAGAACAGCTCGCCCTGGAAGATGTCGAGCGACACGTCGTTGACCGCGGCGACGTCGCCGAATTTCTTGGTGACGTTGCGGATGCGCACGAACGCCTTGGCGTTCGGGTCGCGCCAGGGCCTGGTGTCGGCGGCGATCGGTCGTTTGGCCATCGGGGAGGAGACGCCTTGGAAAAGCGGGCGGGACCGCAGCCCCGCCCGTCGGAGGTTACTGGCCGGTCTTGATCCGGGTCCAGGTGCGGGTCAGGTCGCGGGTGAACGCCTCGCCATGCGCCTGCAGCGGCACCAGCTTGGCGGCGACGTCGGCCGGCGGATAGATGTTCGGGTCACCGGTGATCGCCGGGTCGGTCAGCGGGAACGCCGCCTTGTTGCCGTTGGCGTAGAACACGTTGTCCGAGATGTCGGCGGTGACCTTGGGCTCCATGATGTAGTTGATGAACTTCAGCGCATTCTCGGGATGCGGCGCGTCCGCCGGGATCGCCAGCATGTCGAACCACTCGATCGTGCCTTCCTTGGGGATCACGTAGTTGACGTTGACGCCCTTCTTGGCATCGGCGGCGCGCGACTTGGCGATGTAGACGTCGCCCGAATAGCCGATCGACAGGCAGGCATCGCCATTGGCGAGATCGTCGATGTAGCCCGAGCTGTCGAACTTGCGGATGTAGGGCTTGATCGAGGTCAGCAGGTCCTCGGCCTTCTTCAGGTCCTCGGACTTTTCGCTGTTGGGATCGAGGCCGAGATAGTTGAGCGCGATGGCGACGACTTCGGCCGGCGCGTCGAGCACGGTGATGCCGCAATCGGCGAATTTCGCGGCGTTCTCGGGCTTGAACAGCAGGTCCCAGCTGTCGAGCGGCGCGTCGGGCATGCGGGCCTTGATCAGGTCCGGATTGTAGCCGAGCGCCGTGGTGCCCCACATGTAGTCGACGGCGTACTGGTTGCCCGGATCAAAAGCTTCGGTCGCCTTCATGATCGTCGGGTCCATGTTGGCGAGGTTCGGCAGCTTCGATTTATCGAGCTTCTGGTAGAGCCCGATCGGCAGCTGGTGCTGCAGGAAAAAGCCCGACGGCACCACGATGTCGTAGCCCGAGCTGCCGGCGACGAGCTTGCCTTCCAGCATCTCGTTGCTGTCGTAATTGGCTTCCACCACCTTGATGCCGGTTTCGGCGGTGAACTTGTCGAACGTGTCCTCGGCCCGGTAGTCGGACCAGTTGTAGACGTTGACGACGTTCTGGTCGTCCTGCGCCAGGGCCGGAACGGTCAGGGCGGGCATGGCGACAAGCAGGGCGCCAAGCGCCAGGCTATGAGTTTTCTGCATCCGGGCAACTCCTCATGGTGACGGGCAGGCCAGCGCGCCCGCGAGCGGCGATGGACTGAAAATAGGGGATAGCGAAAGAAAAGCGGCGCATCGAAGCGCCGGAAAAACGTCACCCGCAATGGACCCGGCAAGCGGGACGGATCGATCCAAACAAGCGCTCGGATCAGCGATGGGCTGGTGCAGCGAAGTTGACCTTTTTCCAGAGGGCGAGGGGCACGTTAGAGCGATTTTTTCCCCCCGACAAGACCGGCGGGCGACGGATTTTCATCAGGAACGGGGTTGGGGAAATTTCAGCGCGGCAGGGCGGCACAATGGGTGCCGCAGGCAACACGTGGCGCGCTATCTTGACCTCCCCTCAACATGGAAGGCAGATGCAGGCGGAGGGCATCGCCAAGGCTTGACCTGATGCGGTGGCGGGCTTCTATAGAGGCACGATTGCGAGGATGAACAGCGTGAGCGCCAAGGCCTATTTGTCGATCAGTTCCGAAGTCAAGAAGGCGCTGGCGGCAGGCAAGCCGGTGGTGGCGCTGGAATCGACCATCATCACGCATGGCATGCCGTATCCGCAGAACCTCACCATGGCGCAGGACGTCGAGAAGGTGGTGCGTGAGCATGGCGCCATCCCCGCAACCATCGCCATCATGGATGGGCGTTTCTCGGTGGGAGTTTCGGGAGAGGATCTGGAACGTCTGGCGCTGGAAGGCGGCAAGGCCGCCAAGGCTTCGCGCCGTGACGTAGCGGCCCTTCTGGTCAAGGGAGGGCTAGCGGGCACGACCGTTGCCACCACCATGCAGATCGCGGCGCTGGCCGGCATCAAGGTGTTTGCCACCGGGGGAATCGGCGGCGTGCATCGGGGCGCCGAGGAGACCTTCGACATTTCGGCCGACCTCGAAGAGCTGGCGCATACGCCGGTGACGGTGGTGTGCGCCGGGGCCAAATCGATCCTCGATATCGGCAAGACGCTGGAAGTTCTGGAGACCAATGGCGTGCCGGTGCTGGGCTTTCGCACCGACGCCTTTCCGGCGTTCTGGACGCGCGACAGCGGCCATCCGGTCGACCACCGTTTCGACAGTATCGAGGATATCGCCCGGACCATCATGCTGCAGGCCGATCTCGGCATGGGCGGCGTGCTGGTGGCCAACCCCATCCCGGAGGGCGATGCGCTGGAGGCCGGCGGCATCGAGGCACGGATCGGGGAAGCCATCCGCGGCGCGGAAGCCGAGGGCGTGTCGCGCAAGGCGCTGACGCCGTTCCTGTTGCGGCGCATCTTCGAATTGACCGAGGGCAAGTCGCTGGTCGCCAACATCGCCCTGGTCGAGCACAATGCGGCGGTGGCGGCGCAGATCGCGGTGGCGCTGAGCCGGCTGCAGGCGCCTAAATCGACCACGCAAGTTCGCCGCGCATGAGCGAGGGCGCCGTACCGGCACCCGTGCTGGTGATCGGGGATGTGATGACCGACGTCATCGTCCGACCGGAAGGGCCGTTGCGCCGGGGTTCGGATCAGACCGCGGCGGTCCGTTCACGGCCGGGTGGGTCGGGCGCCAACCAGGCGGTCTGGCTGGCGGCGCTGGGCGGCGACGTCCGCTTCGTGGCGCGGGTGGGGGCGGCAGACAAACCAGGGCTCGTCACCTACTTCCGTGGCTTCGGGGTGAAGCCGCTGCTGTCGGCGGATATGGAGCATCCCTCCGGCGTGCTGGTGACGATCGTGGATGCCGATGGTGAGCGGAGCTTTCTGACCGATCGCGGCGCCAACCTCAAGCTGTGCGCCGCGGACCTGCCCGATATGCTGCTCGACGGCATCGGGCTGGTCGTGGTTTCGGGCTACAGCTTTTTCGCCGAAGGGCCGCGGCTGGCGGTGCGCGCGCTTCTGGAGCGCGCCAGGTCTCGCGGACTGCCGGTGGCGGTCGATCCTGCATCGGTCGGGTTCCTGCAGGATGTCGGGGTCGACAACTTCCTTGCCTGGACGAGTGGGGCGGCGCTGCTGTTCGCCAATGAGGATGAGGCCGCCGTGCTCAGCGGCTATGGCGATGTGGATTCGCAGATGGTGCGGCTGGGCACGGTTTATGAGCGCGTGGTGATCAAGCGCGGCGCCATGGGAGCGGCCATCGGCTCGCTGGAGGGCGTGCGGCTGAGCCTGCCGGCGCCGCAAGTGCCGGTGCTGGATTCGACGGGCGCCGGCGATGCGTTCGCCGCGGGGTTCATCCTCGCCCACCTGGGTGGCGAGACGGAACACGCATGCCTTGCGGCTGGCATCGCGGCGGGCGCGGAGGCCGTGAAGGTCATCGGCGGCCAGCCGGCGCCGGGGAGGAAATAGGGATGGAGATGCTCGCCAGACTGCTCGTCGCCCTGGTGGCGCTGGAGCATATCGGCTTTTTGGTGCTGGAAATGGCGCTGTGGACGACGCCGCGTGTGCGCAGGAGTTTCGGCACTACCGAGCAATTCGCGCGGGAGAGCCGGGCGCTGGCGGCGAACCAGGGCCTCTATAACGGCTTCCTGGCAGCGGGGCTGATCTGGGGGCTGGTGCAGCCCGACCGGAATTTCGGGTTTCAACTGCAGCTGTTCTTTCTGGGCTGCGTGATCGTGGCCGGGGTGTTCGGAGCGCTGACCGCGAAGCGGTCGATCCTTTATGTGCAGGCGGTGCCGGCAGCGATAGCGCTCGTCCTAGTCTGGCTGGCATAGGCCCCGGCGGTGTGTCCGGGGCCCTCAAGGGTCAGCCGCGGCTGGCGGCGAGACGGGCGAGACCGGCTTCGGCACAGTCGCGATCCTGCTGCGGCGTGCCGGAGCTGAGGCCGATGCCGCCCACGACGTCGCCGTCGATGACGACCGGCAGGCCGCCGGCGACCACCATCAGGCGGCCGTTGATGGCGGAGTTGATGCCGTAGCCCGGGCCGCCGGGCTGGCTGATGGTGCCGTAGTCGTGGGTGGCGCGCTTGGCGCCGGCCGCGGTGAACGACTTGTCGATGGCGATGGTGATGCTGGTCACCTTGCCGCCATCCATGCGCTCGAAAGCGATGAGGTGGCCGGATTCGTCGGTGATGGCGATGCACATGGGCACGCCGATCTCGCGGGCCTTGTCACGGGCGCCGGCGATCAGGATCTGGGCTTCGGCCTGGTCGAGGCGTTTGATTGTCAGCATCAGTTCACTCCATTGCGTTGGGCCCGCTTGGCGACCTGGCGCCAGCGGTGCAGGACGGGTTCGGTATAGCCGTTGGGCTCGGTTGCGCCGGTGAAGATCAGGTCGGCGGCGGCCTTGAAGGCGAAGCTGTCGCGGCCTTGCGGCGCCATCGGCTGGTAGAGCGCATCGCCGGCATTCTGCCTGTCGACGGCAGCAGACATGCGCTCCAGCGCCGACATCACCTGATCCCGGGTGATGAGGCCGTGCATGAGCCAGTTGGCCAGATGCTGGGACGAGATGCGCAGCGTGGCGCGATCTTCCATCAGGGCGACGTCATTGATGTCGGGCACCTTGGAACAGCCGACGCCCTGGTCGATCCAGCGCACCACATAGCCCAGGATCGACTGGCAGTTGTTGTCGACCTCGCGCTGGATGGCCTCGGGCGTGAGCTTTTCGGCCAGGAGCGGCGGGGTCAGCATGGCGTCGAGTTCGGCGGGCGTGCGGGAGCGCAATTCCTGCTGACGCGCCGAAACGTCGATGTCGTGGTAGTGCAGCGCATGCAAGACAGCGGCGGTCGGCGAGGGCACCCAGGCGGTGTTGCCACCGGCCTTGGGGTGGCCGATCTTGGCTTCGAGCATTTCGGCCATGGCGTCGGGCTTGGCCCACATGCCCTTGCCGATCTGGGCCCTGCCGCCCAGGCCGAGCTTGAGGCCGACATCGACATTGTTGTTTTCGTAGGCCGAGAGCCAGACGGCGTCCTTGATGGCGTTCTTGGGAACGACCGGGCCGGCCAGCATGTCGGTGTGAATCTCGTCGCCGGTGCGATCGAGGAAGCCGGTGTTGATGAAGACCAGGCGTTCGCGGACGGCGCGGATGGTCTCCTTGAGGTTGGCGCTGGTGCGGCGCTCCTCGTCCATGACGCCGATCTTGATGGTGTTGCGCGTGAAGCCGAGGGCATCCTCGACGCGGTCGAAGAGGGTGTTGGCAAGCGCCGCTTCCTCGGGGCCGTGCATCTTGGGCTTGACGATATAGATGCTGCCGGCGCGGCTGTTGCGCGGGCCTTCAGTGCGTTGCAGGTCATGCAGCGCCGCGAACGAGGTCACCATGGCGTCGAGGAAACCTTCCGGGGTCTCGTTGCCATCGGCATCGAGAACGGCGTCCGTGGTCATCAGGTGGCCGACATTGCGAACCAGCATCAGGCTGCGGCCGGGCAGGGTGAAGTCGGCGCCGTCACGCCCCTCATAGACGCGGTCGGGCAGCAGACGCCGGACGACGGTGTGTCCGCCCTTGCTGAAATTGGCGGAAAGATCGCCCCGCATGAGGCCGAGCCAGTTGCGGTAAACGACGGCCTTGTCTTCGGCATCGACGGCGGCGACGGAATCCTCGCAATCCTGGATGGTGGTGAGCGCCGCCTCGACGGTGACGTCACGAATGCCCGCCGGGCTGGTGCGGCCGATGAAGTGCTCGGCATCGACGATGATTTCGATATGGATGCCGTGGTGGCGGAATAGCCAGACCTGGGCCTTGCCGTCGCGGCGCTGGCCGACGAACTGCTCGGGATCGGCAAGCGGCGCGGTGGCATTACCGGCGAGTGTCACCAGCAGGGAGCCATCGGCCGAGACGGTGAAGCCGGTGACCTCGGTGTGGCTGGCGCCGGCAAGCGGTACGGCCCGGTCGAGGAAGGCAGCGGCCTTGGCGACGACGGCGGCGCCGCGTTGGGCATTGAAGCCGGACGTTGGCGCCAGGGCGCCCGTTTGGGGAATGGCGTCGGTGCCGTAATAGGCATCGTAGAGGCTGCCCCAGCGGGCGTTGGCGGCGTTGAGCGCGAAGCGGGCATTCATCACCGGTACGACGAGTTGCGGGCCGGCGGTGGTGGCGATCTCGGCATCGACATTGTCGGTGGCGATGTGGAAATCGGCGCCTTCAGGCACCAGATAGCCGATCTCCGTGAGAAAGCGCCGCTGCGCCGCGACGTCGAAGGCCTCGTGGCGTTCGGTGCGGGCGCGAAGCCAGGCATCGATCTGCTGCTGCAGGGCGTCGCGCTTCTTGAGCAGCGCGCGGTTGACCGGGGCGAGATCCCTGAGGATGTCCGCATAGGCGGTCCAGAAGGCCTCGGGCGTGATCGCGGTGCCGGGCGCGATCTCGGTTTCGATCAGGCTGGCGATGGGTTCGGCCACGCGCAGCGCGCCATACATCCGGTAGCCGGTCATCCATAGTCTCCCGTGTTTGTCGAGCGACCGGTTAAGGGGCGCGCCGCGCGGCGTCACCCGGCTTTGTAAAACAATTCCGCCATGCGGAAATTTGATCGCCGATGATTCGACGGCGGAGCGGCGCTGTGGTCAAACAAGGCGCATCGGCAAGAGGACTGCATGGCAAAGCGCGGCGCGGAAAAGATCGAGACGGAAGTTGGTGCACGCAGCGATCACGTGCAGTCGGTGGAACGGGCGCTCAACCTGCTGGAAGCGCTCAGCGACGACGAGGAAGGGTTTCGGCTCACCGATTTGGCGCGGATCACCGGGCTGTCGCCATCGACGGCGCATCGGCTGCTGACGACGCTGGAACACCGCAACTTCGTGCAGTTCGATCATACGATGAGCGTCTGGCATATCGGGCGGCAGGCGTTCAGCGTCGGGTCGGCCTTCGCGCGGCGGCGCAATTTCGTGGCGCCTGCACTGCCCTATCTGCGAAGGCTGCGCGATGTCACCCGTGAGACGGCTAATTTGGGTATCGTCGACGATGGCGGCATGGTGGTGCTGGTGCAGGCGGAAAGCCGTGAGATCATGCGCGCCATCACCCGCGTGGGCGGCCGGGCGCCGCTGGTGGCGTCGGGCATGGGCAAGGCGATCCTCGCCACCTATTCGACCGAGGACGTCGCCGACGTGGTGTCGCGTTACGGCATGACGCGGCTAACGCCGAAGACATTGACGCGGGCGTCCGACCTGCGCGCCGAACTCAAGACCATCGCCCAACAGGGATATGCGGTCGACGATGAGGAGACCGCGCCCGGGCTGCGCTGCGTGGCGGCGGTGGTGTTCAACCACATGGCCGAGCCGCTTTGCGCCATTTCGGTTTCAGGTCTTTCGGCCCGCATGACCAAGGAACGGGTCCCGCAGCTTGGGCAGCTCGTCGCCAACACCGCGCTGGAATTGACCGAATTGCTGGGCGGCATCGTTCCGGAGAACCACAGGATCAAACCGGCCTGAGGGCCGCATGGGGTTCAGCTTTCACGCGCCAAGCGCGCGGTTTTCCGCGCTGATGCGGATGGCTAGAACCATCGCGTTCAGCACCGTGAAAACGAGGGCGATGACGGGCAGGCCGAGCACCATGGGCACCACGATGATCTCGGCGACGACCAGCGCGTAATTGGGATGCGGGAAAAAGCCGTAAGGTCCGCGACGCACCAGCGGTTCGTCGATGACGATGATGCGCGTGGTCCAACGGGGTCCCAGGCTCATGAGGATCCAGGCGCGGAGAATTTGCAGCGCCGCGTAGAGGCCGAGCCAGGGCAGGGACAGGGGTGAACGCCAGCCCCAGACGATCAGTGCCACGATCCAGGCCGCGTGCAACGTGACGATCAGCGGATAGTGGGCGGCGCCGACTTCGCGGCCACCCCGGGCCAGCAGACGCGCGGTGTTGCGCCGGGCGAGGGCCAGTTCGGCGAGGCGCTGTGCGATGACGACGGCGATGAAGATCAGAGCCGGCAGCGAGGCCTCGGT
Source organism: Devosiaceae bacterium (assembly GCA_036499825.1). Lineage (GTDB taxonomy): Bacteria > Pseudomonadota > Alphaproteobacteria > Rhizobiales > Devosiaceae > Paradevosia. The sequence continues at coordinate 8,149 of DASYCZ010000008.1, forward strand.
CATGTCAGTCGAACCGGATGGGCAGGATGGAGGCGGTGAAGCCCGGGCCCAGCGCCGTCAGCAGCATCGCGCCCTTGGGATTGGTGGCCGCCACGCGTTCCAGCACGAAGAGCGCGGTGGGGGCGGACATGTTGCCATAGTCGCGCAGCACGTCGCGTTCGTGATCGAGGGTGCCCTGCTCGATGTGAAGGGCGTTCTCGATGGCATCGACGACCTTGGCGCCGCCAGGATGGCAGATGAGGCGAGTGAGCGTGGTGCGGTCGATCTCGAGCCGCGCCAGCATGCCATCCATGGCATCGGCAAGGTTCTGCTTGACGAAATCCGGGATGGAGCGCTGGAAGACGACGCCGAAGCCGTCTCTGTCGACGTCCCAGCCCATGATGGGCAGCGTATCGGGCCAAGTGTGTTCGGCGCCGGTGCCGAGGACCGGGCCGTCGCTGTCGGTGGAAAGGCACGCCGCGGCAGCGCCGTCGCCGAACAGCACGGTGGCGATGATATCGGCCTTCTGCAAGCGGTCGGAGCGGAAGGACAGGGTGCAAGCTTCCACGCAGACGAACAGCACCTTGCTGCCAGGCGCCGAACGTGCGAGGCGTGCCGCGATCGAAAGCCCGGAGACGCCGCCCGCACAGCCAAGGCCGAAGACCGGCACGCGGTGCACATCGGCGCGGAATGGCAATTGCTGCATGGCGCGGGCCTCCAGCGTCGGGGTGGCGATGCCGGTTGAGGAGACGGTGACGATGGTGTCGATTTCCTCGGCCCGAAGGCCGGAGGCGGCGAGCGCCTGCTCGGCGGCGGCAACGAACAGGGCCGTCGCGCCTTCGAGATAGGCCTCGGTCCGTTCAGGCCAATCCTTGGGACTTTCGAACCAGTCGAGCGGCACCACGGAATAGCGGTTGGCGATGCCCGAATTGGTGAAGGAGGCGGAGAGCCGCTCGAACTCGGGATAACGCTCGCCGAGGATGCGGCCGGCGACGGTCTTGACCAGGTCCTGGGGAAGGCGATGGGGCGGCACCACCGTGCCCAGGCCGAGAAGGCGGGCAGGTGCCGATAGGGCATGCATGTTCACGCGGGGTGCTCACTCTGGTTGCCGACCCACAAGGATACGAGGCCGTCTGAGGTACAACACCGCAGCGCCGAAATTATTCCATTGCGGGGCTGAGATGTGATCGTTTGGCCCGATCTGCGGTTTCTTTTCGGCACGAGGGAATAATGCCGCGCTGGCAGTGTTGACTGTGCTGTGGGCGGAATTGCTGTTCCGCTTTTCTCAAGACGCAGGAGTTTTAGCGATGCAGATGCGTTCGATGTTGTTGGGGGCAATGGCGGTGACGCTGCTGATGGGTGGTTCCGTCATGGCCAAGGATTATGCCGGCGGCGCCATCAAATCGGTGAAGATGGGCAACCATGAGGTGCTCACCAATGCCAAGGGGCAGACGCTCTATACCTATGACAAGGATGCGGCGGGCGTCTCGAACTGCACGGGGTTGTGCGCCTTCGGCTGGCCGCCGGAGCGCGCCGCCAAGGGCGCGACAGCCGGTGGTGGCTTCGCGCCGATCAATGCCCGTCGCGGCGCCATCTGGGCTTTCCACGGCCATCCGCTCTATCGTTATATCGGCGATCACAAGGCGGGCGACGTGAAGGGCGATGGCGTCGACGGCATCTGGCACGCCGCGATCATCCGCTGATCGGCTGGCGGCGATAGTGCCGATCGCCATAGAGGCGATCGGCTATTTTCCGGCATGCCGCCCTCAGGCCGCCGCGGCGCGGGCGGCGATCCACGAGCCGAATTCGCGGACGCCGGGTTTGTCGACATGCCTGGGCTGCAGGAAGTAGTAGGAGTTGGTGTCGCAGTAAGCGGTGGCGAACGGATAGTACAGGCGCCCGGCCTTGATGTCGGATTTGACGAAGACGTCCTCGCCGAGCGCCACCCCAACGCCTTCCACTGCCGCCTGGTAGCAATAGCCGCCATGATCGAAGGTCAGCCATGCCATTGGCTGCAGATCGGAATGGCCGACGGCTTTCAGCCAGCGTCCCCAGACCTCGCCGCGCGTCAACGATTTGATGAGGGTGTGGCGCGCTAGGTCGTCGACCGTTGCGAGCGGCGGATCGGCGGGACCGAGCGGCCGGCAGACGGGACGAAACTCGATCGGGGCCACGAAGTGGTACTCGCAATCCTCCCACTCGCCGCGGCCGGTGCGGATGGCGCAATCGACATCGTGGCGGGTGAAGTCGATCGGGCCGACGCTGGCGGCGATATCGATCTCGATATGCGGATACTGAGCGTAGAACTCCGCTAGCCGGGGGATGAGCCAGCGCAGGTTGAACGTATGATAGCCCATGAAGCGGATGCGCACGCGTTCGCGGTGGCTGAGAACGGCACGGGTCGCCGCGTCCAGTTCCGAGAAGAGATGGGTGACGACGCCGAAATATTCCTCGCCGGCGGTGGTCAGCCGGATCTGCCGGTGAAGGCGCAGGAACAGCTTCTGCTTCAGCATCAATTCCAGTGTGCGGATTTGTCGGCTGACGGCGGCCTGGGTGACGTTCAGTTCCTCAGCGGCCTCGGTGATCGAGCCGTGGCGCGCCGCAGCCTCGAAGGCTTTGAGCGGATTAAGGGGGGGAAGCTGCCACCGCATGCTTCGTCCTTCACTTTACAAAAAGTCATCTGACGCGGCCCAAACTATCGTTTGAACACGGCTTCGGTCAATCGCTAGGCTTTTGGACGGCAAAACAAAAAGTCAAGTGCCGCAGGGAGGAAGACACCGGCAAAGCCGGGCTTCCATCGATAACCGACCCTCGGGGTCTCATTGGTCCGGTCACTTCCGGGCCCTCCTTCGTGCAAGCAATTGGATAGCATCAGCATGTACAGATCCATCGATTTGACCTTCAAACCCTACCCCGCTCCCGTGGGTGATGGTGAAGGCGTCATCCGGCCCAATCTCGGCTACAGGCCGGAAGCTCCGATCCTGCACGAGCCGCTGGGCAGCGAGCGGACGCCGACCGAAATCCTGAGCTTTTACAAGACGACCTACGCCATGTCGGGCGTGCAGCCGGGTGAAATCTTCCAGAAGTGCATGCTGACCACCAAGCCGCACACGACCTATGCGACATTTTTCAACCCGAACGAAAACGACAGCTGGGCGGGGCGTTACCTGGCGGAGCTGCCGGCGCGGGACCTGGTGGGGCCGTTCACGCTGATCGAGGTGAAGCCGGCCGGCGGGGTCATTACCGCCGAGGCGCTGAAGAAAGCGCTGGGCACGACCAAGCCGGAACGGCGGCTGCTGGTGCGCACGGGTTATTCCAAGCAGCGGCCCGAGGCGGCGAGTGAGGACTATCTCAAGAATTCACCCGTGCTCGACGAGGGGGCAGCCAACTATCTGGCGGGGCTTGGCATAAGGGTTTTCGGTACGGATGCCCGCTGCATCGATCCGCGCTACAGCCAGAAGGCCGATACACCGGTCTACACCATCCTCAATGGTGCGGGCATCGTGGTGATCGACGATTTGACCAATCTCGACGCGATCAAACCCAAGCATGCGATGCTGTTCGTCGGCATTCCGCTGCCGGTGCGGTGGAGCATCGGCGGCCCGGCGCGTGTCTTTGCGGTCGATGTCGACAAGCCGACGGATTTTATCGACCTGTCGCATGTGCTGGATTTCCATCCCAACACCCACAAGGACCATCCGCTGCCCTTCACGCTGCCGGTCAGCGAGGTGGCGATCGACGAGATCGGCGACTATCCCAATCCGTGGCCGGGCCGGATCGAGCCGCGCGAAGAGCAGGGCAAGACGCAGCGCGGGGTACGCCTGACGCCGTTCCGCATGCTGGACGACGATGGTGGCGAGCGGGGGCAGGACATGTACATCGAGTACAGCCACGGCACGGGCACGCATATCGAGGCGGCATTCTTCGATCCATGGGGCCGCCACGGCGTGCCGGACGAGATCTTCAAGCGCTATATCCGCATGCCCAAGGACCGGCTGGTCGGCGATGCGGTGCTGATCGACCTGTCGGATCAGGTCGGGCCCATGCAGCAGATCGACAGCCGGCACCTGAAGCGGAACGATCCCGGCCTCAAGCCCGGCGATATCTGCGTGATGCGATCGGATGTCACCGACTGGAGCTTTTATGGCAGTACGCCGGGCAACACCCCTGGCCTGTCACCGGACGCGGCCATGTGGCTGGTCGAGCGCAAGATCCGCGCCCTGGTGCTGGACTTCGCAGTCGAGAAAAGCGACCCGATGCCATCTTCGCCGGCTGTTAAATATACGCCCAACAAAATCCACTACTTCCTGCACAAGAATGACATTCCGGTAATCGAATGGTGCGTGAACATGAAGAACTTGCGCAAGAAGCGGTTCGTAATCGCGATCTGCGCATTGCCCGCCAGCCACCAAGGGGGCTTTCCGGCGCAGGTTTTTGCGCTCGAAAAGTGGTGACTTACGGGTTCTGACTATGGGAGGCGCGAGACAACTTGCGCCTCTGTCACCAACAAAGGGAGGTTACAATGCTCAAACGCGTATTCATGACGAGTGCCAGCCTGATCCTGCTCAGTGCAGCATCGGCATCGGCGGCCGGGCTGACCATGCTGGCATCCGCCGGCGGCTCGGGAAACACTTTCGCGGCGGCCGCCATGGACTTCACCGCCGCCACGGGGATTCCGGTCAACGTCATCCAGTACCCCTATGCGGATGTCCGCGAAAAGCAACTGCTCGAACTGGTCGGGCAGACGGGGGCCTTCGATGTGATCAACCTCGATGGTGCCATATGGATGCCAGAGGTGGGGCCGTTTCTCGATCCGATCGATGAGACCAAGACCGACACCAAGCATCTCATCCCGTCGATGCTGACCTCGTTCCACCAGGATGGCAATCTGGTGGCCTTGCCCATGCGCGTGGGTGGCTGGGTGGTGCTCTATCGCAAGGATCTGTTTGACCAGGCTGGCCTCACCCCGCCCAAGACCTGGGATGAGTTCGAGGCCGACGCCAAGGCGCTGACCAAGGATGGCGTCTACGGTTTTGCGCCGGCGCTCAAGCAGGGCAACTACCTGGTGGCGCAATGGGCGCCGTTCCTGTTCAGCTTCGGCGGCGATATCCTCAACAAGGACAACACCACCGCCGCTTTCAACTCGCCGCAGGGCATCAAGGCAACCCAGTTCTTCGTCAAGCTGGTCAAGGACGGCCTCGTGCCGCCAGGTGCTGTGAACTACGAGCAGTCCGATATCATCACGGCCATGTCGCAGGGCATCGCGGCGATGGCGCTGACCTATTCGCCTTACTACCTCAACATGAACGACCCAAAGACCTCGAAGGTGGCGGGCAAGATCGATGTGTCGCCGTTCATCCCCTATGATCCGGCCAGCGGCATGACGGCGGGCAAGACGCTGATCTCTGGCTGGGGGTTCGGCGTCGCGGCCAGTTCCCACAATAAGGAAGACGCGCACAAGTTCATCGACTTCGTCACCAGCGATGCCGAGCAGCTGAAGCTGGCGATCCAGAACAACAACGCGCCGACGGCATCAGCGGTGTTCCAGAATCCGGACTATATCAAACTGTTCCCGGCTTCCGCGAACGTGCTGCAGGCCATGAGCGCCGGGCAGGACCGGCCGGTGGTCGACAGCTGGACCAAGCTCGAGGACATCCTGGCGCGTGAATTGTCGGCGGCCGTCACGGGCAGCAAATCCGTCGAGGAGGCGCTGTCGGCGGCCGAGGCCGACGTCAACGCCGAGCTGCAGTAGAACCCGGCCGGTCTGATGGTCAGTCTTACCGACGCCACCGTCGTTGTTCCACAACGTCGGGTTTCGCGGGGTGGCGGGAACCTGGGTTACTGGTTCCTGCTGCCTGCCCTGGTCGTGATCGCCTGCACGTTGCTGGTGCCGCTGCTCTACAACCTCTGGACGAGCTTTCACGACTTCAACCTGCTACGGCCCAAGAAGAACGCTTTCGTCGGCCTGGCGAACTACATCAAGGTCATGCGCGATCCGGCGCAACTGGCCTCGCTTTGGACGACGATCCGCTTCACCGCCATGGCGGTGGTGGGGGAAGTAGTACTCGGAACGGCCCTGGCACTGCTGCTCAACATCAACTTCATCGGCAACCGTATCGTGCGGACACTGGTGCTGTTGCCGATGCTGGTGTCGGAAGTCGTGGCGGGCCTTTCCTGGCAGTTGGTCTTCAACACCGAGTTCGGACTGCTCAACTATATCGTCAGCCTGGTGGGGCTCCCCAAGCAGGTCTGGCTCGGGCCCACATTCGCGCTGCCCTCGGTGCTGACCGTTGAGCTCTGGCAACATACGCCGTTCGTCGCGCTGATCGTGCTGGCGGGCCTCCAGACAGTGCCGCGGGAACTGCTGGAGGCGGCCGAAATGGACGGGGCGACACGCTGGCAGAAGTTCTGGTCGGTGACGTTTCCGCTGTTGCTGCCGATCATCCTGCTGGCCCTGGTGTTTCGCACCATGTTCTCGCTCAGGGTGTTCACGCCTGTGTGGGTGCTGACGGCGGGCGGCCCGGCCGACCAGACATTGGTGGTCGGCGTCGATATCTACCGGACGGCCTTTCGTTACTACGATGTCGGCATATCGGCGACGCTCTCGATCGTCCTGCTGGCCATCACCCTGGTGATCACCTTGATCTATATGCGGCTGCTGAGGACGGAGGCGACGGCATGAGTGCTCTGACCAAGCGCCGCCTGGAGCGGTTGCTCATCGCCCTCTGCGTCATCGTGGTGGTAGGCATCGCCCTCATGCCGCTGATGTGGATGGTGCTGACCAGCATCAAGCCGTCGGCCATCGCCATCGCCTATCCGCCGGAGTTCTTCTTCACGCCGACGCTCGAGCACTATCAGGCGCTGGTCAATTCCGGCAACGGCGCCGGCACGCTGCTGCGGGCTTTCGTCAACTCGCTGATAGTGACCGGCATTTCCATGCTGGCGACGCTGGTGATCGCCTGTCCGGCGGCCTATTCGCTGTCGCGGGTCAAACCCAGAGGCGGGGCGGCCATCACGCTGTTCATCATCGGTGTCAGGATGCTGCCGCCGATCGTCCTGGTGGTGCCACTCTTCCAGATCTTCCAGCCTCTGGGCCTGACCGATACGCAACTGGCGTTGATCATTCCCTATGTGGGCCTGTCGATCCCTTTGGCGATCTGGATGATGATCGGCTTCTTCCTGGCGCTGCCCAAGGAACTGGAAGAGGCGGCGATGATCGACGGCGCCGGACGCCTGCGGGCCTTCGTCGACATCATCATGCCGCTGGTGGCACCGGGACTGGCGGCGACCTCGATCTTCACCGGCCTTTTAGCATGGAACGATCTGGTCTTCTCCCTGCCGCTCACGACGCAGCAAGCGGTGACGCTGCCAGTGATCGCGGCGCGCATGCGCGTCGAGGAGGGAACGCTCTGGGGACAACTGGGCGCGGTGTCGACGATCATGATCGTCCCGGTGCTGTTGCTGACGTTCTTTGTGCAGCGCCACATCGTGCATGGCATCGCGTCGGGTGCGGTGAAAGGTTAGTCAGTCACCCGCGGAGCCCGTCAGACGGCGCCGCGGGTGTTGACGTAAAGGGCGTAGAGCGACTGGCTGGAGGCCATGAACAGGCGGTTGCGGCGGCGGCCGCCGAAGGCGACATTGGCGCAGCGTTCGGGCAGGGCGATGCGGCCGATGCGTTCGCCCTGGGGCGAGTAGATCATGACGCCATCGAGCGCGGGGCCCGAGCCCCAGCCGCACCAGAGATTGCCGTCTTCATCGCAGCGGAAGCCATCGAGTGCGCCGTTGTCTGACGGGTCGATGAGGATACTGCGCTGGCCGAGGCGGAGGCCGTCATCGAGGACGCCGAAGGCGAGCATTCGGCGCGGCGCGCTGCGGCTCTCGACGATATAGAGGATTTGTTCGTCGGGCGAAAAAGCGAGGCCGTTAGGCCCCAGGATATCGCTGGCCACGATGGTGAGCGCGCCGGTCATGGGGTCGATGCGATAGACATCGGTTGGTAGTTCGGCTTCGGCCCGGTCGCCCTCATAGTCGCTGCCGATGCCGAAGGGCGGATCGGTAAACCAGATCGAGCCGTCGCTTTTCACCACCACGTCATTGGGCGAATTGAGCGGCTTGTCGTTGAAGCGGTCGGCCAGCACGGTGATGGTGCCATCATATTCGGTGCGCGTAACGCGGCGGTTGCCATGCTCGCAGGTGACCAGCCGGCCCTGGCGGTCACGGGTGTTGCCATTGGCAAAGCCGGAGGGCTTGCGAAAGACGCTGGTGGTTTGCGTCTCGTCGTCCCACCGCATGATGCGGTTATTGGGTATGTCGCTCCACAACAGGCAATTCCAGTCGCCGAACCAGACCGGCCCCTCGCTCCAGCGCATGCCGGTCGCCAGCCGCTCGACGCGGGCGTTGAACAGCTTGTAGCGGGCAAAGGAGGGGTGGAGCACTTCCACCGCCGGATCAGGATAGCTTTCGGATGGCTGCCACATGCGATTTCCCCCGGGGCGCGTTTAGCGCGAGGACAGTCGCGCGTGCGGCGGGGAGACGCAACGGGCTCGGAGCGTTTCGCACCGATGATACGGCGCGGCGCTCCAAGCCCCTCATTGGTCAATCGAAGAAGTCGGCGTCTTCTTCCAGAAGGTATTTCCTTGCCGCCTCGGCATCGATGTCGAGGCCAAGCCCGGGGCCTGGAAGCAGATCGACCATGGAGTCGTTGACGATCTGGCCCTCGGGCAGGCCGGTGACGATTTCTTCCCACCATGGATCGGAAGCGCTCGGATATTCGAAGGCGATGTAGTTGGCGGGAAGCGTTGCGCAGACATTGATGAGGGCTCCGAGCCCGAGCAGGCCGTTGGCGGTGCCGTGCGGAGCCATCATGATCGAGTGCATATAGGCGTGCTCGGCGACCCATTTGAGTTCAGCGATGCCGCCTATATCGGCCGGATCGGGCCCGACGATCCGCACTGCCTGGGTCTCGATCAGCTCCTTGTAGTTGTGCCGGAGATAGATCTGCTCGCCGGTGTGGATGGGCGTCGAGGTCGAGGTGGTCAGCTCGCGATAGGCCTGCGGGTTGACCCAGGGCACGTAGTCGCCGGTGAGCATGTCCTCGAGCCACATCAGATTGTATTTTTCGACCGAGCGGGCGAAGCGGATGGCGTCGGGCAGGAACCAGCCGGGACCACAATCGAGCGCGAGGCTGACCTTGTCGCCGAGCACATCCTTCATGGCGGCGACGCAATCGAGCATATGCCCCATGCCGCGTTCGCTGATCTGGCCCTGGTCCATGGCGCCGTGGTAGCCGGCCTTCTTCTGGCGGACGCCATAGTGAAAGTCCTCGATCGAATCCTTCATGTTGGAATGAAAGCTGATGCCCTGCTTGACCATGAAGAATTTTTCGGGGCGCTCCATCATCCATTTGACGTCGGCCGCATAGTCCTCCGGGCGGTCACCGGTGCGCTTGCGGCGGATGGAGCCGTTATAGACGCGTACCTTGTCGCGGACCTTGCCGCCCAGCAGCTTGTAGGCGGGGACGTTCGCGGCCTTGCCGGCGATATCCCAAAGGGCATGCTCGATGGCACTGACGGCGGCGCCATAGGGCTTGAAGGAGCCGCGCTGGCGGATTTTCAGCATGACCCGTTCGACGTCGGTCGGGTCCTCGCCGACCAGCGCTTCGCGGAAATGCAGCACAAAGGGCTTGAGGTAGGTCTTGGTGTATTCCACCTCGCCCAGGCCATAGAGGCCTTCGTCCGTCGTGATGCGCACGATGGGATGGCGCCCGATGACGGCGCATTTCAAATCGGTGATCTTCATGGGTTCCTCAGTCGTCGTGGGGGGCCCATTCGGCGCCGACGCGCCGCTGGTCCCATTCTTGGGTGCTGGCGAAATACTGCGCGCCGTCGCGCAGGTTGGCGCGAATGGCTTCCTCGTTGAGATCGATGCCAAGGCCCGGCCCATCGGGGACCGTCACATAACCGTCGGCCATGTATTGGGGTTCGAGGCCCGTCACCAGGTCGCGAAAGAACGGCAGATCGAGGCCATGATGCTCGACCGCCACCAGGCTGGCGATGGCGGCGCCCAGATGCACATTGGCCATGAAGCCCACGGGGGAACAGCAGGCATGCAGCGCCGTGGGAATGCCGAAGCGCTCGGCATGGTCGGCGATGCGCTTGGTTTCGGTGAGGCCGCCCGATGACAGCATGTCGGGGTGAATGATGTCGACGGCGCGGGTTTCGATGGCCTCCCGGAAGCCTTCCCAGGCATACCAGTCCTCGCCGGCGGCGACGGGGGTCAACAGGGCGTCCGAAACCTTCTTGTGGTTGGCGATGTCGGTCCAGGGCATCGGATCCTCGATCCAGGCGAGGTTGTGCCGCTCCAGCGCATGGCCCAGGCGGATGGCCTCGTCGGCGGTCACATAGCCTTCGCCGAAATGGTCGGTGCACAGCGAGATTTCGTCGCCCACCGCCTCGCGCACCGCAGCGCAGATATCGCTGGCGAAGTCGATGCCGGCTTCGCTGAGGCGGGCGCCTGCGCCGCGGCCGGGAACGTACCACTGCTTGTACTGCTCATATTCGTATTTGGTCGCCTGGCCGATCAGCGCGCCCGGTGTCTTGTCGAACAGGCGCGGCGGCAGGTCGAACTTGATAAAGGTGAGCCCCAGCGCCTGGCGCTGTTTGACGACTTCGACATAACCCTCGGGCGTTAGCTGGCGCGGGGCGGGGGTGTCGCCATATAGGCGCACCTTGTCGCGGTATTTACCGCCGATGAGCTGATAGCAGGGAATGCCATAGACCTTGCCGACGAGATCCATCAGGGCGATCTCGATGCCGCAAACGCCGCCGGCCTCGCGGCTGTCGCCCCCATAGGCCTTGATGGACTTGAACAGATAATCGACGTTGCAGGGGTTCTGGCCGATCAGCAGGTGCTTGAGGCGAAAGGCGGTGTCCGGATGGGCGGCGTCGCGGACTTCGCCCAGCCCGTAGATCCCCTGGTTGGTGTCGATCCTGAGGATGGGGTAGTAGCCATGCCCCAGGATCGTGGCGACGCGAATGTCGGTGATCCGCAGCTCGCTTGGCTGCGAGCCCTTTCGGATGGCGTTCTCTATCGTACCCGCCACCTCCAGTGGCTTGTCGACGACGTCCATGCTTGTCCTCCTCCCCAGCCGCTCTCCCGTGCGGCGTCCTGATCAAAGTCCCCGGCCGCTACTCCTTCGCGCGGCGCGCATCTGTTCGAGCACATGGCGGCCCGAGCCCTCGACGTGCCGCCCGATGATGTCGGCCGCGATATCGGCAAGGCCCGCCTCGACGGCGGTGATCAGCTCCCGATGCTCGCCGATGACGGCGGTGCGGCGGGCCAGCGTCACCGGATACTGCCGGCTGATGGCGCGCAGGATTTCGCGATGCTTCCACCACAGGTCGGCGGCGTGCCGGTTATAGTGCCGGCCATACATGACCATGTGGAACTGCGTATCCAGCTTGCCGTGCAGCGTCTGGTCGGTGAAATTATTGTCCTCGATCAGGCGTTGGATGCGCTTCAGTTCGGCGATGTCGGCATCGGTCGCCATGCCCACGAACCATCGGGTCAGCGCCGGCTCGATCAGCATCTCGATCTCGTAGATGTCGCGGATGAACTCCTCGTCCATCGGCCGAACGCGGGCGCCGCGATTGGGCAGCATGACCACGAAGCCTTCGCCACGCAGTTGCTGCAGCGCCTCGCGCACCGGATTGGTCGAGGTGCCGTAGCGTTTGGCGAGGTCGGCGACCTTGAGCCGCGCATTGGCGGTCAGTTGGCCGGAGATGATGTCGTTGCGGACGAGTTCGTAGATCGAGCCGTCGTCGGCGGGTTCATCTGTTGGATCGTCAATGGAAATTATTTCGCTCATCAGCACGGCTTCTATGCACTTTCAAGGTGGATTCCAATCCTCCTTTCGGACAATTCGTACGCTATCATCTGTGTTTTGTGTACGAAATTAATGAGAGTTGACACAGGTATTGTGACCTGCAACCCTGAACTGGCGGAAAGAGTGGATAATCACCTGCCGCATGAGGAGGGTGAAGCCGGCCACAGCCGGCAACCCCAGCGAGGAACGGCAGCACGGGAGCTGCAGCTGACATGCGGGAATCCGCAGGATGTCGCATGCCGGTTTCGAGGAGGAGGACATTTCATGACCACCAGACGAGGTCGTGTGGCTGCAGCCTGGCTGTCGCGCCGCAGACTGGTTTCCCTTTCCATCGCCGCGCTGACCGGCACGGCGATGGTGGCTACGAATATGAGCGCGGTCTATGCGCAGAGCGTCGATCTCAGCAAATGGTCGCCCGAATACGTCAAGAGCATCGCGGGCACAGAGGAGGTCGATACCGCCAAGACCTGTTCGGCGGTGGTGCCGCTCGACTACAAGGGCAGGCTCACCTACTGGTGGACGGGGCCCAACGACGCATCGCCCGATATCGAGCGCAAGATCAATGACGATTTCTGGGCGGCCTGGAAGCAGACCTATCCCAATATCGAAACCGATGCGCAGAACATCGACTACAACCAGTTGCTGGACAAACTGCGTACGGCATTGCTCGGCAATGCCGCCCCGATGGTGGTGCGCCTGCAGATCGTGGGTGGCGTCGAATTCGCCTCCAAGGATTATTTCCAGGGGCTGAAGCCCGAGGACATCGGCTATACGACCGGCAATTTCTGGCCGGGCGCCATCAAGTCGAACATGTGGAACGGTGTCGAATACGGCATTCCCACCAATAACGAGACCATGGCGTTCATCTGGAATGCCGACATCTTCAAGCGGGCCGGGCTCGATCCGGAGAAGCCGCCTGCAACCTGGGACGATGTGGTCAGCTATTCCAAGCAGATCCGCGACAAGGTCGGGGTTGCGGGCTACGGCCTGGTGGCGCGCCAGAACGCCGGCAATACGCCGTTCCGCTTCATGCCCGAGCTTTGGGCCATGGGTGGCGGGGCGCTCGACGAGGCGGCCGATACGCCCGAATACAAGAGTGTCGAGCTCAATAACGAAGGCTCCAAGAAGGCCCTGCAGCAGGCCTATGACATGTATGTCCGCGACAAGTCGGTGCCGGCCTCGGCCCTGACCAACACGCAGAACGAGAACCAGCAGCCGTTCATCGCCGGCCAGGTGGCGATGATGATTGCCCACCCGGCCGAATACGCCAAGATGGTGGATCTCGCCGGCAAGGCCACGGGGGCCGACAAGCAGGTCGCCGACAATGTGGTGGCCAATATGCGCTACGGCCTGATCCCGCAGGGGGCGGATCGCCGGGCCGTGGTGTTCGGCGGCTCCAACATGCACTTCATCAAGGCCGACTATGTCGATGGCGGCTTCGATGAAAAAGCCGCCAAGGCATTCGCGTGCTTCTGGAACAGCCCAGAATGGTCGACCAAACTGGCCTGGACGGGGTCCAATCCGGGCAATCTCGAAGGCTTCAAGACCAAGTGGATGAAGGAGCGCCTGGACACCATCAAGTTCCTGGACGTCACCACCTCCATGCTGCCCAGCGGCATTCCGTTCCCGGTTGTCCCGCAGGCGACCGAGATCATGAACATCATCGTACCGGACATGATGCAGAATGCCCTCACCGGCAAGATGACGGTCGATGAAGCGGCCGACGATGCAGCCAAGAAGGTCGATGACCTGATGAACGGCTTCTGAGGCTGGAGCGTTCGTTTCGATTGCATCAACACGAACGCTCTCAGTCTTGGTTTAATCGCGTTTTCGAACCGAAAAGTGGCGTCCACTTTTCCTGAAAACGCTCCAGGCCCCACACTCCATCCCGGACCGGCGGTTTGCGCTGCCGGTCCTCTCGCAGCGGGAGATGGCAGCAGTGAGTTTATTGACTAACGAGGCGTCGGTCGCCCATACGGCTGCAAGGCGCCCGCTCCGTACCGGTTTGATCCGGCGGATGATCGCGCATCGCGCCGACTACCTCTACGTGCTGCCCGCCATCGTGGTCATGGCGATCGTCATCGCCTACCCGATCTACTACACGATCGAGCTGAGCTTTTTCGACACTCCCGCCAACCTGCAGATGAAGGACAAGGTCTTTGTGGGCCTCGCCAATTACTGGCGCATCCTCACCACCCGGGCCTTTCTCGACGTCACCATCAACACCTTGATCTGGACCGTCGCCTCGACGCTTTTTTCGTTCGTGCTCGGGCTTTGCGCCGCCCTGGCGCTGCATCGCGAATTCGTCGGGCGCGGCGTGCTGCGGGCGCTGCTGCTGATCCCCTATGTGGTGAGCGCCGTTGCGGCGTCCTATGTGTGGAAGTGGCTCTATCACTCGGATTTCGGCGTCATCGGGGCTTTGGCCGTGCAGCTCGGACTGACCGACCGGCCGATCAATTTCCTCGATAACGTCCATACCGTCCTGCCCTCGCTGATCGTCGTCAACATCTGGAAGGAATTCTCCTTCGCCATGGTGATGATGATGGCGGGGTTGCAGACCGTGCCCGATCAACTGCTGCGCGCCGCGCAGGTCGATGGCGCCAATCCCTGGCAGCGCTTCTGGCATGTGACCATGCCGCATCTCAAGGGCGTCTCCATGGTCACGGTGCTGCTGCTGATGGTGGCGAACTTCAACTCCTTCATCATTCCGTGGATCATGACGGGCGGCGGCCCGGCGGGCGCCTCCGACATCTGGATCACGCAGATCTACACTATCGCCTTCGGGCGGCAGCGCTATGGCCTCGCCTCGGCCTATTCGGTGATCCTGTTCATGGTGATGATGGTGCTGGGCTATTTCTACGTGAAGATCCTGACGCGTGGCGATGAGAGGAAGCCCACATGACCGCCATGGCGCCGAGTGCCGTCACGCACCGCAAGCCCACCGATTGGTGGCGCTGGGCCGGGCGCATCTTCCTGACGCTGCTGCTCATCTTCACCGTGCTGCCGATGTTCTGGATGCTCCTGACCTCGTTCAAGACGCAGTTCGCCGCCATGCAGTATCCGCCCCAATGGTGGCCGAACGAGCCCACCCTGCAGAACTACATCCGGCTGCTCGACGCCACCAACTCGACCGGCAGGGAATTCCTGCTCTACTTCTGGAACAGCCTTTATGTGTCGCTGGCCACCACCGTGCTGGGCGTCGTGGTGGCGGTGCCGGCGGCCTATGCGTTTTCGCGCTTCAGCTTTCCGGGCCGAACTTTCCTGTTCTTCGGCGTTTTGCTGCGCAACATGTTCCCGGCGGTGGTGTTCCTGATGCCGCTGTTCCTGTTGATGCGCTGGCTGGGGCTGATCAACACGCATGGCTCGCTCATCCTCACCTACCTGACCTTCGGCCTGCCGCTGTCGATCTGGCTGTTGAAGGGCTTTTACGACAACATCCCGATCCAACTCGAACAGGCGGCGCGGATCGATGGGGCAAGCCGCTTCAAGGCTTTCATCCTCATCGTCATGCCGCTCTCGACGCCCGGCATCATCGCCACCTCGATCTTCTCGTTCATCGGAGCCTGGAACGAATACGTCTATGCGTACACGTTCCTGTCCAAACAGGAGACCATGACGCTGCCGGTCGGCATCCAGCGCTTCTTCACCGAATTCGCCACCGACTGGCCGGGCCTGATGGCGGCAACGTTCATGATGAGCGTGCCGGTGGTGGTGATGTTCCTGGTCCTGCAGAAATATTTCGTGCGTGCGCTCACCGAAGGCGCGGTCAAACATTAGGGGGAAGCGCTGATGGCCGAAGTCGTGCTCAACGGCGTCATGAAGAGCTATGGTTCGCTCCATGCCGTCGACAATGTGTCGCTCAGCATCGCCGATGGCGAGTTCGTGGCGCTGGTCGGGCCATCCGGCTGCGGCAAGACCACGACGCTGAACCTGGTGGCGGGCCTGATCCCGATGTCGAGCGGAGACATCTTCATCGGCGACCGGCTGGTGAACGACCTCGACCCCAAGGACCGGGACATCGCCATGGTGTTCCAGAACTACGCGCTCTATCCCAACAAGACGGTGTTCAAGAACCTCGCCTTCCCGTTGCAGATGCGCAAGCTGCCGCGCGAGCAGGTGGAGAGCAAGGTGATGAGCGCCGCCAAGGTGCTCGATATCGTGCATCTGCTCGACCGCAAGCCGCGCGAACTGTCCGGCGGCCAGCAGCAGCGCGTGGCACTGGGGCGTGCGCTGGTGCGCGATCCGCGCGCCTTCCTGATGGATGAGCCGCTCTCCAATCTGGATGCCAAGCTCAGGGTGCAGATGCGCAGCGAGCTCAAGCGCTTCCACCAGGATCTCAATGCCACGGTGATCTATGTGACGCATGACCAGCTTGAGGCCGTCACCATGGCGGACAAGATGGCGGTGATGCAGGGTGGCAAGCTGCAGCAATATGATGCGCCGGCCAACGTCTTCGCGCATCCCGCCAACACGTTCGTCGCCAGTTTCGTGGGCAGCCCGGCAATGAGCCTGGTGCCGCTCGAGGTGGCGCGCGATGGCGATGGCGCCGTCCTCAACAGTCCGGAGGGCTGGAGCATCCGGCTCTCACCTGAAAACGCCAGGAAGGCGCTGTCGGCGACGAGCAACAAGGTGATCCTGGGCGCACGGCACAGCACGATCAGCCTCAGCAAGACGGCGACGCCCGATGGCGTGCCGGGCAAGATCTATACCGTCGAGCCGACCGGCGACATCACCTTCGCGCAGGTGATGCTGGGCCGCGCCGAGGTGATTGTCAGCGTGCCGCCGGCGGTTATTCTCAAGCCGGACGAGGCGGTATGGATCGGCTTCGACCAGGACCGTGTGCATCTGTTCGACGGCGAGACCCAACAAGCGCTGACCCTCTGAGGCTTTCATGAAAATTCGCGATATCAAGCCGTTCCCCGTCTGGATCGGCCACCGCAACCAGCTTGTGGTCAAGGTGGAGACGGACGAGGGCCTTTATGGCTGGGGCGAGAGCGGCCTGTCGGGCCGCGAGAAGGCGGTGGTGGGCGCCATCGAGCACTACCGCGAATTCCTCATCGGGCGTGATCCAATGCAGATCGGGGCGCTCTGGCAGGAGATGTACCGCAGCCAGTATTTCGAGGGTGGGCGAGTGCTCAGCGCCGCTATCTCGGCCATCGACATCGCGTTGCACGACATCAAGGGCAAGGCGCTTGGCGCGCCGGTCTATCAACTGCTCGGCGGCAAGCATCGTGACCAGATCCCGACCTTTGCCTCGACCTCCGAAATGCCGGGCGAAAAGATGCTGGCGCAGGCGCAGCACCTGGTGGAACGCGGCTGGGACGCGGTGCGGTTCTTTCCGGCGGCCGCCGATACCCAGGGGGTGTTCGAGCCGCGGCAATCGATCGCCAGTACGGCGAAGTGGATGGTCAAGGCGCGCGAGTTGCTCGGCGATGCGGTGGTGCTCGGCATCGACTACCACCATCGCCTCAGCATCGCCGAGACCGCCAGCTTTTGCCAGAAACTGCCGTCTGGCACGCTCGATTTCCTCGAGGAGCCGATCCGTGACGAAACGCCCGAGGCCTATGAGGCGCTGCGCAAACTCACCGACATTCCCTTCGCCATCGGGGAAGAATTCGCCTCCAAGTGGCAGTTCCTGCCCTATATCGAGCGGGGCATCCACCAGTTCAACCGCATCGATATCTGCAATGTCGGCGGCCTTACGGAAGCCATGAAAGTCGCCGGCTGGAGTGAGGCGCATTACGTCGACATGATGCCGCACAATCCGCTGGGGCCGATCTGCACGGCGGCCACCATCCATTTCTCCGCCGCGGTGGCGAACTTCGCCTGGCTCGAAACGCGGGCCTCGCCGGCCGAGGACTATATGGGAGATTACATCAGCGCGGTTTTCACCCGGCAGCCGGCGCTGCAGGGCGCCGTCTATCCGGTCAGCGACGCGCCCGGCCTCGGCATCGAGGTCGATGAGGTGGCCCTGACCAGCGAGGCCTTCCGGTTCTGGGAGGCGCCGCACTGGAAGCGGCGCGATGGGTCGGTCACCAACTGGTAGTCGAGGAGGAAGGATTTGACCATGGACAAGGATATCAGGCGGCCGCCCAAGGCGCAGGTCGAGGCCCTGAGGCAGTTGGGCGCCGCCACGGTGGCGGGGACGCTGGCCCATATGGGGGTGCGGCAGCCGCACATGCAGGGGCCGGTGAGCTGGCACAAGGGCAAGGCCATCGCGGGGCCGGCGCTGACGCTGCAGTTCATGCCCAAGCGCGAGGACCTTTATGGCGACGGCGAATATGCCGATCCGGAAAAGCAGTTGCACCGGCACGTGCTCTACAAGGTGCAGCCCGGCGACGTGGTGGTGGTCGATGCACGCGGCGACATGCTGTCCGGCGTGTTCGGGGAGATGATGCTGACCTATTTCAAGGGGCGTGGCGGTGCGGGCCTCGTGGTCGATGGCTGCATCCGCGACTATCCCGGCGGGCGCGACCTCGATCTTGCCATGTGGATCCGTGGCCTTACGCCGAACTTCCATACGCAGACCGGCCTGATGCCGTTCGACTACAATGTTCCCATCGCCTGCGGAGGCGTCACCGTCATTGCGGGTGATATCATCGTCGCCGATGACGACGGCGCCGTGGTGGTGCCGGTGGCGCTGGCGCAGGAAGTCATCGACAAGGGCTCCGCGCATCATGAATGGGAAGAGTTTTCCCGCCTGAAACTGCTCGAGGGCGGTGCGCTGCAGCGCTATTACCCGCTGCATGCCGATGCGCAGGAAGAATACCAGGCGTGGCGCCGGGCCAATCCGGTCATACATCCGGCGGAGTAGTCAACGATCAAGGCAACGGACCATCGCGCCAGGCGTTTCGCACGGAGTTAATCGAGCGAGGAGCAGATGGCCGAGCTGTCCCATTTCGTGATCCTGAATGCCAATGCGGGCACCGCCAACGCCACGGGCATCGATGGGGAGGCATTGCGAGCCCTGTTCGAGGCCAATGGCCTGAAGGCGGCGGTCGATGCGCGCAGCGACGTGCCGCTCGGCGACCGCATTGCCGAAGCCATGGCGAGCGATGCGCCCATCATCGTGGCGGCGGGAGGCGATGGCACCATTACGGCCCTGGCGGCCGCATTGGTGGGCTCGGACAAGAGCCTTGCCATCCTGCCGCTCGGTACGGTCAATGCGCTGGCCAAGGACCTGCACGTGCCGCTCGATCTGCCGGCAGCGGTGGCAGCGCTGGTGACCGGGGAAAGCCATCGCATCGATGTCGGGGAGGTCAATGGCAGGGTCTTCCTCCATAAGGTCGTCATCGGCCTCATTCCCGGAATGGCGGCGGGCCGTGAACACATCAGGGGGCGGCGGGATGCTTCCGCCAAGATCGGTTTCCTTCGGTATTTTTTCCGGAGGCTGGCGCGGGCCAAGCGCATGGCCGTGGTCATCGAGGCGGGCGCCGCCGAAAGGCGGGTCGAACGGGTCCAGGCCGTGGCGGTTGCCAGCAATGCCTATGACGAGGGCCTGGGACAGTTCTTCTCGCGGCAAAGTCTCGATCGGGGCACGCTGACGCTTTATGTGCTGCGGCACTTCACGACGCGCGACTTCATCCGCCTGACGACGGGCATGCTGCTGGGCCGCTGGCGCCATGACGAAGCGTTGAGCGTCGAGAGCATCCAATCGGTGACCATCAACATGCGCAATGACCTCATCAAGGTCATGTTCGATGGCGAGGTGGAGACGCTCAGAACACCACTGGCGTTCAGGATCAGGCCGAAGGCGCTGCCCGTCATCGTGCCGGCCACGAAAATTACCGCCGTGGAGGCAGCATGAGAATCCTGCACATTTCGGACCTGCATTTCGGCCATCATGATCCGGTGCTGGCCGCTGGCTTTGCGGACGATATCAATGCCCAAAAGCCCGACCTGGTCGTGGCCAGCGGCGACTTCACCCAGGTCGGCAGCACGGAGGAATTCGAGCAGGCGCGAGAGTTCCTCGACAGGCTGCGGGCACCGGTGTTCGCGGTGCCCGGTAATCACGACGTTCCGGCGGTCAATGTCCTGCGCCGGTTCATCAATCCCTATGGGCTTTACAGGCGCTATATCGCCCACAATCTGGAGCCGTTCCTCGAGATGGATGGCGTCGTGCTGGTTGGCATGCGCACCTCGCGCCGGGCGCGGCTGGAATGGAACTGGGGGCACGGCACGATTTCACGCGATCAACTGGATGATCTGGCCGAACGTTTTGCGAGGGCCTCGCCGCAGGCCGTGCGGGTCATCGTCGCCCATCACCCGTTGCTGTTTCCCACCCAGCCGATGCTGCAAAAGACCAAGCGGGTGAAGCGCGCCGACGAGGCTCTCGAGATATTCGCCGGCCTGGGTGTAAGGCTGGTCCTGTCGGGACACTTCCATCTCTCCTATGTCCGCAAGCACGAGGCGGCAGCGGCCCGGCGTGAGGGTGAACCCATGGGACTGAGCAGATCGACGGCCGCACCGATTCTCGTCGCGCAGGCGTCGTCAGCTATTTCCACGAGGCTCCGGGGTGAGCCCAATGCCTACAATCTGATCGATATTCATGCCGATCAGATTGCTGTGACGGTGCGGGAATGGCGCGCCGGTGGCTGGCACACACGCGAGAAGGCCACCGAGCCGGTGTGAGGAAGCCGCGGGCGCGCCTCACCGCATAGGCAGCGATACCGACAGCCTGCCGCTGATGGCATGAATGTCGCCGCCAAGGCCATCATAGGCGGTGGACAGGCCGAGGCGAGCGCCTTCAGGGAAGCTGATGGAAAGGCTGCCTTCGATGCGGCCATGGAGGTCATCCAAGGACCAGTCGCCGTCATTGTCGATGTCGGCGATGCCATCGAGCCGAAGACCCGTATCGACGGTGATTTCGCCATCGGTGACGAAACGGTAGAGGAGGCCCGGACCGACGCTGACCTGGCCCTTGCCGGTGGTGACAGGGGCGATGGCGACACCGAGGCTGTCGGTATAGCCGTCGCTGGTTTCCTCGAAATATGAGACACGGGCGCGCGGGCTGAAGGTCCAGGCGTCCCATTGCCATTGGCCTTCGAGGGTGGCGCTGAGAAGATAGCGGGTCGCGTCGAAGTCGTCCGTATAGGTGCCGAAGGGGCTGATGCTGTTGGATGAGCGGCCGGCGGCGGCGAGCAGATCCAGATAGAGGTGATCGGCGAGGCGCGCCGTAACATAGGGGCCAGCGAGCCAGCCGGTGCCTGAGGCGTCGGCATTGCCATCGAGATCTTCACTCATGCGATCGAATTGCGCAAATGCGCCGACCAGCAGGTCCGGGGTGAGCAGATAGTCGGCCCCGATAGCGGCGGTGGCGAATTCGCCATCACCATTGGCGCCGTCGAGCCGCGCGAAAGTGCCGGCGAACCAGGCATCGAAGCGCGACTGCTTTTGTGTGCCCGTCATGGCGTCGATGGCCGCAAGGCTGGTGTTGACGGTGAGCGAGCCGCTATCGGCAAGGCGCGATATGTAGCCCAGAAGCGCCGAGCCGGGGTTGTCGCCGCCGGACATCACGCCATTGAGGCGATCGAGGCGGCGGTCGGCATCAGGCTGGTTGGCGAGGATAAGGTCGGCACGGTCGCTCATGAACTGCTCGATGAGTTCACCCGTGCGCTTGGCGGAATTGACCGAGGTGAATGTGCAGGTGACCGTTTCGCCGGGCGCGAGCGCGATGGTGGCGGTGCGATGGGCGATGTCGCCGGTGCTGTCGGCATCGGCGCAGGTGAGGCTGGTGAGGCCGTAGCCGGCGCCGCTCATGTCGTCGGCGGTGACGGTGTAGGTGCCGGCGGGCAGAGAAATGGCGGCGCTCTGGCCGGCGCCGTCAGCGGTCGAAATGGAAAGGTTGAGCGCGGGCTCGGGCGAGGTGAAGCCGAAGACGGCATCGTCGCCGTCGGTGCGCTGGCGGATGACGACCGAGCCGAGTTTTTCAGCGACCGCGAGCGTATAGGTGGCCGAGCCGGTGGCGCCGTAAGTGTCGGTTGCGCGAATGGAGAAGGTGAAATCGCCGGCGGCCGTAGGCGTGCCGGAAAGCGTGCCGGTGGACGCGAGCGTAAGGCCCGGGGGGAGGGCGCCGGAAGCAAGGGCAAAGCTGTAGGGCGCCGTGCCATTGGTTGCGGTGAGGGTTACGGGCCTCCATGCAGCTCCCACCTGTCCCGCGGTCAGCGCGCCGGCGGGGGTGAGGGCGAGCGTCGGGGGTGTGACCGCGATGGTGACGGTAGCGGGCGCCGAGGTGCCGCCTGGGCCGGTGGCGGTGTAGGTGAAGCTATCGGTGCCGGAATAGCCTTGGATTGGCTCGTAGGTGACGGTGAAGGTCGAAATGCTGGCGGTGCCATGAGCGGGAGCACTGGTGATCGCAACGCCCGTAACGGGGCCACCGACGAATGACGACGAAAGATCAATGGCTGTCGTCGTATTCGCCGCCGCGCTGACGCTGGCGGACGTCACTATGGGCACCGCCGAGTCGATATCGATCGTATAGGCTTGCGACCCGGTGACTGCAAAGTCATCGCTCGCTGTGACGGTAAGATTGAAACTTCCAGCGACGGTAGGGGTGCCGCCGATGACCCCGGCCTGCGATAGCGTCAGCCCCGGGGGAAGCGCGCCGGCCGTTATCGTGTAAGTGTAGGGCCTGATACCTCCTGCGGCATCGAGGGAGGTTGTCGGATAACTTACTGCCACCTGCCCGTCAGGAAGGGTGGCGGGCGTGAACGTGAATGTCGGCGAGATTACGGTGAAGCTGTAGGGCTGCGTGGCGGTTGCCGTGGTTTGGTCGGTGACCTGCACGGCAAAACTATAGGAGCCGGTTACCGTCGTGACGCCGCTGATGACCCCGGTCGACTGCGATAGCGTCAGGCCATTGGGAAGCGATCCCGCAACTATGGCGAATGTGTAGGTGGGCGCGCCGCCGCTGGCGACCAAGGTTTGGCTATATGCGACGCCGCGCGTCGGGGCGGGAAGCGATACCGTGTCGAGGCTGAGCGTTGGGGGCGCGACGTCGATAGTCACGGTCGCCGGCGCGGAAGTGCCGAAGGGATTACTGACTGTATAGGTGAAGGAATCCGGACCGTAAAAGTCAGGGTGGGGCGTGTAGACGAGATCCTGCCCATTGACGGTTACCGTACCGCCCGTCGATGTGGTGGCGGCGCTAACACTCGTCACCGAGCCGGAAAATACGGCAGGGATGTTTACCGGCGTTCTGAACGCAGTTGACGCCGATGTGGCAGAAGCGACGGGCGGATCGCCATGGTTGAAGCTTAGCGTACTTGATGCCTGATTGCCGTTGCCGCCAATGTTTAGGGCGGAATCGGCAGGGAGACCAAGGTCTGTCGTTCCTGAACCGAAGAAACTCACCGTCATATTATAGGTTATATTATCGGTGGTGGTCAGGTTGGAGATATTGGCGTTTGTGGCGCTGAAATCAGTGAAGGCCAGGCCGCTCACCGGCTCCGAAAAAACGCTCGTAATGGTAATCGGATCGCCATTTCGGACATCATGCGGTGCCGTCGTACTCAGCGCCACCGTTGGACGTATGGTGTTTACCAAAACCTGGGTGGTGGGAGCGACGCCGTTGAGCATCAGGTTGGCGATGGTCGAGTTGTCGACGGCCGACACTATCGAGCCGCTCGGAAGCAGCGTCGTCAGGGTGATGCCGTTCATGTCGATGTCACCGTCTTGAACGGTGTATTCGAAGTTCAGCGTGGTGGAACTTCCTCCGGTATAGTCCGCTGTTACCGCGTGGCCACCGATGTCGAGCTGCAGTTTCGGCGCGGTGGCGATAACGTCTTCGCTGAAATGCACCCTGAAGTCGAGGAGGCTGCCCGCGCGGTAGTAACCGTCAATGGGAACATCGACGGAGGTCACCACGGGAGTCGAAACCGTGCCAATCGTGATGCCGCCCATCGACTTGACGTTGTTGAGCGTCAAATCGGCATCGTTAGACGAATTTGTGCTGTCAGCAATTTTCCCTCCGTTGAGAGACAGGGCGGTTATCGCCAAAGGGCCGTGGTCGCCGGCTTGGACAAAGTAGTCGAATGCCAGCGTCGTCGATCCACTTCCAAGGGTAAAAATCGCGACTTTGGCGGTGCCCCCCAGGGTTATTGCAAGTTTCGGAACTCCGGCGACGGCGACGTTGCCGTCAAACGTGACGATGAAACGAAGATCGGTGCCCACATCATAGTGACCGTCATCGGCGGTGACAGAGGTCACGACCGGCGCTGCCTGCGCCAATGTCGTACCCATCGTGACGACGAAGAGCGCAAGCGACAGTACTATGGTTCTAAAAATGCCCACCGCAGCCCCCGCTACGCCGAATACAAAATTCAATATGGAGCGCACACTAGCGAAAGCGCACGCCAGCGCTATCCCCTATGAGCCACAATCACGAAATTTCTGGAAATGTCTGGGCCTCGACATCCGGTCGCTCGCCAGGCGGCTCCGATGCCAGCCACCGAGGGGCGTACTTGTCTATGATCAGGGTGAAATCTTGGCGCTACGTGCACGCTATCGACTGGTATCGAGCGCGTCATTTGTCCCCGCGTTCGGTTGCCGGGTGCGTGCCAAAGGCTCGATGCAAGTGTCTGATTTTCTGGCGGGCCCGATAACTCAGGGCCCTAGCCTCGGAATGGTGGAGCTGAGGGGAATCGAACCCCTGACCTCATCATTGCGAACGATGCGCTCTCCCAACTGAGCTACAGCCCCGTTCCGATGCCGGGAGGTTCTAGCTAAAAGCGGGCGCTTGGCCTAGTCCTTTTTTTTCAGCGATTATTTCGCGAGGCCGCGGTCGATGAGGCTGCCGGCACTGGCGATGGCGGCATCGGCGGGGCCGATCAACGGGCGGCCGAGCAGGGTGACGGCGGCATCCGATTGCAACTGCTTGACGAGGCCGAGTTCATCAAGATTGCCGCGCACGTCGCCATCGAACAGCGCATAGAGCCGCACGGCCCAATCCGGCATGACGAAGCGCGGCATGCGGCCGGAAAATTGCGGGAAAGCCGCGCCGACGGCGCGCGCCAGATCAATAAGCGCGATGGTATCGGCGCTTATCGGCAGGCGCTGGCCGGCGGCAATAGGGGCCGTCATGGCGATGACGTGAAGATCGGCGACGTCGCGTACGTCGACGATGCCGAGCGACATGCGCGGCGCGGCCGGGACGCCGCCATTGAGGAAGCGCGCGACGAGGGCAACCGAGGTGCCGGGATCGTCGTCGAGCAGCGGGCCGAGGATGGCGCTGGGATTGACGGTGGTGAGGTCCGCGGCGCGCCCTGCACCCTGCATGAGGTCCCAGGCGCGGCGCTCGGCGCGGGTCTTGGATTCCACATAGGCATTGATGCCGCGGCCGTCGAGATTGGTCCAGTCAGCGGCGGTGAAGAGCGTTTGCGCCTTGTCGTGGCCATAGACGATGGCGGCCATGGAGGAGGTGAGGACGATGCGCTCGACATCGCCCGCAAGGGCCGCGTTGATGGCGCGCTCGGTGCCGGCGACGGCGGGGCCGATCAGTACGTGCTTGTCGGCCGGCATGGTGGTGAGGAAGGGCGAGGCGGTGTGCTGGAGAAAGCGCACACCCTCCATGGCGGCAGCCCAGCCGGCATCGTCGGTGAGATCGAGGGCGACGAATTCGAGGGCGGAGATATCGGCCCCTGCCG
Organism: Devosiaceae bacterium; assembly: GCA_036499825.1. Taxonomy (GTDB): domain Bacteria; phylum Pseudomonadota; class Alphaproteobacteria; order Rhizobiales; family Devosiaceae; genus Paradevosia. The sequence continues at coordinate 33,655 of DASYCZ010000008.1, forward strand.
CTTTCAGGGTCGCCTCGACTGCAGCGGCGCGCTTCAGGTCACGCAGGCTGCCGCGGACGCGATAGCCGGCCTTGAGCAGGGCGAGCGCCACATGGCCGCCGAGAAAGCCGGAGATACCGGTGATGAGGACGCGATCGGCCATGCGGGCCTCCTTGGCTGAGGCGCGACATAACCATGCCGGGGTGGCATCTCCAAGTCAGAGCCGGCATAAGCTTGAAACACAAGATCAACTTCAGGCGAGCGCGCTCGCGCAATGCGGCCCGAAACGGCTATGCGTGGCGCCGATTATTTTGAAAAGGGCAGCGATATGCACAGTGTGATCTTCGAGGAATTCGGCTCGCCCGCTCAGGTGCTCAAGCTGGCCGAGCGGCCTAAGCCCGAGCCGGGTCCCGGCGAAGTGCGCGTGCGCATGGTGATGTCGGCCATCCACAACCACGACCTGATGATCATCGCCGGGCAATACGGGATGAAACCGGAGCTGCCGGCGGTGCCGGGAACGGAGGCCGTGGGCGTGGTGGATGCCCTGGGCGCGGGCGTGACGGCGCTGAAGGTCGGGCAGCGGGTATGCGGTGGCGGCTCGGCCATGTGGGCGGAGTATTTTGTCGCCGGCGCCGCCAGCCTCATAGCGCTCCCCGATGCGGTTCCGGATGAGACGGCATGCCAGTTGATCGCCATGCCGATCAGCGCTTTCCGGCTGGTCGAGGAGCTGGAGGTGAAAGCCGGCGACTGGATTATCCAGAATGCCGCCAATGGGGCGGTGGGCAAGATGCTGGCCGGGTTCGCGGCGGAACGCGGCATCAATGTGGTGAACCTGGTGCGCCGCGATGCGGCGATCGCCGAGCTTCAGGAAGTCGGCATCGGCAATGCGATTTCGACCGAGCAGGACGGTTGGGAAGAGCGCATACGGGATCTGACCAAGGGCGCACCGATCGTACGCGGGCTCGATTCCATCGGCGGCGATGGTCCCGATGCGCTGCTGTCGGTGATGGCGGACGAGAGCGTGTTGTATTTCTTCGGAGCATTGTCGGGGCGCAAGCTCCGCATCACACCGGCCAATGTCCTGTTCAAGCGGGCAACCATCAAGGGATTCTGGGCGGCCAAGCCGTCGACCCTGGTCAGCCCACAGGCCATCGGGGCGATGATCGGCGAACTGGTGCGGCGTGCCGCCAGCGGGCAACTGCGCCTGCCGGTGGCCGAGGTGTTCCCGCTGGCACAGGCGGCGGCGGCCGCGGGGGCGAGCGATGAGCCCGGCCGCCGGGGAAAGATCGCGCTGCGCGGCAGTTGAGCCGTTCAGATATCATCCCCGCCCGGCCGGGGGGCGATTATCCCGCCGGCTGCTCGTAACTGGCGGTGAGCTTGATCTTGCCCAGCAGGGTCAGCAAACTCATGGGATTGTCGAGCTTTTCGAGGTCATCAGCCTTGAGCGGCGGCGTCGGCTCCACATCGAGGTCAAGCTTGCCGCGCGGATGCGGAAAATCCCCGACAAAGCGGCTGAGCGCATCCTTGCTGGTGGCGGAGGCCGTCGCATCCGGCAGGCCGCCGATCATGGCAATGAGCCCGGCCTTGCCATCGCCGATGAATTTTTCGGGGTCGCCGTCGGTCGGTGTCATGCTCGCCACCATGGGGACGATGAAGGATTCAATCATCTCCTTGTTTTCGAGCGTCGTGCTGAGGCCGGCTATGGCGATCTTGGCCGTATCGGGTACCTCCGAGAAATTGATGTCGGCCGGTGAAAAACCAAGGATCGTGGCGCTGACGCCGAAATCCCCATAGCCCTCGCCCGTCACGGTGGCGTCGAGGTGCATCTGCTTTTGGGCGTCGTCGTAATGATAGGCGAGGTGGACGTCGAGCGGCTGCTGGCGCACCTTCATGATGTAGGCCGAGACCGGGTTGCCCACATCCGGCGCAAAGGCGAGGCCCTTGGCATCGAGTTGCAGCGCCTGGGGCGCCCCGACCGCAGTGCTGTTCATGTCGATGCCGGTGAGGCTCAGGCGGTCAATGGTCCAGCGCTGATACTGTCCGCCGGAAATGACCAGATGAGTGGCGGCGCAGCCATCCGGCAGCGTTTCGAGCGTGCTGTCGGGCGCGCCTTCAAACTGCGGCAGAAGCCGCATCAGCTCCTTGCAGTCACGCTTGCCGGTGGGCGCGGGGGCGTCCTGGGTCACTGGGGCGTCTTGAGCGGCAGGTGCATCCTGGGCCATGACGACAGGGATCGGCAGCGCGGTGAGCAGGAGGGCGGCGGCAATGGCTTTCAGCATGACTTACTCAGGCAAAGGTTGAAACGGCGAGCATCTGGTCCTGGCGCTGGCGCAGGCGGAAGAGATTGGTGCTGGCATCGGGCAGGGCATTGGCGACTGTCAGCAGCTCGCCTTTCCTGACCGGTGCCGTGACCTTGCCGCCTTCCAACAGGCCAACCGGCAGGGCATGCAGCCGCCTTGCATCCTGAATGGTCATCGTGAAGCTCCTGTAACATGTCTCGCCGATCGCATCGAAGGTCTCGCCGGCCTTGAGGTCGCGCTTGGCGACGGCACAGACTTCGGCGACCGGCTGCGGCAGCGGCACCATGTCGGGCTTGCCGTAAAGCATGATGCGGGCGGCCGTCAGCGGTACTTCGAGGCTCGTCAGATGATAGGGCCGGAAGAAGCTGTAATAGGGGCCGTGGCCGACATGCAGATCATCCATGCGCTCGATGATGCGCGGATGGGTGGCCTCCACCACCACGAAGACACCCGGCGCGACGCCCTTGCCGACCGTATAGTCGACGACGCCCTTGCGTGTGAGCACGCCGCCGGCTTGGCTGGGGATGAGGACTTTGGCGAGCTGGTCGCGGTCGGCGGCAGGGCCGTGCATGCCCGGCACGTCGGGAACGAGGCCGGTGGCATTGGCGATGGCGCACATCTCCACCATGGTCTTGGAGCCATCGACGAACTCCACCAGCATGCGGGGATTCATGTTCCGGCGCGTGGCTTCCTCGCGGTAGTCGTCGGGGACGGCGTCATGGTTGAGCGGATTGTTCTTGCCCTTGCCGGCCGACACGATGGTGTAGCCCAGCGCTGAGGCGAACTCGATCAGCTCCATGCAGGAGGAGGGCTCGTCGCCGGCGCCGACGGAATAGACGACGCCCAGCCGATCGGCCTCATGCTTGAGGTAGGGGCCAATGGTGACGTCGGCCTCGACGTTCATCATCACCAGATGCTTGCCGTGCTCCATGGCCATCAGATCGAAATCGGCGGCGACGCCGGGCTTGCCGGTGGCGTCGATGACCACGTCGACCAGTGGATTGGAAACCAGCAGTTCGTTGGACGTGATGGCGGTCTTGCCGGCCTCGATGGCGGCGGTGACGCGGCTCTGGGTATCGGCCTCGACGCCGTGGCTGTCGTCCCCATAGGCGATGGTCATGGCGGCGCGGGCAGTGTGCGGGCGACGCGTTGAGATGGCGGCGATCTCGATGCCGTCCATCAACATGCCCTGGGTGACGAGGTCGGTGCCCATCTCGCCCGAGCCAATGACGCCGATGCGGATCGGCTTGCCCGCGTCGGCGCGGGCCTTGAGGTCCCGGGCGAGCCCGGTCAGGGTGACATTGGAGGGCATGGTCGATCCGCCGTGCATCGGGAACACGGCGTCCGACCTAGCCGTTGCGTCGTCGAATGTCCATGTGCCAGATGCCTGGCAAAGAGGAGATGGCCGTGAGCGAGTTCGTCGAAACCAGCACCGAGGGGCGTCTCGGCATCATTGCGCTCAACCGGCCGCAGGCCATCAATGCCCTTAGTGGCGAGATGATCGCGGCGATCGCCGAGACGCTGAACGCCTGGCGCGACGACGATGCCGTGCAGGTGGTGCTGTTCGAAGGACGCGGGCCGCGCGGCTTCTGCGCCGGCGGCGATGTGCGGGCGGTGCGCGAGCTGGTGTTGGCCGGAAAGATGGATGCGGCCCAAAGCTATTTTGTCCACGAATATGCCCTCAACGGCCAGATCGCGCGCTATCGCAAGCCGGTGGTGGCGCTGACGCATGGGGCGGTGATGGGTGGCGGCATCGGCATTGCGGGGCATGCGCGGTTTCGGCTGACGACACCGGAGGCGCGGTTCGCCATGCCGGAGGCGGCGATCGGCTTCGTCGTCGATACCGGCGTCAATGCCATTCTGGCGCGGGCGGCGGAGCCCAGGGCGCTGGCGTTCCTGCTCAGCGGGCTGACGGTGGGGGCCGGTGATGCGCTGGCGCTGGGTCTGGCCGATTGCGTGATCGATGCCGGACGCGTGGAGGCGGTCCGGACAGGTATCATCGCGGCGGCGGATGCGGCGGATATCGAAACGGCGCTGGTGAGCCTGATGCAGGCTGAAAGCGTGGAGGGTGGAGCCCCTGAAGTGTGCGAGGCCGCCGATCTCCGGGCGGAGGCGTTCACCGCCACATCGGTGGCCGGTATCCTGGCCGCATTGGGGGATGATGCGGTGCTCGGCCAGGTCATCGCCGGGCGCTCGCCGACCAGCCTCGATGCCATTCTCAGCAGCCATCGCGCGGCGCGCCGCGCCCGGCAGGTCGAGGAGGTGCTGGCGCTCGATCTGAGGTTCGCGCACTACATGATCGCGCAGCCGGATTTCGTGGAAGGCGTGCGCGCCGTGTTGGTCGACAAGGACCAGAAACCCCGCTGGCAGCCCGCCCGCGGAGCCGAAGTTGACCGCGCCGCCATCGAAAAGCTGATAAATCCGCTGTAACTGGCTGGCATAAAGGCGCAATTCGCCTCGGGGTTAGGACTTCTTAAACCGTTCCATCGGATGCTTGCTCATCCAATTCTGGATCGGAACCTTGGGGGGCGAGGGACCATGTCAGCGGCCAATTCCGCGCGTGTGATGCTGCCGGCGAGCCTAGATCTCGACGCGCTCGAAAACGTGCGCGACAGCTTCATCGAAGCCTTCGACATGGGGCCGGTCACGGTTTCGGGCGCCGAGGTGGAGCGCATTGCCACCAATGGATTGATGTTGCTGTTGAGCGCTGCCGAAACGGCGCGCCGCAACGGCTCCGGCTTCGAGATCGTCGAAGCCGCCGGCCCGATGCTCGCCGCCATCGACCGTCTCGGTCTTGGCGATGCGTTCACCGGGATGCTGAAGGGATAGCGTAGATGCGTGTTTTGACAGTCGACGACAGCCGCACGATCCTCGCGATGCTTCGCCACACCCTGGTGAATGCCGGTTTTGAAGTGCTGCAGGCCGAAGACGGGCAGCAGGGCCTCGACGTGCTCAAGAAAGAGAGCGTCGACGTGGTCATCACCGATATCAACATGCCCGTGATGGACGGCATCGAGTTCATCCGGAACGTGCGGGCCAGCGGCCAGCACCAGGGTCTGCCGATCCTGATCCTTACGACCGAAACGAGCCAGGAAAAGCGCGATCAGGGCAAATCCGCCGGGGGCACCGGCTGGATCGTCAAGCCCTTCGACCCCGAGAAGCTGATCAGCGTCATCAATCGGGTCGTGCACTGACTTCCAGGACTTTTGACCAACGCTAAAACCCAGAAGGGTTCGACCGCGCCAGAATGAGCGATTTCGACGACTTCAAGGCTACCTATTTCGACGAGTGTTCCGAGCTCCTCAACGATCTCGAGGAACAATTCGCCGCCATCGAGGACGGTGAGCGCGGATCCGACCGGCTCAACGCCGTGTTCCGCGCCATCCATTCCGTCAAGGGCGGCGCCGGCGCGTTCGGCTTTACCGACCTGGTCGGTTTCGCCCATGCTTACGAAACGCTTCTCGACCACGTCCGCGACGGTCGTGTCGAGCTCTCGGACGAAGTGGTGGCGCTGTGCATCCGCGCCAACGACATCGTCGGCGATTTCGTGGCAGCGGCGCGGGCGGGCGACGCCCTGGACGCCCAGTATGGCAGCGCGGAAAAGCAGCGCTTCGATGCGCTGTGCCGCGGCGAGCGCAGCGATGACGATGATGTCGGCGGCGAGCCGATGGAAGAGTTCGACATCGAATTCGTGCCGGTGATGGTCAATCTCGGCAAGGGCGACGATGATGAAGATGCCCTGGGCGACAGTTTCGCTGAATCGCCGCTGACCGAGGCGCCCGGGCAATGGGAAATCCGCTTCGCGCCGCATAGCGAGCTCTATGCACGCGCCAACGATCCGCTGCTGCTGTTCCGCGAACTGGCGGCGCTGGGCGAGATCGACGTGAAGGCCATTCCGGGCAAGGTCCCGCCGCTCAGCGATTTCGAACCGTTCGGCGTCTATTGCGCCTGGGAAATCACGTTGCGATCCGAAACCGCCGATGAAGCGGCGATCCGGGAAGTGTTCGAATTCGTTGAAGGCGATTGCGACATCTCGGTCGTGCAGGTGAAGGCCGAGCCGGCGCTCCCGACGGTTGCGCCCGGCGTTGTTGAAACGGTCGAGGCCGAGGCCGACGAGCCGGGCATGAGCTTTGCCGATCTTGCCAATTCAATTCAACCGGTCGCGATTGCCAAGGCGGCGGTCGCCGCCAAGCCGGAGCGGGTGATCACGCCGCTCGCGGAGGCGGCGCCGAGCGAAGAGGGCGACCGTCGTGCCGTGGGCGTGCAGTCGATCCGCGTCGATCTCGACAAGATCGACCGCGTGGTGAACATGGTGGGCGAGCTGGTGATCACCCAGTCGATGCTGACCCAGCAGATGGACGACACGCTGCGCGCCCGCTACCAGGAACTGGTGCGGGGCCTCGAAGTGCTGGCGCAGACAACGCGCGGCCTGCAGGATTCGGTGATGGCCATCCGCGCCCAGCCGGTCAAATCGGTGTTCAGCCGCATGCCGCGCCTGGTGCGCGACCTGGCCATCAAGACCGACAAGAAGATCAAGCTCGAGACCATCGGCGAGAACACCGAAATCGACAAGACGGTGATCGAGCAGCTGTCGGATCCGTTGACCCATATGGTGCGCAACTCGGCCGACCACGGTATCGAGAATGCGGAAAAGCGACGGGCGGCGGGCAAGCCCGAGACCGGCACCATCCGGCTTTCGGCCGAACAGGCCGGCGGCAACATCCTCATCATCGTCGAGGACGACGGGGCGGGAATCAATCGCGACCGCGTGCTGCAGGTGGCGCGCGACAAGGGGATCGTGGCGCCCGACATCACCCCGACCGACGAGCAGATCGACCAGTTGATCTTCGCCCCGGGGTTCTCGACGGCCGAAACCGTCAGCGACCTTTCGGGCCGCGGCGTCGGCATGGACGTGGTCTTGTCCAACATCAAGAAGATCGGCGGCTCGGTGCATGTGCGCTCCTGGCCCGGCAAGGGCACGCGGATGACGCTGCGCCTGCCGCTGACGCTGGCGGTGCTGGACGTGATGCTGGTGAAGGTTGCCGGCAGCCCCTATGTCATTCCGCTGTCCTCGATCGTGGAAACCATGCAGTGCAGCCGCGCCGATTTCGGACGGGTGCCGAGCGGCGGCAAGGTGCTGCAGGTCCGTGGCGACTACGTGCAGGTGGTGGACCTGGCGGCGCGCTTCGAAATGGTCACCGAAACCGATGAGAAGAGCCGGTTCGTGGTGCTCTGCGAGGCCGAAGGTTCGATGAAGGTGGCGTTGATCGTCGACGACATCATCGGGCAGCAGCAAGTGGTCATCAAGAGCCTGGAAGAGAACTTCCAGAGTATCGACGGCATCGCCGGCGGTACTATCCTGGGCGATGGCAATGTCGCCCTTATCGTTGACGTGCAGGGACTGAAGTCGTCCTTACCGCACAAGAATGCCGCGTAACTGCGTAACAGCCAGAAGGCAAGTATCATGGAAGCACTGGACATAAGAGACGAGCTCACCGACCGTTCGGCAGTCGGCGTGGGCAATACGATGCAGCTCATCGCGTTTTCGATCGGCGAGCAGACCTATGGGGTGGAAATCACCACGGTGCGCGAAATCCGCGCCTGGAACGGGGCGACGCCGCTGCCGAACACGCGCTCATTCGTACGCGGCGTGATTAACCTGCGCGGCACCATCGTGCCGATCTTCGACCTGCGCGCCCGCTTCGGCGATGGGCAGACGTCGCCCACCAAGAACCACGTCGTCGTGGTGATGTCGGTCGGCGACAAATGGGTCGGGATCCTGGTCGATGCGGTGTCGGACATTCTCACCGTGTCCAAGGACGAGATCCATGCCGTGCCGGAAGGCAATTCGATCGATACCGAATTGCTGACGGGTATCGTCACCCATGAGAGCCGCATGGTCGGGTTGATCGACCTGCACGCCGTGGTGTCGGGCGCCAAGCTCGACTCGTAGAGCGCTTCACGTTTTGATTGCATCAAAACGAACGCTCTAAGTCTTTGTTTTGGCGCGGTTTCGAACCAGAAAAGTGGGATCCACTTTTTCCTGAAAACGCTCTAAAGGCCGGGCAAACGCGGAAGATCGAAGGGCGCCTTGGGCGCCCTTTTTGTTGTTCTGGAGTTGGGTGGTTGCCGGCTCAGAACAGTTCGGCTTCGCCATGCACGACGCGGGCCGCGATGCCGGTCAGGGCGGGGATGCGGAGTTCGTCGAGGGTAAGGCTCCGCCACACCGCATCATAGGCGGCTTCCGGTGCGGTCGCCGGCATCTGGGCGAAATGGCGCGCGGCGATAGCCATGTTGCGGCAGCGCTGCTCGATGCGATCCTGCGCCTGCAGAGCCGTGACGATCTGGGCGATGGCGTCTTCGCGCGCGGTTTCGCTGGTGATGGATTTGTCGGAAAGCGTCGCCAGAGCCATGAAAATGCCATCGACCATGACGGCGGTCTGACGTGCCGTTTCTTCCAGCTCGTTTGCCAGTTTCTTTAGCGACATCAGTCCCAGCCCCGATCGATACCGGAGTTATACTAACCCCATAATTCTAAAGCTCTTGTTGCCAAAATGAACATAAGACGACGAGCCGCGCGGCGGTGGTTAGCGGTTCCCTAAGAATTTTGTCCGATGTTGGGCAGCAATAAGAGGGGGCCGGACAAAATGGTCGTAGCGAATTCCCTGCCCGCCGAGTTCGATCGCGGCGTGGTGACGACCATTCATCAGGGGGATTGCGCCGTTTCGGGCGAGCTCGACCTTACCTATTCCACCGTCCTGGGTTCGTGTGTCAGCGCCTGCGTGCGCGACCGTGTCGCCAGTATCGGGGGCATGAATCATTTCCTTCTGGCCGAACAGCCCGGCGGCGGCCGTGACCAGTACGGCGCCTCGGCCCGCTATGGGGCCTTCGCCATGGAGCAATTGCTCAACATGGTGCTGAGCCGGGGCACGGGACGAAAGGCCAACCTGGACATCAAGGTGTTCGGCGGCGGCAATATCAATACCGCGCTCAACGATGTGGGCGCCCGCAATGTCGAGTTCGTCCGCGCGTTCCTCGCCAATGAAGGCTACGAGCTGGCCGGTGCCGATGTGGGCGGCAATTATGCGCGGCGCGTGCTGTTCAAGCCGCATTCCGGCCGGGCCTTCGTCAAGCGCCTCGAAAGCGCCGACAACGCCAGGGTGGCGGATGAAGAACTGGTGCTGGCGAAACGCCGCTTCGTCGCCAAGCCGCCGGTCGACGATATCGAACTGTTCTAGCGATTTCCGCTTCGTGGCCGTGCACCAAAATAGTGTGCGTTGTGACAGCCGGTATTTACGCAATCTAAGCAATGAAACCTGCACTATAGCGGCAACAGTGGACGAAGGCGGCAGGACGCTGCTTCGGCTCGAGGGGAAGATGGGGGCAAACGGTGCGGCGGGCAGGAGCCCCAAAGCAGCGATGGCCAGCGCCTGAGGCTTGATCTGAAGTGAACCGGCCGCCCTGGGGCGACAGGCACTATCATGGAGCAGGGCGAGTTCCCGCTTTCCGAACGCGAATTCAAGCGTATCCAGGCCCGCGTTTATGCGGTCGCCGGCATTTCGTTGAGCGAGGCGAAACGCACGCTGGTGGTGTCGCGGCTGTCCAAGACGGTGCGCACGCTCGGCCTCACGTCATTTGACGATTATGTCGACTATCTCGAGCACCAGGGCTCGGCGGCGGACGGACAGAACTTCGTCAATGCGCTGACCACCAATCTCACGCGCTTTTTCCGTGAGGATCACCATTTCGCGCATCTGAGCAGCCATGTCCGGGAGTTGATCGCCAGGCGCCCGCGCGTCGGACCCGACGGCAAGCCGCGGCTGCGCATCTGGTCGGCAGGATGCTCGACGGGGCAGGAGCCTTATACGATCGCGTTGAGCCTGTTGTCGGAATTCCCCGAACTCAGGCGCTGGGATTTCCGTATCCTTGCCACCGACATCGACACCAATGTCGTCGCCAAGGCGGCCACGGGTCTTTATCCCGACAATGAACTATCGGGACTGACGCCGGCCCGGGCGGCGCTGTTCGAAAAGGCCGGAGCCGGCATGATCGGCATTCCGGCGGCGGCGCGTGAACTGGTTTCCTTCAAGCAGCTCAATCTCATCGCCGACGGCTGGCCGATGCGCGGGCCGTTCGACGCCGTCTTCTGCCGCAACGTCGCCATCTATTTCGACAAGCCCACCCAGGGGCGCGTGTTCGCGCGGCTGGGCGCCATGCTGGCGCCGGAGGGTTTTCTCTATATCGGCCATTCGGAAAATCTCGGCACCGGCGCCGAAGGCTTCCGGCTGGTCGGCAAGACCATCTACCAAATCAAATCCGGCCCGAAGCGAGCTGCCGCATGAGTATCAAGGTTCTGATCGTCGACGATTCCGCTCTGATCCGTGAGTTGCTCTCCCGGACGCTGGGGCGCGATGGCGACATCGTCGTGGTGGGTACGGCGGAAGATCCGATCGTGGCGCGCGAGAAGATCAAGGCGCTCAATCCGGATGTGGTAACGCTCGATATCGAGATGCCCAACATGAACGGGCTGGCCTTTCTCGAACGGCTGATGAAGCTGCATCCGCTGCCGGTGGTCATGGTTTCGACCCTGACCAAGAAGGGGGCCAACGAAACCCTGCTGGCGCTGGAGCTGGGCGCGGTGGATTTCGCCGCCAAGCCGGGTGCCGATCTTTCCGGCGGGCTCGAGGCTTTCGGCGCGGTGCTGCGCGACAAGGTGCGGGCTGCGGCGCATTCGGACGTTCGTGGCCGCGCCATGCGCACCGCACCCCCGCCGAAAACGTCGCTGCGGACCGCGGCTGCGCCGGACGGCGCGCTGATCGCGCTCGGCGCCTCCACGGGTGGCGTCGAGGCCATCCGGGCGGTGCTCAGCGGCATGCCCAGCGATTGCCCGCCAATCGTCATTGCCCAGCACATGCCGTCCGGCTTCACCAGCCGGTTCGCGGCGCGTCTCGATGAAGTCACCGCGCTGACGGTGGTGGAGGCGGAGGATCGCCTGGCCCTGCAGCCGGGGCATGCCTATGTGGCCAAGGGTGATTATCATTTGCGGATCGAGCGGTCGTCGGGCCAGCTCAAATGCCGGCTGTCGCAGGATGAGCTGGCATCGGGCCACCGGCCGAGTGTGGACGTACTGTTCGAATCCGTGGCGCGGACGGTGGGGGCGATGGCCGTCGGCGCCATCATGACGGGCATGGGCCGCGACGGGGCGCGGGGCCTGAAACTGATGCGTGATGCCGGCTGCTACACGGTCGGGCAGAGCCAGTCGTCGGCTCTGGTCTATGGCATGCCGCGCGTCGCTTTCGAGGAGGGGGCCGTGGTCGAGCAGGCGCCGCTCGAGGCGATCGCCATGAAGCTCGCCAATGCGGTGATGAAAGTCCGCAGTGCCGCATAAAGCGACACTTCCGATTGAGACATTTGTAACAGTTTATGCCTAGGGTTTTGGCATCGATGCCGTCCAGAACCGGACCATCCAGGCACGTAGAAGGCGAATAGTGGATCATGCCCAAAGCCAGCGCGGTGAGCGTTCTCATCGTAGATGACCAGCAGTCGATGCGCGGCATCTGCAAGTACATCCTGACCCAGCTCGGATTTAAAGACATCATCGAGGCCAAAAGCGGCCGCGATGCCCTGGGCAAGCTCGAAAAGAGCAATGTCGATCTCATCATTTCCGATTGGAACATGGAAGATATCGACGGCCTGACCTTGCTCAAGGTTATCCGTAAACACCCCAAGACGCAGGCCATGCCGTTCATCATGGCGACCGGCCGTTCCGACCAGGAACAGGTCAAGGAAGCGATCTCCTGCGGGGTCAACAATTACATCATCAAGCCGTTCGACGCCGCGACCATGAAGAAGCGGATCGAAGCGGTCATCGGCGCGCTGTCCTAAGACAGTCTTCGAATAATCAAGACGCAAACACCTGTCGACCAGATCCGGTCGACGGGGTGTTGTGCATTTTCAGATTAATACTTTAGATCCAGTGTATGTTGTTTTGGCGTTGGGAGGTAACTGCCTGACAATAGCTCGATGTAATGATATTTTAAGCATGAAAGACTAGGTGTGATCCAAGGATTTTTGGTTCCGCGAACTGGCAACTTCAAACGCTCCATTAGAGCGTGGGTAAAGAAGGCCGGGCCGACGGAACAGGTTGGGGGAAATCATGAAATTCATCGATCGCTTCAAGATCGCGCATAAATTGTCGGTGGCGCTGATCGGCTCGGCCCTGTGCGTGGGGCTAGGCATCGGCATTTCAGCCTATTTCGTCGGCTTGCAGACCGTGGACCGCCAGCGTGACCAGGCGATGGATGCCTCGGTGCAGTCTTCCATCATCCAGGTGCACGACTATCTGACCGGCATCGACGTCGACCTCAAGCTTTTCGGGTCGCGCGCCGATACGGCGACGGCGATCGAGAATTTCACGCGCTCATACCAGGAAATGGGCGGCGCGGCGGCGGCATCGGTGTTGCAGAAGGCCTATATCGAGGGCAACCCCAACCCCGAGGGGAAGCGCCTGCTGCTGGATACGACAAATGGGCTGGCGGGCAGCTACGATGCCCAGCACAAGCGCTTCCATGACGGCTTCCGTTCGCTGGTCGTGGAGCGCGGCTATAGCGATGTGCTGCTGCTCGATCCCACGGGCGCGGTGATCTATTCGACGGCCAAGCAGGATGATTTCGCCACCAGCGTCGCGGCGGGACAGCCGGGTGCCGACACGGGTCTGGGCAAGGCGTTCGTTGCCGCCATCGCGGCCAAGCCCGGCACGATCGTGTTCACGGATTTCGCCCCCTACGGGCCGGCGCACAATGCCCCGATGGGGTTCGTCGCCATGCCGGTATTCGACGGCGCCACGCCAATCGGCGTGATGGCGATGGAAATTTCGGTCGAGGGCCTGTCGGCCAATGTCAGCAGCGCCAAGGGGCTGGGAGCAACCGGCGAGGTGGTGATCGTGGGGGCGGATGGCCTGTTGCGCTCCAACTCCAAATTCTCGACGACGCCGACCGTGCTGACGACCAAGTTCGATGCACAGCCGATTCAGGATGCGGCCAAGCGCCGGGTGGCGCGCGGCCCGGGCGTCTATAACGGCCAGGAATCGATGATCGATGCGGCGCCGTTCGTCTATCATGGGGTGCAGTGGGTGATCGCGGCGGTGCAGAGCCAGGACGAGGTGATGGGGCCGGTCAACGATATGCGCAACGCCATGCTGGCCATTGGCGGCGTACTGCTGGCGCTGGCCGCCATTACGGGCATTTTCATCTCGCGCTCATTGTCCAAGCCGATCGGCCGCCTGACGCAGACCATGAAGCAGCTTGCGGAAGGCAATCTGGACGTGGAGGTCAAAGGCGCGGATCGCGGTGACGAACTCGGCGCCATGGCGCAGGCGGTGGAAGTGTTTCGCCACAATGGCCACAAGATGGCCAGCATGACCGACCAAGAGCGGCAGGCGGAAGTGCGCCGCGGCAGCGAACGCGCCGATATGATGCAGACGCTGCAGCAGGCGTTCGGTGACGTGGTGGATGCCGCCATCGCGGGTGATTTCACCCATCGCATCACCATCCAGTTTCCGGATGCCGAACTCAACGAGCTGGCGGGTTCGGTCAACCGGCTGGTCGAGACCGTCGAGCATGGCGTGAGCGAAACCGGCGAAGTGCTGGCGGCGCTGGCCAATACCGACCTGACGCAGCGCATGCGTGGCGACTATGAGGGTGCCTTCGGCAAGCTGCGTGACGACACCAATGCGGTGGCGGACAAACTCACCGACGTCGTGGGACAGCTCAAGGAAACGTCGTCGACGCTGAAAACGGCGACGAGCGAGATCTTGTCGGGCGCCAACGATCTTTCCGAGCGCACCACTCGCCAGGCCGCGACGATCGAGGAAACCTCGGCGACCATGGAGCAACTGGCAACGACCGTCCTGGAAAATGCCGAGCGGGCGCGCCAGGCCAGCGACGTCGCCGGCACTGTGACCAAGACCGCCGAAGAGGGCGGCCATGTGATGGCGCAGGCCACCGAGGCCATGGAGAAGATCACGGCATCGTCCGCCAAGATCTCCAACATCATCGGCATGATCGACGATATTGCCTTCCAGACGAACCTGTTGGCGCTGAACGCCTCGGTGGAAGCGGCGCGAGCGGGCGAAGCCGGCAAGGGCTTTGCGGTGGTGGCGGTGGAAGTGCGGCGCCTGGCGCAGTCTGCGGCGGTCGCCTCGTCCGAGGTCAAGGTCCTGATCGAGCAAAGCGCCAACGAAGTAAAAGGCGGCTCGCGGCTGGTGGCCGATGCGGCCGCCAAGCTCGAGGCCATGCTGGGCGCGGCCCGTTCATCCAATGCGCTGATGGATGGCATCGCCCGTGAAAGCCGGGAACAGGCGTCCTCGATCGAGGAAGTCAACGCCGCGGTCCGGCAGATGGACGAAATGACCCAGCACAATGCTGCCCTGGTGGAGGAAACCAACGCGGCGATCGAGCAAACCGAGGCGCAGGCACGCGATCTCGACCGGATCGTGGCCGTGTTCACCACCACGGATGCTAACCGAGCGCAATACGCTCCGGCGCCGGTCGGCATCCGCGCCATGCAGGACAAGGTCAAGCAGGCCGCGAAATCCTATCTGACGCGCGGCAATACTGCGGTCAAAGAAGATTGGGCCGAGTTCTAGGCACTACTCCATTGCGGAATGAAAAGGGTGGCCGAGAGCCGCCCTTTCTATTTACCAGTGGGAAAAAATAGCCGGCTCCTTAGGAGTTTCACGTAATCTTAAGTGTGTTTCACCTAACTTCGAGATGGAAACCATTTGAATCAAATCGCGCGGCTTGTGGATCGCCACGGTGCGCGGCTTCCCGATAGTCGACCCACTTCGCCCATGTCCGAGACATAGCCGATGCGTCGATTCCAACGGGATCGATTGCGGACGGTGAAACTGGCGGCGCAGAATCGCGCCGAGCCACTTTGGGGGACAGAACGGACCTATCATGGCCAAATTTCTTCAACTGAATATTCTTGGGCGCATCATGATGCTGGTCGCCCTGTGTCTGGTAGCGATCGGCATTTCGACCTACTCCAACATCAGCAACACACGGGCCCAGCGCTATGCCGAAAACGAGCAGCTGCTCGTGGCCGTGGTGACCGCCGGCTACAATATTCTCGACGACTATGGCCAGAAAGCAGCCTCCGGCAAGATGAGCCAGGCGGACGCCCAGGCCGGCGCCATCGCCACGCTGAACAATATGCGCTACGGCGCCAGCGGCTACGTGTTCGTCATCGATGGCGATGGCGTCAGCATCGTCAATCCGGCCTCGCCGCAGACCGTGGGCACCAACCTCTCCGGCAGCGTCGATGCCAATGGCAAGCATTTCACGGCCGACATGATGGCTGCCGGCAAGGCCAATGGCCCGGGGTTCGAGAACTACCAGTATCCGAAGTCGGCCAATACGGCGCCGATCGATAAGGTCAGCTACTACAACTACTACAAGCCGTGGGGCTGGACGATCGGCAGCGGCGTCTATCTCGATGAAGTGGCGGCAGCCAACCAGGCCGATCTGATGAAGGATCTGGCGATCGGTGGCACCATCGGGGGCATCCTGCTGGTCGCGGCCCTGTTGCTCGCCCGTACCATTACCGGACCGATCAAGCGCATGACCGAAGTCATGGATGCGATCGCCGGCGGTCGGCACGATGTCGAGGTCAAGGGCGCGGATCGCAAGGATGAAATCGGCGACATGGCGCGCGCCGTGGAAGTGTTCCGGCAAAACGGCATGCGGGTGGCTGAAATGACCGATGCGGAATCGGCCCGTATCGTCCATGACCAGCAGGCCCGTGCCGAAATGATGGGCGAGTTGCGCGATGCTTTCGGCAATGTGGTGAACGCCGCCGTAAAGGGTGACTTCAGCCGCCGCATCGAGGCCCGCTTCAATGATGCCGAGCTCAACGCCATTGCGGGTGGTATCAATGAACTGGTCGACACCGTCGGCCGCGGCGTTGGCGAAACCGGCGAGGTGCTTGCCGCGCTGGCGGACACCGATCTCACCAAGCGGATGGCGGGCGACTATTCGGGCGCTTTCCTCCGCCTCAAGCACGACACCAACGCGGTGGCCGACAAGCTGACCGACATCGTCATGCAGCTCAAGGGCACTTCCGGGTCGCTGAAGCTGGCGACAGGCGAAATCCTGTCGGGCGCCAACGATCTTTCCGAGCGCACCACCAAGCAGGCGGCCACCATCGAGGAAACCTCGGCTGCCATGGAGCAACTGGCTGGTACCGTGATGCAGAATGCCAAGCGCGCCAGCGATGCCAGCGAAGTGGCCGCAACCGTCACCCGCACCGCCGAAGAGGGTGGGCAGGTGATGACGGCGGCCAATGCGGCGATGGAGCGGATCACGGCGTCTTCCGCCAAGATCTCCAACATCATCGGGCTGATCGACGACATCGCCTTCCAGACCAACCTGTTGGCGCTGAACGCCTCGGTGGAAGCGGCGCGGGCAGGCGAGGCCGGCAAGGGCTTCGCCGTGGTGGCCGTGGAAGTGCGGCGCCTCGCGCAATCGGCGGCGGTGGCCTCCTCGGAGGTCAAGGCGCTGATCGAGCAGAGCGGCACCGAAGTGACGAGCGGCAGCAAGCTGGTGGCCGATGCCGCCACCAAGCTGAGCGCCATGCTGACGGCCGCCCGCTCCAGCAACGAGCTGATGAGCTCGATTGCCAAGGACAGCCGCGATCAGGCTTCGGCCATCGATGAAGTCAACACCGCGGTGCGGCAGATGGATGAGATGACGCAGCACAATGCGGCGCTGGTCGAGGAGATCAACGCGGCGATCGAGCAGACGGAAGCGCAGGCGACCGATCTCGACCGCATCGTCGATGTGTTCACCGTAGACGACAATGGCCGGCAGGTGCAGCAGGCCGCGGCGTCGAGGCCCTCGGGCATCCGCGCCATGCAGGACAAGGTCAAGCAGGCGGCCAAGTCCTACCTGACGCGCGGCAACACCGCGATCAAGGAAGAGTGGTCGGAGTTCTAAGCCGGCTTCACAAGCCTGACCGAGCGTGCTTGAACGATCCCAAGGAGAGCTCAGATGGCACGCATCGGTCTGGTGGCCCATGACGACAAGAAGGATGATCTTGTCGCCTGGGCCAAGGTGAATGCCGAAAAGCTCGGCAAACACGAACTCTATGGTACGGGCACGACCGGCGGCAGGATTGTCGCCGGTAGCGGCCTCAAGGTGGCGCTGCTGAAAAGCGGGCCGCTGGGCGGCGACGCCCAGCTTGGCGCGATGATCGCCGAAGGGCGGCTCGACGCCCTCATCTTCTTCCAGGATCCGCTGACGGCGATGCCGCATGATGTCGATGTCAAGGCATTGACGCGGCTGGCGACGCTCTACGACACGCTGTTCGCGGTCAATCGCGCCACTGCCGATGCGGTGCTGGCGGTTCTCTGAAAGCCCCTGATCCCGCGCCGTTGAGAGGCGCTGCCATTGACCCACAGCACTGCATGTGAACAGATGCGGCAAACCAACCCGGAACCAATACCGGGGGATATTTTCAGGAAACAGGACGGGGATTAGTGTCCTTCGACGCAGTCATCGACGTCAGGAACGTCACCAAACGCTTTGGCGGCCTCACCGCCGTGAACGATTGCTCGCTCCGGGTCGAGCGGGGCTCGATCACCGGGCTGATCGGACCGAACGGCGCCGGTAAATCGACGCTGTTCAACATGGTTGCGGGCAATATCACGCCCGATAGCGGCCAAATTCTGTTCGACGGACAGGACGTCACCGGCCTGCCGCCGCATAGGCTGTTCGGCCGCGGACTGTTGCGCACCTTCCAGATCGCGCATGAATTCTCCAACATGACAGCGCTGGAAAACCTGATGATGGTGCCCGGCGACCAGCCGGGCGAGAACCTCTCCAATGTCTGGTTCCGGCCGGGCATCGCCAAGGCCCGCGAGATCCAGGTGCGCCAGAAGGCGCTGGACGTCATCGATTTCCTCAAGCTCGGGCATGTCAAGAACGAGCTGGCCGGCAACCTCTCGGGCGGGCAGAAGAAACTGCTCGAATTGGGGCGCACCATGATGGTGGATGCCCATGTGGTGCTGCTCGACGAGGTGGCGGCCGGCGTCAACAAGACGCTGCTGCAGGACCTTGCCGCCAATATCGAGCGCATGAACCAGGAGCTGGGCTACACCTTCTTCGTCATCGAGCACGACATGGATCTGATCGGACGTCTGTGCGATCCGGTGATCGTCATGGCCGAAGGCCGGGTGATCGCCGAGGGGCCGATGGCCGAGATCCGCGCCAATCCGCAGATCATCGAAGCCTATTTCGGCGCGCCGGTGGAGGCCGCCTGATGGCATTGATCGAACTCAAGAAGGTGGTGGGCGGCTATGGGGGCGCGCCTATCCTGAATGGCGTCGACATCGCCATCGAGCAATCCGATATCGGCGTGATCGTGGGGCCCAACGGGGCCGGCAAATCGACGACGCTCAAGGCGATCTTCGGGCTCCTGAAGGTTACGGGCGGCGAGATACTGTTCGATGGCGAGGAGATCGCCAATTCGCTGCCTGACCGGCTGGTGCCCAAGGGCCTCAGTTTCGTGCCGCAGGAGAAGAACGTCTTCACCTCGATGAGCGTCGAGGAAAACCTCGAAATGGGCGCGTTCACGCGCCGCGACGATTTCGCCAGTACGCTGAAATGGGTCTACGAGATGTTTCCGCCGCTCCTGGAAAAGCGGCGGCAGAAGGCGGGCGAACTCTCGGGCGGGCAGCGCCAGATGGTGGCGATGGGCCGGGCGCTGATGAGCAAGCCGCGACTCTTGATGCTCGATGAACCATCGGCGGGGCTCAGCCCGCGCTATGTGCTCGAAATCTTCGAAACCATCGTCAACGTCAACAAGGCCGGCGTGGGCATCCTGATGGTCGAACAGAACGCCCGGCAGGCCCTGGCATTCGCCTCCAAGGGCTTCGTGCTGGCAAGCGGGCAGAACCGCTTCACCGGAACCGGGCCGGAACTCATCGCCGATCCCGAAGTCGCCAAGAGTTTCCTGGGGGGCTGATGATGGTTTTGCGCACTCTGCACGCCTGCGCCTTCTCCCTCCCCGCAGTGGCTCTATTGCCTCCCTCCCGTTTGCGGGAAGGGGATAATGCCACCCAGAACACGATGGCACGGGTCTAGCGCACATGGACGAACTGGTCTTTTTCATCAACAAGGTGCTGATCTCGGGCGCGGTGCTCGGGTCGATCTACGCGCTGGGCGCGATCGGCATCACGCTGGTTTTCGGCATCCTGCGTTTCGCCCATTTCGCCCATAGCGAACTGATGACCATGGGGGCCTTCATGGCGTTCCTGCTGGCGCTGTTGTTTGCTCATTACGGCATCGCGGCGCCGGTGCCGACCGGCTTCCTGGTGCTGCCCATCGCCATGGTGCTGACGGCGATCCTGTCGCTCGGAATCGACAAGGGCTTTTACGCCCCGTTGCGCAAACGCGGCGCCAAGCCGGTGACGCTGTTGATCGCCTCGATCGGGGTGACGCTGATCAGCCAGGGGCTGGTGCGCCTGTTCTTCGGCACGGGCACCTATAGTTTCTTCGAGAACGAGCCCAAGGCGATCGTGCGCATCGATGCCGGTTGGCTGGGCGCGAGCCGGCCGATCACCTTTACGCAGCCGCAACTGCTGATGATCATCGTCACGATCGTGGCGGTGGTGGCGCTACACCTGTTCCTGACGCGCTCGCGGCTGGGCAAGGCGATGCGCGCCATGGCGGACAACGCCGACCTGGCGCAGGTCTCCGGCATCAACACCGCATTGGTGGTGCGGGTCACCTGGATCATCGCCGGGGCACTGGCCTGCATGGCCGGAACCATGCTGGCGCTCGACGTGACGCTGAAGCCGGACCTGGCCTTCAACATCATCCTGCCGATCTTCGCGGCGGCCATCGTGGGTGGCCTGGGGCAATCCTATGGGGCCATCGCGGGCGGGTTCCTGGTGGGCTTTGCGGAGACGCTGGCTGTATTCAACTGGACGGTGCTGCTGAAACCGCTGCAGGGCTTCATTCCCTTCACGCTGCCGGCGGACCTGTCGCTGGTGCCCACCGAATACAAGCTCACCGTGGCCTTCGTCATCCTGGTGGTGGTGCTGCTGGTTCGGCCTACCGGTATCTTCAAGGGAGCCTCGACATGATCGGCCGCGCTTCCCTGCTGTTTGCGGGGCTGTTCGTCCTCATCCTCCTGGTGGGGATGGTGATGGGCGCGCCGTTTACCTCGCGTCTCCTCGTCGAATGCGCCGCTTATGCGCTGATCGCCACCGGCCTCAACATCCAGTGGGGCTATGGCGGGCTTTTCAACTTCGCCATCATGGGTTTCATGATGATCGGCGGTGCGGCGGTGACGCTGGTCTCCTATCCGATCAACCCGCAGTTCTGGAATTCCGACGGGCCGCTGCTGCTGTTTCGCGCTCTGATCGCGGCGGTGTTCGGGGCGGCTCTGGTGCTCGGCGCGCGGCAGAGCCATCGCGTCGGCATCAAGGGCAACTGGCGTGCCACGCTGATCGTGATCGCCTGGTTTGTCGCCTATGTGGTCTATCGCAGCCAGATCGATCCGGCCGCCGCCTATATCGAGGCCAATGCGGGCTTCGTGGGCGGGTTGGGGCTCAACCCGGTGCTGGGCTGGATCGCCGGCGGCGCCGTGGCGGCGGTGATCGCGTTGATCGTGGGCAAGATCAGCCTGGGGCTGCGGACGGACTATCTGGCCATCGCCACCATCGGCATTTCGGAAATCATCCGGGCGCTGATCAAGAACATGGACTGGCTGACGCGCGGCACGCTGACGGTCTCACCGATTTCCTGGCCGGTGCCCTTGCCGCAAGACTACCAGGCCAATGGCGTCGACGTCGCCACCTCGTTCGTCCTGGCGCGCGGCGGCTTTTTCATCCTGGCGTTGATCGTGCTCGGCATCGCCTTCTGGCTGATCCAGCGCGCCTATGGGGGGCCGTGGGGCCGGATGATGCGCGCGATCCGCGACAACCACATCGCCGCCTCCTCGATGGGCAAGGACGTGAAATCGCGCCAGCTCGAGATCTTCATCTTCGGCTCGGTGCTGATGAGCATCGGCGGGGCGATGCTGGTGTCCTTCGCGCAGATTTTCGATCCCTCCAGCTATCAGCCGATCAACCATACCTTCTTTTTCTGGGTGATGATCATCGTCGGCGGCGCGGGCAACAACTGGGGCGCGCTGTTCGGCGCGGTCTTCCTCTATATCGTCTGGACCATTTCGGATTCGGCCAGCCAGGCCCTGTTCCAGACCATCAGCCACTGGTCGACGTCGATGGGCTGGAGCGCCATCCCGGACATTGAATCGCGCTCGCTGCAGATGCGCGTGTTCCTGTTGGGCGTCATCATCACCCTGGCGCTGCGCTACGCGCCCAAGGGCCTGATCCCCGAAGTAGTCAGGCGGGAAGGGTAGGCGGCGCGGATTATCGCCTCGCCCCTCCCAGCCGTCCCCGAACAGGTTGATTTCAGCAAGCGTCTCCCCCCACGATGGGGAGGGATTGAGGGTGGGGTGGGGCTGCCCGTACCAGCCTATCATGACCAGTCTGAGCGCGGCCTCAAGATCCACCCAAAACAAAAAGGCCCGGGAGCGATCCCGGGCCTTCGTTTGTGCGAGTAGGCTATCTTAGTTGATCGGACCCTTTTCGACGAACTTGCCGCCTTCGACAGCGAGCTGAACGATGATGCCGTCGACGTCGCCATTGGCATCGAAGTCGAGAGCGCCGCCGGCGCCATCATAGTCGATGTCCTTGCCGGCCTTGATCAGGTCGACGGCCTTCTTCCACTCACCGGGCAGCACCTTTTCGCCCGGAGGCGAAGAGACGTCGCGCAGTGCCTTGGCGAGACCGTCGCGCTTGACCCCGCCGTTCTTCTCGATGGCAAGGCCGAGAAGGAAAGCGGCATCGTAGGACTGCGGCGCGTAGGTGGCATTGGGGTCGACGCCGGCGGCGGTCGCGAGCTTGTTGTAGGTGGTCACGGCGTCACCGGTCGGCGCGCCCGCGCGGGTGGCGATCAGGCCTTCGACGGAGCCGGCATCGATACCCTTCAACAGGTCGTCGCCCACCATGCCGTCGCCGCCCACATAGGTGGTGAAGTCGCCGCTTTCCACGGCCTGGCGCAGAATGGTCTGGCCCGAGGCATTGGCGTAAGCGAGGATCACGAGGTTCTGCGAACCGCCGGCGGCCAGCTGGCCGAGTTCGGCGCGATAGTCGGCCTTGCCGTCTTCATGGGCGACATTGACCGATACCTTGCCGCCATCCTTCTCGTAGGCAGCGCTGAAGGCGTCGGCGAGGCCCTTGCCGTAGTCGTTGTTCACATAGGTGACGGCCACGTCCTTGATGCCCTTGGAGATGAGCAACTGCGCCATCTTCACGCCCTGGAAGGCGTCGGACGGGGTGGTGCGGTAGACGAGGTCGTTGTCGTCGAGCGTGGTGAGGGCCGGGGCCGAGGAGGCCGGCGATACGAACACGACGTTGCCTGCCTTGCCGGCGCTGTTGAAGCCGCCGATGGTTTCGCCGGTGCACAGGCCGCCGATGACGGCCGTCACCTGGTCGGTGTTGACCAGTTTGTCGGCGGCATTGCCAGCCGCGGTCGCGTCACAGGCGCCGTCGGCGGAGATGAGGTCGAGCTTGCCGCCGCCGAGGATGCCGCCTTGTTCGTTGATTTCCTTCACCGCCAGCTGGGCGCCGGCGAAAATGGGCGGGGTGAGGCTTTCGATGGGGCCGGTGAAGCCGCCCAGGAAGCCGAGTTTGACGTCATCGGCCATGGCCGGCGCGGCAGCGGCCAGCACCAATGCCGCCACGGTGAGCGACAAGGTCTTTTTGTAGTTAAGCATTAGTCGTCCCTCTGTTGCGCGTTGCACCGCCCCAGCGCCCTTGGCCGGGCGTCTTCGGCTCCTGGTGCAACAATAAAGGGGGGCGCAACCCGCGCCCCACTGGCCCCGACTGTGGCATATTTCGGCAGACGAAGTCACGAGGTGTTGCGGGGCTGCAAACGATTGCGCGCGGTTGCCTCAGGGTGAGGGTTTTGCCAAGCTCGGGCCGTTCGGCAGGGAGGCTGTGACCGTGATCCGCACATCGATAGGCGCGCTCATCCTGTTCATCGGAGCGGTCTTTGGAACGTTGCCGGCACTGGCGCAGGATTCCATCGTCACGCTTGGGCCAATGGCGGCCAATCCGGACGTAGAGGCGCAGAACCAGGCTGCGCCGGCACCGCCCTGTGGCACCGGCGCCATCACCATCGCGCGCATGCAATGGCCCTCGGCGGCCATCCTGGCCGCCATCCATGCGCGACTGCTGAAAGCGCAGTTCGGCTGTTCGGTCGAGGTGGTCGATGGCGACATGGCGGCGACCGGATCGTCCATGGGCACGACGGGCCAGCCGGCGGCCGCACCCGAGATGTGGATTACCCGCATCGCCGACATCTGGAACTCGGGCATCAAGGGCCAGCAATTGCGGCAGGCCGCGCCGACTTACGATGTATCGAGTTTCGAGGGCTGGTTCGTGCCGACTTATGTGACCGATGCACACCCGGAGGTGACGAGCGCGGCTAGTCTCAAAGGACTGGCGAGCGCCGGGGAGAAACTGCGCTTCATCTCCTGCCCCATCGATTGGGGTTGCGCCGTGATAAACCGCAATCTCATCAAGGCCGAGGGCCTGGATGGGTTGCTCGACGTGGTCGAGCCCGGCAACCGCTTCGAAATGGATACGCTGATCGCCGAGGCGGTGGGACGCAAGGAGCCGTTCGCATTCTACTACTGGCAGCCCAACGCCATCCTCTCGCAGTTCAAGTTCCAGCCGCTCGATCTGGGGCCCTATGATCACGATGCGCTGCAATGCCTGGCGCAGCAGGCATGCGCGGCGCCAAAACCCGGCAGCTTTGCGCCCGAACCGGTGGTGATCGCGGTGGCGGACTGGGTGTTCGCCGACATCCCGGCCGTCGCCGGTTACTTCCAGCGCGCAACCATGCCGATTGGGGAGATGAACGCATTGCTGGCAGAGCTCGGGGAGCCGAACGCCACCGTCGATACTGTAGCAGACCGGTTCGTCGCCGAACGTGCCGAGATCTGGCAGAAATGGGCCGGCCCCGCGGCCGGGCGTTAGCAAGGCGCTAACCAGCCGCGCAAAGGCCTGTCCCCAAACCTGGTTATGTCATTTGCGCGTCACACGGGCTTCCCATATTAAAGCCGTGGGCGAAATCCGCCGTTTCCTCACAACTCATTGATTACGCAGAGAATTTTTCAACGGGTTTAGCGCCCGTTAAGTTTTGGCCGCCTAAGTAGCGGCAAAGGCCAGAATGGCGGCATCGACACAGGAGTGTGCGGCATGGACAAAGTTGAAAGCCGGACTGCGGCCACCATCCTGATCGACAGGCATACGCGCATCGCAGCCATCGCAATCGGCTTCATGGCACTTCCGGTGGGCCTGATGGTGCTGGCGCTGCTGCACCAGGGCGTCGGCAATCCGCCGGCCTCGCTCATGGTGGGCGCGGCGGCAGTTTCCATGATCGTGCTGTTTGCGCTGTTGCGCGGCAGCTTCGTGCTGCTGCGCCGTAATCTTTATCTGTTCGCGGATGAGCGCATCGCGGCGGCGGACCGGGCGCGGCTCGATACGCTGACCGGCGCGCTATCGCGGGCCGTGTTTCTGGAAACGCTGAAGCTCGAGGTGGCCGGATCGTCGAGGGCACCGATCGCCTATCTGCAGGCCGACATGGACCACCTGAAAGCGCTGAACGATGGCGATGGCCATGCGGCCGGCGATGCGGCGCTGCTGCATCTGGTGCGGACCATCCGGATGGTGGTGCCGGATGCGATCGTCGGGCGCCTTGGCGGTGACGAGTTCGGGGTCTTGCTGCCAGGCTGCGAAGACAAGCAGGAAGCCCTGCAGATCGGCACGGCGGTGCTGACGGCGTTCAACCGACCCATCGGCATTGCCGGGCGCGAGCTACGGCTCAGCGCCACGATCGGCGTGGCGCTGGCGCCTGAAGACAGCACCTATCCGGATGAACTCATCGCCCTGGCGGATTTGGCGCTCTACGAGGCCAAGCGTACCGGCCGCGGCCGCGTCGTCGCCTTCGACAAGGAGATGCAGATCGAGGCGCGCCACAAGCGCTTTGTGAAGCGCGAGCTGCGCGCCGCGATCCTTTTGGACGAACTCGACCTCCACTATCAGCCCATCTTCGGCGCCGATGCGCGCACCCTTGTCGGGCACGAGGCGCTGGTGCGCTGGCAGCACAAGGTGCGCGGCACGGTGCCACCGTCCGAATTCATTCACGTGGCGGAAGAAAGCGATTTGATCAACCGCCTGGGGGAGTGGGTGCTGCGGCGCGCCTGCCTCGACCTGCCGGCCCTCGGCACGCCGTCGATGTCGATCAACGTCTCGGCGGTGCAGCTGCGTCGGCCGGAATTCGCGCAGCGGTTCGGGGCCATCCTGGCGGAAACCGGGGTGTCGGGCCAAAAGATAACGGTCGAAATTACCGAGACGGTGCCGCTGCAATCCAATGCGGTGGAAGATCTCAACCTCAAGGCATTGCGGGCCATGGGCGTACGCGTCGCCATCGACGATTTCGGCGCCGGCCATGCGAGCCTTCAATATCTGAAAAAGTTCTCCTTCGACATCATCAAGATCGACCGGTCCTACATCAACAGCCTGGCGGAAAGCCCGGTCGATCATGTGCTGGTCAAGGCGATCTGCGAGATCGGACGCCATTCCAATGTCGATATCGTCGCTGAAGGCGTCGAGACCGAGGAGCAATTGCGCATGCTCAAGGCCGCCGGCTGTTCGCGCTTCCAGGGCTATCTCCTCGGGCGCCCGATGCCGCTGCGCCGGCAACTGGCGATGACGGAAGCGGCCTAGACTTTTTGTCGGTGACTTTTGTGCTGTTGCGTCCAATCCGGCGAGGTGGATATAAAGGGGCGACATAACTCAAGGAGCCGATGTTTTGGAACTGAAGCGGATCAACGACCACATCAGCGTTTCCGGACAAATCCAGCCGGAGGATGTCGCCGCCATCAAGGCCGCCGGTTTCACCACCATCGTCAACAACCGCCCCGATGGGGAATCGCCGGACCAGCCGGCCGGTACCGAGATCGAAGCCGCCGCCAGGGCTGCGGGTCTTTCCTATTATGCCATACCGCTGGGCCGTGAAGGGGTTTCCCCCGACATGGTCGAGAAGACCAAGGCCGCCCTCGAGGGGAGCAATGGCCCGGTTTTCGCCTTCTGCCGTTCGGGCACGCGCTCGACGACATTGTGGGCGTTGAGCCAGGCCGGCGAGATGGACGGCGGGGAGATCATTTCGGAAGCGGCTCGCGCCGGTTACGACATGAGCCATCTGGCCGGGCATCTCTCGAAGAACTAAAGCGTTTTCAGGAAAAGTGGATGCCACTTTTCTGGTTCGAAAACGCGATCAAACAAAGACCTAGAGCGTTCGTTTTTATACAATTGAAACAATGCTCTAGAGCGCCCAGGCGCTCACCCAAGCGGGTTCTGTTCGGAGCCTGATCCCCTCGCAAGCTCGGGTTATATCGATGCCGATCAAGAAGATCCTTGTCGCCAACCGCAGCGAGATCGCCATCCGCGTGTTCCGCGCGGCCAATGAACTCAATATCAAGACCGTGGCGGTCTATGCCGAAGAGGACAAGCTGGCGCTGCACCGCTTCAAGGCGGACGAGGCGTACCAGATCGGCAAGGGCAAGGGGCCGGTCGAGGCCTATCTGCAGATCGACGAATATATCCGCATTGCGCGGATCTCGGGTGCGGACGCGATCCATCCCGGCTACGGGCTGTTGAGCGAGAGCCCGGAATTCGCCGATGCATGCGAGGATGCGGGCATCATCTTCATCGGCCCCCGCGCGCAGACCATGCGCGACCTCGGCAACAAGGTGGCGGCCCGCAACATGGCCATCGCCTCGGGCGTGCCGGTGGTGCCGGCGACCGAGCCGCTGCCGGACGATCTCGACGAAGTCACCAGGATGGCGGCCGAGATCGGCTATCCGCTGATGCTGAAGGCGAGCTGGGGCGGCGGTGGCCGTGGCATGCGCCGCATCACCAATGAGAAGGATCTCAAGACCGAGGTATCGGAAGGCCGGCGCGAGGCCAAGGCGGCGTTCGGCAAGGACGAGATGTATCTCGAAAAGCTGATCGAGCGCGCCCGCCATGTCGAGGTGCAGCTGGTCGGTGACGACCATGGCAATCTCGTGCATCTGTTCGAGCGTGACTGTTCGGTGCAGCGGCGCAACCAGAAGGTGGTGGAGCGGGCTCCCGCCCCATACTTGTCGCAGGACGTGCGCGAGGCGCTGACGGGCGCCGCCCTGAAGCTCGGGCGGGCGGCGAATTATCGTGGCGCCGGCACCGTCGAATTCCTGATGGATGCCGATACCGACAAGTTCTACTTCATCGAAGTTAACCCGCGCATCCAGGTCGAGCACACGGTGACGGAAGTCGTCACCGGCATCGACATCGTCAAGGCGCAGATCCGGCTGCTGGAAGGCGCCGTGATCGGGACGCCGGAATCGGGTGTGCCGTTGCAGGAGGATATCCACCTCAACGGCCATGCCATCCAGTGCCGTATCACTACTGAAGATCCGGAAGAGAACTTCATTCCGGATTATGGCCGCATCACCGCCTATCGCGAGGCGACGGGGTTTGGCGTGCGTCTCGATGGCGGCACCGCCTATGCGGGCGCTATCATCACGCGGTTCTACGATCCGCTCCTGGAAAAGGTGACCTGCTGGGCCCCGTCGGCCGCGGAGGCGATCGCCCGCATGCACCGGGCGTTGCGCGAATTCCGCATCCGTGGCGTTGCCACCAATCTGGCCTTCCTCGAAAACATCATCACGCATCCGGATTTCGTCAACAACCGCTATACGACGCGATTCATCGACACGACGCCGGACCTGTTCAACTTCCGGCGCCGGCAGGACCGCGCGACGAAGCTTTTGACCTATATCGCCGACGTTACCGTCAACGGGCACCCGGAAGTGCGCGACCGGCCGCGGCCGCCGGCCGATGCGATCGCGCCGGTGCTGCCCGAATACGAGCCGCTGATGCTGGTTGAGGGCTCGCGCCAGGTGCTGGACCGGCAGGGGCCGCGCGGTCTCGCCTCGTGGATGAAAGCGCAGCAGCGCGTGCTGTTCACCGATACGACGATGCGCGATGCGCACCAGTCGCTGCTGGCGACGCGCATGCGCTCGTTCGACATCACCCGCATCGCGCAGGCCTATAGCCGGGGCCTGCCCAATCTTTTCAGCCTCGAATGCTGGGGCGGGGCGACGTTCGATGTGGCCATGCGCTTCCTCAACGAGGATCCGTGGGAGCGTTTGAGCAAGGTGCGCGAAGGCGCGCCCAATATCCTGACGCAAATGCTGCTGCGCGGCTCCAACGGTGTGGGCTACACCAACTATCCGGACAATGTGGTGAAGTTCTTCGTACGCCAGGCGGCAGCCGGCGGCGTCGACATCTTCCGCATCTTCGACTGCCTCAACTGGGTCGAGAACATGCGCGTCTCGATGGATGCGGTGATCGAGGCCGACAAGGTCTGTGAAGGCGCCATCTGTTATACGGGTGACCTGTTCGACCCGAACCGCGCCAAATACGACCTCAAATACTATGTGGGCCTGGCCAAGGAGCTGGAAGCGGCCGGCGCGCACGTGCTGGGCCTGAAGGACATGGCCGGGCTCTTGAAGCCCGCCGCGGCAAGGAAGCTGATCGAAACGCTGAAAAGCGAAGTCGGCCTGCCCATCCATTTCCATACGCATGATACGTCGGGTGCGGCGGCGGCGACCATCATGGCGGCTGTCGATGCAGGCGTCGACGCCGTGGATGCGGCGATGGACGCGCTGTCGGGAACGACCAGCCAGCCGACTTTCGGCTCACTGGTGGCGGCCCTCGAAGACGGGCCGCGCGATCCGGGGCTCGACCCAAAGGTCATCCGCGAAATCTCGTTCTACTGGGAAGCCGTGAGGACGCAGTATCGCGCCTTCGAGAGCGACCTCCGGTCGGGCGCCTCGGAAGTCTATCTGCATGAAATGCCCGGCGGGCAGTTCACCAATCTCAAGGAGCAGGCGCGCTCGCTGGGGCTCGAAAGCCGCTGGCACGAGGTTGCGGAGACCTATGCGGACGTCAACCAGATGTTCGGCGACATCGTCAAGGTGACGCCGTCCTCCAAGGTCGTGGGCGACATGGCACTGGCGATGGTGTCGTCGGGACTGACGCGCGCCGATGTCGAAAATCCGGATCGTGACGTGTCGTTCCCGGATTCGGTGGTGGGGTTCTTTGCCGGCGATCTCGGGCAGCCGCCGGGCGGCTTCCCCACGGCACTGCAGAAGAAGGTGCTGAAGGGCCGTACGCCGCTCACCGAGCGGCCGGGTTCCTATCTCAAGGACGTAGACCTGGAGGCAGAGAGAAAACAGGCGTCGGAGGCGGCGGGCTTCGCCGTCGATGACCGGCGGCTCGCTTCCTATCTGATGTATCCCAAGGTCTTTGCCGATTTCGCCAGGACGCAGGATACCTACGGGCCGACCGAGGTGTTGCCGACGCCGGTGTATTTCTACGGGCTCGAACAGGGCGAGGAACTCTTCATCGATATCGAGAAGGGCAAGACGCTGGTGCTGCAATATCTGGGGCGCGCCGAGACCAATGAAAAGGGCATGGTGCGCGTGTTCTTCGATCTCAACGGCCAGCCGCGGACGATCGCGGTGCCGGACCGGCTGAAGGCCGGGCAGATCGTGGCGCGGGCCAAGGCGGCGCCGGGCGATGTGAAGCAGGTCGGCGCACCCATGCCGGGCGTCATCTCGTCGCTGGCCGTCAAGGCCGGTCAGGCAGTGGTGGCGGGCGACGTGCTGCTCTCCATCGAGGCGATGAAGATGGAAACCGCCATGCATGCCGAAGCCGATGGCGTGATCGGCGAAGTGCTGGTGAAACCGGGCGACCAGATCGACGCCAAGGACCTGCTGATCAGGTTTGCGTAGCGTCCTCGAAGGGCGCGGCCATGGCTTCGGCGATCAGCTTGAAATCGTGGGCGCTGATCTCGAAGAGGCCAAAACGCAGCTTGAAGCCCCAATTGGCGTGGCCGCGGGTGAATTCGAGACGATCGAGCAACGGCGCGATGGGGGCATCGTGTGTGTCGGCCCAGTCGACATCGCGGCGATAGGCGACCCAGTCGCCCATGTCGCCGGGGTAGATGTCACCCGGCTTGACCCGGCCGAGCAGCGTGAACGCCTGCAGCTTGTTCTTGCCACGAAAGCTTTGCGTGGGTGAATAATAGGCGATCCCGTCGCCGGGATGGATGCGCCTGAGAGGCGCTTCCTTGCCGTGATTGACCTGCATGAAGCCGGCTTTGCCGCGCCTCGCATGATCGGCCGATGCAACCGCAATCCAGTATTTGGCCACCATTCCTGATCTCCATTGCGTTGGCAATGGAGACACTAGCAGGGGTGGTGTCAGAAACCGGCAGTAGAATTACTGGCGGCGGCGGACAGTCGCCCGGATCGGCTTGGCGGTCACTTCGAGCGGCAGGAGCCTCACGATCCAGCTCACCATCAACGGCACCAGCACCAGATCATCGAGCCAGCCCGCGAAGGGAATGAAATCGGGGATCAGGTCGATCGGGTTGACGAGGTAGAAGGCGATGAAGAGCATGGCGGCCTTCAGATGGAAGGGCGTGGCCGGATGCGAGAAGGCGCGCCACAGCGTCATCACTTCATTGCGGAAAAGATAGAGGCGTCCGAAGGCGAGACGGCTGAAAGCCGCGAAGGGGATGAACTTGCTCATGGGATTGAAATGGGGACGCTGGCGCTGCGTTCAAGAGCCACGCCCGCATCACGCAAACGTAACGTTGCACGGTTAGGCTCAAAGGCTTATTTCCTCAGCCGAACGAGGTGAGAAATGGCCGGTCCAGCAGAGCGCAGGCAATCGGTGGGCGTCAATGTCGGCGGCGTGATGGTCGGCGGCGGGGCGCCGATCGTGGTGCAGTCGATGACCAACACCGATACCGCCGATATCGAGGCGACGGTGCGGCAGGTCGCGCAACTCTGGCGCGCCGGCTCGGAAATCGTGCGCATCACCGTCGATCGCGATGAAGCGGCGGCGGCCGTGCCGCATATCCGCGACAAGCTGGCCCAGCGCGGCGTCACGGTGCCGCTGGTGGGCGACTTCCACTATATCGGCCACAAGCTGTTGACGGACCATCCGGCCTGCGCCGAGGCGCTGGCGAAATACCGCATCAATCCGGGCAATGTGGGGTTCAAGGCCAAGCGCGACACGCAGTTTTCGACGCTGATCGAGCTGGCGCTGAAATACGACAAGCCGGTGCGCATCGGGGTCAACTGGGGCTCGCTCGACGAGGAACTGCTGACGCGGCTTATGGACGACAACGCCGTCTCCGCAACGCCCTTGTCGGCGGCGGCGGTGCAGCGTGAGGCGATCATCCAGTCGGCGCTGCTGTCGGCGCAGCGGGCCGAGGAAATCGGCCTTGGGCGCGACAAGATCATCTTGTCGACCAAGGTCAGCGATGTGCAGCATCTGATCGCGGTCTATCAGGACCTGGCGGCGCGCTGCGATTATGCGCTGCATCTGGGACTGACCGAAGCCGGCATGGGTTCCAAGGGCATCGTGGCTTCGTCCGCCGCGATGGGTATCCTGCTGCAGCAGGGGATCGGCGACACCATCCGCGTGTCGCTGACGCCGGAGCCGGGCGGCGACCGGACGCAGGAAGTGCGCGTGGCGCAGGAATTGCTGCAGACCATGGGCTTCCGGCAGTTCCTGCCCGTGGTGGCGGCTTGCCCGGGATGCGGGCGCACGACGTCGCAGACGTTCCAGGTGCTGGCCAAGGAAATCCAGGATCACCTCTCCGCCTCCATGCCGGAATGGCGCGAGCGCTATCCGGGCGTCGAGACGCTATCGGTCGCCGTCATGGGCTGCATCGTCAACGGGCCGGGCGAAAGCAAGCATGCCAATATCGGCATCTCGCTGCCGGGCACCGGCGAAACCCCGGCGGCTCCGGTTTTCGTCGATGGCCAGAAGGTGGCGACGCTGCGCGGCGCCGATGTGGCCGACCAGTTCAAGGTGATGGTGGCCGACTATATCGAGAAGAAGTTCGGGGCCGTGGAGAAGACGGCGGCCCAATAGCTAGGCGCTGGCGAGCAATTCCCGATAGCGCGCCACCAGATCCCGGTGGATCGGAGCCTTGAGGAGCCAGCGCATGCGGTCGGGCGCCGGTTTCTTGTAGTCGCTCATCAGTTCGATGGCCGGAACGGCCTCGCCCGCAAAGGGGATGTGGCGGACGTCCATGCCGGCTTCGACGCTGCCGGTCTTGAGGACGCGGGCATAGACGCCGGGCCTGTTGACGGCAAAGAAGCGCTTGACCCAGAGCTTGTCGTCCATGCGCGCCGCGAAAGTGTTGCACGGTACGCGCGGCGAGGTCACCTCGAGCACGACATCGCCGATTTCCAGCCGGTCGCCGATGAGCATCTTCTGGCTTTCGAGCCCGGCGATGGTGAGGTTTTCACCGAAGAGGCCGGGCGGCAGGTCGCGGCCCAGTTCCTGGCGCCAGAAGTCGTAGTCGGGTTCGCCATAGATGTAGACGGCCTGGTCGGGTCCGCCGTGGTGTTTCTTGTCGAGCACGGCGTCTCCCGCAAGGCCCAATGGTCCGATCATGACCGGGCCGGGCAGCGGCAGCTTGATGATGCCGGTCTTGGCGCGGTGGCCGGGGATGTGCTCGGGCTTGCCGATATTGACGTGCAGCAGCTTCATGCGGGACGGCTGGCGAAATAGCCGATGACCTCGCGGAGGCGGTCGGCTTCCGGGCCATGATCGGCCAGCGCGCCGAGCGCATCGGCGATGGCGGCGTCGAGCAGGGCGCGGGCGCCATCGAGGCCCTTGAGGGCGACGACGGTGGATTTCTCCTGCGCCTGGTCCTTGCCGGCGGTCTTGCCCAGCACCTGGGTCGAGGCAGTCGCATCGAGGATATCGTCGGCGATCTGGAAGGCGAGGCCAGCATGAAAGGCGCACAGCGTCATGCGGTTGACCTCGCCCGCACCGGCACCGGCCAGGATGGCGCCCATCTCCATGGCGGCGCCGATGAGCGCACCGGTCTTCATCTGCTGCATGGCATAGACATCTTCGAGAGCCATGGCCTCACCCTCGCCCTCGATGTCGAGCATCTGGCCACCCACCATGCCGATGGGCCCGGCGGCGTTGGAGAGGCTTTGCACCAGTTGCAGGCGGATACCGGCGTCCGGGTGCGTCTCCGGATCGGCAAGCAGCCGAAAGGCTTCGGTCAGAAGGGCGTCGCCGGCAAGGATCGCGGTGGCGGGATCGTAGGCCGCCCAGACCGTCGGGCGGCCGCGGCGCAGGGTGTCGTTGTCCATGTCGGGCAAATCGTCGTGGATAAGCGAATAACAATGCACCATTTCGAGGGCCGCTCCGGCGCGCACCGCGGCTGCCGGGTCGAGGCCGAAAAGACCGGCGACGGTACGCAGCAGAAAGGGCCGCAGGCGCTTGCCGCCGGCGAGCGAGCCATGCCGCATGGCCGCCAGCAGGCGCTCGGGCGTGCCCAGCAGCGGGCTTTCGGGCATGTCGGCGAGATAGCCGTCGAGGAAGGTCTCGATGGCCGTGGCCGAGGCTGCTAGATCGTCGGCGAGCGTCATGGTCTGGACTTGGGTCATGAGCTTTGCTAGCGCAATCCCCCATCGGCCGGCAAGCGGCTGGCGGGATGCCCAAATCGCGCCAAATGGCACTAGCCAAGCCCCATAAAAGCCTCTATAGAACCCGCCAATTCAACAACAGACCTGTCTGTTGCGCCCAGACGGCACGAGGCCGGCTGCGGCAGACGATAGTGAATGTGGAGTAACGACAATGGCAGTGCCAAAACGCAAGACCTCGCCGATGAAGCGTGGGTTCCGTCGTTCGGCTGATGCGCTTGCCGTCCCGACCTATGTCGAGGACAAGGATTCCGGCGAGCTGCGCCGTCCGCATCATGTCGATCTCAAGACCGGCATGTATCGCGGCCGACAGATTCTCGAGGCCAAGAAGAGCTGAGGCTCTTTGCGGCCCGTTCTGACAATGTGACGCGGCCAGTCCCAACAGGGGCTGGCCGTTTCGTTTATGCGCTGGAGAGATAGCCATGACGACGCGCGTGGAAAGCGACTCGATGGGCACGATCAACGTGCCGTCGGAGAAATATTACGGCGCGCAGACGGCGCGGAGCCTGGCCAATTTCGATATCGGCGGCGAGAAGATGCCGGTCGAGATCATCCACGCGTTCGGCATCCTGAAGAAGGCGGCGGCGCTGGCCAATTTCAAGCTCGGCCTGCTGGACGAAAAGACGCGCGATTTGATCGTTGCGGCTTCCGATGAGGTGATCGCCGGCCAGCTGGTGGAGCATTTCCCGCTGGTCGTGTGGCAGACGGGTTCGGGCACGCAGTCGAACATGAACGTCAACGAAGTCATTTCCAACCGCGCCATCGAGATGGCCGGAGGGGTGATGGGTTCTAAGAAGCCCGTCCACCCCAATGACGATGTTAACATGAGCCAGTCGTCCAACGACACCTATCCGACCGCCATGCACATCGCCGCCGTGGAGGCGATCGAGGGGTATCTGATCCATCGCGTCGAAAAGCTGCGCAATACGCTTTTGGAAAAGTCCGAAGAGTTCATGGACATCGTCAAGATCGGCCGTACGCATCTGCAGGATGCGACGCCGCTGACGCTCGGCCAGGAAATGAGCGGCTGGGTGGCTCAGCTCGACTATGCCATTGCGGCGGTGCGCGCGAACCTGCCGCAGCTGCGCGAATTGGCGCTCGGCGGCACCGCCGTCGGCACCGGGCTCAATGCGCACCCCGATTATGCCGTGACCGTCGCCAGGGAAATCGCCACGTTGACAGGCCGCGAATTCGTCACCGGTCCCAACAAGTACGCCATCATGGCGGGGCATGATGCGTTCGTATCGGCTTCAGGCGCTTTGAAGCAGCTGGCTGTCGCCTTCATGAAGATCGCCAACGACGTGCGCTGGCTGGCGTCCGGTCCGCGCTCGGGCCTGGGTGAATTGACCATTCCGGAAAACGAGCCGGGCTCCTCCATCATGCCCGGCAAGGTCAATCCGACGCAGTCGGAAGCCATGACCATGGTGGTGGCGCAGGTGATGGGCAATGATGCGGCCATCGGCTTTGCGGCCAGCCAGGGTAATTTCGAACTCAATGTGTTCAAGCCCGTCATCGCCTATAACTTCCTGCAATCGGTGCGGCTGCTGGCGGATGCGGCGGTGAGTTTCAACGACAATTGCGCCATTGGGATCGAGCCCAACCGCAAGCGCATCAACGAGCATCTCAACAATTCGCTGATGCTGGTGACGGCGCTCAACCGCAAGATCGGCTACGACAACGCCGCCAAGATCGCCAAGAATGCCCACAAGAAGGGCCTGACCCTGCGCGAGTCCGCGATCGAGCTGAGCCTGTTGACCGGCGAGGAATTCGACGCCGAAGTGAAGCCCGAGGCCATGGTCGGGCCGCTGAAGCTGAAAAAGTAAACCGGCATCGCGGACGGTCAGTCCGCGCATTCCCGTGTCGGGCCGGCAGCACCGGCCCGGGTCTTCGGCAAATTAGACGATGACGGTGCGCCGATAGCCCTTGGGCATGCGCAAGACTGCGCTGTTGGCGCTGCTGCGATAGGCGCCGACAGCTTCGTCTGCGGGCGCGCGGTGTTTTTCGCGCTGTTGCGGCAGGCGTTCATGCGCGGCGATGAGGTGGCTGAGAAAAGACGCTTCAGTCGAACTGCGCGCGAGAGATGGTTTTGGGGCGCGAGGGTAGAGGGGTACCGGAAGATACCGTCCAAAGTCCTCGCTGTCGTCGTTACTGTCACTCATAGTCGGCCATCCGCAATACTTGGACCGATCATTCTTCTCAGGCGCCGATCCTTGTTTTCATGCTGACGACCTGGCGGTCTAAGGTAAAGTAAACGCTCGGTTTTTCGCTTGGCTTGGTTAACAGTCCAAGGACAAACGCATGACGTGGCGGCGCGGTCCCGCCTTGCCGGCCGCCTTAAAGCCGGCGTGCTCGAAAGCCGGAACGAACCCCATGAAGCGATAGCTGGGCGAGTCCGGCGCCACCGGATAGGCCTCGATGGTATCGGCACCGTGGTGGCGGGCATGCGCGATGGCGGCGGCAATCAGCTGATGGGCGATGCCCTGGCCGCGGACTGTCTTGTGGGCATACATGCAGGTCAGTGACCAGACATTCTCGCCATCTTCGGGTTCGGGACCGCCGAGGCGCCGGAAGGTCGGCTTGGGGGCGATGGAGACCCAGGCGGCAGGTTGGCCCGCGTCATAACCGAGCAGGCCCACAGGCACCTCCCCGGCAATGCGTTGCAGCATCTGGTCATGGCGGTCGGCGCTGCCGGTGCGGCGGCCTTCGTCGGGCGTGGCCCGCCAGACCATGCACCAGCAATATTTCGGGGCGCCGGGGGCGCCGAACAGCGCCTCGAAATCAACCTTCGTCGCCTTGGTCACAGGCTTGAAGGTCAACTGGCGCATGGGATCTAGAAGTTGTCCTTGGCCTTGCGGAGGGCAGCAAAGACCGCGGCAGGATCGTGGCCATCGAGGCCCATGGCCTTGGCCATGGCGGGGGTATCGGCGCGCAGGAAAGGATTGGCCTGCTTCTCCTCTCCGAGGCGCGACGGAATGGTGAAGCGGCCGGCTGTGCGCAACGCATCGACCTCGTCGGCCCTGGCCTTGAGCACGCTATTGTGGGGATCGACGCTCAGCGCGAACCTGGCGTTGCTGGCGGTATATTCATGCCCGCAATAGATGAGCGTATCGTCGGGCAGGGCGCGAAGGCCCAGAAGACCCTGCCACATGGGCCCGGGCGTGCCTTCGAACATGCGGCCGACGCCGAGGGAGAACAGGGCATCGCCGGTGAACAAATGCCCGCCGCTGCGGTCGTAATAGGCGATGTGACCGAGCGTGTGGCCGGGTACGGCGAAGATTTGGAATTCGGTGGCGCCGAGTTTGACCGTATCGCCGGGCGCCACGAGGGCATCGAGACCTTCGATCTTGTCGGCCTCGGCGCTGGGGCCGGTGACAGTGACGCCGAAATCGGCCTTGAGTTCGGCAATGCCCTCGACGTGATCGACATGGTGATGAGTGATGAGGATATCGCTCAGCGTCCAGCCCCGACGCTGCAGGGCGGCCTTGAT
Organism: Devosiaceae bacterium; assembly: GCA_036499825.1. GTDB lineage: Bacteria > Pseudomonadota > Alphaproteobacteria > Rhizobiales > Devosiaceae > Paradevosia. The sequence continues at coordinate 71,131 of DASYCZ010000008.1, forward strand.
GGGGGCTGCCTCGGGCGCATCGATGGCGGCGGTCCTGCGGGTTTCGGTATCGTGGGCAAGATAGCCGTAATTATCGCTGCGGGCCTCGAAAACGTCGACGATCAAGCTCACTTGAGAACAATCCTAGTGCTGAAAATATCGTGTTTTGAAGGTAAGGGCGCCGTCGGTACATGACAAGCGCGGCGGCTTCCCGCAGAATGGTTTCATGGCTCAAGACGTTGCCCGCCTGATCGAATTCTACAAATCCCCCCTGGGCCGCATCGCGCGCACCCTGGTGCGCGAGCAGATCGTTGGGGTGGCGGGCAATGTGCGCGGACAGCGCGTGCTGGGGCTCGGTTTTGCGACGCCTTATCTGCGCTTCACCATGGACAAGGCCGAGAGGGTGCTGGCCTTCATGCCGGGACGGCAGGGAGCGTCGGCGTGGCCGCGCGAAGGGCCGTCGCATACGGTGCTCTGCGATCCCCTGGAAATGCCGCTGACGGATTCGGCGATCGATCTCGTCATCGCCGTGCATGCGTTCGAGCATATCGCCGACGCCGAGGAACTGATGCGCGAGCTGTGGCGGATCTCGGCGCCCAACGCCAAGCTGGTCGTGGTGGTGCCGCGGCGGCGCGGCATGTGGGCGCAACGCGACAACTCACCGTTCGGCACGGGCAATCCGTTCTCGGGCCCACAGCTCGAGAAACTGCTGCGCGATCATTCCTTCACCCCCGAGGTGTGGCGCGACGCGCTGTTTTTGCCGCCGTCGCAATCGGCGCTGATCCTCAAATCGACGCGGTTCTTCGAGCGGGCCGGGCGGCTGTTCGGACCGGCGCTGGCGGGTGTGACGGTCGTGCGGGCTCGCAAGGAGGCGTTTCCGGCCGTTCCGCGACGGCGGCGGGTGGAGCGCTATGTGCGCGTGCCGGACCTGGCGCCGCAGGCGATCATGGAACTGCCGCCCAAGCGCTAAGGCCCTGAATCGCGCCGGCCCAGTTTTCTTTGCCTTCCGGCAAGGGTTTGACTATGGTCCGCGCGATTTATCGAGCCCCATGCCAAACCATGTCCGACCGCCCTGTTCCCCAGCCCGGAATTTTGAAGATTGCTCCCTATGTGCCGGGGCGGGCCGATGCCCCCACGGGGGTGAGGCTGGTGAAGCTATCGGCCAACGAATCCCCGCTCGGCGCCAGCCCCGAGGCGCTGGAAGCGCTGAAGGCGGCGATCGGGCATCCGGAGATCTATCCGGAAGGCTCGTCCCGGCTGCTGCGCGAGGCACTGGGCGAGGTGCATGGGCTCGATCCCAGCCGCATCGTCTGCGGCTTCGGCTCGGACGACCTGCTGCATCTGTTGGCGCAGGTCTATCTCGGCGAGGGCGACGAGGCGGTGATGAGCCAATATGGCTTCAACGTCTATCCGATCATCACCCGCGGCGCGTCGGCCGAAATCATCATGGTGCCCGAGGTCGATTACAAGGCCGATATCGATGGCCTGTTGGCGGCAGTCAACGAAAAGACGCGTATTGTGTTTCTCGCCAACCCCAACAATCCGACCGGCACATACCTCACTGCCGCGGAGCTCGACCGGCTGCATGCCGGGTTGCGGCCGGATGTGTTGTTCGTGCTCGATTCCGCCTATGCGGAATATGTGACGGCGGAGGACTATACGGTTGGCATCGACCTGGTGAACCGGGCGGACAACGTCGTGATGGTGCGCACCTTCTCCAAGATGGGCATCGCCGGCGAACGTGTCGGCTGGCTGTATGGGCCCGATCATGTGGTGGATGCCGTCAACCGGCTGCGTGGGCCGTTCAATGTCTCGGTAACCGGGCAGGCGGCTGCGGCTGCGGCGGCACGCGACGTCGCCTTCACCGCGGAACTGCGGTCACACAATGCGCGCTGGCGCGATTGGCTGACGCGAAGCCTCCGCTCAAACGCCATCCGCGTGCCGCCCAGCCAGGGTAATTTCGTTCTGGCGCTGTTCGCCGATCCGCGGACCGCAAAGGCCGCCTTCGAGGCGCTGCGTGCCAAAGGGCTGCTGGTGCGCGAAATGCACGGCTACGGTATTCCGGAAGGCCTGCGGATTTCCATGGGGCTCGAAGAGGACATGCGGGCGGTGGTCGGCGTGCTCAAGGATTTCGGCGCGGCGGGAGCGATCGATTGATGTTCAAGAAACTGGCGCTGATCGGCATCGGCCTCATCGGTTCGTCCATAGCGCGTGCAGCGCGCGAAAAGGGCCTGGTCCAAAGCATCGCCATTGCGACGCGAAAGCAGGAAACGCTGGATGAGGCTCAGGCGCTGAAGCTGGGCGACAGCTATACGCTGGATGCGGCGGAGGCGGTACGCGGCGCTGATCTGGTGATCATCTGCACGCCGGTCGGCGCCTATGAGGCTGTGGCGCGCGCGATAGAAGGGGCGCTGGAGCCGGGCGCGATCCTCTCGGATGTCGGTTCGGTGAAGGAGTTCGCCGTCAAGACCATCGGGCCGTTCGTGCCCGCGGGTGTGCATTTCATCCCCGGGCATCCGATTGCCGGCACCGAGCATTCGGGGCCTTCGGCAGGATTTCCCGAACTGTTCGTCAATCGCTGGTGCGTGCTGACGCCGGTTGCGGATGTCGATCCGGAAGCGGTGCGCCGACTGGAAGCGTTCTGGCGCGGCATGGGCTCGAAGGTCGAGGTGATGGACGCGGCGCACCACGACATGGTGCTGGCCATCACCAGCCACATTCCGCATCTCATCGCCTACAATATCGTGGGTACGGTGGCTGATCTCGAAACCACCACCAAGTCGGAAGTCATCAAATTCTCGGCCTCGGGCTTTCGCGATTTCACGCGTATCGCGGCCAGCGATCCGGTCATGTGGCGCGACGTGTTCCTCACGAACCGCGATGCGGTGCTGGAAATGCTCGGCCGGTTCCTCGAAGACCTGTCGGTCTTGCAGCGCGCCGTGCGCACAGGCGACGGGCCGGCGCTGGAAACGATGTTCGCCCGGACCCGCGCCATAAGGCGCTCGATCATCGATGCGGGGCAGGAGACGGCAGCCGCCGATTTCGGGCGGCCGCACGAGGCTGAGGCTGCGCCGCCGCTCGGGATCAAGCGAGACCATGGCGGCGGTGAGGACGCCTGACCAGAGCGTTCATTTTGATGCAATCAAACGAGCGCTCCAGATCTTTGTCGATCGCATTTTCGACCGGAAAAGTGGCCTCCACTTTCCCTGAAAGCCGCTTTAGAACAGCGGCGGGATGACCCCTATGGGCAGGATGCCCGAAAGGATGACGCCGCCACGCAGGGTCAGCGTCTGGGCGTAGGAGCCATCGGGAGCCTGGTTGCCCAGGATCAGCGGCCTGATCTGAGCGGGGATCATGGCGCCGAAGCGCTCTACGATACCCGTCGAGGTCAGCTTGACCTGGCCTTCCGTCCGCATCTGGGCATCGAGATTGAGTGTCCCGGCGGCGTTGAAATTGGCATCGCCATCGGCGCCATGGAAGGTCACGAGGTTGAGATTGCCGCCGGCGGCCTGCCAGCGGCGCACAGCGTCGGCATCCAGCATCTGGCGGACGTCGTCGGGAACCTTGGTGAGCTCAGCCTCGAAATCCAGGTCGCCGTCATTGACCTGAAAGCCGGGGGCATTGAGATTGTCGGCCTTGGCGTAGATGGCGAGGCCGGCGAGGCCCGCGGCGGCATCGTGTTGCTCGGGGATATCGAGCAGATGCACTTCCATCAGCGACGTCTTGGCGATGAGCTCGTCGCTTGGGATGGCATTGTTGAAGGCGACGTTCTCGGCATGCAGCGAGATGCGGCCGATGCGCCAGCCCTCGAGATGGCCGCTAAGTTCGGCATCTGTCCAGTCGAGACGCTGCTTGCTGCCGGTGAAGGCATCGGAAAGGGTCAGCGGCGCCTTGGCGAAGAACAGCGCATGGGTCGGCTGGTAGACCAGCACGCTTGCCCGCAATTCGGCGAGATTGGCGGTCAGATCTTCCTGGACGAGCTGCGCATCGGTGCAGGTGAGGTCGAAGCGGAAGGGGAAGCCGGCGACGGAAAGTGCGCCGCAGGTGATTTTCGGGTTGGTTATGCCGTCGGCCTCAGCCAGGCTCTCGACGGTGCTCTTGATCTGCCCGGCGAAAAATAGCCAGGCGCCGCACCAGGCGACAACGACTAGAAAGACGACCGAGCCTAGAATGATGATTCGCTTCATTGCTCTTTTCTAACCGCCCTGGGCATGGGCGTCACGCGCCTGCAGGCGGTTGATGGATTGCAAAAATACGGTGAGGGTGTGGCGGATGGACGCTTCAAACACAAAGCCACGGGGACATTGGGTGTTCGGATACGGATCGCTGATCTGGAATCCGGGTTTCGACTTCATTTCGAGCCAGCTGGCGCTGCTGAAAGGCGCGCATCGAAGCCTCAGCATCTATTCCCACAGTCACCGGGGCACGGTGGAGCACCCGGGGCTGGTCTTCGGGCTGGTGCGTGGTGGTTCATGCCGCGGCATGGCGTTCGAGGTTGCGGACGAAATCTGGGTTGGGGTGCACGCCTATCTCCAGGACCGCGAGCAGGTGACAGGGGTTTATCGCGAAGCCTATCGGCCGATACGGCTGGCGAGCGGAGAGACGGTGACGGCGCTGGCGTTCCTCGTCGATGAGAGGCATGCGCAATATGCCGGGCGCCTCGATCTCGATGCGCAGTTGCGGCTGGTGCGGGACAGCATCGGTGTTTCGGGACGCAACATCGATTATGTGGTCAACACCGCCGAACATCTCGAGCGGCTGGGGCTCAAAGACCCGCAATTGCAGGAACTGGTGCGCCGCCTGAAGCAGACGCAGGAAACCGCCTAGGCGGCCGAAAGGCCGTTAAGGGGTTCGGCGCCTTCCAGGTCCCAGACCAGCGTCATGCGGGCAACCTCGTCCGACGGCGCATCGAGGCTGAAAACACGATCGGCGCAATCGATGGCGAGGCGAAAGCGGGCGCGGCTGGACTGATCGTTGATGATGTCGGCATCGGAGCCGACCCAAAGCACCATATCGCCATTGGCCACGACATAGAGTTCACCGCTATGCAGGGCGAAATCGTCGAATTTTTCCGATGTCAGCGGATAGGCGCGACCGGATTTACCGCGCCAGCGGACGATCCGGGCATAAGGCGTCACATTCCGAATCTGGCTTGAACTGCTGACCATCGTAGCCCTGCTTGCACTCTAGCGGCGAGAACAAAAATAGAACAGATTGAATCAAATTGCAAGCATATAACGCTACATTGCCTACATCTATGGTTCACACTGTCGGCACTGTCAATATGTAGTGGTCTGTCGTCCGTCTTCGGCCTGCTTGGCGATGGCAATCCGTTCGCTGAGCTCGGTGGTTAGCGGCCGGGTCAAACCCTGCTTCACAGCTTCCAATGCTAAAACATTGGATTTGGTTTCAATTGTTTCAATCAGCCGGGCCTGAAATTCTTCGAGGCTCAAGCCGGCGGGGATGGGCGGCAGGAAAACGGCGCGGGCCCGGCCGGGCCAGAGAACCAGGGAATTGCGGCCCCAGAACAGGCCGGAATTGAGGGCGACGGGCACGACGGGTACGCCGAGTTCGACATACATGCGAGCCAGGCCATATTTGTAATTGGGCGCGGCCAGCGGAGCCCGGCGCGTCCCCTCGGGGAAAATGATGATGCCGGCACCGGCTGCCAATTCCACCCTGGCCTGACGCAGCATGTCGGGAATGGCTTCGGAGCCCTTGGCGCGGTCGACCTCGATGCAGCCGAGCGAGCGCGCCGCCCAGCCGAAGAAGGGGATGCGCATCAACTCCTTTTTGACGATATAGGCCGGGCGCTCGATAAAGGGCAGGACCGCGAAGACGTCCCAGTCGCTCTGATGCTTGGAGGCGATGATGCAGCCGCCGGGCGGAATGTTCTCGGCGCCGCTGACCTCGGTGCGCATGCCGATGATCCAGCGCAGGAAGAAGAGGTTGGCATTGCCCCAGTAACGGGCGATGGCGAGGCCGATGCCAGTGCGGCCGCACACAAGGCCAAGGATGCCGAGGACGATGGCCAAAATGACCGTCTGGCCAAGAAACAGGATATAGAACAGTGCCGAGCGCAGGGCCTGCGTGACCATGGAGTTCTCCTGGCAGGGCTGACTGGCCCTCTTCCATTTAAAGCGAGAATACCGATTTGGCGACAGGGCAGGCCGGGTCTCGGTCCGGAGCCCAGAGCGTTTTCAGGAAAAGTGGATGCCACTTTTCCGTCTCGAAAACACGAACAGACAAAGACTTGGAGCGTTCGTTTTGATGTAATCAAAACATTAAACGCTCTAGGAGATCTGCGTCAGGAAGCGGCGTACCGTCATGCGCGAGGTGATGGCGGTGAGCGCGGCGATGACCGGAACCACGGCGGCGATGCCGATGATGCCATCGATGCCGAGCGCGAAACGGCCGAAGAAGACCCCAAGCTGGGTACTGGCGGCGTCGGAGACGACATTGCCCACGGTGAGGCCGATGAGGAAAAAGAACACGATGGCTGCGACACCGCCCAAAACCCCGCCACGCAGCCCTATGGCGAGAAACCGCCCCTGGAACTCGCCGGCGATGAAGCTGTTGGACGCCCCGATGAAATGCAGCACGTCGACGATCTCGCGGTTGCCCGCCATGGTGCCGCGCGTGGCGAAGATGACGGCAAGGACCGTGGCGACGACGATGAGGGACAGTACCAATAGGCCCGAGACCACGATGGTGCCGGCCATGGTGTTGAGCTGCTGGCGCCAGGCGGCATGCGTTTCGAGGCTGGCGCCCTTGATGGCGGTGAGATCCTGACGGAGCTTTTCGATGTCGGCATCGGCGGGGTCGGAGAGTTCGACCACCACCAGGCGCGGTACGTCGATGGCGGAGAGATCGAGGCCGGTTCCGAGCCAGGGCTCGATGAGCTGCAGATTTTCCTCGAGCGTCAGCGCGCGGGCGCTGGCAACGCCCGGTGTGGCTTCGGCCAGGGAAACCGCGGTACGCAGGTTACTGTCCATGACCTCGCCCTCGACGGGACGGATCTGGATGGTGACTTCGCGGCCGACATCGGCCGACCAGGCGATGGCGGATTTCTGCACCAGCACCACGCCGCCCAGCGTCACCGCCGAGAGGAACGCCATGATGGCGATGAGCAGCAGCAGCGTGCGCCCGGCAACCGAGTGCGCGGGGACGATGGAGGCGGGACGGGCGCGGGTGGGCATCTTGATCTCAGTCATGGATGACCAGCTCCCCGTCACGCAGCACCATGCGCGGGTAGTCGAACTTGTCGAGCAGCGGCAGTTCGTGGGTGGCCAAAATGATCGTGGTGCCCGAGCGGTTGAGCTCTGCGAACAGATGCACCAACCGCTCGGAAAGATCAGGGTCGACGTTACCGGTCGGCTCGTCGGCGAGCAGCAGTTCCGGCCGGGCGATGACGGCGCGGGCGATGGCGGCGCGCTGTTTTTCTCCGCCCGACAGGAGCGAGGGATGGGCATCCATGCGATTGCCCAGGCCGACCCAGGTCAGCAATTCCTCGACATTGGAGCGGTATTCGGTTTCGGGCTGGCCGAGCACGCGCAACGGCAGCGCCACGTTCTCAAAGGTAGTGAGATGATCGAGCAGGCGAAATTCCTGGAAGACGATGCCGATATGGCGGCGCATCTGCAAAAGGTGATCGCGATCAAGACGCGTCACGTCCTGCCCGAACATGGTGACCTTGCCGCGGGTCGGCTTCAGCGACAGCAGCAACAGCCGCAGCAGCGAAGTCTTGCCGGAACCGGAGGGGCCGGTGAGGAAGTGGAAAGTGCCCGGTTCGACCCTGAAACTCAAATCCTTGAGAATTTCCGGACCCTGGCCATAGCGCAGACCCACATCGGTAAATTCGATCAATGCGCAGCTCTCCGAATCAGGCGCTCGGCGCATCATAGCAGCAGCGGCGGGGAATAGGCCGGCCTTGCGTGGCCGGACCACAGGCGATGATGAAATGTGACGAGGTTTGAGGAGTCTTAACCGCTCGCCGCTAGGGTCTATGCACTCGATTAAGTTCTTTGGCCGATGATCATCACCTGCCCAAATTGCCAGACGCGCTACCAGGTAGCCAACGACACCCTCGGCGCGGTGGGCCGCAAGGTGCTGTGCGCGCATTGCCAGAGCGCCTGGCAGGCGCTGCCGGAGCCGGAGCCGCGCGGCGTGCCCGAGGACAGCAATGACCTGCTGTTCGACGAAGATGCCGAGCGCGAGCTCGACGCCGAATTCGCTGCCGAGGAAAAAGAAGCGGTAAGCTGGGACTTCAATCAGGACGAGGCGATCGACGCCGAGGCAATGGTCGAGCCGTCGCCAACGACGCAGCCCTGGCGCAATGCCGTCGATCCCGCCGCGGAAAAGAAGCGGCAACGGGCGTTTTTCCGCCGGCAAAGCCGCATGGGGCGACAATTGCCGCTGGCGCGGGTGCGGCGCACGGTCCGCTGGGTCAGCGTCGTGGCGCTGTTGCTGGTGCTGACCGCGGTGGTGGTGTTCCGCACGTCGCTGGTGCGGCAGTTCCCCGAACTCGCCGGCGTCTATGCGGCGGTCGGTCTTGGCGTCAACGTCGTGGGTCTCGAATTCAGCGATGTGGTGACGCTCAACAGCCAGCATACGGGTGCCGAGGTGTTGTCGGTCACGGCGCGCATCCATTCGGTATCGAACCAGTTGGTGCGGGTGCCCCAGGTTGTGGTCACACTGCTCGATGCCCATGGCGCAGCCCTTTACGAATGGAGCGTTGCGCCGGATTCGAGCGACTTGCAGCCGGGTGAAGTCCTCGATTTTTCCACTGAGTTACCACAGCCGCCGGCAGGGGCCAGCGAGGTCAGGTTGACCTTCGCGGGCAGCCGTGGGCAAATTCCAGCCGCCGTGTCTCCCTCTACTCCCAGCAGCGAAGCGAAACCCTGATGGCCCGTATCCTAGTCGCCGAAGACGATGACAACGTCCGCCAGTTCGTGGTGCGGGCGCTGGAAATGAAGGGGCATGAGGTCGTGTTCGCCGAAGATGGCGGCCTGGCGCTGGAAGTGCTGATGGCCGAAGAGGGCCGCTTCGAGTTGCTGCTCTCCGACATCAAGATGCCGGTGATGGACGGTATCGCGCTGGCGCTGGCGACTGCGGCAGCATATCCCGAGATCACCATCGTGCTGATGACCGGCTTTGCCGACCAGCGCGAGCGCGCCCATGGGCTGGAAGCCCTCATCTATGATGTCATCGCCAAGCCGTTCAGCCTCGCCCAGCTGATGGACAAGGTCGACGATGCCCTGCATGGCCGGCCGGCGGAGATCGTGTCGCTGGCCAGGCAGGCGATGACGGGTAGCTGAGCTCGGCCTACAGCCAGTCGGGAATGCTGTCGAGCGCCAGCAGTTCGTCGATACTCTTGCGGGCGCGGATGACGTGCCAGCGTGAACCATCGACCAGCACTTCGGGAATCAGCGGCCGTGAATTGTAGGTCGAGGCCATGACGGCGCCATAGGCGCCCGCCGACATGACCGCCAGCAGATCGCCTTCCTTGACGCCGGACATGCGGCGACCCAGAGCCAGGTAGTCGCCGGTCTCGCAGACCGGACCGACGATATCGGCCGTAATCGAAGGCAGGTTGGACTGGACCACCGGCTGCACGTCGTGATGGGCCTCGTAGAGCGTGGGGCGGATCAGGTCGTTCATGGCCGCGTCGACGATGACGAAGCTCTTGGCGCCTTCCTTGACGTATTCCACCCTGGTGACGAGGATGCCGGCATTGCCCACGATCAGGCGTCCGGGCTCGATGACGAGCGACACGCCGAGCGCGCCGAGCTTGTCGCGGACGACATTGGCATAGGCCGTCGGCTCCGGCGGTGCTGCGCCCTCGAAATCATAGGGGATGCCAAGGCCACCGCCGACATCGAGGTGCGAGATGGCGTGGCCATCGGCACGCAGCGTCGTGAGCAGTTCCGCCATCAGCGTGAAGGCATCGGCGAAAGGCGCAAGATCGGTGATCTGGCTGCCGATATGCATATCGATGCCCACGGCGTCGACATTGTCGAGCTGGGCGATGCGGGCATAGACCTCGCGCGCGCGCGCGTAGGGGATGCCGAACTTGTTCTCGGACTTGCCGGTCGAGATCTTGGCATGGGTCCTGGCATCGACGTCGGGGTTGATACGCACGGAGACCCGGGCCTTCCTGCCCATGCTGCCGGCCACCACATCGAGCCGTTCGAGTTCGGGCTCGCTCTCCAGATTGAAGCACTTGATGCCGAGTTCGAGGCCGCGGCGCATTTCGGCGACGGTCTTGCCGACGCCGGAGAAGACGATCTTTTCCGGCGCGATGCCGGCGGCGATGGCGCGTTCGAGCTCGCCCCCCGAAACCACGTCGGCGCCGGCACCCTCACGGGCGAGGAGCCTAAGCACCGCCTGGTTGGAGTTGGCCTTCATCGCATAGGCCAACAGCGTCGGAATGCCCGCAAAGGCTTCCTGCATGACGCGCACATGGCGGCGCAGCGTTGCGGCCGAATAGACGTAGAACGGTGTGCCGACCTTGCCGGCCAGTTCGGTCAAGTCGACATCCTCGGCAAACATCCTGCCGTCGCGGGTCTGGAAATGGTGGACCAATGCGTTCGCCTTTGTTCGGTCTGGTGCTGCGAGAAACCGGAGCGGACAACGCTCTAGTGCAGCGTAGGGAAAAACGGAAGCGGGAGTTATTCGGTGGAGGCGTGGGCGGCCTCGATACGCTGTGCCACCAGCTCCTGCAGGCGCCAGAGGTGGGGGTCGTGGATATGCAGGTCTTCAAGATGCTTGACGGTGGCGAAGAGGTATTCGGCCATGGAACCGCGCTGGCCGACGGCGGTGGCAAGGACCTCCGCGACCCTCGCCTCATCGAGGCCGGAAACATAGCGGCCGGAATTGCGATCGATGCAGAAAGTCAGGGCCCTGATGGTGCCGCCGCTGGTAACGGCGTTGACCCAGCGCGGCGGAAAGGAGGAGGGCCGCCAGCCCATCTCGCGTTCCAGCAGTTTGCGGAGATTGGCTTCGATAGCATCGGGCGGCACCCGGTAGAGCACGCCCTTGCAGGCCCCGCCCCGATCCAGCGCCAGCATGAGGCCCGGATTTTGGGCATTGCCGCGATGGCGGGTGTTCCAGCCGAGGCAGAAGGCGCGATGCCAGCCGCGCACCAGGCCGGTGCGGATTTCGACGAAATCGCAGGCCGGCTTCCAGATCAGCGAGCCATAGGCGAAAAACCAGATATCGGTGGTCTGGGGGCCGGTAGCGAGGAGGTGGGCGATGGTGCGGTCATGGTCGGCAGCCGTCGACTGGGTGCTGCCCGGAGGAGGTGTCGCCTCATCGACGATCTCGCGGAAAACCTTGGCGACGTGCTCGGCAGTCAGCCGCATCTGCCGTTTTGGACCTGCCATTGGCCGTTCAAGCTCCGCACTCAAATCAGTGCGAAGCTTGGCCTAACCGCAGGCGCTATTCAATGCCGCCGTCGCCCGATCCGTGGTGACCACCCTTGCGCGTCTTGAGCGGCTCCGCCGCCACGCCGGTGAGCAGTTCGCGCCAGCGCGCCGCCTGGGCGAGAACGTTGTCGGGCGCGGTGCCGCCATAGCTGGTGCGGCTGCGCACCGAACTTTCGACTGACAGGACCTTGTGGATGCGGCTGTCGATGCGCTGGTCGACCGTCTTGAAGTCCTCGATGGTCAGACCCTCGAGGCCGCAGCCCTTCTGTTCGGCCAGCGCCACGATCTGTCCGGTAATGTGGTGGGCGTCGCGGAAGGGCACATTGGCCTCGCGCACCAGCCAGTCGGCGATGTCGGTGGCGGTCGAAAAGCCCGAGGACGCGGCGGCGTGCATGCGCTCGCGATTGACCGTAAGGTCGCCCACCATGCCGGTCATGGCAGCCAGTGACAGCGACAGCGAATCGAGGGCATCGAAGGCGACTTCCTTGTCTTCCTGCATGTCCTTGGAATAGGCGAGCGGCAAGCCCTTCATCACCACCAGCAGGCTGGTCAGCGAGCCCAGGATGCGGCCGATCTTGGCGCGCACGAGTTCGGCGGCATCAGGATTGCGCTTTTGCGGCATGATGGACGAGCCGGTCGAGAACTTGTCGCTGAGGCGGACGAAACCGAACTGCGCCGATGACCAGATCACCAGTTCCTCGGCGAAGCGCGACAGATGGATGGCGCAGATGCTGGCGGCAGCAAGCGTTTCCAGGATGAAATCACGATCGGAGACGGCGTCGAGGGAATTGGCGGTCGGCCGGTCGAAGCCGAGGGTCGTGGCGGTCATCTCGCGATCGATGGGAAACGAGGTGCCGGCAAGGGCCGCCGAGCCAAGGGGATTCTCGTTGAGGCGCTTGCGGGCATCGGTCAGCCGGCCGGCATCGCGGCCGAGCATTTCCACATAGGCGAGCAGGTGATGGCCGAAGGTCACCGGCTGGGCGCTCTGCAAATGCGTGAAGCCGGGCATGATGGTCTCGGCTTCGGCCTCGACGCGGTCGATCAGTCCGAGTTGCAGCGTCCTGATCTGGGCCAGGAGCGTATCGATGGCATCGCGGACATAGAGGCGGAAATCGGTGGCCACCTGGTCGTTGCGCGAACGGGCGGTATGAAGGCGCCCGCCGGCATCGCCGATCAGGTCCTTGAGCCGGCTTTCGACATTCATATGGATGTCTTCGAGCGCGCGCGAAAAGTTGAATTTGCCGCTCTCGATCTCGGCCTGCACCTGCTCTAAGCCGGTGACGATGGCGTCGCGATCGGCCGCGGTCAGGATGCCGGTGCTGGCGAGCATCCCGGCATGAGCGATTGACCCGGCGATGTCCTGCCGGTACAGGCGCTGATCAAAGCCGATGGAGGCGTTGATCTCTTCCATGATGGCGTCGGGACCGGAGGAAAACCGTCCGCCCCACATCCGATTGCTCATCACATTCCTCTTGGAGACGACATGAGTGAAAACGCGCCGCTGACCGCGAAGAAAAGACTTCCCCGCATGGTGCTGAGCCTGGGGCTCGTCGGCGCGGGGCTAGCTATAGCGGTCGGGGTTTGGGTTAGCAATGGCGGGGGCGCCGCGACGCCGGAATGCGCGCCGCAATTGCAGGCTGCCGCCGCCATCGATAGCGCGGCGCAGGGCGAACTGGCGGCGGTGACCGGCACGGGCACCGGGCGCGGCTATTCGGAAGTGGCCTTCCAGGATGGCGACGGCCAGATGAAGACCATCGGCGATTTCAAGGGCAAGGCGCTACTGGTCAATTTCTGGGCCTCCTGGTGCATACCCTGCCGTGAGGAAATGCCGGCGCTGAATACCGTCGCGGGCAAGTACAACGACGCCGATTTTGAAGTGCTGCCCGTCAATCTCGATATCGGCGATGGCGGCATCGACAAGGCCAGGAAGTTCCTGGCCGATGGCAACTGGCCCAATCTGCCGCTCTATGCCGATCCGACCTTCAAGGCCTTCGACAAGCTGAAGACGGAAGCCGTATCCATCGGCCTGCCGACATCCCTCTTGCTTGACGGCAAAGGCTGCGAGATCGCGGTGCTGCAGGGGCCTGCTCCCTGGGACACGCCTGACGGCGACAAGGTGGTGGAGGCCTTGAAGGCGCTGGTGAAAACCTAAGCCAGCTTGTCGATCATGGCGCCGGCTTCCGGCGTCAGCGCCAGGGGCTTGGCGTCCTGGGCCACCGACGCGAAGGCGTCCGAGATGGTATCCGAATAGGCTGGGGTCGCATCGTCCGGCTGGTTCTGCGCATCGCGCAGGGCCTTGAGCTGGACATCGTTACGCAGCTTGGCCAGGAGTACCTGGGCGCCACCCAGGGTGCTGCTTTGGCTGAGGGCCAGGCGGTGAATGGCGATATCAAGGTTCACGGCATCCTCCTACCGGGAGAATCGACGAAACGTCAGGCCGTCTTGTCGACCATGAAGCCGGTTCCATCGGTCGGCGGCACCGATTTGGCGGCATTGGCAAGCATGTCGATGAGGCTCATGTCCATCTCGTGCTGCTTTTTGATGATGGAATATTGAGCAAGCGTCTGCGTCCTGGCAACGCTCATTCCCACCAATTGTGCCGTCAGATCGGTATCCATGGTCCGCCGCATTGTTGGGTCCACGCGGGGACCTTAGGCGGTTGGGGTAAACAAATGCTTGGCCCGGGCGGTTAACGTTTGATCGCCGTGCCTGTGGCAATCGGCGCGCGCCGGTAGTGATAGTGATAGAGGTCGCGCGTAAAGCCGATGCGCTCGTAAAGGGCGCGGGCGCGATGATTGTCGGCGACCAGTTGCAGGCAGGCGGTATCGGCCCCTTGTGTGCGCCCCCACTCCATCAGGGCGCCTACGGCCCGGCGCGCCATGCCCTGCTGCCGATATTCGGGGACGGTGGCGCAGGATTCGATGACCAGCAGGCTGTCATGCACCACCCCATAGGCGATGCTGCACACTTCCTTGTTGCGGCGGACGGAGGCGAAACACTTGGGCGGCACGATGGTGTCGATCATGCGCTGGTAGACTGCCAGATCCTCGTCGTTCAGATTGCCGGTGGCCTGCCGGACCTTGAGCCAGGCCGCATCGGGCAGGGGGTGCAATTGCACATCGTCAGTGACGATGGGGGGATAGGTATCGAGATCGGCGACGAGGACGGCCACGTCCTCTTCCAGCGTATAGCCGCGTCGCGCCAGTTCGGCGTCGAGGTCGGCGGCCATTTCGGGCATGCGGAAGATCGTCTGCTGGCCGAGGCGGCCGTAAAGACTGTCGGCGGCCTGGATGATGCCCGCGGCATTGCGGCGTTCCCAGCGCAGGGGATTGACGGAATTGGTGCGGCGCGTGGCGCCGCCTGAAAACCGCAGAACCCAGCCGTGCAACAGGAGCTGACGGGGTGAAGGCCAGGAATTATGGCAGGCCTCTTCGACCCGCCATTTCAGTTCGATATCGCTCATCGCACCACGATGGCACTGCGTAGTTGCAGAGGATCAGCGATGGCTTCGAGGTTTTCGATCCCGACGCCAGTGCCACGCGCGCTGACGGTGCCGTAGCCGAAGAGCCGGCCGAACAGGGTCTGGTCGACGGCAACGGATTCGATCTTGTCCATGTTCATCTCGGTGGTGAAGCGGCTGATGAACCCGGTCTTGTAGATGAGGCGGCGATTGGTGACGGCGATCTCGGTGGTCCATTGCAGGAACCAGGCCCGGAGCAGGGTGATGAGACCGAAGAGGCCGAAGAGCCCCGCCACGATCTGATAAACCAAGGGCAGGTCGTAGACCGCCGGTCCGACAAAGAACACCAGGAGCGCCAGGATGATGAGAAGGAGGCCAGGAACGTAGATGATCCAGTGCTTCCTGCCTTCCGCCACCACCGTTTCGTTCGGCTGAAGGACTTTTTTAACGTAACTCATTTCGCTCCTAGACAAGTCATCGCGGCAGGCTGCCGCCCCAGAGGGGAACATCGCGGCGCTTCAGTACCAGCACCAGAAGCGCACCGGCAACGACGCCGCCAAGATGGGCCCACCACGCCACAGGCTCGGAAGAGCCGATAAGCACGTAGAAAATCTGCATGGCGACCCACAGGCCCAGCATCCAGAAGGCCGGCACGGGTACTGGCAGAGGAATCACGATCCGCGTCAGCACCAGGACTTTAGCATGCGGGAAAAGCACCACATAGGCGCCCATGACCCCGGCGACCGCCCCGGAAGCGCCGATCAGCGGACCATTGGCGCTGAAGTTGAAGGCGAGATAGAGCAGGGCCGCCAAAACGGCGCAGGTCAGGTAGAAGGCGAGATAGCGCCAATGTCCCATGGCGTCCTCGATATTGTCGCCGAAGATCCACAGGAACAGCATGTTGGACAACAAGTGCAGCCAGTCGGCGTGCAGGAACGCGTAGGTGGCCAGATTGGCCCAGTCGGGCAGCCAGGCCAGTGGCTGCGGGACGAGGTTGCGCACCACGATCGGGATCATGCCGAAATCGATGGCGAAATTGTCGTACTGGGCCGGCGAGAGTGACCACTGATAGAGATAGATCAGCGTGTTGAGCGCGATCAGCCCATAGGTGACGTAGGCGAAGCGGATATGGCGCTTGGGGTTTTCATCATAGAGGGGGACAAACATCGCTAGCTAGCCGCCATCGCGCACCGACTGGGTGTAGCGGCCAGGTGTCCAGAGCACGTCCTTCTGGCCGTTGCCATTGGCAACACGGGCCAGAACGAAAAGCAGATCGGAGAGCCGGTTGGCATAGCGCAGGGCGTCCGGGTTGATGGCCTCGCCCGTCTCCTTGAGCGCCACGATCAGGCGTTCGGCCCGGCGCACCACGGTGCGGGCGATGTGGAGATTGGCGGCGAGCGGCGTGCCGCCGGGCAGGACGAAACTCTTGAGCGGCTCCAACCCTTCGTTGAGATGGTCGATCTGCCGTTCCAGCCAATCAGTCTGGGCTGCGGTGATGCGCAGGGAGGGGCTCGACGGATCATCCTCTCCAGGCGTTGCGAGATCCGAGCCGAGGTCGAACAAATCGTTCTGGATGCGGGCCAGCATGGTGTCGATCTTGGGCATGGATTCGGTCCGGGTGCGGGCGAGGCCGATTTCGGAATTGGCTTCGTCCACCGTGCCGAAGGCCTCGATGCGCAGATCGGTCTTGGAACGCCGCGGGCCGCGAACGAGGCCGGTAGTGCCATCGTCGCCGGTGCGCGTGTAGATCTTGTTGAGTTTGACCACGTTGTCTTAATCCGGAACCAGAGGGTGAGGCCGCAGTATCGGGCCCTAATGCGGGTGGTTGCCTCCGCCAAAGAAGAACAGGGCGCCCATCAGCAGCGCCAGCGCGATGGCCTGGGCAATGACACGGGCCCGCATGAGTTTCTGGCTGGTATTGCCGTCGCCGCCCTTCAACATGTTCCACAGGCCCCAACCGAGGATGAAGACCACGGCGCCCATGGCGATGAAAATGACGATGTTGTAGGCGGACTGCATGACTTGGCCTTTCGGGTTGCCGACCCCCAGAGAATGCGCGATCAGCCGATATAGCCCAAGAGCGCCGTCGCGAGGCGGTCATAGATGGCACGGATTCTCCGGTTGGTGAACAGTTCCCTGTGGGTTGTGAGCCACACTTCAAGCGGTTGAATGTCGATTTCGGGCAGGAGCAGGGTCATGCCGGGGGTCGCGCGGATCAGTGGTTCCTGGGCAAAACCGACGCCCAGCCCGGCCTTGATGAGTTCCCACATCAATGTCTGGCTGTCTGTGCGCAGCGCGAAATTGTCGCGACTGAGGTCGAAGCCGGCATGGCGGGCGCCCTGGATCAGGAGATCGGAGCGATCCATGCCGATGAGATCATGGTCATAGAGGTCGCTGGTCTGTTGCGGCGTCCCCCGGCGCGCCAGGTAATCCTGGTGGGCGCAGCAGCGGATGTCGATTGCACCGAGCTTGCGGGTGATCAGCTCCAATTGGGTCGGCCTGAACATGCGGATGGCGATGTCGGCCTCGCGCATCAGAATGTTTTCGGCCGAATCGGACGGAACGATTTCGAGGGAAATGGTGGGGAATTCGATCCTCAGGGGCGCCAGCAGCGCCGGCAGCACATAACTTGAAACGACGGTGGAAGCGGTAATCCGCACGCTGCCGCCGAGTTCGCCCTGCGCGCCGGCGGCGAGCAACGCGGCTTCGGCCAGCGCGTGGCGGGCGGAGGAGACCGGTTCATAAAGGCGTAGCGCTGACTCGGTGGGCTTGAGGCCCTGCAGGGTGCGTTCGAACAGCGGCACACCGAGCGCCGCTTCCAGGGCCTCGATATGACGCCCCAGGGTCGGCTGGCTAAGACCGAGGCTGCGGGCAGCGGCCGACAGGGAGCCATCGGCGATCACGGCCGCGAAGCTGCGCCAAAGCGACCAGTCGGGGCTATCAGTCACCGGAATGCCTATTCATAATTGAATGTTCATCCTGCATGATTGGGCAATTCATAAACGATAATGAATAGGCGACATTGCTCCTGTCAACAACGGAGCACGATCATGAACAGCACGGGCAAAGTCACGGTTCTGGGAATCAACGGCCATATCGGGCATGCGGCGGCGGTCGCTTTTGCGGCGGCTGGCTGGCAGGTCACCGGTTTCGGCCGTTCCAACAAGCAGCCGATCGCCGGGACCAAATTCATCAGGGGCGACGCCGAGAGCGTCATCGAAATGGCAGCCGCGATCGCCGACGCCGACGTGGTGGTCAATGCGCTGAACCTGCCTTACCACCAGTGGGACAACGGGCGCATGGAAGCGCAGGCCGAGCGCGTCATCCAGGCCATGGGGACGAGCCGCAAGGCCATGTTGTTTCCGGGCAATATCTACAATTACGCGGCGAGCCAGCGGCTGATAACGCCCGACGCGCCGCAACGGCCGGAGACGCAGCGGGGCGCGATCCGCGTGCGGACCGAGAACCTGCTGAAAGCGGCGGCTGACCGCGGTGCGTTCCAGCTCATCATCATCCGGGCCGGCGATTTCTATGCGCCCAACAACGGTATGGACTGGTTCGACAATGCTATCCTGAGAGAAGCCGGCAAGGGCAAGGTCGCCGAAATGGCGCCGCATGGCATCCGCCACAGCTGGGCCTATTTGCCCGATCTCGGGCGCGCCTTCGAGAAGCTCGCCTGGCATCGCGGCGAACTGGGGCAGGTCGAGAACTTCCATTTTGCCGGCCACTTCGTCGATTCCGCCGAAATGACAGCCGCGATCCAGGCCGCGGCGCCGGTGCCCCTGAAGGTTGGCGCGGCTCCCTGGGGCATGATCAAGGTGATGGGGCTGGCTATGCCCGTCATGCGGGAAGTTTCGAAGATGCGCTACCTCTGGAGGAATACCATGGAGCTCAAGGACCTGCGCCTCGACGCCATTCTGGGCGCAGATTTCGGCACGCCCTTCCAGGAGGCAGTGCGGCAGGTGACCATGCCGTTCTTTGAAAAAGCGGTGGCGAAAGCCGCCTAGTCGAAACCCAGATGATTTCGTATCGCCGTGGCCGTCCAGCCTTCGTGACGCATGTCGCGGAGGCTGGGCGAGCCTTTGGATTTGGCGAGCTTCCGGCCATCAGGACCGAGCAGCAGCTTGTGGAAGGTATAGGTCGGCGCGGTCAGGCCGAGCAGGGTCTGCAGCAGGACGTGAAAATCGGTGGCGGCTTCCATGTCGCGGCCTCGGGTCACATGGGTGACGTCTTGCGCGGCATCATCGACCACGACGCTGAGATGGTAGCTGGTGGGCGTATCCTTGCGCTGGATGACGACATCGCCCCAGCGTTCCGGCCGGGCATAACGGATTTGCGGCCGGTCGGTGATTGCAGGTTGCGCGACGCTATAGGTGAGCATGCCCGCAAGGGCGATGGCGCGGGCGCTGTCGAGCCGGTACTGCGCCGACTCGCCGCGGCCGAGACGGTCCGCAACCTGGGCGGCGGTGAGATGCCGGCAGGTTCCGGGATAGAGCGGGGCGCCGTCGGGATCGGTACCGATGGCGGCGGCGGCGATCTCGGTGCGCGAACAAAAGCAGGGATAGACGAGGCCCATGGCATCCAGATGCGCGGCCGCCTGTGCGTAGACCGGGAAACGCTGGGACTGGCGCCAGACCGGCTCCGGCCAGTCGACACCAAGCCAGTGGAGGTCTTCGACAATGGCCTCGTCGAATTCGGGTTTGCAACGCGTGGGGTCGGTGTCCTCCATGCGCAAAAGCGTCACCCCACCCAGTTGCGCGGCGGCACGCCAGGTGAACAATGCCGAGAAAGCGTGCCCGAGATGGAGATATCCGTTGGGACTGGGGGCGAACCGCAGAATCGGTTGAACCGGCATGAAGATTCCTCTGAGGGCCGAAATCTAGCATGAGTGAAAATCCGCCGAAAGGCAGGCTCGATTCCCAGGCGGCGGTGGCCGCCCACCTGGAGCGGCTGCTGGCGCTCGATCCGCGACTGTCCGAGGTCTATGCCGCAGCCGGAGAATTCCAGCCGCGTTCGGCACCGCCCGGCTTTCCGGGGCTGGCCAAGATCATTTGCGGACAGCAGGTGTCGGTGGCCAGTGCGTCGGCAATCTGGAGGCGCCTCGAATTGCTGCCCGATGCGCTGACGCCGGAAGGTTTTCTGGCGCGCGGCGAAACCGGGCTCATGGGCGTCGGGCTGTCGCGCAGCAAATTCCGGACGATCAGCGGCATTGCGGCAGTCATCCTGTCGGGCGAACTCGACCTGAAAGCGGTGGAGGGACTGCCGGCCGAAGATGCTGTCGCGGCTCTGGTCAAGCACAAGGGCATTGGGCCATGGACGGCGGAAATATATCTGATGTTCTGCGCCGGTCATCCCGACATTTTCCCCGCAGGGGACCTGGCTTTGCAAAAGGGCGTGGCGGAAGCCCTGGGCCAGGGCGATAGGCTGGCGATCAAAGACTTGATCAAAATAGCCGAGGCCTGGTCGCCGCATCGGGCCACTGCGGCATTACTGTTCTGGCGCTATTATGCGGCAAAACGTGATCGCGAAGGTCTGTCGATTTGATCAATCTACGTAAGCACTTGTGACTGAAAATCATCCAAACGCATGATTTTGTGCCATAGTTGCTTCGGGCAATCTCTGCAGGCGTTGTCAACGACATGAATTTTCGTGAGTGGACAGATGACTGAAGCAACATTTGATGACGTGGTCGATCTTACCGATCGTCTTTACGAAGCAGCCTATGACGATACGGCCTGGCCACATGTCATGGTCAAGCTCCGCTCCATGTTCAACGGCTCGCGGGGCGCATTCGGCTTTTACGACCATGTCGATAATACGCAGCTGATGCTCTATGGCGATTGCGATATCAAGTATGAGCGCAGTTGGGCCGACCCTACGCTCGAGAACCCTTATCTTCCCGGCATGCTGCCGGCAGCGGCCGGACATGTTTTCAACGAACACTCCATGATGTCTGCGTCCGAGTTCGAGCGGACCGTGTTCTACAACGAATGGATGTTGCCGCAGGGTGAGACGACGTCTCTCGTGGGCAAGACCGTAAATCACGGGAGCCTGGGGGCTTACCTGATCATGCAGCGCAGCGTCGGCCAGCCTGCCTTCGACGATGGCGATATCAAGCTGATGCATCGGCTGATGCCGACGATGATGCGGACGACCGCTTTGCGCCGTCGCGTAGCCTCCGGTCGATTGACCCAGAAGGCGCTCGCCTATGGGGCCGTCAATATCGGTTTCCTGGTGGTCAACGAGGCGGGCCGGGTGCTGGAGGCCAATGCGGTAGCGCAGGAGATGCTGGGCGGCAACCATAACGGGCTGACGCTGATGGGTGACAGGCTGGTGATGATCGAGCCGCGCCGGCGGGATATGTTCAGGCAACTGATCCTGGACGCATGCGGCGGTGGCGGCCTGGACCCCAGGCCCAGTGCTGGCTTCGAGATGGCCGTGGTCTCGGCAGCCTCCGGCCTGCCATCGCTGGCGGTGACGGTGGCGCCATTCCCGGATGCGAGCAGCCACGGGCTGCCGGTGCGGCGCGCCGCTTTCGTTTTCCTGCAGGAATTGACGGCGCATCTGCCCCCGCGCTTCGAGGAACGGATGCGGGCCCTGTTCGGGTTCACCCGCAAGGAAGCGGCGCTGGCGGCGGCCCTGGTCAAGGGGCAGTCGCTGCGCGAAGCGTCCGAAGAGCGGTTCGTGTCGCTCTCGACGACGCGTACGCAACTGGCGCAGATTTTCCGCAAGACCGGTACGCGGCAGCAGAGCCAGCTGGTGTCGCTGCTGCTCGGTATCCTGCCGGTCCATCCGGGTTTGTAGGCGGCGCGCGGTAGCCAGAATCGTCGGCTGGTGCGAGACTGCTCCAACAACTGGAGCGCGCCGATGGCCTCGACTAAACTTTCCGGCCCCATGCTGCCACCTGTCGCCGGCGGCAATCCCGGCCGCCTCGTCGTGCTGCTGCATGGCTACGGCACCAATGGCAACGATCTGATCGGTCTTGGCATGCAATGGCGGAGCCTGTTGCCGGATGCGCTGTTCATTTCCCCCGATGCGCCGGAGGAAGTGCCGAACTACCCCATGGGCCGGCAATGGTTTTCGCTCGATGCCGAGCGGCCGGTCGCGCGCCTGGTGGGCTTGCCGGCGGTGCGGCCGGTGATGGAGGAATTCCTCAAGGACCTATGGTCACAGACCGGGCTTACGGCGCGCGATACGCTGCTGGTCGGTTTCAGCCAGGGCGCCATGGTGGCCTTGCATGTGGGGCTCGCCCTCACCGAGCCGCTGATGGGTATCGTGGCTTTTTCGGGTGCGCTGGTGGCGCCGGAAAATTTCCCCGCAGCGCGAACGCCCATCTGCCTCGTGCATGGCGACAGCGATACGGTGGTCGACCCGCAATTGAGCGCTGAGGCCGAGGCGGTGCTGCGCGCGGCCGGTTTTGCGGTGCACTATCACGTCTCTCCGGACGCCGGACACGGTATCGCTCCCGATGGCCTGGCCTTCGCCGAGGCCTTCATCGTGGGGGTGACGGCGGAAGGGGCATAAGCGGCGGGAAACGCCGCTCTTTCCAGCTTCACAGCCGCGTCACAAAGCGCGTACAATGTGGGCGTTATGGACGTCTGTGATTCCGGTTTCGGGAGCCTCAAGTGACCATACATGTGTCGCCTGAGTCCTGTCCCGCCCTGGTTCTGAACGCCGACTATCGGCCGCTCAGCTACTATCCTTTGTCCCTATGGTCTTGGCAGGATGCCATCAAGGCGGTGTGCCTGGATCGGGTGAATATCGTCTCGGAATATGACCGGACGATCAAAAGCCCCAGCTTCGAGATGAAGCTTCCGAGCGTGGTGTCGCTCAAGGACTACATCCGTCCGGCACGGCATCCAGCCTTCACCCGTTTCAACGTGTTCCTGCGCGATCATTTCCAGTGCCAATATTGCGGCACCAAGGACGATCTGACCTTCGATCACGTGATTCCGCGCTCCAAGGGCGGACGCACGACCTGGGAAAACGTCGTGGCTGCGTGTGCGCCCTGCAATTTGCGCAAGGCCAACCGGCTGCCCCGCGAGATTCACATGTTTCCCGCACAGGCGCCCTACCAGCCGACAGTGCAGGATCTGCACAATAACGGCCGGGCGTTCCCGCCCAACTATCTGCACCGCAGCTGGCTCGACTATCTCTATTGGGATATCGAACTGGAGCCGTAAGGCTGGGCGCCTTGTTCGCGCACTGGGACGTGGGTATTCGCCGCCGCGTTTACGGCACCTGTTTGATCGTTTGTCGCTTCAGCTGATAGCGTGTCAGGCCTTGCGATGCGTTGCCTGCCACCAGGCGGCGATGGCCAACAGGGCGACTACCACGATCGAGGCAAGGGCGTTGTAGCCAGCCAGCGAAATGCCAAGGAAGCGGAACTGTACGGCGTCGCAGGGCACGACGCGGGCTGCGTCGATATTGTTGAGGTCGTTGAAATTCATTTCGACGCCGGTGCCGGTACAGGCGGTGGGGCCGGGCCAGAAGCCCCATTCGACGCCGGCGTGGTAGCCCCCCATATAGGTGCTCCACAGGAAGATCGCGGCGGCGATGGCGACGGCGATGTACCAGACGGCGAGCGGCAGCCGGTTCCACAGGATCAGAATCAGCGCCAGCAGCGGCACGCCCCAGTAATAGGCGATGCGCTGTTCGAGACAGAGTTCGCAGGGAACGAGGCCCATGACCAGCTGCGAGAACCAGGCGCCGGCAATGCCCGCGAAGGCCAGCAGGAACGCCAGGCCAACGGCAAGTTTGTCGATGGGGCGGGAGGCGGTGTCGGCCATAACGGACTCTCGGCTGGTTGATGCGGCGGCGTAGGCGAGCGTTAGCACATAGAATGCCGATCCGCCAAAACGCCAGCCGCTTCAGCGATTTGTGAAGGCAAAGGGACGCCACGGCAGCGGATATCCGGCCGACGATTGACGCGCGGCTGCTTTCAGGTTAGTTCCGCCGGCTATATCGCCAGCGGCACTGTTTGCCGCGCACCGTGCGGGTGTGGTGAAACTGGTAGACGCGCTGGACTCAAAATCCAGTTCCGAAAGGAGTGTCGGTTCGATTCCGACCACCCGCACCATCTCTTCCGTGTCTTTGTGATGCAAAAGCCGCTTACGGACAGAAGCCGCCGGCGAGCCATTGAAACCGGCTGGCCGGAACGGTACAAACTCGCGCCGTCTCTCCATTCGTGCCCTGACCCGCCGGCGTTCGCATTTTCGGACGTGAAGTGGCCCCTGCGGTCCGTTTACCGTTTGCAGGAGTGCGTTGCGGCGATCCCGACCGAGGAGAGTTCATGACCCCCGTCATCAAGCCGCTGTGGCAGCGCTTCCTGATCTTCCTGTTGCCGCTGATGTTGTCGAACATCCTGCAGGCGCTGTCAGGAACGATCAACAATATCTATATCGGGCAGTTGATCGGCGTGAATGCGCTGGCCGCCGCTTCGGTGTTCTTCCCGATCATGTTCTTCCTGATGAGCTTCGTCATCGGCCTGTCGTCCGGCGCGACGGTCTTGATCGGGCAGGCTTGGGGTGGGCGCAATATCGACAAGGTCAAGGAAGTTGCCGGAACGACGCTGACGGCGGCATTCCTCTTCGGCATCGTGGTGGCGCTTATCGGCATATTCTTCAGCGATGCGTTGATCCGGCTCCTCGGCGCGCCTGCCGATATCCGTCCCGAGGCCGCCGGCTTTGCCCGCATCTTCCTCATCGGCATGCCGGCCTTCTTTCTTTACCTGATCATCACCTCGACGCTGCGCGGTGTCGGCGACACCATCACGCCGCTCCTGGCGCTCGGCATTTCCATCTGCACCGGCCTGATCGTGACGCCGGCGTTGATCCTGGGCTGGGCCGGCTTGCCGAAGATCGGCGTCAACGCAGCGGCGGTGGCAAGCATCGTGTCGTTCGTCGCCGTGCTGATTTTCCTGTTCTTCTATCTGAGGGCGCGCAAGCATCCGATGGCGCCCGACAGCGCGCTCCTCCGGCATTTGCGGATCGATCCCAGGATGCTGTTGCTTATCCTCAAGCTCGGCGTGCCGGCGGGCGTGCAGATGGTGGTGAGTTCGATCTCGGCCATTGTGGTCGTGGGCCTCGTCAACGCCTATGGCTCCAGCGCCACGGCGGCCTATGGGGCCGTCAACCAGGTGTTGAGCTATGTGCAGTTCCCGGCCATGTCGATCGCCATCGCCACCTCGATCTTCGGGGCACAGGCGATCGGCGCCGGACAGGCCGGCCAGCTCGGCGCCATCACCCGCACCGGCGAGATCATGAACCTGATCCTGACCGGCGCGCTGATCCTCATCGCCTACATATTTTCCGAAAATATCGTGTCGCTGTTCATCATCGATCCGGCCGTGGTGACAATGACCGAGACGCTGCTGCACATCGTGTTATGGAGCGTGTTGCTGTTCGGCGCGTCTGCGGTACTGACCGGCACGATGCGGGCCAGCGGCACGGTGCTGCCGCCGATGCTGATCTCGCTGGCGACGATCCTGTGCGTCGAATTGCCGGGGGCGATCCTGCTCAGCCACATCTTCGGGCTAGAGGGTATATGGGTGGCCTACTCGCTGTCGTTCTCGACGATGCTTTTGCTGCAGGGCATCTATTACTGGTTCTTCTGGCGCCGCAAGCGCGTGGTGGCGCTGGTCTAGGCGAGCGCTACCTAACGGGCATAGGCGGCCCGTACGGGCTCAGCCACATGTGGCGCCTGGCGCTCGTCATAAATGATCCGCGCCTCGACGATGGCGTCATGATGTTCAGCCGACCAATCCCACAGGGCGTTGATCGGCTTGGTAAGGGTCTTGCCGAGTTCGGTGAGGCCATATTCCACGCGGGGCGGAATCTCGGGATAGACGGTGCGCGTCACGAGACCGTCGCGTTCTAGATTACGTAGCGTCAGCGTCAGCATACGCTGCGACACGCCGTTGATGTTACGCTTGAGTTCGTTGAAACGCAGCGTACCGCTACGCGACAACATGCCTACGACCATGACGCTCCATTTGTCGCCGATACGATTCAACACGTCGGACATGCTCAGACAATTGGAATGCTGGGTCGTATCTTTGAGAGAGGTGACTGAGGCCGACATGGCGGCGCCTCCAGAGTTGTGCTGCACCCTATATAAGGGCGGTTACTCTATGTGCCTAGAGGCGCTGTCCGAGTTCGTCCGGTTTGTCGAATTGGGCGGCATGCAGGCCGAGATAATAGTCGAGCTGCTCGTCGGCGAGACCGAGGCCGCGCATGACAGCCCCCATGAAGCTGACCGGTGCGCTGGCGGGCGCTGTCACGACATTGTCGGCCGTGATGGCATAGGGCACGTCGCGGTAGTGTGGTTTGCCCTTGTAGCCAGTCGGATCGAGATAGCCGACACCGTTGCTGGTGTGATCCGTGGCATCGAGCAAGCCCGTCCGGGCCAGGGCGATAGTGCCATCGCAGATACCGGCGACGAGTTTTCCGGCTTCATGGGTACGGTGTACGATGCTGGAGATGTCCGGAGCATCGGGGCCCTGCCAACTGGTGCCCCCGCAGACCACCAGAACGTCGAAATCGGCGGGGTCGAGGTCTTCGAGCGCCAGGTCGGGTGTAGCGCGCAGGCCACCCATCGAGGTCACCGCCAGGCCTTTGGGCGCCGCATAGTGGGCGGTGGCCCCATAAAAGCTCCTGCCGGCCCCATTCAACAGGGCAGTTTCCCAATCTGCGAAACCCTCGGTCAGAACTGTCACGAGCGTCGTCATTCATCTCTCTCCATGCTGCGTTTCGGCCAGAATGGCCTCCCCCTGCTGACAAAGCGTGTCAGCAGGGGCGCGGTTCCGTGCAGTTCAAAACCGTGTCAGCCGGAGGCCGCAAGGTTGAGGTCACGGCGTGGCGCTGTTATGAGGAACGCGCGCATTTCCAGCTTTTGAGGGATATTGACAGCCGTGTCCTTGCTTCGTTCGTTCGTCGTGGCGCTTTTCGTCTGCCTGGCTCCGGGGCTGGCGCAAGCCAACCCAATGCTGTTGCTCGACATGGATTCGGGTAATGTGCTGATCGAGCAGGACGCCGGCGCACCGTGGCATCCGGCCTCGCTGACCAAGCTGATGACGGCCTTCGTCACGTTCCAGGCCATCGCCGATGGACGCGTCAGCCTCGATACGCCTGTCATCGTTTCCAAGCATGCCTGGGCGCAGGCGCCGAGCAAGTCGGGACTGGCTGTCGGCTCGACGCTGACCATGCAGGACGCGCTCTATGTGATGCTGGTGAAATCGGCCAACGACATCGCCGTCGCGGTCGCCGAGACGGTCGGTGGCTCGGAGCCGCAATTCGTCACACAGATGAATTCGACCGCGGCCAAGCTCGGCCTGACCAACACCCACTATGTGGATGCCAACGGGCTCAACGAGGATGGCAATGTCACCTCGGCGCGCGACTTGGCGGTGCTGGCGCTCTATATCCGCCAGCTCTATCCGCAATATATGCCGATCTTCGGCACGCAGGCCGTGACCTTGGGCAAGGCCAATCTCAAATCCAACAATAACCTGTTGACCCACTTCGCCGGCACCACCGGCATGAAGACGGGCTACATCTGCGCGTCGGGGCAGAACATCGTGGCGACGGCTGAGCGCAATGGCCATTCGCTGATGGCCGTCGTGCTGGGCAGCGCTACCGTGCGGGAGCGCGGCGAAATGACGGCCGAAATGTTCCTGCAGGGTTTTTCAGGCTCGGCGGCAGGCAGCGGCAAGACCATCCTGCAGGTGGCCAACAAGCCGGGGCCGGCGACGGACATGCGCCCGCTGCTGTGCGGCAAGGGCGCCAAGGCCTATATGGCGCAGCGCGCCGCCGCCTTCACGCTCGGCCTCAAGGGACAGCCCAGCTATCTCACCGACAAGATTCAGCCCAGGGTATATGCGGCGACCAATCTCGGCCCCCAGAGCAACATACCGGTACCGCGGCCGCGCCCCGATGGCGCACCGGCCGCCAGCCTGCCGTCAGTTGCGGATATTGCGCCGGTGGGTGGGCCCTCGCCATCGATCAGCATGATCGGCGAGGCTCCGGTACCGCATCAGCGGCCCTGATCCCTCGCTAGAGCGTTTTCAGGAAAGTGGATGCCACTTTTCCGGTTCGAAAACGCGCCAAAACAACGACTTAGAGCGTTCAGGCCGACGAAGCGCTCTTGCGGATCGAAAAGCGCAGGACATCGCCTTCGGCGATGACCGTGCAGTCATGGCCGTTCTGGCGGCAATAGAGCGGGATATCGATCTTCGCCATCGGGTCGGTGGCCAGAAGTTCCAGCAACTGGCCCGGCGGCAGGGCTGCCAGGCGCTTTTCCATCCGGAGCACCGGCATGGGACATTTCTCGCCGCGGGCGTCGAGAAGGTTTTCGACCTCAGTCGGCAAAGACCATCACCCAGTAGACCCCATAGTTGGAGTTCGCACTGTAGACGGAGGCGACGCCGGCGCGATGGGCTCCGGCATCGGCCAACACCGCGGCATCTTCCGGACTGTTGCGCCAGCCCGAGAAGGTTTCGGCGAAATTGGTGTAGCCGGCGCTGACACGGATGGCGCGTGCGCCCGGCGGTGTCTTGGGCGAGGTGCCGGTTGCGGCATATTGGCTCGCCAGGCTCTGCGCCGTGCTGTCGAGCGTGGCATCGGCGACCAGCGGTGCTGCGCCGGTGGTTGCGCGGTAGTGGTTGACGATGTCCAATGCCTGGGCCCGGTCGAGATTGGCCCCCGGTTGATCCATGCGGGCGACAAGGCCCGGCGCCAGGCCCCCGGCGCTGCCGGAATCGCCAAACAGGCTACAGGCGCTGAGCCCGGTTCCGACGACAAGCACGGTGGCGATCAGGCTTAGCGGGCGTAATGCAATCATTGGCGGGGTTTTCCTCGGCCGTGGAAGGGCATCGATCAAAGAGGGGGTGGTGATCCCGGCGCGATTCGAACGCGCGACCCCAGGATTAGGAATCCTGTGCTCTATCCTGCTGAGCTACGGGATCGATGCGGCGCAACTTAGACAAAGCGGTGCGGTGAATAAAGCTCTTTTGCACGGGTAAGAGTTTGGTCACCAAGCCGAAGTCCGGTGGCCTTGACTGGGTGGCGCGCGTGGTAGGCTGTGTCCCATATCGTGGAACCTGCCTTATGATCTTTGACCAAACATCCCTGATGCTGGCGATCGGCCTGTCGTCGATAGCGCTGTGCGTCACGCTGTCCCTGGGTTGGCTGGCGGCCCGTCAGGAGGGCTACCTGCTGTCGTGGGCGCTGGGAATTTTCGTCATCGTCAATGGCGTCGGCCTTTATGCCCTGTACGGCAGGACCGGAGGTCTGCTCGAAGGCGCGGCGGCCTATGGGGCTTTCACCCTCGGCTTTGCGATTCTCGCCGGTGCGGCGCGGCAATTCCGCCTTGGCCGCTATCCGCTGATGCCGGTGCTCGTCGCGATCGTGGTCACCGAGTTGCCGCTGCTGGCCAGTTATGTGCTGGGCTTTGATGGGTTCGGGACCGTACTCGTCAATCTCTGGGCCTGGCTCTTCCTCAGCACGATGGCGGTGGAATACTGGCGTGGCCGCGCCGAGGCGCCGACCCAGATCACCTCACTGGCGCTGCTCTACGTTTTGACGGGTCTTTCCTTCTTTGCCTGTGGGGTTGCGGCCCTGTTCCATCCGATGGCTGGAGCCGGCGCGCCGGGCGGCTGGATCGAGGCGGCCAACAGCATCATGACGATCATCGCGCTGACAGGCGCCGGCGCGGTGTCGCTGGCGCTGAACCAGAGCCGCCTCGCCAAGCGTCATCGGCTCGATGCGATGACCGATGCGCTGACAGGCCTGCTCAACCGGCGGGCGCTGTTCGACCGGCATGGTGAAGCGCCGGTTCCGGCCAATACGGCAGTGCTGGTTTTCGACCTCGATCACTTCAAGGCGGTCAACGACCAGTACGGCCACGCCGTCGGCGACACCGTGCTGCGGCACTTTGCCGATTCGGTCAGGCAAAGCCTGGGTCCTCAGGATTCGGCCGCGCGCTTCGGTGGCGAGGAATTCGCGATCGTGATGTCGCGCGCGACGCCGGATCTCGCGATGCTGGTGGCTGAGCGCATACGGGCGCATTTTTCCACGGAGACCATCGAGACCGAGTTGGGGCCGCTGCGGTGCACGGTAAGCGCGGGCGTCGCCTTCGCTGCCGAAGCCGGGCATAGTTTCGATACGCTGTTGAGCAATGCCGATGGCGCGCTCTATGCCGCCAAGCGCGATGGCCGCAATCGCGTCGGCTCGCCGGGCCTGCGTTTGGTCGCCTAGCGCCGCAACGCCGCACGCCAATCCGCATAGGCCGCGACCTGATGCACGCGGCGCGTATCGCCACCGTCCTCGCCGAATGGCGCGACTTCCCAGGTCCAGTTTTCATCCGTTGGTGGCAGGGCGCGGCCGAGCAACAGGTCATGCCGTTTGCGCAGGGATCCACTGCGGTCAATGGTTGCGTAGGCGGTGTCAGTGATCAGGGTCACGGCGCAGGGTAGGGCAGTGAGCATGCCCAGGTGCGCATCGATCACCTGCCGCGCACGGTGCTCGGGAGCGCCGAGACCCAGTTGCGACAACAGGTTGACGGAGATCACCCAGTCGAGGTCGGGCATGTCCGGTAATGTGGCGCTGAGATCGGCCCAGAGGTGACGGACGTTGGCCGTCCCGGCGGTTTGCAGCCGGGCAGGCGCCAGATGGGTGCGATCGACGAGGACCACATTGGCGAACTGCCGTGCCAGCGCGGCCACCGGGACATCGAAAAGCGGGCCCGACCCCAGAACCGCCACGGTGCGTCGTGAAGGGATTGCGGCGGCCTGTCGCTCGATGACGGCGCGGGTACGCCGCAGATGCGGCGCCCAGGCGCTCGCCTGGCGGCGGCCACGTGACCAGATGCCGACACCATCGGCGAGATGGCGCCGGTAGGCTGCCGGCGTGCCGGGCAGGCTTGCCGCATAGAGGAGGGTTTCGAGGAACATGAGGCAAGCCGCTGGAAAGCTATGCCGAGCCTAGACAATCGCCCCGGATTCTCCAAGCGGCCATTGGTGTTGCGACTGGGCCACTGCCACAACACAATTGGGGCATTACGGATGATTTTCGCCGCAATTGCGTGCATTCTGGCGGCCGTTGTCGATCGGGGCCTGATTTGCTCAAAGCCGGACTTGTCAGTCTTGCCGCTCTGGCGGTCTTATCGCTGCCGGCCATGGGTGAAAGCTGCCCTGGGCTCATCGACGGGCCCAAGGGCATAGTTGCTTCGGTGACCGATGGCGACACCGTCATCCTGGACAATGGTCTGGTGGTGCGGCTGGTCGGCACGCAAGCGCCGAAGCTGGCGCTCGATCGGCCGGGTTTTACCGACTGGCCCCTGGGCGAAGCTTCCAAGGCGACTTTGGAGAGGCTGGTTCTAGGCAAGCCCGTGCTGTTGCGATACGGCGGCGAACAGCGGGATCGCTATGACCGGGTGCTGGCGCAGATGTTCGTGACGCAAGGTGACGAACTCTGGGTGCAGCAGGCGATGCTCGCGGCGGGCATGGCGCGGGTCTATTCGTTTCCCGACAACCGCAGTTGTCTGGAGCCATTGTTCGGCGCCGAGGCGCAGGCGCGGGCCAATCGGATCGGCCTTTGGGCCGATCGCTACTATGGCGTGCAACAGGCCAGCCAGCCGCAAGCGTTGGCGGGTCATGACGGGCGCTACGAACTGGTCGAAGGACGGGTGTTGGTGGCCGACTCGGTCGGTGGCCGCGTCTATCTCAATTTCGGCCGCAACTGGAATGAGGATTTCACGGCGGTGATCGAAAAAGCGGCGCTTCGCCTCTTTGCCGAATCCGGCCGCGATCCCCTAAGCATGGGTGGCGCCCTGGTGCGCGTCCGCGGGTGGATCGATGACAGGGATGGGCCGCGCATGAGCATTACCCATCCCGAGCAGATCGAGGTTTTGGCGATACAATGACGGGTTCGCGGCGATTTTTCGGGGGAGCGCGCGCAGGCGTTCTGGGCCTGCTGTTGGTGATGATCAGCGGCTGCACGCAGCTATTCCCCGAGTCCGACATCAAGGTCACCAAGAGCGGCGACAACAACGCGCCGCCGGTCACCGTGGCCAGCAATGACAACAGCGACGAAGCCATCGGCATGCGCGAGCATCCGCGCATCATCGCGAGCTTTGGCGGTATCTACAATGACCGGCCTGCCGAGATCATGCTCGCCCGCATGGTCAGCAAGCTGCTGACGGCGGCGAACCAGCCCAACACCAATTTCACCATCACGATCCTCGATTCCTCCGAGGTCAATGCCTTCGCGCTGCCGGGCGGCTATGTGTATGTGACGCGCGGCATCCTGGCCCTGGCCAATGACAGCAGCGAGCTGGCGGCGGTGTTGTCGCACGAGATGGCGCACGTCATCCTCAAGCATGCGCGTGCCCGCACCAATCGCGCACGCACCGACGCTATCGTGGATCGCGTCATCACCGGCGTTTTCGGCGGCAACAGCCAGCAGGTCGAGCAACAGGCTCGGCTGTCGATGGCGGCGTTCAGCCAGCAGCAGGAACTGGATGCCGACCATGAGGGTATCCTCATCGCCGGAAAGGCCGGGTACGACCCTTACGCGGCTTCGCGTTTTCTCGGCGTGATGGGGCGCTTCGCCAAGTTCTCCGGCGGCGAGACCAATACGGGGCAGGACTTCCTGTCTTCGCACCCCTCCACCCCCGACCGTATCCAGAAGGCGATCGCGACGGCGCATGACAGTTTCGGCGCCGAGGGCACGGGCACGCGCGACCGGGAAGTTTATCTCGACGGCATCGACGGAATGGCGTTCGGGCCCAGCCAGGAACAGGGCGCCATCATCGGCCGCCGTTTCGTGCATCCGGGCGCCAAGTTCACCTTCACGGTGCCCAACGGATATACGCTGCAGACCTCGCAAAGCGCCGTGGTGGGTGTCGCCGGCGATGGCGAGGCCGTGCGCTTCGACAGCGCCAACGTTCCGACCAATGTGTCGCTGGTCGACTACCTGAAATCGGGCTGGATCGCCGGGCTCGACGCCAACAGCGTCACGGCGCAAAGCTACAATGGCATCGACATGGCGATCGGCACAGCCAAGACCGAGCAGTGGTCTTTCCGGGTCTCGGTGATGCGGCTGGACGGAACGGTCTATCGCTTCATTTTTGCCGCCAAGGCGGATTCAGCGCGCTTCGCACAAGGGGCCGAGGAGACGCTGAAGAGCTTCCGCAGGGCTTCCGGCAACGATCTGAGCCAGTTGCGCAAGCTCGTCATCAAGGTGGTGACGGCCAAGGCCGGCGATACCGCCGCGGCGCTGGCAAGCCGCATGGCGGGCCTTACCAAGGGGCCGGACCTGTTCTATGTGCTCAACAATCTGCTGCCGGGTGACGCGTTGGTGACGGGGCAGCAGTACAAGATCGTGGCGCTGAACTAGACAGTGCCTCGACCAGCAAAAGGCCGGCATCGCTGCCGGCCTTTTTTATTGGTTCGCTGGAGCGAAGCCTTATGCGGCTTCCTCGGCATCGGCCGGGTCCGACTTCGAACGACGCGGGCTCTTGGCCAGGTTCTTTTCGATCAGCTGCACGGCCTCAGTGAGGGTCAGACGGTTGACGGCGCCGATCTCACGGCTCATGCGGTCCATCGCCTGTTCGAACAGCTGGCGTTCCGAATAGGACTGCTCGGGCTGGTCGTCGGAACGATAGAGGTCGCGCACGACTTCGGAGATGGCGATCAGGTCGCCGGAATTGATCTTGGCTTCGTATTCCTGCGCGCGACGCGACCACATGGTGCGCTTGACGCGGGCACGACCGGTGACGGTATCCAGGGCCTTCTTGACGACGTCTTCCTCGGCCAGCTTGCGCATGCCGACGGATTTGATCTTGGCGGTGGGGACTCGGAGCGTCAGCTTGTCTTGTTCGAAGGAAATGACGAAGAGTTCGAGCGTGAGGCCGGCGACTTCCTGTTCATCGATCGAGGTGATCATGCCCACGCCGTGGGCCGGATAAACAATATATTCGCCGGTCTTGAAACCAAGCCGTTGTACAGACTTCTTGGCTACCATTGGTATACTCCTGGTTGACGCCGCGACGGACAGTTCTTCCGCGAAAAAGACCGTCCGTTCCCTACTTGAGACTGCCTCTTGGTGAGGCTTTGCACAGTCATAAGCACATCTTACCGGGTCCGCGCGACCGGCCGGATGTGTAACGTTTCCATGATCCTTGCAAAAAAACAGTGCCTCGCGGCACCGGGTCATTTGACGGGCTTGACTGCATATCTGAAGACCATAGCACAAATTTTCGGCAGAATCAAAACTGTCGAATCAACGTGCCGAAATGGCCGCAATACTGCGCGGTAACCGGGCCTTGGCGCCGCCCCGAGGGGCGTCTCAGTCGCCTTCGCCGGGAGCTTCGGAGAAGTACTTTTCGAACTTGCCCTCGACGCCGTCCATTTCCTTGGCATCGGCCGGAGCGTCGCGCTTCTCGGTGATGTTTGGCCAGGCGGATGCATATTTGGTATTGATCTCGAGCCACTTGTCGAGGCCACTCTCGGTGTCGGGCTTGATGGCCTCAGCCGGGCATTCGGGCTCGCAGACGCCGCAATCGATGCATTCGTCCGGGTGGATGACCAGCATGTTCTCGCCTTCATAGAAACAGTCGACGGGGCAAACCTCGACGCAGTCCATGTACTTGCAGCGAATGCAGTTGTCCGTGACGATGTAGGTCATTGGCTGTCCTGGCGCATAGGCTGCGGCGCAGGCCCTTCATATCGAGAAACACGCGCCCAGGCCGGACGCGAGTTGGTGCTAACGCGTTTTCGAACCAATCGCAAGACTACGATGAAGTATGAATTGTCACGTGGCGGACGCGGGATGAAAGAGCATTCCAGTCACTCGTCGTCCTCGTGCAGCCGGTCGGTTTCCCGCCGCTGCTTCTTGGTGGGGCGCCCGGAGCCGGGGGCGCGCGGAGCGATGGCGGCATCGAAGGGTGAGATTTCGGCCCGGGGCAGCGGCGCCGGGGAAAGATCCTCGTAAAGCAGCACGGCTTCGGGGGCAGGGCCCCGGCGCTCGCCCGGATCGCGAATGCGCCAGACCAGGAGGCGCGTATGGAGGGTAAAGGTCAGCACATCCCCGGCGCCGACCTTATGGTCGCTCGATGTGGTCCGTTCGGCATTGACCCGAACGGCGCCTGATTCCACCAGCTTTTGCGCCAGCGTGCGGGATTTCACGGCCCGGGAGAAGAACAGCCATTTGTCGAGGCGTTGCTTGCCCGGCCTGTCTCCCGCCAAATCAGCCATGGCGCCGGGCGCTCACTCCGGCTTGCGGTTACGCAAGGCAGCCAGGGCCGCGAAGGGCGAATCGGGATCGAAGACCGGTTCGCGCTTCTCGCGTGGCGGACGATCGAAGGTCTTGCCCTTGCTATTGCCATTGTCGAACTTGCGGGGCTTGCCTTCGGCGCCGCGATCATCGCGCGGGCGCTCGTTGCGTGGCTTGTCCTTGTCGAAATGCGGGCGCCGCGGGCCGCTATTGTCGCGGCGCGGGCGTTCGGCCCTCTCGCCAGCCTCAGCTGCCGGCGCGGTAGCCGCTATGGGGTCGCGCCGTGGTGGAGCGGGGCGCTTGTGCTCAGGACGCCGGCCGGCCGGGAACCAGATCTCATCGAATTGCGGTTCGGTGGGCTCGACGGGCGTTGCGGCAGCTTCCGGAGCCGCCTCTGCGGGCGTGGCATCGACGCCCAGCGTGGTTTCCTCGACCGGCGCTTCGATTTCGGCGATTTCGTCGGGGCTGGCGAGGCTTGCCTCGATAGAAGCTGCGGAAGCTTCGCCTTCGGCTGCGATCGCCTCGGGGAGTGCCTCGACGGCAGCCACCGGCGCTTCGGCCGGTTTGGGTGTGCGACGGACGCGGTAGCCCAGCGAATTGAGGATGGAGGCGAACTCCTCGCCCGCACAGCCGAGCAGCGAGGTCATCTCCACGGTGACGCGGAAGCCGTTGCCTTCCGCGGCGCCCGGCGGCAATTCGCCCTGGTAGCGCTTGGGGTCGAGGGCGATCAGCGGGCGGATGATGTCGGCGAGGCGCTCGAGGATATCGACGCGCACGGCGCGCTTGCCCGCAACCTTGAAGCCGGCCACCTCGTAGAGCCGCGGACTCACTTCGGGATCGATCTCGAAGGAGGTCCGACCAGAGAGCACGGTGTGGGGCAGGTCGGTGACGCCCGGCTGGCGGATGCCGCCATTTTTCAGCGCAAACAGAATCAGCGCCAATTCACGGGGCGCCGGCTTCAGGCTGAGCGGCAGGTAGATGTGGTAGGCGCCGAACTTGATGCCGTGCTTGCGCATTTTCGCCCGCACGTCCTGGTCGAGTGTCTTGACCTCGTCGGCGACCTGGGCGCGCGGCAAGATGCCCAGATGTTCGGAGAGCTGGAAGGCGATGCCGCGGGCGGTGCCTTCGAGATCGGCGGGCTCGGCGAGCGAGGCGACCAGTTCGAGCTGGGTGTTGATGTGGTGCCTGAGCCAGAGATTGAGGCGATCCTGGACACCTTCGAGGTCGGGACCACTCAGGCTTTCGTCGGCGAGGATAAGGATGCGGGGGCGCAGGATGGCGTCGCCCTCGACCAGTTCGGCGACGATTTCGCCGCGCCAGCGCAGCCGGCCATCGGTGGCGAGCACGAACTCCTCATTCGGCGCGCCGGCCAGACGCTCGGCGCGGTTGTGGATTTCCGGCGCCACGACCTGGTCCGCAGCGCTGCGCAACTGGCGCGCG
This sequence comes from Devosiaceae bacterium, assembly GCA_036499825.1. Lineage (GTDB taxonomy): Bacteria > Pseudomonadota > Alphaproteobacteria > Rhizobiales > Devosiaceae > Paradevosia. The sequence goes on from DASYCZ010000008.1 coordinate 107,709, forward strand.
TCGCCATCCCCGTCGGTGCGGGATAAAGTGAAGCGGAAACCTTCGATCGTGCCGATCAGATGACCTTCGAGGCTGACCTCACCGCGGTCGTTAATCTCGGGCAGTACCATGCGTTTGTCTCTCAGGTGACGGATCAGCACGCTGGTCCGGCGGTCCACGAAGCGCTGGATCAGCTTTTCGTGCAGGGCGTCGGACAGACGGTCTTCTATCTCACGGGTTCTGTCGCGCCAATGCGTTGGGTCTTCAAGCCAATTTTTGCGGTTAGCGACAAATGTCCATGTCCGTACCTGACGAATTCGGTTCGACAAGGTGTCTATGTCGCCGGAAATATTGTCGCAGAAGCGCACCTGCTCGGCAATCCAATCGGAGTCCACAAAGCCGTGTCGACGCAGATCGGAATAGAGACGTGTGACAATTTCGCCATGCTGGGCCGGGGATATGTCGCGATAGTCGGGGGTCTGGCAGACCTCCCACAGCAAATGCACGGCATCGCGGCCGACGGCTAAACGGTTGGCTTCGTTGCGGGAAATGAATTCGAGGGCGTGCTGGTCGGTGGCGATGGGCACCCGGGTGAGGCTTTTGTGGCCCGGAGTGACGTCGAGACTGCGCCTGAGGGCCTCCAGTGAGGAAAAGTCGAGATCGGCGTTGCGCCACTGCAAAACCTTGATGGCGTCGAAGTCGTGGCTTTCAAGCTGTTGGATCAGTTCTGGCTCGAACGGATCGGCGCCGCCCGTGACGCCGAATGTGCCGTTGCGGATGTGGCGCCCGGCGCGCCCGGCGATCTGGCCGAATTCGGCCGGCGTGAGCGGCCTGGTCTGGTGGCCATCGAACTTGGTGTCGTCGGCAAAGGCGACGTGATGCACGTCGAGATTGAGGCCCATGCCGATGGCGTCGGTGGCGACGAGGAAATCCACGTCGCCATTCTGGTAGAGTTCGACCTGGGCATTGCGGGTGCGGGGACTAAGGGCGCCCATGACCACGGCGGCGCCGCCGCGCTCACGGCGAATCAGTTCGGCGATGGCGTAGACCTGCGAGGCCGAGAAGGCCACGATGGCGGTACGGGTCGGCTGGCGCGAGATTTTCTTGGAGCCCGCATAGGTCAATTCCGACAGCCGCGGCCTGTGGATGATCTCGACATTGGGCAGCAGCTGCCGAATCACCGGCGCCATGGTGCCGGCGCCCAGCAGCAGGGTCTCGCTGATGCCGCGGGCGCTCAGGATGCGGTTGGTGAAGATGTGGCCGCGGTCGAAGTCGATGGCGGTCTGCACTTCGTCGATGGCGATGCATTCGACGGGAATGTCCGTCGGCATGGCCTCGACGGTAGCTACCCAGTAGCGGGCCCGGGGCGGCACGATGCGTTCTTCGCCCGTGACGAGCGCCACGGCCTGAACGCCGACGCGCTCGACGACGCGGTTGTAGACCTCACGTGCCAATAGCCGCAGCGGCAACCCGATCATGCCGGTCGCATGGGCCAGCATGCGGTCGATGGCATAATAGGTCTTGCCGGTATTGGTTGGCCCGAGCACGGCCTTGATTGTGTGGGAGGGGCGGGCGTCCATTGCCTTCGCAATATAGTGCAACGAAGCGAAGTTGCGAGGTGTTCCGGGATGGAACGGCGGGCGATCAATGCGGAGCGCCGTATTAACGGCTCGCACGAAACGGGAACAAAGTTAGATCGAATCGGCGCGACTCACTGAATCCGGCTTTGTTCTATACCGCCTATAGCGGTGTGGATAATGGGCGGGCGCTAACTTCCTCTATGGACGCCCCATGGTACCCGGTTTTCGCGCGATTGCCGTTCAACTCGGTTACCGAGGCGTTAATTTCCACCGAAAACGCCCCCGGGGGAAGGGTATGTGAAAGAATCCTGAACAAGATTTGGTCCAACTATTTTGCGGCTTCATGAATGAGGCCGCACAGACGTTGGGGCGAGCGCCAGTAAATTCACAAAAAAGCCGTTGACCGTCCCAAATCGGGACGCCGATTTCGGTAACGTTCAATTAACCATGTTTTCCTCGGCGGGCTGGAACGGAGCTGTGGGGCTGGCTGTTGGCATTGGCATCCCAGAGGAACCACCATGGCCAATGACACGCTTGCCGCTCCCACCGAACCCCGCAAGGGCATGCCCGCGACCAAGATTGCGGAGGCTGCGTTCAAGGAACGGTTCCTCGGGCAATATATCGATCCAGCCTTCGATAGCTTGCGGGACGAACTGGAGAAGGTCGCCGCCGCCGCCTGGGATGGCTACAGCCATTCGCGCAAGAGTCCCAGGACGGTGAAGGCGGGGCCGGGTTACGCCGATCCCGACTATGACCTGGCGGTCGACTGGGTGAGGGCGCGCGACGCCCTCAAGGCGGCGGAAGCCGACTACAGGCAACAAGATCGGGCGCCGCGGGTACTGCTGATCAACGCCTCGCCCCGTAACGAGCATACGTGTCCGGGCGAGATGTCGAAATCCTATCGTCTGGCGGACCTCGCCAAGGCGCAACTGGAAGCGGACGGGGTGAGCGTCGAGGTGCTCGACCTGTCACTGCTGACGGCGGAATATGGCCGCAACATCCATCCATGCAAAGCGTGCTTTTCAACGGCGGCGCCGCTCTGCCATTGGCCCTGCTCGTGCTACCCCAACTATTCGCTGGGGCAGACGCAGGACTGGATGAACGACATCTATCCGATGTGGATGCGGGCCGACGGCATCATGATCGTGACGCCGGTGCACTGGTATCAGGTGTCGTCGCCGCTGAAGCTGATGATGGACCGGCTGGTTTGTGCCGATGGAGGCAATCCCGACCCGACCCTGACGCAGGGCAAGACGGCGGCGCTGGCGAAAAAACTGGAGCTCGATGGCTGGGATTATCCGCGTCCTCTCAAGGGACGGGTGTTTTCAGTGATCGTGCATGGCGACGTCGAAGGCGCAGAGGGCGTGCGGCGGTCGGTCTCGGACTGGCTGTCGTTCATGCACATGCTGCCAGCCGGCAAGAATGCCGAGGTCGATCGCTATATCGGTTATTGGCAGCCTTATGCGACGAGCCATGAGGCGCTCGATGGCGACATCGCGGTGCAGGGCGAGGTCCGGAATGCCGCCAAGACACTGGGCGAGGCGGTGAAGGCCAAGCGCGCCGGAGCCCTGGTGATGCCAGGTGAGGATCTGCACCCGGTGCGGCAGAAATAGCCGCCGGGGTTACGGCTGCATGGCCGTCAGCACCATGGAGAGATCGCCCATATTGGTGCTGAGGAGGGCACGGTAGGGGATGAAATAGCCGGTGTCGCCATAGGGGGCGTACCAGACCAGGATGCGGTCGCTCTTGGCCAGGTAGTTGGTGATTTCGGACGTGGTGAAATGGCCCGAGATCGGCATGTACCTGACGCTGCACAGGACGACGGGCCCCTGATAGCCGGTCCGCGGAGAGGTGGCGGTGTCGTCGGAATTGTAGTTCATGGCGAGGTCGAAGCGCTCCACGCCAGTGAATACGTGCATCTTGCGGTTGCACAGCGACTTGTCGAGACTGCCGCCCTTGATGACGAAGGAGGCGAGGAAGTCGTTGACGTTGCTGAGGTGCGAGCGCTCGATCGGCACGCGGTCGACATTGTCGACGATGGGCGGATTGACCACGAAGGACGAGACGTTCTTGCCTGCAAAGCCGACCTTGATGGAGAAATCCTCGCCATTGGCATGGGTCAACAGGTCGAACTTCTGGGAAGTCAGCACAGGCGAGGTGGAAAGCCCCGCTGAATCAACCTTGGCGGTGCCGCTGGCGACCATCTGGCCGAGCCCGCTGACATTGGCCGAGACCTCCATGTCGTAGCGTTTGCCGTCGTCGTTGAGATTGACGCCCACCGTGGCGATATTGATGCCGCCCAGGGTAATCACATAGCTGGCGGTGCCGGCCATGGGCGCTGCGGCAGCCGGGGCAGCAACGAGCGTTGAAGCCAAGACGAGGGCGGCGACCGCCCCAAAACCTTTAGAACGGGCCAAAGGGAACCTCTGCTGCAAAACCGACGAACGCCCCTCTGGCGGGGCCGAATCACCTTTCAACGAAAATGCGCCCATGACTCTCGGGGTGCAAGCACGCGATGGTCACAACACCGTCGTGAAAGCTTGACGGAGGGCGCCGGTTTCTCTATGGAGACGCCAGATTTCAGGAAATGCTGGCCCGTCGCGGGGCACGATCCCCGCCGAGAGCCTTTATGCAACAGGATAGACCCAAATGGCACGGCGTTGTGAACTCACCGGCAAGGGCGTAATGACGGGGAACACCGTGAGCCACGCGCTCAATCGTACCCGCCGCCGCTTTCTGCCCAATCTCGTCCATGTGACGCTGATCTCGGAGACGTTGAATCGCTCCGTGAAGCTGCGCATTTCCGCCCATGCGCTGCGCTCGGTCGAGCACCGCGGTGGCCTCGATGCGTTCCTGCTCAAGCAGAGCGACGAGGACCTGTCGGTCAATGCGCTGGCGCTGAAGAAAGAAGTGCGCGCCGCTCAGGCCGCCTAAGCTTCTTCAACTGCCCGAAATTTTGCCGCGCGGACCGCAAGGTGCGCGCGGTTTCGTATTTTCGAGGGGAAGCCCTCGAACACCAGCGCCGGTCTTATGCCGGAGATGCGGTTTACATAGAGGTGCATGAATGCTCGCTCGCATGAAGACGCCGCGCTTTGCGGCGGCCGTTATCGCCATGATCATCGTGGTTACGGCGTCCAATATCCTGGTGCAGTTTCCCCTGCATGTGGCCTTCGCCGGCATCGACTTCGGCGATATCCTGACCTGGGGCGCTTTCACCTATCCGCTGGCTTTCCTGGTTTCGGACCTGACCAACCGCACGTTCGGCGCGGCGCTGGCGCGCGTGGTGGTGGTGATCGGCTTTGCGGTGGCCGTGGTGCTGTCGGTGTATCTGTCGACGCCCCGCATCGCCCTCGCCTCGGGAACGGCATTCCTCGTCGGACAGCTGCTCGACATTTCGGTGTTCTCGCAGCTGCGCCGGCTGATGTGGTGGCTGCCGCCGCTGGCGGGCTCGCTGCTGGGCTCGGCGCTCGACACCATCATCTTCTTTTCGCTGGCCTTCGCGCCGGTCTTTGCAGGGATCGACCTGCTGTTCGGCATGGCGGACGGTTCGCTGCCCTTTCCGGCGGCGCTGCTGGGCGTCGGGCCGGAAGTGCCGTTATGGGTTGGGTTGGGGGCCGGCGATTTTGCCGTGAAGTTCCTGGCCGCGGCGCTGTTGCTGGTGCCCTATCGCCTGATCATGGGCGCCCTGACGCAGCGCGCGGCGCTGGCGGCATAAACAAATCCCCGGGCCGAAGACCCGGGGACGGTTGCAACGCCAAATGGAAGTGCCTATCCGCGGGTTTCCGGAACCGGCGCAGTGACGGCCGTCGGGTCGGTGGGCGTCGAGGCGACCGGCTGGGTCTTGCCGCCGAAAATGCCGCCGCCGAGATTATTGAAGAAGCTGCCCAGGGCCTGGCCGCGGGCCTTGGCGGAAGCGTCGGCGGCTTCCTGCCGGGCGGCTGCGTCGGCGGTCGCCTGCTGCTTCTGGGTGATCGAGGCGACGGTGTTGTTGTAGGCGAGCTCGTCGGAGGCCTGCTTGGCCTCGAGCGCGGCCACCAGGCTCGGATCGCGGGTCAGGGGCGGGCAGACCGAAGTCGGATCGAGCGGGCTGCCGCCGGGGCCGTTGGCGTTGAAGACATATTGCCGGTTGCAGACGTCCCAGGTGGGCGGACGATGGGTCAATTCGAACTGGTCGTAGCCCTGCTTGATGTTCTTCCAGAACGCCATGTTCGGGCTGGTGCTGACCTTGGCGAGATTTTCCGGCGTCATGCGGAACGGATAGATCTCGAGCTGCACGCTCTTGTTGCCGCCACGGAAGCTTTCACGGGCCAGGGCATAGATGTCGGCGATGCTCTCGTCGGTCATGGCGTAGCAACCGGCCGACGAGCAATCGCCGTGCACCATGAGGTTGCTGCCGGTGCGGCCGTAGGAGCGATCAAACTTGTTGGGGTAACCGGTATTGAAGGACAGGTAATAGCCCGAGTTCGGGTTCATTAGCGCCGGGGTGATATTGTAGAAACCCTCGGGTGCCTGACGGTCGCCTTCCTTGACCTTGGGGCCGAGATCGCCCGACCAGGCGCAGATCTTGTAGGTGGTCAGCAGCTTGTAGTCGCCCGAGGACGACTGCTTCCAGATTTCGAGCTGGGAATCCTGCTTGAAAATACGGACCATCATGCCGGCGCCGGGTGTCGAGCCGATGGCGGCGATGCGGCTGACGAGGGCCTGGCTCAGAGGCTTGTTGGCCTTGGCGTTACCGCCGATGAACCCGCCCCCACAGGCGGACAGAGTCATCACGACGCCGAGCAGCAGCAGGGCTGCGGCAATCTTACGGATTGGACCAGTCATCGTTTTTAAAGCGACCCAAGTTCTGAATGCGACCGACGGGTGATCTACTGCCCAAAAAGGGCGTGGTTACTTATCGATAACAAGACGAAGTGAATCGTTCATTACCACACCAGATCACGGTCCCGCGAGAGGGATTCAGACGTTGAGGGCGGTGCCGATGGCGAGGAATTTTTCGCGCCGCTGCTCGCGGATTTCGAGCCTGCCCATGCTGCCCGGATAGGCCGCGAAAAACTCGGCGATGGCCTTGCGGGTATTGGCCATGACGGTATCCGGATGGCGGTGGGCGCCACCCGCAGGCTCGGCGATGATGCCGTCGATGACGTTGAAGCCGAGAAGATCCTGGGCGGTAATCTTCATGGCGTTGGCGACGTCCTGGGCCTTGCCGGCATCCTTCCACAGGATCGAGGCCGAAGCTTCTGGTGAGGCCACCGCATAAATGGCGTTTTCGAGCATCAGCACGCGATTGGCGGTGGCGATGGCGATGGCGCCCCCAGAGCCGCCTTCGCCGATGATGATGGCGAGATTGGGCACGCCGAGCTCAAGGCACTTTTCCGTCGAGCGGGCGATGGCCTCGGCCTGGCCGCGTTCCTCGGCGCCGATGCCCGGATAGGCGCCGGAGGTATCGACGAAGGAAACCACCGGAATGTTGAAGCGGTCGGCCATATCCATGATGCGCACCGCCTTGCGGTATCCTTCAGGATTGGCCATGCCGAAATTATGCTTGAGCCGGGTCTCGGTGGAGTTGCCCTTTTCCTGGCCCAAAATGGCGACGGCAGTGCCGTCGATGCGGCCGAAGCCGGCCTGGATAGCGGAGTCTTCGGCGAACTTGCGGTCACCGGCCAGCGGCATCCATTCGGTGACGAGGGCGCGCACATAATCGGAGAAATGCGGGCGCTGCGCATGGCGCGCCACCTGTGTCTTCTGCCAGGGGGTGAGCTTTTTGTAGATATCGGCCAGCGCTTCGTCGGCGCGGGCAGAGAGGCGGGTCACCTCTTCATCGATGGACACCGCCTGGTCGGTGGCGGCCAGGGATTTCAGCTCGGCGATCTTGCCTTCGAGATCGGCAACCGGCTTTTCAAAATCGAGAAACTGCATTCACCCGCCCATTTAGGTCATTTGTATTGACCAACCATCGGCGCCTGCTGTCGCCGGTCAAAGTGGCCGGAAAGTGGCCGCGCGGCCGACAGGAGTCAAGCCGCCGCCTCGCGGGGGTTTCTCCGGAGGGGCGATTCGGGTAGCGATCGGGGCTCAACCGGGCGCCGCGGGGTCAGTATGCCGAAAGCCATTGTGATCGAGGGACATGCAATCGTATCGGCGGATGGAATGATCGCCGATCGCGATGGCGGCATGCCGGCCGCGCTGCGCAACGATGCCGACTGGCAACGGTTCCAGCAGGCGCTGGACAGGGCAGCGCTGGTGGTGTTGGGGCGGCTGGGACATGAGCGGCACCCCAACCCGGGCAGGCAGCGGCTGGTCTTCACACACAGTGTCGCGGGGTTGCAGCCGGCGGGCCTGGCGCAGTACTGGAACCCGGAAGCCGGAACACTGGCGGAGACGCTGGCAGCGATCGGGGTTGTGGCGGGCACCGTGGCGGTGACGGGCGGGACCGGGGTGTTCGACTATTTCCTGCCGCATTATGACGGGTTCGCTCTGGCGGAAGTGCATGGCTTCGTGGTGCCGGACGGACGGCCGTGCTTTTCGCAAGGTCATCCGCGGGCGGTGCTGGCCCGGCACGGGTTGCGACCGGCAGCGTTCGAGATGATCGACAGCGGCGTGAGCCTTACGCACTGGCGCCGTTGAGCTAGTTGTCCCCGGCGAGGGGATGGTGCGTTTCGACCAGGGTGCGGAGCTTGTCGTCGAGGACGTGGGTATAGATCTGGGTCGTCGAGATATCGGCATGGCCGAGCAGCATCTGCACGACGCGGAGATCGGCGCCATTGGCGAGCAGATGACTGGCGAAGGCGTGGCGCAGCACGTGCGGGGCCACCCGGTCGGCACCGATCCCTGCACGGCCGGCGAGCGACTTGAGATCGCGAGCGAAAACCTGGCGAGCAAGATAGCCATCCTCGCCGGCGGCGGGAAACAGGAACGGGCCGGGAGGCAGGGTCTTCACATAAGACTTGATGGCGTCGCGGGTGCGGTCGTTGACCGGGACGATACGCTCCTTGTTGCCCTTGCCGCGGATGGTCAGGTAGCTGGCGTCGCGCATGACGGCACTGCGCTTGAGGCTGACGAGTTCGGAGACGCGCATGCCGGTGGCATAGAGCAATTCGAGCAGCACATAGAGGCGGAGGGATATGGCCTGTTTCTGCGGCGTGGCTTCTGCCGACGCCTCGGCCTCGGCGGTTGCCAGCAGGTGGTCGACATCGGCGACGGAGAGAACCTTGGGCAGCGGCCGGCGCGCCTTGGGGCTGGCGACGATACGGGTCGGATCGTCCGTGCGGACGGCGTCGGCGCACAAAAAGCGGTGGAATTGCCGGATGGCGCTGAGCTTGCGGGCACTGGAGGAAGCCGAGAGACCTTCGGCGTCGAGGCTGGCCAGATAGGAGACCACCTGTTCGCGCGTGGCGGTGACCGGGTCGGCTTTCTCGGTAGCGAGGAACGCCGCATAGGCTGCAAGATCACGCCCATAGGCGGCGAGCGTGTTGGCGGCGGCACCGCGCTCGGCGCTCATCATTTCGAGGAAGGCGTCGATATGAAGGCTCGCCCGGCTCATGGGGCCGGCGCTGGACTGGCGGGCGGCGCAGGCGTAGCCGGCGGTGACGTGGTGATGACCGTCGGCAGCAGGGAATCAGCGGCTTGCGGGTTCAGGTCGCGCGGCGGGATCTTGACGGTGATCTCCTTGACGCCGGGATCGACCATGACGGTCAGCGCGTACAGGGCGCCGTAGCCGAGGCCGACCAGGAACAACAGAGCGACAATGAGACGGATCAGGGTCGGCATGGTTGGTACTATGACGCCAATTTCTGAACAATTGCTGGCTTTTTACGCTACTCGCGCGGACGTGAGCGTAAGAGCGGCAGCTTGACATTGTCCGCCGCCAAGGCTTGAACCGCCGAAGCGATTTTCCCGGAGCGCCGCGGTGACCCTAGCCTCTATCCAAGAAGAGCTCGTTGCCAGCCTGGGCGGGCGGCCGCTGGTGCTGGTCGGGATGATGGGCGCCGGCAAGACTACGGTCGGGCGCCGCATCGCCAACAAGCTGGGCAGATTGTTCGTCGACAGCGACGAGGAGATCGAGAAAGCCGCCAACATGACGATCGAGGAAATCTTCGCGGCGCATGGCGAGGGCGAGTTCCGGGCCGGCGAGGCGCGGGTGATCTCGCGGCTGATGCGTGAAGACAACATCGTGCTGGCGACCGGCGGGGGCGCCTTCGTCAATGCCGAGACGCGGGAATTGATCAAGGCCTGCGCGGTGTCGGTATGGATCAAGGCGGATTTCGAGCTGCTGTTCGCGCGGGTATCGCGGCGCTCCAACCGGCCGTTGCTGAAGACCGCCAATCCGCGCCAGAGCCTCAAGACGCTGATCGATGCACGCTATCCCATTTATGCGGAAGCCGACGTGACGGTGATCTCCAAGGACGTGCCGCAGGACGTGGTCGCCAATGAGGTGATCGAACGGGTGGCGACCTATCTTTCCACGCCAGGAACGGAGACGCACCATGCCGGATGAAACGCAGCATCTGGTGCATGTGCCGCTCGGCGAGCGGGCCTATGACATCTTCATCGGCCGGAGGCTGCTGGAAGGCGCCGGGGAACGGCTGAAACAGATGTTTCCGGGCCGGCGCTTCGGCATCGTGACGGACGAGCATGTGGCGGCGGCGCAATTGCCGCGCCTGACGCACTCGCTGGACGCGGCGGGACTGGCCTATACGGTGATCACCATGCCGGCAGGCGAGGCCACGAAGTCGTTTGCCCGGTTCGGCGAAGTGGTCGACGGGATTCTCGCCGCAAGGCTGGAGCGCGGCGACCTGGTGGTGGCGTTGGGCGGCGGCGTGATCGGCGATCTCGCCGGTTTCGCGGCGGCCGTGGCGCGGCGCGGCATGGATTTCGTGCAGATTCCGACGTCACTGCTGGCACAGGTGGATTCATCGGTGGGCGGCAAGACCGGCATCAACTCGCCCTATGGCAAGAACCTGATCGGCGCCTTCCACCAGCCCAAGCTGGTCCTGGCCGATCTCGATGCCCTCGATACGCTGCCGGAGCGGGAATTCGCCGCTGGCTATGCGGAAGTGGTGAAATACGGCCTCATCGACGACGAGGACTTCTATTTCTGGCTGGAAGAAAAGCAGCCCGAGATTTTCGCCGGTGGGCCGGCACGTGCAGAGGCGATCGCGCGCGCCTGCGCCGCCAAGACGCGGTTCGTTCTGGCGGACGAGAAGGAAACGGGCGTGCGGGCGTTGCTCAATCTCGGCCACACCTTCGGGCACGCGCTGGAAACGGCGACGGGCTATTCGGACCGGCTGCTGCATGGCGAGGGCGTCGCCATCGGCATGGTGCTGGCGCATGGCTTTTCGGCCCGCTTAGGGCTGGCGCCATCGCAGGATACCGGTCGGGTGGTACAGCATCTGAAGCTGTCGGGACTGCCGACCCGGATTGCCGACATTCCGGGAGAGAGACTGCCGGTGGATATGCTGATGAAGAACATCGCACAGGACAAGAAGGTGGTACGCGGAGCGCTGACCTTTATCCTGACGCGGGGAATCGGCAAGGCCTTCATCGAAAAGCAGGTCGATGGAGATGAAGTGCGGCGTTTCCTCGAAGAAGCGTCGGAATAGGGACTGGGGCGAGGGAAGGCTTACCCCTCATCGGCCGTGCGGACGCCTTCTCCCGTCAGGGAAAAGTAAAGTCGGTGGATAGGCAGTATGGCGCCGGCAGAGGTTGTGGAATCGCGCGGGCGACCCAATCTAGGGTGGACTAGATGCCTTTGGGCAGTTCGGTGGGGGCGCCTGGGACGAGGATCTCGATGGCGAGGGCGTGGACGCCGGATTTCAGTTCGCTATCGAGGGTTTCCATGACAGCACGGTGTTGCGCAAGTCGGCTCATGCCGTCAAAATGACGGGTCGCGATTCTGATCCGGAAGTGCGTTTCGCCACCTTCGCGCCAGCCGGCATGGCCACGGTGCTTGTGGCTATCGTCGACCACGTCGAGGTGTTCGGGCGCAAATTTGTCGGAAAGTTTTTCGATGATGGTGTCGCGGACGGACATCGCGGGTCGCAATCTTTGTTATCGTGTTCGGTTTTTAGTTAGGCGCAATGAAATTGGATTCCAAGCTGTTCGATGCCATCCGTATCCGCCCGCGCCGCCAAGAGGCGCCGGAGGTTTCGGCACCGCCATGCGCGTGGGAAGGCTGCGACCAGCCGGGGGTCTACAAGGCTCCGAAAGGCAATCGTGCCGAGGGGCAGTATCACAATTTCTGCCTGGAGCACGTGCGCCACTACAATACGGCCTATAATTTCTTCGCCGGCATGGATGCCGACGACATCGAGAACCATGTCAGCCGCAGCGCGCAGACCGATGGCCGCCCGACCTGGGGCATGGGCACCAAGCCCGGCGCCGGTCCGAGCGCCAAGACCAGGGCACAGCCCAGGACGCATGCGCGTGGCGAGCGCTTCCACGATCCGCTGCACGTGTTCGCCCGCTATGCCAGGGCACAGGCGCGGGAGCCGGCAAAAGAACACCGCCGCAATCTCCTGGAGCCGGATCGGCGGGCGTTCGAAACGCTTGGCCTCGAGGGCAGCGCCAAATCCGAAGACATCAAGAAAGCCTACAAGGCGCTGGTGAAATTGCACCATCCCGATGCCAATGGCGGCGACCGCTCGTCGGAAGACCGGCTGCGTGCGATCATCACGGCCTACACGCATCTGAAGAATGCGGGGTTCGTGGCGCGGTAAGGTGAGGCTGGAGAGACTCTCCTCTCATCCGGCGGTGCGCACCCACATTTCCCTGCCAGAGCAGAACGGAAGGTCGCGGGTCGCGCGGCAACCAGGGTTCCACTTCGAGCCCGTCAGGGCGGGGGAAACCAAGGCTAGGCCAGCCCGGCCAATGCTGCTATAGAGCGCGCTGTCCGCTTTGTGACAGCCTCCCAAACCCCCTGTTCGAGGGACCACGATATGACTGAATTTGCCAATTTGCCGGATACCGAGTTCAAGGCGCGCGATCTGTTCGGCATCGACACCGACATGGTGGTCAAGGGCTATGCCGAGACCACGGGTCATGTGCCGCCGATCGATCCGGATTACCTGTTCGATCGCAACACCACCCTCGCCATTCTGGCCGGCTTTGCCTTCAATCGCCGCGTCATGGTCCAGGGTTATCACGGTACGGGCAAATCGACGCATATCGAGCAGGTGGCGGCGCGGCTGAACTGGCCGCTGGTCCGCGTCAACCTCGACAGCCATGTGAGTCGTATCGATCTGGTCGGCAAGGACGCCATCGTGCTCAAGGATGGCAAGCAGGTCACGGAATTCCGCGACGGCATCCTGCCCTGGGCGGTGCAGAACAATATCGCGCTGGTGTTCGACGAATACGACGCCGGACGCCCGGACGTGATGTTCGTGATCCAGCGCGTGCTGGAGGTTGCAGGCCGGCTGACGCTGCTCGACCAGAACCGTGTCATCACGCCGCATCCGGCCTTCCGGCTGTTCTCGACCACCAACACCATCGGCCTGGGCGATACGTCGGGGCTTTATCATGGCACCCAGCAGATCAATCAGGGCCAGATGGACCGCTGGTCGCTGGTGGTGACGCTGAATTATCTGGCGCACGACAAGGAAGTCGGGATCGTTCTGGCCAAGGCCAAGAGCTACGCCACCAGCGACAAGGGGCGCAAGACCGTCTCCAACATGGTGCGCATGGCCGATCTTACCCGCCAGGCCTTCATCAACGGTGACCTGTCGACGGTGATGAGCCCGCGTACGGTGATCACCTGGGCCGAGAATGCCCAGATTTTCGGCGATCTCGGCTTTGCCTTCCGTCTCACTTTCCTCAACAAGTGCGATGAGCTGGAGCGTCCGGTGGTGGCCGAGTTCTACCAGCGCGTGTTCGGCGAGGACCTGCCGGAATCGGCGGCTAATCTGGCGATCACGGCCTGACCCAACGGCTCTCAAGGCCCGCTCGTCCGCCGCTTCGCGGAGATCTTTGCCCCGGGAGGGACAGGTGGCCAGCGGGCCGGGTGGGGGCCTTTGGGGGCTCCATGGTGATTTATGGCGCAGAACATCTATGACGATGTGGCCTTTTTCGAGGGTTACAGCCGGATTCGGCGCTCGATCCATGGCCTGGAGGGAGCGCCTGAATGGCCGAACCTGCGCGCCATGTTGCCCGAAATGGCTGGGCTCAGCGTTCTCGATCTCGGCTGCGGCTTCGGTGCGTTCGATCGATGGGCCCATGAGCAGGGCGCGGCGAGCGTCCTTGGCGTCGATCTGTCCGAGCGAATGCTGGCCGAGGCGCGGCGGCGCAGCGGCGACATGCCGATCCGCTATGAGCGGGCAGATCTCGAACAGTACGAGCCCGCTTTCGGGGCGTTCGAGCTCGTCTACAGCACGCTGGTCCTGCACTACCTGCCTGACCTCGATCTGTTCTGTCGCCGCGTACGCGCTGCGCTGGTGGATGGTGGCCATTTCGTCTTCACCAGTGAGCACCCGCTCTATTCGGCCCGCACCGAGCCCGAATGGATGATGGATGCGGCGGGCAATCGGGTCGCTGCCGTCACCGATTACAATCGCGAGGGGCCGCGGACGCTTGACTGGCTCGATCACGGCGTCGTCAAATACCACCGCACCATCGCCACGGTGCTGATGACCCTGAAGCGGAACGGCCTCATGCTGGAGGCCATCGACGAATGGGGGCCGACGTCAGCGCAGTTGCTGGAAAACCCTGGACTGCAGGATAGCGTGATACGGCCGATGTTCCTGATGATTGCCGCCCGCGCCGAAGCCGCGCGTTCCCAGCCTTCTCATAAAGCCGGATAGTTTCATGGCCCAAGCGCCGCGCAGCAAAGCCAACAGGCCCGACAATACCGCACCGTTCAAATCGGCGGTGGGCGCCGCCGTGCGCGCCATCGGCGGTAAGCCCGATCTCGAGGTGAGCTTCACGGCCGACCGTCCGATCCTGACCTCGGACAAGGCACGGCTGGCCAACCTGCCGCGGCTGCCGAGCAAGCGCGACATCGCCATCGCCCGCGGGCAGGGCGACGCCATGGCGGTGCGGCTGGCGAGCCATGATCCGGAAACGCATCGCAAGCGCGCGCCGCTCGATCCTGTGGCGCGTGCGGCGTTCGATGCGCTGGAGCAGGCGCGGTGCGAAAGCCTTGGCGTGGTGCGCATGCCGGGCATGGGGCAGAATATCGGCGAGATGCTGGAAGACCGGCTGTTCCGGGCCAATTTCGCCGAAGTGGCGGATAAGGGCGATGCGCCGCTGGCGGAAGTGCTGGGCCTGATGCTGCGCGAAAAAATCGCCGGCGTCGCCATCCCGCCGTCGGGGCATGCGATCGTCGATCTGTGGCGGCAAGAAATCGAGGCCAAGGCATCCGGATCGCTGGCGGACCTGCTCAACCGGTTCGAGAGCCAGGAAGAGTTTTCGCGGGCGGCGCGGGCGCTGCTGCGCGATCTGAACCTGGTGCCGGACAGCGAAGTCGACGATTACGACGACGACGAGAGCGAAGAGGGCGAGGACCAGGAGCCCGAGGGTGGCCAGTCCGACGAGCAGAACCCCGAACAGGGCGAAGGCGAAAACCAGGACGCGCAATCCGAGCAGGACGAAACGCCGGGCTCCAGCGAGGACGAGGGCGACGTCGAAGGCTCGGAAACCGAGATGTCGGAAACCGACGACGAGGCGACCAGCGATGCGGGCGAGGATTCGCCCAACCCGCCGCCCCAGGGCAAGGTCGACGACCGGCTTTCCAACCAGTTCAACTACAAGATTTTCTCGCAACGCTTCGACGAGATCGTCAAGGCGAGTGAGCTGTGTCCGCCCGAAGAGCTGGACCAGTTGCGGGCGCTGCTCGACAAGCAGCTTGAGAACCTCGCAGGCGCCGTGGCACGGCTGGCCAACAAGCTGCAACGGCGGCTGATGGCGCAGCAGAACCGCAGCTGGGCCTTCGATCTGGAAGAGGGCATGCTGGATTCGGCCCGGCTGACGCGCGTGGTGATCGACCCGATGGCGCCGCTGTCGTTCAAGATCGAGAACGATACCGATTTCCGCGACACCGTGGTGACGCTGCTGATCGACAATTCCGGTTCGATGCGCGGACGGCCGATAACCATCGCGGCGATCTGCGGCGATATTCTGGCCCGCACGCTGGAGCGATGCGGGGTGAAGGTCGAGATCCTGGGGTTCACGACGCGTGCCTGGAAGGGCGGCAAGAGCCGCGAAGCCTGGCTGGAAGCCGGGCGCCCTGCCAATCCGGGCCGCGTCAACGACATCCGGCACATCATCTACAAGGCGGCCGACGAGCCATGGCGGCATGCGCGGCGCAATCTCGGGCTGATGATGCGCGAGGGGCTGCTGAAGGAAAATATCGACGGCGAGGCGCTGCAATGGGCCGAAAAGCGCCTGCTGGCGCGGCCTGAAAACCGCCGCATCCTGATGGTGATCTCGGACGGTGCGCCGGTCGACGACTCGACGCAGTCGGTCAATGCCGGCAACTATCTCGAGGCGCATCTGCGCCAAGTGATCGAGGAAATCGAGACGCGGTCGCCGATCCAGCTGGTCGCGGTGGGCATCGGACACGATGTGACGCGCTATTACCGGCGCGCGGTGACGCTGCTCGATGCCGAAGAACTGGGCGGCGCGCTGACCGACGAATTGGCGGCGCTGTTCGACGAGGAACCGCCGAGGCCGACCCGAAGGGGGAGGCGATGACGGCGCGTGCCGTCATCGCCATCAGCCTATCAATTTTTGCCGGCCTGACCGGTTCTGCGCTGGCGGCCCCCGAAACGGTGACCGCGCTGCAAGTCACCAATTTCAACGGCACGCCAATCGGGGGCCGCGTCGGCGGTCTCGTCTGGCGCGGCGGCCTGGTGCTGGACGGCACGACGGACGAATTCGGCGGGTTGTCGTCCCTGAGCTTCACGGGTCCCGATGGGCGACTCGCCATGGTGTCGGATCGCGGCAACTTCGTTTCCGGGCAACTGATCTATGACGAGGCCGGGCTGCCATTCGGGCTGGTGGGCGTCGACATTTCGCCGATGCAGAATTCCAAGGGTGCGCCTTTGCCACGGGCCTTCGCGCAGGATGCCGAGGGCATGGATACGTTGATGCGCGACGGCGAGCCGGTGGCGGTGCGGGTGAGCTTCGAAAATCTGACCCGGGTGGCCGATTTCGCGCTGACCGATGGCGTGCCGGGAGGCCCGGCGCGCGAAATCCCGATCCCCGACTGGATCAGTAATCTGCGCACCAACGAATCGCTGGAATCGGTGTGCATCGCGCCACCGGCGTCGCCAATCGCCGGATCGACCCTGCTGATCGTGGAAGCGACGGACGATAGCGGCAACCATCCCGCCTGGCTGCTGGGGCACAAGGACCAGGGGGCGCTGAGCCTCAGTTCCGTTCCGGGCGTCAACCCGACCGATTGCGCATTCCTGCCCAATGGCGACCTGCTGGTGCTGGAGCGCGGCACGGCGCTGCTCTCGTTCGTCATGCGGCTAAGGCGCATTCCAGCCGATCAGGTGAGACCGGGGGCGGTGATGACGGGGGAAGTGCTGCTATCGGCTTCGGGCAGCGATATCGACAATATGGAAGGCGTCGCGGTGCATCCGGCGCCGGACGGCGAGACCCGCATCACGCTGATGGCCGACAACAATTTCAATGATTGGGAACGCAACCTGCTGCTGGAGTTCGCGCTGCCGCAATGAGGGCCGCGATTTCGGCCGCGAATCTCGCAAGGGGAGAGTGAAGAAGCGCCGGACTTTCAGTCGACCTCCCTCCCCATCATGGGGAGGGATTAAGGGTGAGGTGGGCCTAAGCACCGCGCTATCGTCAACGCTCCCCCGAGAGAGGTCCGGCGTGGCGCCTAGAACGCACCGTGGCAGTGCTTGAACTTCTTGCCCGAGCCGCAGGGGCAGGGGGCGTTGCGCGAGACCCCGACCAGCAGCTTGGGATCGATCGGGCGCAGCTCTTCGCTGTTGGCAGCAGAGGCAAGGGCCGCGCCGGCGCCGGTGGTGGCCGCCAGCACGCTGCCCAGGCTTTCGCCGCGCGCGTCGTTGTCGCCCGTCAGCGGATCGATATGGGTAGCGGCCAGCTGTGACAGGTCCGGAGCCTGGGGCTCGGGCGGGCGCATCTGCACTTCCACATGCGAGAGCTGGGTGGTGACGAGTTCACGCAGGTTCGTCAGCAGCGCCTGGAAGAGTTCGAAGGCTTCCTGCTTGTATTCGTTCAGCGGATCGCGCTGCGCGAGGCCGCGCCAGCCCACCACCTTGGACAGATGATCGAGGGTGACGAGGTGTTCGCGCCACAGGCCATCGATCGACTGCAGCAGGATGGATTTTTCCACCTGGCGCATGATCTCGGGACCGATGCGGCCGACCTTGGCGGCGGCCTTTTCGTCGGCGGCATTGACCAGGCGCTCGCGCACCATTTCGACATCGATGCCTTCTTCCTCGGCCCAGGCATGGGCGGGGATTTCGACATTGAGATAGGTCTTGGCCGCAGCTTCGAGCTGCTCGGTCTGCCACTGTTCTGGGTAGGAGCGCTCGGGAATGGCCTTGGCGAGGATCGAATCGACCACGTCGTGGCGCATGTCGGCGATGGTTTCGGCGACGTCCGGGCTATCCATCAGTTCGAGACGCTGTTCGAAGATCGCCTTGCGCTGATCATTCATGACGTCGTCGTATTTAAGGATGTTCTTGCGGATATCGAAGTTGCGGCCCTCGACGCGGGTCTGGGCACGTTCGATGGCCTTGGTGACCCAGGGATGGGTGATGGATTCGCCTTGTTCGAGACCGAGCCGGGCCAGCATGGTGTCCATGCTCTCGACCGGGAAGATGCGCATCAGATCGTCCTGCAGCGACAGGAAGAACTTGGAATGCCCCGGATCGCCCTGACGGCCGGAACGGCCGCGCAGCTGGTTGTCGATGCGGCGGCTTTCATGACGCTCGGTGCCGATGACCATGAGGCCGCCGGCGGCGAGAGCCTTTTCCTTGTCGCGGGCGATTTCGGCCTTGATGTTGGAAATCTTGGTGTCGCGCTCGACGCCCTCGAGATCGGCGGCCTCGCGCTGCGTGCGCATTTCGAGGTTGCCGCCGAGCTGGATATCGGTACCACGGCCAGCCATGTTGGTGGCGATGGTGATGGCGCCGGGAACGCCGGCATCGGCCACGATATAGGCTTCCTGCTCGTGGTAGCGGGCGTTCAGCACCTGCATGGAGCCGACATTCTTCTTGCGCAGCAGGTCGGCCAGCATTTCCGACTTCTCGATCGAGGTGGTGCCGACGAGGACGGGCTGGCCGCGCTCCTGGCAATCCTTGATGATGTCGGCAATGGCTTCGAACTTTTCCTCGGCGGTGCGGAAGATGGCGTCATCGTCATCCTTACGGGCGACGGGGACGTTGGTGGGGATGGTGACGACTTCCAGGCCATAGATGTCGCCGAATTCCTCGGCTTCCGTGGCGGCCGTACCGGTCATGCCGGCAAGCTTTTTGTAGAGACGGAAATAATTCTGGAAGGTGATCGAGGCCAGCGTCTGGTTTTCCGGCTGGATCTTGACGTGTTCCTTGGCCTCCAGCGCCTGGTGCAGGCCTTCCGAATAGCGGCGGCCTGGCATCATGCGGCCGGTGAACTCGTCGATGATGACGACTTCGTCGTTGCGGACGATGTAGTCCTTGTTGGCCTGGAACAGCTTGTGGGCGCGCAGGGCCGAATTGAGGTGATGGACGAGCGCGACGTTTTCGAGGTCGTAGAGCGACTCGCTCTTCATCAGACCGTCTTCGGTGAGGCGGGCTTCGAGCTTTTCCACACCCTGGTCGGTGAACGTGGCGGCGCGCTGCTTGAGGTCGAGTTCGAAATCATCCTCGCCGATGATCGGGATGATGGCGTCGATCTTCTGGTAAAGATCGGAGCGATCCTCGGACGGGCCGGAAATGATGAGAGGCGTACGGGCTTCGTCGACGAGGATCGAGTCCACTTCGTCGACGATGGCATAGGGATGGCCGCGCTGCACCATCTGGGCGCGCGAGTACTTCATGTTGTCGCGCAGGTAATCGAAGCCGTACTCGTTATTGGTGCCGTAGGTGACGTCGGCGGCGTAGGCTTCCTTGCGCTGGGCATCGTCGAGATCATGGATGATGATGCCGAAGCTGAGGCCCAAGAACTTGTAGATCTGGCCCATCCACTCCGCGTCGCGCTTGGCCAGGTAGTCGTTGACGGTGACGACGTGCACGCCTTCGCCGGTCAGGGCATTGAGATAGACCGGCAGCGTGGCCACGAGGGTCTTGCCTTCACCGGTTCGCATCTCGGCGATGGCGCGCTCGTTGAGCACCATGCCGCCGATGAGCTGCACATCGAAGTGCCGCATGCCCAGGACGCGCTTGCCGGCTTCGCGCACCGTGGCGAAGGCCGGAACGAGGAGATCGTCGAGCTTGGCGCCGTTGGCCAGCTGCTGCTTGAAGTCAGCGGTGCGGGCGCGGAGCTGTTCGTCGCTCAGCTTGGCGAGCTCCGGCTCCAGGGCGTTGATGGCATCGACGCGGCTCTGAAAGCGCTTGACGTGCCGATCATTGGCGGACCCGAAAATCCGTTTGGCGAGCGCAGCAATCACCATTGCTCAAGTCCTTTTACTGATACGCGGCAGGGCATCGCTCAGAGTTGATCAGGGAGCGAAAGCCCCGTGTTTCTGCCGTCCCCAGGCTGCATGGAAGCGTCGAGACATGTAAGAGCGGGGCTTTGTCTTGTCAACGCCACCAAAATCGGCCACACCAAGCCCGTCGCGCCGAGGAGGGGCCGGGCGCGATCAAGGAGATAGTGAGATAATGACTGACAGCAAACCCAAAAGCGCCGTGGCGCCGATCGGCCGTTTCGCCGCCGCGCTCGCCGTTGGCGTGGCCCTGACGCTGGCACCGCTCAGCGCAATGGCCCAGACCCCCGCACCGGCCGCGGCGCCCACCGAAGTGCCCCCGGGCGCGAGCGTGCCCACCGATCCGACGCAGTTGCCGATGCCGGATCCCAAGGCCGTGGTCGCCACCGTCGGCGACGATACCATTACCGAAGCCGATCTCGGCTTTGCGGCTGCCGACCTCGCGCAGGAATTGCAGCAGGTTCCCGGCGATCAGCAGCGCGCTTTCCTCGTCACTGTGCTCATTGACATGAAAGTGATGGCGAAGGCCGCCAAGGATGCGGGCATGGACAAGTCCGAGATCTTCCAGCGCCAGATGAATTACCTCAACGACCGCGCCCTGCGTCAGGTCTATTTCTCCGACAAGGTGGCCAATGCGGTCACCCCGGATGCCGTGAAGGCCGCCTATGACAAGTTCGTGGCCGACTTCAAGCCGCAGGACGAAGTGCAGGCCAGCCATATCCTGGTGAACACCGAGGAAGACGCCAAGGCCATCAAGGCCCAGCTCGACGGCGGCGCCTCGTTCGAAGACCTAGCCAAGGAAAAGTCGATCGACCCGAGCGCCAAGCAGAATGGCGGCGATCTGGGCTTCTTCTCCAAGGGCCAGATGGTGCCGGAATTCGAAGCCGCCGCGTTCTCGATGGACGTGGGCAAGATTTCGGACCCGGTGAAGAGCCAGTTCGGCTGGCACATCATCAAGGTCACCAACAAGCGCAAGTCGGCGCCGCCGACGATCGACCAGGTCGGCCAGCAGCTGACCCAGCAACTGATGTTCAAGAGCTTCGACGACGCCGTCGCCAAGCTCAAGAGCAATGTGAAGATCGACATTCCGGATGCGACCCTCGCCGATGCGGTGAAGAAGCAGAACGATACCCAGGCGGCGCAGGAAGAACAGCAGGCCGCCCCCGCTCCCGCCCAATAAGGCGAAGCAAACCACTCTCATGGCGGCGCGTCCGGACCTCCGGGCGCGCCGCTGGCATTTCGGCGAAGGCGCTTGCGTCGGATCGGCGGTTGAGGCAAACGGATCAGGCCCCAATTCCCTCGCGAGAGCACTGACATGGCACATCCCGTTTCGCCGCTGGCGCCGACTTCCTATCCCGAACTGCCGGCCGTGCCGGGCGTGCGTTTCGCCACCGCCGAGGCGGGAATCAAGTACAAGAATCGCACCGATGTGCTGCTGGTCGGGTTCGATGCCGGCACCAAAGTCGCGGGCGTCCTGACGCGCAGCAAATGCCCTTCGGCGGCGGTCGACTGGTGCCGCATGCAGTTGAGCGGCGGCACGGCGCGCGGGCTTGTGGTCAATTCCGGCAATGCCAATGCGTTTACCGGCCGCAAGGGTCGCGAGAGCGTGCAATTGACCGCCGACATCGCCGCCAAGGCGCTGGGCTGCGCCCCGAGCGAAGTGTTTCTCGCCTCCACTGGCGTCATCGGCGAGCCGCTCGATGCCCGCAAGTTCGAGGGCGTGCTGGACGGGCTGGCGACCAGGCTCGAGACGCTGCCCTGGATGGAGCCCGCCAAGGCAATCATGACCACGGACACGTTCCCGAAGGTTGCGACC
Source organism: Devosiaceae bacterium (assembly GCA_036499825.1). GTDB lineage: Bacteria > Pseudomonadota > Alphaproteobacteria > Rhizobiales > Devosiaceae > Paradevosia. Next base: position 129,691 of record DASYCZ010000008.1, read on the forward strand.
GCCACGGTCGAGATCGACGGCGTCGAGGTGGTGATCTCCGGCATAGCCAAGGGTTCGGGCATGATCGCGCCGGACATGGCGACGATGCTGAGCTTCGTGTTCACCGACATGCCGATCGCGGCCCCGGTGCTGCAGGGATTGCTCGGCCAGCATGTGAAGACAAGCTTCAACGCCATCACGGTGGATAGCGATACCTCCACCTCCGATACGCTGTTGGTATTCGCGACCGGCAAGGCCAGCGAGCGCGGCGTGGCGGCGATCGAGAGCGCCGACGATGCGCGGGCGGAGACGTTCGGCGCGGCGCTGAGCGATGTGCTGTTCGACCTCGCCATGCAGGTGGTGCGAGACGGCGAGGGGGCGACCAAGTTCGTCGCCGTCACCGTCGAGGGCGCCACCGATGATGGCAGCGCCTTCCGCATCGCCAAGGCCATCGCGGATTCGCCGCTGGTGAAGACCGCGATCGCCGGTGGCGACGCCAATTGGGGCCGCGTGGTGATGGCGGTGGGCAAGGCTGGCGAGCCGGCCGACCGCGATCGCCTGGCGATCCGCTTCGGTGATCTCGTGGTGGCGGAAGCCGGCGAGCGTTCCCCCGCCTATGACGAGGCAGCGACCTCGGCCTATATGCGCGGCGAGGAGCTGGAGATCGGCGTCAATATCGGCCTCGGCAAGGGCCAGGCGACGGTTTACACCTGCGATCTCACCCACGGCTATATCGCGATCAACGGTGACTACCGGAGCTGATCTTGGCCGACCTGTCGATTCTCAGCATGGAGACGGCCTGCCTCAATGCGTGGCCGGCACTGAAGACGGCCAGCGATGGCGCATGGCTGTGGCGCTACGGCAAGGGTTATACCAAGCGCGCCAATTCGGTGCAGGCGATGGACGTCACCGACGACGACGTGGCGGACGAGCGGCTCAAGGCGATGGAGCAACTGTTCGCTCGGCACGGCATTTCGCCGGTCTTCCGGGTGACGCCGCTGGCCGGGCCGGACGTGATCGCGGCCCTCGATGCGGCGGGCTGGCAGGCCTTCGAGGAAAGCCGCGTCCTGTCTATGGCTCTGGCGCCCGAAATGGCACTGGCACCCGTGACAGGGGAGGTGCGGTTCTTCGAGCCGACCGATCCTCAATGGTTTCGGACGCAGGCGGCCATGAGCGGCTATGGCGAAGAGACGATCGCTGTGCTGGCCGAGATCCTGGCGCATATCGCGGCGCCGGCGACCGGCATACTGATCTTTGACGAAAGCGGCCGGGCGGTGGCGGCGGCGCTGGCGAGTGTCGCTTTCGGGATCGGGGTCTATCTCAACGTGGTGGCGCTGGAGACGGCGCGGGGCAAGGGGTATGGGCGGTCGGTCATGCTGGCGGCGCTCAACTGGACGCGGCAGCATGGTGCGATGCATGCGGTGATCCAGGTGGTCAGCGACAATGTGCTGGCGGTCAGGCTCTATACCTCGCTCGGTTTTGCGGAACGGTATCGGTATCACTACCGACGGCCGGCGTGAGGAGAACGGGATGAACCTGCTTCTGGTAGTTGCCTGTGCGCTGGTGGATGCCGACAGGCGCGTGCTGATCGCGCAGCGGCCGCAAGGCAAATCGCTGGCGGGGCTGTGGGAATTCCCCGGTGGCAAGATCGAGGCAGGGGAGACGCCGGAGGCGGCGCTGATCCGCGAACTCGACGAGGAACTGGGCATCAAGACACAGACGGCGTGCCTGTCGCCGCTCACTTTCGCCAGCTACTCTTACGACAATATTCACCTTCTTATGCCACTTTTCGTGTGCCGAAAATGGCAGGGAATTCCTGAAGCCAAAGAGCATACCGCACTCAAATGGGTACGGCCGCAGGCGCTCAGGGACTATCCGATGCCTCCGGCAGATGCCCCGTTGATCGCGCCGCTCTGCGATCTGTTATGAAGCCACGACGGTCTTGAACAGAAAGTTCGGAACGCCCCATGCTGAAACGATTAGCGCTGCGCTTCTGGCGTGACCAGGCGGGGGCGACCGCCATCGAATATGGGCTGATCGCCGGGCTGATCTTCATTGCGGTGATCGTGGCGGTGACACTGGTGGGCGGGCAGACGAGCAATCTGTTCAACTTCGTCGCCGAGAGAGCCGGACCGGCGCTGAGCGGCGGTCACTAGAGCGCTTTGCGTTTTGATTGCATCAAAACGAACGCTCTAAGTCTTTGTTTTAGCGCGCTTTCGAGTTAGAAGAGTGGCATCCACTTTTCCTGAAACCGCTCTAGTCGGCCGGTCTTTTCTTCAGCACATCGGCGAGGCTGACCTGGGCGCTGCCGCGCGCCAGCGGCTGTTGCTGGCTGGCATCGGGCGACCAGCCGCTGATCCAGACGATTTCGAGAGTAGCGCGGACGCGGCCGTCGGGATCGGTGGCGATTTCCTGATAGTGGCGGGCAGCGGCTTCGATCAGCGCCGCCGTCGCGAGGCGCGACGGGCGGTCGGCGAGCGGGTTGGAAGCCCCAAGAGCTCTTAGTTCCTGCATCAGCGCCAGCGGATGGGCATAGCGCACGATGTGGTTTTCCACATCGGCGACAGGCAAAGCGTAGCCGGCGCGCTGCAGCAGGCCTCCGGCGTCGCCGACATCGATGAAGGGAGCGACGCGGGCGAAGGCGCCGCCGGAAATTTCGGCATCGGCCAGCACGAAAGCGTGGCGCAATTCGGCAAGGGTGGCGCCGCCCACGGCCGCCGCGAGCAGCAGGCCATCGGGACGCAGGTGCTGGCGCAGGCGAACGAGGAAGCCCGGAACATCGTTGACGACCTGCAGATCCAGCACCGAGACGATGAGATCGTAATCGGTATGCGGGAGAACGAGGTGTTCGGGATCGACCAGCGGGCCCACATCAGAGGCCAACACGGTGTCGGCGCGATCGAAATTGAAGATGCCGTCACGGGTTTCGCCGCGCTCGGGCAACACCCGGGCATCGGGAGCGAGAATCAGCGCCTTGCCGAAAGTACGGGTGATGGCGAGGAGCCGGTCCTGCAAGTCATAGAGCACCAGCGAGGTGACGAAATCCTCGTGCCCTGCTGGGCGGCGGGCCAGATGGCGGGCGACAAGATCGCGATCGAAGACGGGCGGCGGGGTGCTCATTGGGATAAACGCCAAAAGCCAGCCGGAAAGCGGCATGGTATAGTGGGTTATGGGCACGCTCGCGCCACTTGTCAAAATCCCCGGAGTCCTGGGCAGGCTGCTGCGGCGTAGCGGCGGCCTGCTGCTGGATCAGATCTATCCGCCGGTCTGTCTCAACTGTCAGGCGCCGGTCGCGGAGGCCGACAGTCTTTGCGCCGCGTGTTTTCGCAGCCTGAGGCCGATCACGAAGCCCTATTGCTCGGTGCTGGGCATCCCGTTTCAAGTCTTTCTCGGTCACGATGCGGTGTCGGCCGAGGCGTTGGCCGATCCGCCGCCATTTGGGCGAGCGCGGGCGGCGGTGATCTACAATGAGGTGGCGGCGGGATTGGTGTCGCAGCTCAAATACGGAGACCGGCCCGAGCTGGCGCGGTTCTGCGCCCGGCTGATGGCGCCGGCCGGACACGAGCTATGGGCCGACAAGCCGGTGTTGCTGCCGGTGCCGCTCCATCGCAGCCGGCAGGTGCAGCGGCGCTATAACCAATCGGCCGAACTGGCGCTGGCGCTGGGCGCGCTGACCGGATTGAGCGTCGACATGCGGCTGCTGCGGCGGCCGCGCAAGACCCGGCAGCAGGTCGGGCTGACGGCGGACCAGCGGCACCGCAATGTGGCGGGCGCCTTCAGCGTCGACGAGGGCAGGGCGATCCGCGCCATGGGGCGGCGCGTGGTGATCATCGATGACGTTCTGACCACCGGATCGACGGTCAGGGCGGTGACGCAGACGCTGAAGCGCGCCGGCTTCGACAAAATCGACGTGATGACTTTCGCACGCGTTGTCATCGGCGCTGATCTCCCCATATAAATGAAAGAGAAATTTCGGAGATTTCTGATGCCCAAGGTCGAAATCTATACCACGCCCTATTGTCCTTACTGCCACGCCGCCAAGGCGTTGCTGGACGAGAAGGGAGTTCCCTATACCGAGACCACAGTTACCGACCCCGATGACCGCGCCGCGATGACGCAGCGCGCCAATGGCAGGCGCACGGTGCCGCAGATTTTCGTGGGTGAGACCCATGTGGGCGGCTATGACGACATGGCGGCGCTGGACCGGAGCGGTCAGCTCGATCCGTTGCTGAGGGTCTAGGGCGTTGGGCGACAGTATCAGGGTTGCGGCGCTGCAGATGCGATCGGGCACGCAGCCCGAAGCCAATCTCGCGGCGCTCGATGATCTCGTCGGCCAGGCCGTGGGGCAGGGGGCGCATTATGTGCTCAGCCCCGAGGTCACCGTAGCCTTTGCGGAGAACCGCGAGGGGCTGCTGCAGGTCGCCGGAGGCTACGACAACAATCCCCATATCGCGCGGATCGCCGAAATGGCGGCGGCGCACCAGGTCTTTCTGCACCTGGGCTCGATGGCGGTGGCCCTCGATGACGGGCGCTTCGCCAACCGCTCGCTGCTGTTCTCCCCGGATGGGGCGCTGGTAGCGGCCTATGACAAGATCCACCTGTTTGACGCGACATTACAGGGCATCCGCGACTATCGTGAGAGCGCCACCTATGCGGGTGGAGGCCAGGCGGTGGTGACGGATGTGGCGGGATTCCGGCTGGGGTTGAGCATCTGTTACGATGTGCGGTTTCCGGCGCTCTACAATGCGCTCGCCAATGCGGGAGCGGAGGTGCTGTCGGTGCCGGCGGCCTTCACCGTGCCGACGGGGCAGGCGCACTGGGAAATTCTGCTGCGGGCCAGGGCGATCGAGACAGGGTCCTATGTGATCGCCGCCGCGCAGGGCGGCCAGCACGAGAATGGCCGTGCCACCTATGGGCATTCGATGATCATCGATCCGTGGGGGAAAGTCGCGGCTGCAATCGATGGCGATGCGCCGGGCGTACTCGTTGCTGATATCGACCTCACGCGTGTGGCCGATGCCCGCAGCCGGGTGCCGGCGCTTGCCAATGCCCGGCCCTTTTCGGTAAGCGTTAACCACTCGGCGCGCAGAATGGCGCCTGGAAAGGTCCTCGGTTAAGTGATCCACTACGCGCTCACCTGTGAGAACGAACATAAATTCGATGCCTGGTTCGCCAGTGCCGGCGCCTACGAGGCGCAGAGCCAGCGCGGCATCGTCACCTGTCCCATCTGTGACTCCAAAGATGTGCATAAGGCGCTGATGGCGCCGGCCGTATCGCGCGCCAATTCCGAGAAAGTGTCGCTCTCGATCGGGCATCCCGAGCATTCGCAGCTGCGCGCCGCGATGCGGGCGCTGCGCGACAAGGTGACGAGCGAGGCCGATTATGTCGGCGACAAGTTCGCCGAGGAAGCCCGCAGGATCCACTTCAAGGATGTGGAAGCACGCGGCATTTACGGCGAGGCGACGCAGGACGAAGTGGCGAGCCTGATCGAAGAAGGCGTGGACTTCATGCCGCTGCCGAACCTGCCGGAAGAGCATAACTAGGCAAGCCTCTCACCGGGGTTAGGGACACCCGCGTGCCCACCCTTGGTCCCCCTCACTGCAAAGACGCAGGGATCGAGGCATAGTCCCCCAATACTACTTGTTGTCGTACCCAATCCAGCAGGCTTGCGTCCACGGATGCAGGCGAATGCGCATAGTGATGGGCTCAGACATCAGGATTGACAGAGCTCAGGGCACGCGCTTCAGGGCTGCCGCGGTTTCGGGGTCGGCGGGGAGGAAGGTTTCAAGCGCCAGCTCGGAGACGGTGATGTCGAGAGGGGTGCCGAAGACCATGGTGGTGGAAAGGAAAGACAGGATGCCGGTGGGCGTCCTGATGCGCAGCGGAATGGCGATGGCGTCGGTGGCGATGGGCTCACGGGGAGGGCCGGCAGGATATCTGGCCAGTTCGGCGATGAGGTCGGCGAGAACCGGATCGGCGGTTTCGGCGAACTGACGGCGCAGGCGGTGCAGCAGATGCTGCTTCCAGGTGGAAAGATTTTCGATGCGCGGAGCGATGCCTTCGGGATGAAGGCTGAGGCGCAGGACGTTGACGGGCGGCTCCAATAACCAAGGGGCGGCGCCGGCCAGGAGCGGGGCGACGGCGCGGTTGGCGGCAACGAGATGCCAGTGGCGGTCGATGGCGAGCGCCGGAAACGGCTCATGCGCCGTGAGTAGCGCCTTGATGGCGTCGAGTGCCGGCTGCAACTGCCGGTCGCCCAGTTCACGGTCGGCGAAGGCCGGGGCGAAGCCGGCGGCGAGCAGCAGGGCGTTGCGGTCACGCAAGGGCACGTCCAGGCCTTCGGCGAGGCGCAGCACCATGTCCCGGCTGGGCACGGCACGGCCGGTTTCAAGGAAACTCAGGTGACGGGTGGAGATGTCGGCCTCGAGCGCGAGATCGAGCTGACTCATGCGGCGGCGCTGGCGCCAGTCGCGCAGCTTTTCGCCAAGGGGTGAAACACTGGTTTGCATATCCCGGTTTTAGGGCAGGCCCGGCGGCAAGACCATTACCTCGGGCGTAATCGACCGGCGGCCGTCGATGGTTCTTGTTGGGGACAGCCCGATTCACCGGGTGCAACCAACGGAGTTCAGAAATGACCGATATCGCCAAGATCGCCGCCACCTATATCGCCGCCTGGAACGAGACCGACACGCAGCGACGCGCGGCGCTGCTCGATGCGCACTGGACCGAGGACGCGGCCTATGCGGATCCGCTGATGGCCGGACAGGGCCGTGGGGAGATCGCGGGCCTCATCGCGGGCGTCCACAGCCAGTTCCCGGGTTTTCGGTTTCAGCTGCTGGGCAGGCCGGACGGACACGGCGCGCATGGGCGCTTTTCCTGGGGCCTTGGTCCCGACGGCGCTGAGCCGCTGATCGAGGGCACGGATTTCGTCGAGATCGCCGATGGCAGGCTGCGCCGGGTCACGGGCTTCCTCGACAAGGTTCCGGCCTGAGCTTTGCGGCCCGTCCGGTGCATGCCGGGCGGGCCCGCCTATTTTAGTTCAACAAGGGTTGAACATCGCTATAGGGGGAACAAAGTAAGGGGCTTCAATTCAGGAGCTTTTCATGACCAATCCCAATGCCGCACAATCCGGCCAGTTCGCCCTGGGCGGCGACATCACCATCAATCGTCTGGGCTTCGGGGCCATGCGCATCACCGGCGACGGCATCTGGGGGCAGCCCCGCGATGTCGAGGAAAGCCGGCGGACCTTGCGGCGCCTGAGGGATCTCGAAGTCAATTTCATCGACACGGCAGAAAGCTACGGCCCGTTGGTCAGCGAAGAGCTGATCGGCGAGGAACTGGCGCCTTATGGCGGGTTGATCATAGCCACCAAGGGCGGGCTGCAGCGTTCTGGCCCCAATCGCTGGGAGCAGGACGGACGACCCGAAGTCTTGCGGCGCGGGCTGGAAGGAAGCCTCAAGCGGTTGAAGGTCGAGCGTATCGATCTGTGGCAGCTGCACCGAATCGACGGCAAGGTGCCGCGTGACGAGCAGTTCGCGGCGGTCGCGGAATTCGTCAAGGAAGGGCTGATCCGGCATGTGGGGCTGAGCGAGGTCTCGGTCGAAGAAATCCAGGCCGCCGAGAAGCACTTCAAGGTCGCCAGCGTGCAGAACCGTTATAATATCGTGGCGCGCGACAGCGAGGCGGCGCTGGACTATTGCGAGGCCAATGGCATCGGCTTCATTCCGTGGGCGCCGCTGGGTTCGGGCGCGCTGGCGACCGACGGCTCGGCATTCGACACTGTGGCCAAGGCTCATGGGGCGACGACGGGACAGATCGCGCTGGCCTGGATGCTGAAACGTTCGCCAGTGATCCTGCCCATTCCGGGAACGAGCAAGGTGAAGCACCTGGAAGAAAACGTCGCCGCGGCGGCGATCAGGCTCGGCGACGAGGATTTCGCGACGTTAAGCGGGCTGGCGGCCTAACCACTCATCCCGCAAGCGGGCCTCTTCTTCCACGAGGGGAGAAGGAGCCCGTTGGGCGGACGCGAAAGACCGCCGTCAGCGCTTTTCGAGCTGGGCACGCAGGCGATCGAGCGAGCCCCGGATCCAGGGGCCTTCGCGGCCATCGGCGATCTTGAACCAGAGTTTTCGGTTCTTGGGCCACCAGGTGATTTCGAGCGTGCCCTTTTCGCCGGCCCGCTTGAAATGCCAGTGGATGCAACCCGGATAGGTGCCGAGCGTGCCACGGGTGGCAGCAATCAGTTCCTCACGGGCGCAGGCCTGTTCGATCAGCGTCGGCACCGTCTGCAGATCGGTGTCGGGCGGCAGATGTATATCAAGTTCAATCACCGTGGCTTCCCCTCAGTCGTCGCGGTGGCAAGGAATCAGTCAGGCGCGAGCCTTTCGGCCAGCAGCATATAGTTCACGCCCATGTCGGTCGATTGACGCCAGCTATCTTGTAACGGATTGTAAACTACGCCGGTGCGGTCGGTGACGCGCATGGCGTTACGCTCGATGAGCGCCGTTACTTCCTCGGGCGTCAGAAATTTCTGCCAGTCATGGGTGCCGCGCGGCAGCCAGCGCAGGATATATTCGGCGCCCACGATGGCGAGCGCGAAGGCCCTGGCGGTGCGGTTGATGGTGGCGAGCACCATGAGGCCGCCCGGCGCCACTAGATCGGTACAGCTCTTCACGAACAGCGGCACGTCGGCGACATGCTCGATGACTTCCATGTTGAGCACGATATCGAATTTCTCGCCGGCGGCGGCCAGCGCCTCGGACGTGGTGGCGCGGTAGTCGATGGCAAGCCCCGACTGGGCGGCGTGGAGTTCGGCGACCTTGATGTTGCGTTCGGCGGCATCGACGCCGGTGACCGTGGCGCCGAGACGGGCCACCGGCTCGCACAACAGGCCGCCACCACAGCCGATATCGAGGATTTTCAATCCCTCCAGCGGGCGGCGCGCCGTGCCATCCTTGCCGAAATGGGCGATGGCGTGATCACGGATGTAGCCGAGGCGGACCGGGTTGAACTTATGGATGGGCTTGAACTTGCCGTTGGGATCCCACCACTCATCGGCCATGGCGCCGAACTTTTCGACTTCTGCGTCATCGATGGTGGTGGCGGACATGCGGTCATCCTAAAGCGAAGGTCACAAGGTGAGGTGCGCGTTTGGCCAAAGCGTGTCAAGCCGCGCCCAGGCTTTGCGTGTTGCCTCGATGACGGGATTGTGGCATGCCACGCGCGCTAAAATCAAAGTCGCGCCGAGGGAGAAAACCCTCCGGCCATTCGGGAAAAGTTGATGCCCCGCATCGTTATGAAGTTTGGCGGCACCTCGGTTGCCAGCGTCGAGCGTATCCGCCAGGCGGCGCGACACGTCAAACGCGAGGTCGACGCGGGTAACCAGGTCTCGGTCGTGGTCTCGGCCATGTCGGGCAAGACCAATGAATTGGTGGGCTGGACGCGCGAAGCGTCGGCCGTGCACGACGCGCGTGAATATGACGCGGTGGTAGCCTCCGGCGAACAGGTGACCGCCGGACTGATGGCGATCGTGCTGTCGGACATGGGCATTCCGTCGCGCTCGTTTGCGGGCTGGCAGGTGCCGATCAAGACCGACGACGCGCATGGCGCGGCGCGGATCACCGATATCGACCCGACGACGCTGAACCAGCGCATGGAAGACGGCTGGGTGCCGGTGATCACCGGTTTCCAGGGCGTGGCGCCCTCCGGCCGGGTGACGACGCTGGGCCGGGGCGGCTCCGATACGAGCGCGGTGGCGGTAGCGGCGGCGGTGAAGGCCGACCGTTGCGATATATATACCGATGTCGACGGGGTCTATACGACCGATCCGCGCATCGTCCCCAAGGCGCGCCGGCTCAACAAGATCGCCTTCGAGGAAATGCTCGAAATGGCGTCGCTTGGCGCCAAGGTATTGATGATCCGCTCGGTGGAGCTGGCCATGGCGCAAAAGGTGCGGCTGGTGGTGCGCTCGACGTTCGATGACCCGGACGCGCCGCAGGTGGCGCCGGACGGAACCCCGGGCGTGCCCGGTACGCTTGTTTGCGATGAGGATGAGATCATGGAAAAGCAGATCGTTTCGGGCGTGACGCTCGCCAAGTCGGAAGCCAAGATCACGCTGCGCGACGTCAAGGATAAGCCCGGTGTGGCTGCGGCGATCTTCGGTACGCTCGCGGACCAATCGATCGTGGTCGACATGATCGTGCAGAATATCTCCGACGACGGGGCGACCACCGACATTACGTTCACGGTGCCCGATGTCGACTACGACCGGGCTATCGCGGCGCTGAAGGCGGCGGGCGATGCGATTGAATATTCCAAGATTTCCGGCTCCAAGGGTGGGGCCAAGATCTCGGTGGTGGGCGTGGGCATGCGCAGTCATGCGGGCGTCGCGTCCTCGATGTTCAAGGCTTTGGCGGACAAGGGCATCAACATCCAGTTGATCACCACTTCGGAGATCAAGACCTCGGTGTTGATCGACGACCAGTACGCCGAGCTTGCGGTGCGGGCGCTGCATACGTATTACGGATTGGACAAGCAGGAAGTCTGACGGTCGCGACGCGAGTCGCAGCCGCCCGGCAGGGGGGCGGCTCCGGCCGCAAGGGGTGAAATGGCCACAGTCACCGGCGGGCCACGCGTATTGCTCCGGCAGTTGCGCGAAACCATGGCGGAGCCGCTAGCTTCGCAGGACCGCCTCAACAAGATCGTCGATCTGATCGCGGACAATATGCGGGCCGATGTGTGCTCGTTCTATGTGCTGCGCGATGACAGCGCATTGGAACTGTTCGCTACCCACGGACTGAAGGCGGAAGCCGTGCACATGACGACGCTGCGGCTGGGCGAAGGCCTGGTCGGCTCGATCGCCGCCAATGCGGAGCCGCTCAATCTCAATAATGCTCCATCGCACGCCGCTTTCGCCTACCGGCCGGAAACGGGCGAAGATCCGTTCGATGCATTTTTAGGCGTGCCGGTGTTACGCGCCGGACAAACTCTTGGCGTACTCGTCGTCCAGAACAAGGAACGGCGCGTTTACGGCGAAGATGAAGTCGAGGCGATGCTGACCACCGCCACGATTCTGGCCGAGATGATCGCCACGTCCGAATTCGACAATTTGATCAAGCCCGGCTCGGATATCGACCTGAGGCGACCGCGCAGTTTCGAGGGCCAGGGTTTTACCGACGGCATCGCCCTGGGCCAGGTCGTGCTTCACGATCCGCGTGTGGTGGTCACCAATTTCATTGCCGATGACATCGATGCCGAAAAACTGCGGCTGGACCGGGCGCTCGAAAAGATGCGCGTCTCCATCGACGCCATGCTCGATCATGGCGACATGCAGCCGACTTCGGATCATCGCGAGATTCTCGAAACCTATCGGATGTTCGCCAATGATCGCGGCTGGGTCGGTCGCCTGACCGAAGCCATCGACAACGGCCTGTCGGCGGAAGCCGCGGTGGAGCGGGTGCAGAACGACACGCGCGCCCGCATGATGCGCCAGACCGACCCTTACATCCGCGACCGGCTCCACGACCTCGATGATCTCGCCAACCGGCTCCTCAGGAGCCTGACGGGCGATCACGAAGGCCTGGGCCGCAAGGACCTGCCGGACAACGCGATTCTGGTCGCCCGTAATATGGGGCCGGCGGAACTGCTAGAATATGACCGCACCAAGGTGCGCGGCATCGTGCTGGAAGAGGGTGGCTCGACGGCGCATGTGGCGATCGTGGCGCGTTCGCTGGGCATCGTGGCGGTCGGGCAGGCCGAGAATATCGTCTCGATGTCGGAGGCGGGCGACGACATCATCGTCGATGGCGCCGGCAATATCGTCCATTTGCGGCCGACGCCCGATGTCGAGCAGGCCTATATCGACAAGGTCAAGCTGTCGGCCAAGCGCCGTGCGCATTACCTGGCGCTGCGCGACCTGCCGTCGGTGACGCGGGACGGCATCGAGGTGACACTGCTGCACAATTCGGGGCTGGTGGCCGATCTGCCGATGCTGGATGAAACCGGCGCCGTGGGCGTCGGCCTGTTCCGCACCGAGTTGCAGTTCATGATCGCCTCCAAGCTGCCGCGGCTGATGGAGCAGGTGGAGCTTTACCGCGAGGCCATCAGGCTGTGCGGTGACAAGCCGATCGTCTTCCGCCTGCTCGATATCGGCGGCGACAAGGTGGTGCCGTATATGCGTTCGGCAGTCGAGGAGAACCCGGCCATGGGCTGGCGTTCGCTGCGACTGGCGCTGGACCGGCCGGGCCTGCTGAGGACGCAGGTGCGCGCGCTGCTGATGGCGGCCGAAGGCAAGCCGATGAAGATCCTGGTGCCGATGGTCACCGAGGCCTTCGAATTCCGGCAGGCGCGGCTGGTAGTGCAAAAGGAAATGGATCGGCTGCGGCGGGCCGGCGAAAAGGTGCCGGAGAAGCTGGAACTGGGCGCGATGGTGGAAGTGCCGTCGCTGCTGTTCGAGCTCGACCAGTTGCTGCCGGAAGCCGATTTCGTCTCGATCGGATCCAACGATCTGGTGCAGTTCCTCACGGCATCCGACCGGGCCAATCCGCGGGTATCGAAGAATTACGACCCCATCGGGCTGCCGCGCTTGCGGGCCTTCCGGCACATCGTCGATGCGGCGACGCGCTACAATGTGCCGCTGACCATGTGCGGCGAGCTGGCCGGCAAGCCGCTGGAAGCGCTGGCGCTGATGTCGATCGGCATGACCAGGCTGTCGATGGGACCGGCCTCGATCGGGCCGGTCAAGGAAATGCTGATGGCGCTGGAGCTGGAGCCGATCCGAAGGTCGGTGTCGGCGGCGCTGAGCGATGGCGCGGATGGCATTGCGATCCGCTCGCTGCTGCTGGAGTGGGTGGATCGGCAGAACCTGCCGGTGTGAGGCGCCGCCCCCGTAGCGGGCGGCGGGAGCTTTGGCGCATGCGGTGTTTCCTTTCAGTGCCGTGTTGCGCTAGAGAGCGGCGGTACTTTCAAGGTTATCGACGTTATGGCCACACTGCCCCAAGACAAGCTCGACGCGCTGGAAACGCGCTTTCAATATGTGGAGGCAGCGCTTTCGGGGGGCGCGGCACCGGATGAATTTGTCAAGCTCTCCAAGGAGCACGCCGAGTTGCAGCCGATCGTCGGGCCCATCCTCAGCTACAAGAAAGCGCTGAGCGATCTGGACGAAGCGCGGGCGCTGCTGACCTCGGGCGACGCCGAAATGCGCGACATGGCGCAGATGGAAGTGGGCGAACTCGAAGACCGGATCGAAAAGCTGGTCGCCGACATCCGCATCCTTCTGCTGCCTCGCGACGCGGCGGACGAGAAGAGCGTCATCATGGAATTGCGCGGCGGCACGGGCGGTGACGAGGCGGCGCTGTTCGCCGGCGACCTGTTCCGCATGTACCAGCGCTATGCCGATATCCATGGCTGGAAATTCACCACGATGGAAGAGAGCCCAGGCGAAGCAGGCGGCTACAAGGAAGTGGTGGTCAATATCGCGGGCAAGGGCGTCTATGCGCGGCTGAAGTTCGAGAGCGGCGTGCACCGGGTGCAGCGTGTACCGGCGACCGAGGCCTCGGGGCGTATCCATACTTCGGCGGCGACGGTGGCGGTGCTGCCGGAGGTCGAGGACATCGATATCGACATCAAGGCGGAAGACATCCGCATCGACACGATGCGTTCGTCGGGCGCCGGCGGGCAGCACGTCAACACCACCGATTCGGCGGTGCGCATCACCCATATTCCCTCGGGGATCGTGGTGACGTCGTCGGAAAAGAGCCAGCACCAGAACCGGGCGACAGCGATGAAGGTGCTGCGGGCGCGGCTCTATGAGGAGCAGCGCTTCGCGCGCGACAGCGCCCGGGCCGAGGCGCGGCGTGACCAGGTGGGCTCAGGCGATCGCTCTGAGCGCATCCGCACCTATAATTTTCCGCAGGGACGGGTGACCGACCACCGCATCAATCTGACGCTCTACAAGCTCGACAAGGTCATGACGGGTGAAGCGCTGGACGAGTTGATCGAGGCGCTGATCACCGAAAACCAGGCGGCGCAGCTGGCCGCCATGGAAGGCATTTCCTGACCGACATGCAGATCGGCGCGGCCTGGCGTGCGGTGCGCGACCGGTTTCGCGCGGCTGGGCTGGACACGCCCGATCTCGATGCAAGGCTCTTGGCGCAGCAGGCTTTTGGCTTGGAAGGCGCGGCCCTTGCGACACATGAACGCGATCCTGCCGATGGCACCGCGATGGCGGCGCTTGACGGCTTAGCGATGCGGCGGCTGGCGGGCGAGCCGGTGGCGCGCATTCTCGGCGAGAAGGAATTTTACGGGCTGCGCTTTGGACTCAACGCCGCAACGCTGGTGCCGCGCCCGGAGACGGAGCTGCTGGTCGATCTCGGCATGCCGTTGCTTGTCGGCGGTGAGCGGGTGTTGGACCTGGGGACCGGCAGTGGCTGCATCGCCATTGCGCTCCTGTATGAGGCCCAACAAGCGAGCGGCGTTGCCATCGATCTCAGCGCCGAGGCGCTGGGGATGGCGACGGTCAATGCGGCGCGGAACGGTGTCGGCGAGCGGCTGACATTGCTCGAAGGCTCATGGTTCGAGCCGCTGCCGGATAGTGAGAGATTCGATCTGATCGTCTCAAACCCGCCCTATATCGAAAGCGCGGTAATTGAGGGATTGCAGACGGACGTTCGGGACTTCGATCCGGTGTTGGCGCTGGATGGCGGGCCGGACGGGCTGGCGCCCTATCGAATCATTGCGGCGGAGGCTGCAAAATGGCTGCAGCCGAAGGGAACGGTGATGGTCGAAATCGGCGCCACGCAGGGAAAAACCGTGTCGGCGCTGTTCGAATCAGCAGGTTTTGGTGCCATTGCGGTCAAAACCGACCTTGCAGGGCTTGATCGTGTGGTCATCGCGCACCATTCTTAAGGATGTCGGCACGGAAGCCGGGCGTTGGGTAATTTTTCTCTTGGAAAGCCAGGGCGAACACGCTAGCTTCCCCATGCTGTCAATGGCGCCAAGGCGTCAAGGTGATGGCCACCCGCTCATCGGCGATGCTGCAGTTCCAGCGCGGACCCCGGGTAAGGATCCCGGCCGCTTGCATGATGCGGAAATTGTGGCGTTGCCGCGAGAGCTCTAGGGACTCACATCAAGAATTAATGACCGGTCGCAGCTTGGTGCTGCTCCGGACTGCAGGCCGAATTGGCGATTGAGCCGATCCCCTGGCAGACGCTTACCTCCACGATTGAAGCGACACGATGAGACCAAACCAGCAGAACAACAAGAACCGTTCGCGCGGCCGGAACAATAATGGCGGTCGCAAGCACATCAACCCGCTTTCGCGTAATTTCGAAAGCAATGGCCCTGACGTGAAGGTGCGCGGCAACGCGTCCCACATCGCCGAGAAATACCTGCAGCTGGCGCGCGATGCGCAGTCGTCGGGCGATTCGGTGATGGCCGAGAATTACCTGCAGCATGCGGAACACTATTTCCGCATCGTGTCGGCGGCGCAGCCGCAGGGCATGCAGCGCTCGGACCAGTTCAATGCCGATGTTGATGGCGATGACGACGAGTTCGATCCCGGCGACAGCAACAGCCGGTTCAACAGCCGGTTCTCGGCGCCTGCGGGCAACCAGAACCAGAACGACGCCGACAGCAATGAGCAGGGCGACGATAGCGAACAGGTCGAGGCTCCGGCCGCGCCGGTCGTGGTCGCTGCCCCTGTGGAAGCTCAGGCTCCGGCCGAAGGCGAGGGTGAACCCCGTCGCCGTGAGCGTCGGCCGCGCCGCCGCCGTACGGCTGGCGCCGAAGGCAATGCGGGCGATCCGGCAGCAGCCGAGCAGCCCGACGTTGGTGAACTGCCGGCATTCATTACCGCCGGCGGGGCTACTACTGCGGCGGAATGAGGTTGTGAAGTAGGCGGCTGCCGCTTGCTTTTGCGCAATCTGCCTTAGACGGCGTGGCACCGCGCAAGCGGCTCACCCCCACCCTTACTCCCTCCCCACAAGGGGGAGGGAAACGAGAGAACCGCGGGATTTTCAGTCGATCTCCCTCCCCTTGATGGGGAGGGATTGAGGGTGGGGTGGGGCAACACGCACCGCTCCATCGTGCCCCCTCCGGGTGACGCAGACTGATGGCGCGATTGAATTATTCAGTAAGGCCGGGCGGTTGCCCGGCTTTTGCTTTTTCAGCCAGCAGTTCGGCCTGCCGCTGGCGGAGGCCCGCGATCATCAAGGCCAAGCCGCGTTCGAAGCTGGAGATGCGTTGCTGGCCGCGGACGGCGGTCACGGCGTCACGCAGGGTTGGATAGGGGAGTTCGTCGAAGTTGCGACGCTCCCGACCGGCGGCCACGGCGGCTTCCATGCGCTCAAGCTCTGCCTGGTGCTCGAGTGCCGAGCCGATGATGAAATTGCCGAAACTCCAGATGGTGACGAGGGCTTCCCCGGGCGGAAAGCCGGCTTTGGTCCATAGTTCCAGCATCCTGTCGATATGGGGCAGCATAGCCTCGGTGGGTCGGTTCCCGGCAACGACGCGCGGGCCGTCCCGATAGGTGATCATGGCCTGGTAGCGCCGGCGCATCTGCGCCTCGACACGTTGCCACCATTCCGCCGTTTCGGGCAGCGGCGAGCGCCGGGCTTCCTTTACCACCATGGCTTCGGCCATGAGGTCGAGCAGTTGCCGCTTGTCGCGTACATGCCAGTAGAGCGTCGGTGCGGAAATGCCGAGTTCCTTGGCGAGGCGCCTGAGGGTCAGGCGATCGAGGCCTTCGGCATCGAGCAGGCGCAAAGCGGCGTCGATCACATCTTGCCGGGTCAGCGCCATGGCGCGGGTTTCTCCGTTGTCTCTCTAACAGTGTTAGGCTATAGCACATCTAACAGTGTTAGAGAAACCTGGGAGTTTCGCATGGACGCCCCGAGGCGGGATGCCGTGGAAGCGGTCGCGCCGGCAACCGAGGACGCCGTGAAGGTCCGCGGCCTGGTCAAGCGCTATAAGTCGGTGGAGGCGGTGCGCGGCATCGACCTGACCGTGAAGGCCGGCGAGACCTTCGGGTTCCTGGGGCCAAACGGCGCCGGTAAATCCACCACCATCAAGATCTTGTGCACACTGGTCGATGCCAGCGAGGGCACGGCGGAAGTGGCGGGCTTCAACGTCGCCACACACCGTGACGCGGTGCGCCGGCGCATCGGGCTGGTCTTCCAGGAGCCGACGCTCGACGGCTATCTCAGCGCCGAGCAAAATCTCAGGTTTCACGGCGAGCTCTATGGCGTCGACCGCACGACGGCCGCGGCGCGCCGGCAGGAAGTGCTGGAAATGGTGGGCCTGTGGGACCGGCGGGCTGACCTGGTGAAAAACTTTTCGGGCGGCATGCGGCGGCGGCTGGAAATCGCACGCGGCCTGCTGCATTCGCCGCGCGTGCTGTTTCTCGATGAGCCGACGATCGGGCTCGATCCGCAGACGCGCGCCTCGATCTGGAAATATCTCGCCGAACTGCACAAGCGCGAGGACATCACGGTGTTCGTGACCACGCACTATATGGACGAAGCCGAGAACTGCGATCGCATCGCCATCATGAATGAGGGGCAGATCGTGGCCCTCGATACGCCCGAGGCGCTGAAAGCGGCGGTCGGCAAGGATCGCGTGACGATCTCGACGGCCGACGACGCTGCGGCGATCATCGGCCTCAAGGAGAAATTCGGGCTGGAGGCGGCGTTGCGCGAGGGCCTCGTGACCTTCGCGGTGGCGGAGGGGGCGGCATTCGTGCCGCAGCTGTTCGAAAGGCTCGGGGTTGCCATTCGCTCGGTGACGGTGACTCGTCCGAGCCTTGATGATGTGTTTCTCGCCCATACGGGCACGACGCTGCGCGATGCGGAGAGCCACGAACGTTTCAACCCGGCCATGGCGGCCCGGCGCAGGGGAGCCTGAGCATGGCACAAGCAAGCATTGCCTCGGTGGTCGTGCCCAAAGGCGGGCTGAAGCACGAGATCCGCGCCACGATGGTGGTGTGGGAGCGCGAGATGATCCGCTTCCGCCGCGATCCGGCGCGTATCGTTTCATCCTTCGTGCAGCCGATCCTGTTCCTGTTCGTACTCGGTGGCGGCCTGTCGTCGCTGGTGCAGTCGAACACCGGCAGCGTGGATTTCAAGACGTTCCTGTTCCCGGGCGTCCTGGCTATGTCGGTGCTGTTCACGGCAGCGTTCTCGGGCATTTCCATGGTGTGGGACCGCGAATTCGGTTTCCTGCGTGAAATGCTGGTGGCGCCGGTGTCGGCGGCGGCGATCCTTACGGGCAAATGCCTGGGCGGAGCGAGCGTCGCCACCATCCAGTCGATCGTGATCCTGCTGCTGGCCGGGCTGGTGGGCGTGCCCTACGACATCCCCATGTTCATCGAGATGCTGGTGATCCTGTTCATCATGAGCTTCATGATCACGGCACTTGGCCTGGTGCTGGCGGCGCGGGCCAAGCAGGTGCAATCGGCGATGCCATTGGTGCAGATGATCATCACGCCGCTGATGTTCCTGTCGGGCGCGTTGTTCCCGCTGGCGAGGCTGCCGGGCTGGCTCTACTGGATCACCCATATCAACCCGATGACCTATGCGGTGGAGCCACTGCGCAGCACGGTGTTCGACCGCCTGACCATCGATCCGGCGACGCGGGCGCTGCTCGACCCTGGCATCATGTGGGGCAATTGGCAGGTGCCGATACCGCTCCAGATCGCCATCGTGGTGATTTCGGCCCTGGCGCTGCTGAGCGTCGCGGTGAAGCTGTTCGCCCGGACCGAATAGAAGCGGTTTCAAAGGCATCAAGATTTTGGGAGGCCGGGCGCCACGCCCGGCCTTTTGTTTTTCTGAGGCGTTCCTATATTTCTGATGTTGCCGGGGAGCGCCGCCGAGCGGGCCTCCGGAATCACAACGTTTCCGGCGTTATCCTTGTGCCGATAGGGCAAGGAAGCGCGGCAAGAGGAGAGTTGCATGAATATAGAGAAATACACCGAGCGGGCGCGCGGCTTCATCCAGAGTGCGCAGACTACGGCACTTGGCAAGGGGCACCAGCAGTTCGCGCCTATCCATCTGCTGAAGGTTTTGCTCGATGACGACCAGGGCATGGCCAATGGACTGATCCAGCGCGCCGGGGGTGACCCCAAGGCGGCGCGGGCGGCAGTCGAGGCGGCGCTCAACAAGATTCCCAGTGTTTCGGGCGATGGCTCGCAGCTTTATCTCAGCCGCGAGCTGGCGCGGGTGTTCGATACGGCGGAGAGCGCGGCGCAGAAGGCTGGCGATTCCTTCGTGACCGTCGAGCGGCTGCTCTTGGCCCTCACCGTCGAAAAGGACACCGATGCCGGCCGGATCCTGGCTTCGGCCGGGGTGACGCCGCAGGGGCTCAACACCGCCATCGAGGAAATCCGCAAGGGCCGCACCGCAGACTCGGCCTCGGCGGAGCAGAGCTATGATGCGCTGAAGAAATATGCGCGTGACCTGACGCAGGCGGTGCGCGACGGCAAGCTCGACCCAGTGATCGGGCGCGACGAGGAAATCCGCCGTACCATCCAGGTGCTGAGCCGCCGGACCAAGAACAATCCGGTGCTGATCGGCGAGCCTGGCGTCGGCAAGACCGCCATCGCCGAAGGCCTCGCCATCCGCATCGTCAATGGCGACGTGCCGGAAAGCCTCAAGAACAAGTCGCTGCTGGCCCTCGACATGGGTTCGCTGATTGCGGGCGCCAAGTATCGCGGCGAGTTCGAGGAGCGGCTGAAGGCCGTGCTCAACGAGATCACCGCGGCTGAAGGCCAGATAATCCTGTTCATCGACGAGATGCACACGCTGGTTGGCGCCGGCAAGGCGGACGGGGCGATGGACGCCTCGAATCTGTTGAAGCCGGCCCTGGCGCGTGGCGAGCTGCATTGCGTGGGCGCGACGACGCTCGATGAGTATCGCAAATATATCGAGAAGGATGCGGCCCTGGCCCGGCGCTTTCAGCCGGTGTTCGTTGACGAGCCGACGGTGGAAGACACCATCTCGATCCTGCGCGGGCTCAAGGAAAAGTATGAGCTGCATCACGGCATCCGGATCTCGGATTCGGCGCTGGTGAGCGCGGCTACGCTGTCCAACCGCTACATCACCGATCGGTTCCTGCCCGACAAGGCCATCGATCTGATGGACGAGGCGGCTGCGCGGCTGCGCATGGCTGTCGATTCCAAGCCGGAGGCGCTGGACGAGCTCGATCGGCGCATCATGCAGCTCAAGATCGAGCGTGAGGCGCTGAAGAAGGAAACGGATGATGCCTCGAAGACGCGGCTTGGCCGGCTCGAGGGCGAACTCGGCGAGCTCGAGGACCAGGCGCAGACGCTGAGCCAGAAATGGCTGGCTGAGAAAGAGCGCCTGTCGGGAAGTCAGAAGCTGAAGGAAGAGCTCGATGCGGCCCGCAACCAGCTCGAGATCGCGCAGCGGACGGGCGATCTGGCCCGTGCGGGCGAGTTGGCCTATGGAGTCATTCCCGATCTCGAACGGCGCATCAAGGCGGCCGACGAGGCCAATGGCGACGGATCGCGGATGGTCGCCGAAGTGGTTCAGCCCACCGATATCGCGCAAGTGGTGTCGCGCTGGACCGGCATTCCGGTCGACCGCATGCTGGAGGGTGAGCGCGAAAAGCTGCTGCACATGGAAACCTCGCTCGGCGGTCGGGTGATCGGCCAGGCCGAGGCGGTGGCGGCAGTCAGCAAGGCGGTACGCCGTTCGCGGGCGGGCCTGCAGGATCCGAACCGGCCGATCGGCTCGTTCATGTTCCTGGGGCCGACCGGCGTCGGCAAGACCGAGCTGACCAAGGCCCTGGCGCAGTTCCTGTTCGACGACGAAACCGCGATGGTGCGCATCGATATGAGCGAGTTCATGGAGAAGCACTCCGTGGCCCGGCTTATCGGCGCGCCTCCGGGTTATGTCGGCTATGAGGAAGGCGGCGTGCTGACCGAAGCCGTGCGGCGCCGGCCCTACCAGGTGGTGCTGTTCGACGAGATTGAAAAGGCGCATCCCGATGTGTTCAACATCCTCCTGCAGGTGCTGGACGAGGGGCGGCTGACCGACGGGCAGGGACGGACGGTGGATTTCCGCAACACGCTGATCATCCTGACGTCGAACCTGGGCTCGGATTATCTGAGCCAGCTCAAGGACGGCGAATCGGTGGAACTGGTGCGCGGCAAGGTGCTGGATACGGTGAAGGCGGCATTCCGGCCGGAGTTCCTCAACCGCATCGATGAGATCCTGTTGTTCCACCGGCTCGACCGCAGCCATATGGGGGCGATCGTCGATATCCAGTTCAGCCGGCTCGAAAAGCTGCTGAAGGAGCGCGACATCAAGCTGACGCTGACGCCCAAGGCCCGGGAATGGCTGGCCCTGGAAGGCTATGACCCGGCTTACGGGGCGCGGCCATTGAAGCGTGTGATCCAGCGCGAGGTGCAGGACCAGTTGGCCGACGAGATTCTCTCCGGCCGCGTCAGCGACGGCGCGACGGTGATGGTCGATGCCGGCGAGGAACATCTGGTGCTGCGGCCCGTCAGCGATTCGACACCGCAGATCACCAACGCGGCGGCGTAAGCCACGCCAAACAATCGACGCCGAGGTCTCCCTTTCACCAGGGCGTCGGAAAGAGGCCGGTCCCAGGACCGGCCTCTTGTCTTTTCGGGTTGTGGCGCGGTCAAAGCTAGATTAGAACAAAAAGGGAACGATATGACCGCAGAGGAGCGACATCATGGCCGACTATCGTATCGACTATCTGGAATTTCCGAGCAGAGACGGGGCGGCAAGCCGCAGCTTTTTCACCGATGCCTTCGGCTGGTCATTCACCCATTATGGACCGACCTACGACGCCATCAATGATGCGGGCATCGATACCGGCATCCAGTCGGATACGGGGGAGGCAACGGCTGCGCCGCTGGCCATCATCCATACCGACGATCTGGAGCAGGCGCTGCTGCAGGTGGTGGCGGCGGGTGGCACCATCACGCGGGATCCGTTCGACTTTCCGGGCGGGCGGCGATTTCATTTCCGCGAGCCGGGCGGAAATGAACTGGCGGTGTGGATCGAGCGCGCGTAGCCTTTGAGGGCAGCAATTCCGGGAGACCTCGCGTGAGCACAGCCGAAAGCACCGAAGCGCCTGCATCCGTGTTCTGCCCTCCCGAAATGCGCATCTATGTCTTGGTGGCGGCGATTCTTGCCTCCGCCATGGGCTTCATCGATGGCTCGGTGATCTCGATCGCGACGCCGGCGATCCGGGCGGGGCTCGGCGCCTCGCTGGCGGATGCGCAATGGGTTTCCAACGGCTACATGCTGTTTCTTGCCTCGTTGCTGCTGCTCGGCGGGGCCGCCGGCGACCGCTTCGGGTTGCGGCGCGTGTTCATGGGCGGCATCGCACTGTTCGTGGTGGCGTCTATCGTGTGCGCGCTGGCGGTGAGCCCGGCGATGTTGATCGTGTCGCGGGCGTTCCAGGGCATCGGGGCGGCGTTCATGGTGCCCTCGAGTCTGGCCATTATCGCCAAGGCCTATCCGCGCGACCAACGCGGCCGGGCCATAGGCATCTGGGCGGCGGCATCGTCGCTGACCACGATATTGGGGCCGATCATCGGCGGTTTCATTCTCACGGTCTTGGGGGACTGGAGCTGGAGGTTGGTCTTCGCCATCAACCTGCCGCTGGGTCTGGGCGCGATCGCGTTCCTGTGGTGGCGGGTGCCGGAAGATGAACCGGCCAGCGGACGCCGCCTCGACTGGGTCGGCGGTGTGCTGGTCACGCTGGCGCTCGGGCTGATCGCATTCGGTCTCACCAGCAGCAATGGCGAGAGCGCGCCGGAGTTCAATCACGTGGCGCTCTATAGCGGTATCGGCGTGGTGCTGATGATCGCCTTCCTCATCTGGGAGACGCGGACGCGCCAGCCCATGATGCCGCTACGGCTGTTTGGCAGCCGCAGTTTTTCGGGTGCCAATGCGCTGACTTTCGCGCTCTACTTCTCGCTGGCGGCAGTGGGGTTCTATCTGCCGATGACGATGATCAGCGGTTGGGGAGAAACGCCGGCGACGGTGGCTTTCGCCTCGTTGCCGCTGGGCATCGCGCTGACGGTGCTGTCGTCCTATACGGGCAAATTGTCGGACCGGTTCGGACCGGGGCCGCCGATTGCCGGCGGTGCGCTGCTGGTCTCGATCGCGTTTGCCGGGTTGGCGCTGGTGGCGCCGCTGCACAATGTGTGGTTCGCGGTCGTACCGTTCATGACCCTGATGGGCATCGGCATGGGATTCGTGGTGTCACCGCTGTCGACCGCTGTGATGACGTCGCTCGACGATGCCGATAGCGGCATAGCCTCGGGCGTCAACAATGCGGTGGCGCGGGTCGCGGGCCTGTTGGCGGTGGCGCTGATGGGGAGCGTTGCGGCACTGGTGTTCAACGCATTGCTTGGCGCTGGTGCGCAGGGACAGTCGTTCGGCATGCCGCCGGCGGCAGGTGCGCTCTCGCCGGAACTCGATGCGGCGCGTGTCATGGCGACGGACCGGGCGTTCGCGGCGGTGGCGGGATGTACGGCTGTGCTGTCGTTGATCTCGGCGGCGATCGCCTGGATCACGCTCGACAGGCGAGGGGGCGGCCCGAGGCGGGCAGCCTAGTTGTTGGTGGCGACGGTGACGGGCGCCGGATCACGCTGCATGAGATCTCGGATCTGGGTCACGGTTTCGGCGAAGCGCTGCTGGTATTGCGCCGGCAGCGACTTATCGCGCGGCAGCTTGACGCTGAGGGCATCCACATAGTTGCCGTTGATGCGGATTTCGAAATGCAGGTGCGGACCGGTGGCATCGCCGGTGGCGCCGACGAGGCCAATGACCTGGCCCTGGCGGACATGGGCACCGACCGTGGTGTCGATCTTGCTCATATGGCCATAGGCGGTTTCGAAGCCGTTGACGTGCTTGATCAAGACGAGATTGCCATAGCCGGAAGACCAGCCGGCCTTTTCGACGACGCCATCGCCCGAGGCGTAGATGGGGGTACCCTTGGGAGCGGCGAGATCGACGCCGGTGTGCAGGATGCGGGTGTGGAAGATCGGGTGGATGCGATAGCCGAAGGGTGAGGTCACCTTGCCGCCGCCCTGCAGCGGCCGGCGGGTGAGGAAGCGTTTGCCCGTCTCGCCGTCGGGATCGAAGAAATCGACCTTGCCGTCATCGGTGCGGAAACGGAACAGCTCCTTCAGCGTCGTGCCGAGCTTGAGCCCCACATAGATGAGTTCCTGGTGCCCCTGAGCATCGGGTGGGGTCTGCAGGATCTCGATCGAATCGCCTGGCGAGATCTTTTTGGTGAGGTCCAGATCGTAGGCATACATCGCCAGGATATGCTTGATCGTGGGATCGGAGAGATCGTGCTTGCGGCCGGTTTCCCAGATCGAACGATAGATCGAGGGCAGGTTGGCGACGTTGATCTCTTCGGTATCTTCCTCGGGGAAGACGATCTTGGGCGGCTCGGTCGCCAGCACGTACTGGCCCTTGTCGGTAATCGAAACCGTCGCGGCGTGGCGATCGGTATTGGTGGCGTCGTCGTGAATATAGATGCTCATCCGGAAGGGAATGAGGGTGTCTGAATTCGACCATGAGCCGAAAAGGATGCGCAGGCGTGCCCCCGCCGGCAGGTTGGTGGAGGGATAGACGTTGCGCAGCGTCGCCGTGATGGCGCTGATGTTGTTGGCGGTGAAGCCGTTCTTCTTCAGCGTATCTTCGAGCGGTGCGGCTTCTCTTATAGTCAGAAGCCGCTCGGACCGGCCGGGACCGGCGCCGGGCAGCGTGGTCTTGGGCATGGCGGTGACGTTCTCGGCCACGCCCTTGATCACGGCATCACCGGAGTCGACGGCGCCCAGATCATGCAGGGACCCATCGTCGGGCGCATAAGCGAGCGCCGTCGGATCGCTTTCCACATAAGCGCTTTCCATGGCGCCGCGCACATAGTCGGCCGCGCTCTGGTCGGAAATGGCGCGGGGCGGCGCGACCGTCAAAGGAAGCGAAGCGAGCTTGATGGAAACCTCGCCCTCGACTTCGGCGCCGTAGATGTCGGTGTTGACGAGGGAGCTATCGTCGGGGCCGCTGTCGCTATCGGCGAGCAAGGCGACGGGATCGTAGTCGGGAATGCCGTCGGAGAGCTGGGTGGCGGCGGTGGCGAGCGTGGCGCGCAGACGCGAGAATTGTTCCTTCTTGACCATGTCACGGCCATCGACCGCCTCCTTGACGGTGGCCTCAACGGTCTCGAGTTCGGAACGCTGCTGGGCGACGGGACGTACGCGGTTGGTCTTGCCGCCGAGATTGCTCGGGGTCGGCGGCGTGGGAGCCGTGGCGACCTGCAGCGCCTCATAGGCGGTGGAGAAAGTATTGACGCCCTGGAAGGAAACATAGAGCGCGGCGCCCATCAGCAGGACGCTGGTCAGCCCCGTCATCACCGTGCCGGTAAGCCAGGACATGGAGAGTTCGCGACCGTGGGGGATGTCGCCATCGGTGGATTGCACCGTCAGGGCGGGGCAGTCTTCGTAGCCTGTCGCCTTCAAAAGGGCGGCATGGCGATTTCGCTGCGCAGCGTTCACCCGTTCTGTCCCTAACGATTACCCCAAACGGCCGCAGCCATATTCGCCATGAGTGTTACTGCCATGACACGTTGGTATATGCCAGTCACTAACCAGTTCCGTGCGTCTCCATTCGTCGCCAAATACGGCGAAACTAGGCTCGGGGCCTGTGGAGGGTTGTGGATTGGGTCGGCGGCCGAGGTCCTCCGGCCCCATAAGGCGCAGCAATGAAGGCGCGCCGCTTTACGGATGGCTTGGGTTGCACCGTGATTTGCAAGGCAGGCGTAAGGGCAGCAGTTGCACAAATCAATTAGCATTGACTCATTAATTAGCTATCGCTAATGTTTCTTCATGACCGAAGCCGCTTCCATCAACACCGTCATGCGCGCGCTTGCCGATCCCACACGGCGGGCCGTGTTCGAGCAGGTCGTCAGCGCCAACGAGATCACCGTCGTCGAATTGACGCGGGGCAGTGGGGTGACGCAGGGCGCCGTCTCACAGCACCTCAAGGCTCTGAAGCAGGCGGGCCTCGTCGCCGAGCGCCCCGAAGGCCGGAAAGTCTATTATCGCGCCGAGCCCGAGGGCCTCGCGCCGCTAGTCGACTGGATGAGCCACTACGGCGTCTTCTGGCGCGAACGCTTTGCCAATCTCAGAACATTGCTGAAGGAAATTGATCCATGAATGAGGCCACCCCAAAGCTCGTCACGCAAGACATTGTGGTCGATGAGGTTTTCCCCCATACGCCGGAGATGCTGTGGAGAACGCTGACCACGGCCAAACTGATGGGCCGCTGGCTCATGGTGCCTGCCGGGTTCGAGCCGGTGGAAGGCAGGCATTTCACCTATCAGACGACGCCGGCGGGTGCCTGGGACGGCACCATCCATTGCCAGGTGCTGGAGGTGAAGCCGAATGAGCGCCTGGTCTATGCCTGGAAGGGCGGGGATGAGGGGAACGCCGGGTATGGTTCGCGGCTCGATACGGTGGTGACGTTCAGCCTGGCCAGGGTTGAAAATGGCACACGCCTTCGTCTCCTCCATTCGGGCTTCGTCATGCCCAGGAACGAGAGTGCCTTCAATAGCATGAGCGGTGGCTGGAAGCAGGTCGTTCCGAACATCGGCGCTATCGCGGGCGAGGCGGAATGAAGCGGTGGACATTGCCGCAGCGAATGCAACGCCCTTTGGGAAGACAGAGCCCTATGCGGGTGGATGCGCCTGCGGCGCGATCCGCTATGAAATCGCCGCCGAGCCCATGGTGATGAATGACTGCCAGTGCGGTGACTGCCAGAGTGCGAGCGGTACGGGACATGGATCGTACCTGACCTTCCCGAGCAGGAACGCCGTGACGCTTACCGGGGAGGCTGCCCATTGGGACATGGTTGGCGACAGCGGTACGTAAAGACGCGCAGCTTCTGCCCGACCTGCGGGGCGCCGGTATATCTGACGTTCAAGGCCATGCCGGACCTGTTCACCATTCACGCCGCGAGCCTTGATGATCCTGGCCGGTATGCGCCGCAGATGGTGACATATGCGGTGCGCGGCCATGCCTGGGACCGAACGGATCCGGCGGTACGGAAATTCGAGAAGATGCCGCCGATGTAGGCTCTCGCTCCGGCTACGCGGGATTTCCACAGACCGGCCAAGGAGGCAGTGAAAATAAGCGTGAGGCGCGGATGATCGCCATGTCCTTGTGAAAGCGCCTCCGATGCCTATCTATGGGGCTCACTCCGGCGCCAGCCTCTATATAGAGAGGCAAAGCCCATAAGGCGGGCGGGATCTTGCGACGGGTCCCACCAGTCTGACGGACGAAAACCGGAAAAATGTCAGTTTTGTCATCTTGGCCTGTTGACAGCAGGCCGGGCTATCCGTAGAAAACGCACTCTTGCTGAGGGGCGGCGCTGAAAGGCACTGCAAAACGAGGCAAACTACTGAAATCGAAGGGCTATTTTCGGTTTTAGGTTTTCAGGTTCGGATAAAAACGAAGTTTGAAAATTGGTTGTTGACAGACGAAAGTGTCTTGAGTACAACCCGCGACGTTGACGACGCTGAGCCGGTTGGCTCCCACGGTTGACGTTTTCTGACAGGGCAGACGATCTGCCGGGCAACCGGAGAGAGAGTTCTGTTCCGTA
>DASYCZ010000009.1:0-186770 GCA_036499825.1 Devosiaceae bacterium
TCGTCGAACGCCTCTGGTGCAGGCTCAAGGACTGGCGACGCATCGCCACCAGATACGATAAGCTCGCCAGAAACTACCTCTCAGGCGTCTTCCTCGTCGCCGCACTCACATTCTGGTGCGCTAATTGAGTCCTGACCCTAGAGCGCTTCACGTTTTGATTGCATCAAAACGAACGCTCCAAGTCTTTGTGTTGGCGCGTTTTCGAACCTGAAAAGTGGCATCCACTTTTCCTGAAAACGCTCTAGCCGGCCAGCGCCCGCAGGCGGGCCAGCGCTGTCGGTGCGATCGGAATGCCCGTCGTTTCCGCTTCACGGCGGTGACGGTAGCGGCGTTCCGCGGGCAGCCGGGTGAGCCCGGCTTCACGCATCCTGGCCACCAGGTCATTGGCGCGGTCGGCGAAAGGCAGGCCGCCGCCGAAGGCCGGATCGAAGACGATCAGCAGTTGCCCGGTATGGGGAGTCTGCGCGCCCTTGTGCTCAGACCAGTCTACCTCGAACGAGAACTTGCCGCCGGTCAGCGCCGCCCCCAGCAGTTCGATCATCATCGACAGCGCCGAACCCTTGTGGCCGCCGAACGGCACCAGCGCCCCGCCATTGAGCACCGCATTGGGGTCAGTCGTCGGGCGGCCCTGACTGTCGACGCCACTGCCGGGCGGTAATTGCCTGCCTTCACGCGCCGCGATCTGCACGTCGCCATTGGCCATGGAGCTGGTCGCCATATCGAACACGATCGGATCGGCGCCGGTCCTCGGGGCCGCGAAGGCGATGGGATTGGTGCCGAACACCGGCGATTGGGCGCCATAGGGCACGCTGCAGGCAAAGCTGTTGACGACGCTGAGGGCGATCAGCCCCTCGCGGGCGAACGGCTCGATGTCAGGCCACAGCGCGCCGAAATGGTGGGAATTGCGGATGGCCAGCACGGCGACGCCATTGTGGCGGGCCTTTTCGACCAGCAACGGACGCGCCGCCGCCAGTGCCGGCTGGGCAAAGCCATTGCGGGCATCGGCGCGGCAGAAAGCGGGGCTCGCATCCTCGACCACCGGCTCGGCATGGCCATCGACCCAGCCGCTGGCAAGCGAGGAAAGATAGCCATCGACGCGGAAAATGCCGTGGCTCAGCGAGCCGTCGCGCTCGCCCATGGCGCAGTTTTCGGCCAGCACCGCGGCCACCGCCTCGGAGCAGCCATTGTGGCCAAATACCGCGCGCAGCAGCGCTACCAGATCCGCATAGGAGATCAATTCGCCGCTCACGGAATGGCCTCGACGCCGCACCAGTTGGCGATGAACAGCGCCAGCGTCAGCGTGGTGTCGCGCATGCTGACAAGATCGGCGCGCTCGTCGCTGCTGTGGCTGCCCGAGCTTTTGGAGCCGTAGCACAGCGCCGGAATGCCGTAATAGACACCGTACTGGCGCACGTCGCTGGTGGCCGGCAGGCTGAAGGTTTCGAGCTTTTCGCCGAACACCGTCTCATGGGCTGCCGCCAGCGCGGCCTCGGCATCGCTGCCCGGCTCCAGCACATAGGCATCGGCCTGAAAGCCGATCCAGCTGACTTCCGGCGGGGCAGCGTTGCCCTGGCGGCGGGCGCAATCCGCAATGGTGTCGAGGATGGACTGGCGCATTTCGGTCAGGTCCTGCCCCGGCAGTATGCCGATGCGGCAATCGACCTCGCACCAGTTGGGCACCATGCCGATCCAGTCGCCGCCCTTTATCTTGCCGACGCTGAATTTCACCGGGCTATCGAGATGGGCGAACCATTCGGAGTCCGCCGCAGTCGCGCTAGACCGGGCGGCCAGCGCCTGCATGGCGGTAATATAGTCATACATGCCCAAAATAGCGCTGGTGCCCAGCTGGGTCTCAAGGATATGCGCCGAGCGCCCAACGAGGCGCAGGCGGAACCAGATGGAGCCGAGCTGGGCCCGCAGCAACTGGTTGCCCATTGCCTCGGGAATGAGGCAGGCATCGGCCAGATAGCCGCGCGCCAGCGTCGCCAGCGCCCCATTGCCGGTGACCTCTTCCTCGGACACGGTCTCGACGAAAATCTCGGCGGTTGGGCGCAGGCCCGCCTGTCGCAATGCATCGAGCGCGAAGACGATTTCGGCCACCCCGACCTTCATGTCGCCGACGCCGCGGCCGCTCATGTGATTGCCCTCGACCTGGGGCTCGAACGGTTCATGGGCCCACAATTCGCGCGGGCCGGTGGGCACCACGTCGATATGGCCCTGCAGGATCAGGCTGCGGCCGCGCCTTTCACCCGACGGCACCGTGGCCACCACCTGCACGGCCTTGGAATAGTCGACCTCGACGGCGGGCGAATAGCCAGGCAGCGCCGCGATCTGAACCTCATCGAGAGTGAAGCGATCAACCGACCAGTCGCGCTTGGCAAATTCGCCGGCCAGCCAATCCTGGCAGGGGCCCTCATTGCCGCGCAGGCTTGGAAAGCGCGCCAGCTCCCGTAGCCATTCGATCTGTGCCGGCCAGTTGGCCGCAATGATGGGCTGGAGGCGGTCGCGCAGAACGGGGCTGGAATCGGTCGGCATGTCGGAGCTTTCGAAAGGAAGTGCCGAAAACTAGCCTGGCGGCTTGCCGTATACAATGTGAAATTTCTTAAAGGAAATATTTTACACCGCCCAAGCGGCCGGATTATTGTGGGTGGCAGTTGCGCCCCTACCTCCTCAAACCATGCATCTCGCGCCTCTTCAAACCAAAGGAATTTCCATGCCAGCGAAAGATTTCAACCGCCGCCGCCTCTTTGACGCCATGGGCGCCGCCGGCATCGACGCGGTCGTCGCCAGCTCGCCCTGGAACATCACCTATACGGGCGGCGCCTATCTCGAAATCCCGCAGGTCACTTATCTGGTTACCACCAGCGATGGCCGGCAGGCGCTCGTCATCAACGAGGCCGATGCCTATTACATGCGCGGCAGCTCCAGCGCCAAGGATCTCCGGATCTACCGGTTCGGCCCCACCGCCGCGGCGGAAGCCGAAAATGCGGTGCGCCTGTTGACCGAAGTGCTGACGGAATTCGGCCTCGCCAAAGGCAAGATCGGCATCGAGGACGATTTCCTGCCCGCCAGCCAGCAACGCCGCGCCGAGGAAATGTTGCCCGGTGCCAGCTTCGTGTCCGGCAGCGATGTGTTCGATGAAGCACGCCTCATCAAGCTGCCATGGGAAGTGGAGTTGTTCCGCAACGCCGCCTTCCAGACCGAGAAGGCCATCATGACGGCCTTCGCCATGGCGCGGGTGGGCGATACCGAACAGGCGCTCGCCGCCTCTATGCAGGCGCTGGTGCTGCGTGCCGGCGCACAGACGCTGACCCATACGGTGTGCTCGTCGGGCCTGCAGGGCACGGTCGTGCACGCCATGCCGCTGCCGAACCCGATCAATCCGGGCGAAGCGGTGCATGTCGATTTCGGCGCCCGGTTCGATGGCTATTCCACCGACCTGTCGCGCACCGCCATCGTGGGCAAGCCGACGGAGCGGCAGCGCTTCATCCACCAGGCGCTGTGGGATGCACGCGCCGCTATCCTAGACAAGGTGCGCCCCGGCACGCCGGTGAAGGACCTCTACGACACCAACACCGCGGCGCTGGCCAAGGTCGGCCTCAGCAATCCCTGGAGCACGGTCGGCCATTCGACGGGCCTGCGCGAGCACGAGGGCTTCGACATCACCACCAGCACCACGCGCGTCCTCGAGCCGGGCATGATCATCAATATCGAGCCCACGCATATCGAGGTCGGCGAAGGCCGCTACCACATCGAGGATTCGATCCACATCACCGAGACCGGCTACGAAGTGCTTTCGGATTTCTACAATTCGAATGAGATGTTCGTCATCAGGTGAAGGGGTGGGTGGGGGTGGGCGTAAGCCCCACCCCGCCATACGTGCCGGCCATTCCGGAGTGGTTTCAGGAAAAGTGGATGCCACTTTTCCGCATCGGAAAGGCGATCAAACAAAGGCCCTCACATCATCCCAGCGGGATGATGTGAGGCAAGAAGGCCATGAGAGCCATGCTTGAATGGCTGCGATTGAGATGGGGGAGCCCCCTCACCTCCGCCTTTTTCCGGCGCTCAGCGCCACCGCGATCACGATAATCAACCCGGTCGTCAGGTCCTTGAAGAACGGGTTGACGTTGAGGATGTTGAAGCCGTTGCCGATCAGCGCCAGCAGCAGCACGCCGGCAATGGAGCGCCAGACGGCGCCGGCACCGCCATAGATGCTGGTGCCGCCCAGGATCACCGCCGCGATGGCGTCCAGTTCCATGCCCTGCCCGGCCAGCGGCTGGCCCATCGAGATGCGCGACACCGCAATGATGCCCGCCAGCCCGGAAGCGAAGCCCGTAAGGCCGAAGGCGGCGATCTTGACGAGCTTGGTGCGCACGCCCGAAAGGATCGCCGCTTCCTCATTGCCGCCGACCGCAATGACGCGCCGCCCGAAAGTGGTGCGGTTGAGAAGGATCATCATGGCGAGGGTGAAGACCGCCAGGATGATGATGGCGATGTTGACATCTCCAACCCGGCCGCGGCCGATCCACGCAAAACCCTCCATGCGCACCGGGATCAGCCCGCCGCCGGTGATCAGCACCGCCAGGCCGCGATAGACGAGGCTTGTGGCCAGCGTCGCCAGGAACGAGTGCACGTTGAAGGCCGTGATGATCAGGCCATTGATGACGCCGAGCAGCAGGGCTACCAGCGGCGCCACCAGCATGGCGAGGGTAGGGTCGACATTGACCGCCAGCCAGGCGGACACGACGCTGGCGACGCCAAAGATGGCGCCCGTCGACAGGTCGAACCCACCGCTGATGATGACCAGCGTCAGCGCCCCGGCGATCAGCGCCAGCGGCGTACTCTGGTTGAGGATATTGAGCAGGTTACGCGTCGTGAAGAACGAGTCGCTGATGATCGACAGCCCGATCATCAGCACCACGATGATGATCAGCACCCCATAGTCGCGGAAGATGTCGCCCACGGTGAACCTGGATGCCCTGGCCGGCTTGGTGGCAACGATATCGGTCATGAGGTGGCTCCGTCGGCGGATTGCACAGGGGTTTGGATATTGAACAGGTTGAACAGCGCGGCCTCGGCGGTCAGCGTGCCGCAATCGACCTCGCCCAGAACCGTGCCGGCGCGCATGAGGTAGCCCCGGTGCGAGAGGGCGATGACTTCTTCCAGCTCCGAGGAAATCAGAATGACGGCGGCGCCGCGCAGCGCCTGTTCGACGATAAAATCGTGAATGCGGCGGCGGGCTCCGATATCGACGCCGCGGCTGGGCTCATCGAGAATGAGGATCCTGGGATCCCCATAGGCCCATTTCGACAGCAGCACCTTTTGCTGGTTGCCGCCCGAATAATACGCCACCTCGCCATCGACGCCGCCGGGCACGATGCCGAAATGTTCGATCATGCGGCGCGTACGCGATTTCTCGCCCGCAACGTCGAGGAGGCCCATCTGGCTGATCAGGCCGAGATGGGGCAGCGACATGTTGGGCCTGGTGCGCTGGGTCAGCACCAGGCCCTGCTTGCGCCTGTCTTCCGGCACGAAGGCAATGCCGCGCTTGACGGCGGTGGCCGGCTGCAGCGGCCCCACGGTCTCGCCATCGATGACGATGGCGCCGCCCGTCAGCGCGTCGGCGCCGAAGATGGCGCGCGCCACTTCGCTGCGGCCGCTGCCGACCAGGCCGATAAGGCCGACGATTTCGCCGGCGCGTACCGCCAGCGACACATCGCTCAGCCCGGTATCGGTGGCGATGGATTTGAGTTCCAGCACGGGCCTGACGCCGGCGGCCGGCGCCGGGGGAAGCGTGGGGAAGGCCACGTCGACGGTTTCGCCCAGCATGGCCTCGACGATCGACTGTTTGGTTTCGGCGACGATGGGCGCGGTACGCACCACGCGCCCGTCGCGCATGATGGTGACGCGATCGCAGACAGCCAGCACATGGTCGAGGAAATGCGTGACATAGATGACGGTGCGCCCGTCGGCACGCAACTGGCCGATCACCTTGTGCAGCCGCTCCGCCTCGTCGGCGGTGAGCGATGAGGTCGGCTCGTCCATGATGATGACGCGCGCGTCACGGGCGATGGCCCGCATGATCTCGACCTTCTGGCGGTCGGCGATACGCAGGTCGACGACTTTGCGCCTGGGATCGAGGCCGAAGCCGCAGCGCTGCTCCAACAGGTCGAAACGGCGATTCTCGACACCCTTGAGCAGGCCGCCGACATTTTCCTCGAGGCCGAGGAAGACGTTATCGGCGACGCTTAGTTCGGGCACCAGTTGCAGTTCCTGGTGGATCATGGCGATGCCGTGCTGCAGCGCATAGCGCGGCGTCGAGCGCTCCATGGGCTGGCCCCCGATCTCCACCGTGCCGGCGTCGAAGGTGTAATAGCCGCCGATGATCTTGCCCAGGCTCGACTTGCCCGCGCCGTTCTCGCCCACCAGGCCATGGACTTCGGCGGCGGCGAAATCGAGATTGATGTCGTTGAGAATCCGGGCGGCGCCGAAACTCTTCTGGATACCGCGCAGACGCACGGCCGGCTGGCTCGTCTCAACCACTGGCATTCATCCCCGATCTGATTGCGGCGCAGGCGTCATCGATCCTGGTCCTGAAGCGGGGCAGGCCGCAAGGCCCGCCCCGGATACGGTCAACCCTGCCATTCGGCCTTGAAATCCGGATGGGCGTCGAGCCAGGCCCGGTCGACCACCAACGGCGCATCGACGAGCTTGAGCACATCGATCGAGGTCGGCGCGGTGCCGCCCTTGAGCGTGGTCTCCATCGCCTTCAAAGCTTCGACGCCGGTGATATAGGGGTGCTGGGCCAGGGTCGCCGAAGCCTCCCCGGCGCGGATGGAATCGACCATGATCTGGTTGAGCCCCAAGCCCATAAGATAGACGCTGCCCGGATCGATACCCGCATCCTTGAGGGCGATGATCACGCCCGCGATGTGCTGGTCGGCGCAGGACAGCACCGCATCCAGATCGGAATGGGCCTGCAGGATGTTCTGCATGACGGTCAGCGATTGCTGCGGGTCGTAATTGCCTTCACCGGAGGCGACGATCTGGATATTGGGGTGCTCGCCCAGGATCTTGCGGTAGACGTCGTTGCGCAGGTTGTCGAACGGGTAGATCAGCTGGCCGAGCATGAGCACGACCTTGCAGGGGTTCTTTTGGGCGCAATAGTCGACCACCGCATTGGCCTGCGCGGTGGCATCAACCGAGGTGAGATTGGCGACGGTGGTGGTCAACCCCGGCACCTGCGGCTCCAGCGTATCGAGATTAGGGCCGATCGGGAACAGCGTCGCGGCGACCTTCATGCCTGCCTTGGTGGCTTCCTCAAGGGCGGTGGCGATGCCGACGGTATCGTTCGGCGTGACGATCATGGCGTCGAACTTGCCGCCGGCGACGACATCCTCCACCTGCGAATACTGCTTGGCGGAATCGAAAGCGCCGTCGAACATTTCGACATCGACGTCGCCCAGATCCTTGGCGGCTTTCTGGATGCCGGCGAAGATAGCCTGATTGTAGCCGTTCTGGCTCGACGAGGCGAGGTAAGCGACCCTGAAATTGGCCGCGGCGGCGGGATTGGCGGCGAGCGTCAGAACGGCGCCGGCGGCCAGGCCCGTAAGCAAGGCTAGACGTGGTTTCATCAGTGAGTTCCCTTCCTGTTGATGGAAGGCGGCATCTCCCCTGCCGCCTGCCATTCCTCTCACGGACCGGTGCGGTCCCTTCAGAGTTCTGATCCCGTCAAGCGTCTCCGTTGTGTCTCAGGTCATCGCGTGGTGTGGCCACCCTACTCGAGCCGTCCCCATGATGGGGAGGGGTTGAGGGGCGGGGCGGCCCCAACCTCAGCCCTGCCACTCGGCCTTGAAGTCCGGATGCGCATCGAGCCAGGGCTTGTCGACGACGAGCGGCACGTCGACGAGTGTGTCGACATCCACCGAGACCGGCGGCGTGCCGCCCTTCAAGGCGGTATCCATGGCCTTCAGCGCCTCGGAGCCGAGCAGGAACGGATGCTGCGCGAGCGTCGCGGTGGCATCGCCCGCACGGATGGAATCCACCATGATCTGATTGAGCCCCAGGCCCATCATGTAGATGCTGCTCGGTTCGATGCCGGCATCGCGCAGCGCGATCTCGGCGCCGGCGATCTGCTGGTCGCCGACCGACAGGATGGCGTCGATATCGGAGTGAGCCTGCAGCACGTTCTGCATCACCGTCATCGACAGCTGCGGATCGTAATTGCCCTCGCCCGAGGCCACGATCTTGATGTTGGGATGCTCGCCCAGGATCTTCTTGTAGATGTCGTTGCGCAGATTATCGAACGGGAAGATCAGCTGCCCCAGGAACACCATGACGTTGCACGGGTCCTTATCGGCGCAGAAAGCCACGACGGCGTTGGCCTGCGCGGTGGCGTCCACCGAGGGAAGCGTGGCGATGGTTGAGCTCAATCCGGGAACCTGCGGCTGCAGCGTATCGAGGTTCGGCCCGATGGGGAACTGCGTCGCCACCACCTTCATGCCAGCCTTGGTGGCCTCTTCGAGCGCCGTGGCGATGCCCACCGTATCATTGGGAGTGACGATCATGCCGTCGAACTTGCCGCCGGCGATGACGTCCTCGACCTGCGAATATTGCTTGGCGGAATCGAAGCCGCCATCGAACATCGTCACCTCGACACCGAGGTCCTTGGCGGCCTGCTGGATGCCGGCGAAAGTGGCCTGGTTGAAGCCGTTTTCGCTTGATGCGGCGAGGAACGCCACACGAAAGGGCGCGGCCTCGGCCGCCACAGGCAACAGGCCCAGGACGGCGCTGGCGGCAACGCCGGCAAGCAGGGAAGTCTTCAAACGCATAAACAGTTTCCTCTCATTCGTGAAGCGCCGGCTCCTGGCCATTGCCTCACCCCTCGATTCCATAAACTTCACGGGCCCGCTGCGGCGTGATGTAGCCGTTGCGGATGTCGTCGCGCACCGCCTCGGGGCTGCGCGCGCTGGGCTCGCCATAGCCGCCGCCGGTGCCGGTGACGATGCGGATGACGTCGTCGGTGTTGAGCACGATATTGGTGCCGAAGGCGTAGTGCTCGGCCGGCTTGCCGTCGCGCAGCACCTCGCAGAAATTGGGCGTGCCGTCCCGGCCGCCGGCCACGCCCCAGGGCGGAATGCGCGAGCGGGTATAGCCCATGGACAGGAAATTGTTGTCGGCGCGCACGCGGTAATGCGTCTCGATGCCCTTGCCGCCGCGCCACTGCCCTTCCCCGCCGGGCGCCGGATTGAGCGCCATCTGGTCGACTACCAGCCCATAGCGGGCTTCGGCCACTTCGGCCGGGCAGTTGAAGGTATCGCCATGCAGGCCTGAGAAAATGGCGCTGTTGCCGTCGCGGCCCTCCTGGGCGCCCCAGCCGCCGAGCTGCGGCTCCACGATGGTGTAGTGCCGGCCGGTATCCGGATGGGGGCCGCCCACCACCGTGCCGCAGATGGAGGAGAAATTGCCCGCCGGCAGCAGGCCCGGCAGATGTGGGGCAAGGCAGCGCTGGATAAGGTCGAACAGCCTGATCTCGACTTCCGAGTAATAGCCCAGCGCCCCCGGCTCCACGAGGTGGAAGGTGGAGCCTGGACGGGTGAGGATTTCGAGCGGCCGGAAGAAGCCGCCATTCCCCGGCGCGCCCGTATCGGTGACGGCCTTGAAGGCCAGCTGCACGGCGATCTCGGAGCCTTCGCGGCTGCAATTGGTGGAGCCGCGCTGGTCCGGATTGTCCCTCAGATCGACGATGAACCTGTCATTGGTGATCTCGATGGTGACCTTGTGGATGGCGCCGTCATCCTGCTCTTCGGTAAAGCTGAAGACGCCCTTGGGCAGGCCGACAAGCGCGGCGCGCGCCCGTCTTTCGCCCAGTTCCATGAAATCGGCGACGGCGGCCTGGAAGGTGCTGGTGCCGTATTTGGCGATCAGTTCCTGGATGCGGCGCTCGCCGATACGGGCCCCCGCAATGCCGGCCCACAGGTCCCCGCGCAGGAAATCCGGCAGGCGCGTGTTGACATAGAGAATGTCGAACACCGCCTGGTTGGGAACACCCGCATCGATGAGCTTGACGGCCGGGATGCGCACGCCTTCCTGAAAGATTTCGCGCGCCTCGGAGGACATCGAGCCCGGCACGTTGCCGCCGACATCGTTCCAATGGGCGATGTTGGCGGTCCAGGCCACCAATATGCCCTCGGAAAACACCGGCATGGTGAGAATCATGTCGTTGAGATGGGTGACGCCGCCGAAATAGGGATCGTTGGAGGCGAACACGTCACCCGGCCGGATCGTGTCGAGGGGGTGCTTCTTCATGATCCCCTTGACGGCCTTGTCGAGCACGCCGACGAAAGCCGGAATGCCGGCACCGGAGGCGGCGATCTCGCCATTGCCGTCGCAGATGCCGGTGCCCAGGTCGAGCACTTCGTAGATGATGGCGCTCATCGAGGTCTTGCGCTGCGCCACGAACATCTCGTCGGCGATGGCTTCCAGCGCGTTCTGGATGATGTCGAAAGTCACCGGATCATAGGCGGTATCGGTCATCGCTCAGCCCCTGATGTCGATATGAATATTGCCGAAATCGTCCATGGAGACGCGGTTGCCCGGATGCACCACGATGGTGGTGCCGGGGTCCTCGATCACTGCCGGCCCGGTAAAGCGCATGCCCGGCTCCAGTCTTTCGGCGTTGTAAACCACGGCGCGGTGCACGCCCTCGGTGGCATAGTCGATATCGCGCAGGCCCTTTACGGCCGCCTCCAGCGTCGCGCCGGTGCGGGGCAATGCGACGATTTCGAGCTTGCCGACTTCCGCCGAAGCGATGAGGTGCAGCCCGACGATCTCGACGGCGGCCTTGAGCGTATAGGTATATTCGCGCTCATAGACCTCATGGAAGCGGGCCACCATGTCGGCGATCTCGGCAGGGCCGATCCGCGTGGGCGCCATCGGCACCTCGACGGCGAATTCCTGATTCTGGTAGCGACAGCGGATCAGCGGCGTGAAGGCGATATCGCCTTGCGCCACGCCCTCGGCGGCGAATTGCGCCGTGGCTTCGGCCATCACTTCCCGAACCAGCGCATCGAGCCCCGTGGCATCGGTTTCATCGAGCAGGCGCGTGACGAAATAATCGCGGCGCAGGTCGCTCATCATCATGCCCCAGGCGGAGAAGACCGGCGCGCCGCGCGGGATCACCACCTTCTTGACGCCCAGTTCCTGGCCAAGCGCCACCCCATGCATGGGGCCGCCGCCGCCGAACACCACCAGCGTGAAGTCGCGCGGATCGTAGCCGCGGTTGACCGACACCAGCTTGAGGGCGTTGACCATGTTGGAATTGGCGATGCGCACGATGCCGCGCGCCGCCTCGACGGGCGTCACGCCGAGCTTTTCGGCCACCGCGCCCAGTGCCTTGTCGACCGCCGCCATGTCGGCCACAACTTCGCCGCCGCAGAAATAATCGCGGTTGATGCGGCCCAGTGCCAGGTTGGCATCGGTGGTGGTGGCCCTGGTGCCCCCGCGGCCGTAAGAGGCTGGGCCCGGCGCGGCGCCAGCCGATTGCGGCCCCACATGCAGCTTGCCGAAATCATCGACCCAGGCGATGGAGCCGCCGCCATTGCCGATCTCGACGAGATCGACCACCGGCACCATGATCGGATAGCCTGCGGATTTGCGGTCCCGCTCGATCCAGTAGTCGGTCTTAATCTTGACCTGGCCGTTCTCGATCAGCGAGCATTTGGCGGTGGTGCCGCCGATATCGAGAGCCAGCACGTTGGGCTCGCCGATGATGCGGCCGAGTTCGGCAGCGCCCCAAAAACCCGAAGCGGGGCCGGATTCCACCATGGTGATGGGAATGGCCTTGGTGGATTTCAGCGAATCCACGCCGCAGTTGGACTGCATGATATAGAGCCCGCCCGCATAGCCCTGCGCCAACAGCCCTTCTTCGAGCCGGGTCAGATAGCGCTCGGCGCTGGGCTGCACATAGGCGGAGAGCACGGCGGTATTGGTGCGCTCATATTCGCGCCATTCCCTTGTAATCTGGTGCGAGGCCACCACCGAAACGTCCGGCCACAGCCGCCTGATCTCGGCCGCCAGCGCCTGCTCATGGGCGGGATTGGCGTAGGAGTGGAGGAGGCATATGGCGATGGCCTCGACCTGCTCTTTCCTGAGGTCGTCGAGGATTGCCGGAAGGCCGTCGAGCTGCAAGGGCGCCGTCTCGATGCCCCGATAGCTGATGCGGCCGGGCACTTCCCGGCGCAGGTGCCTCGCGACGAAGGGCGCCGGCTTTTCATATTTGAGGTTGAAGAAATCCGGCCTGTTGCCGCGGGCGATTTCGAGGACGTCGCGAAACCCCTCGGTGGTGATCAGCGCCGTGCGGGCGCCCTTGCGCTCGGTCAGCGCATTGATGACCACCGTCGTGCCATGGGCAAAGAAATCCACCGTCCGGGCATCGACTTCGCCCTTGGCCATGACGTTGAGCACGCCGCGCTCGAAATTGGGGGGCGTGGTATCGGACTTGGCCGTGCGCACCGTCTGGCGGCCGGTCGTGGTATCGGTTTCGAAATAGACCAGGTCTGTGAAGGTACCGCCCACATCGGTGGCGATACGGGTAATCTTGTCCTGCATTCCAGCTCCCTTGCGGCAGCGGTGCAAAGGGAAGCCAGACCGGCAGCAAGCCAAGTCTTTCGCCCCGGCCACCACATCAATTCCCGTCTCTCTTTTCCCCTCGAGAGGCTAGAATTGATTGCCCAACATAAATTTATTTTCCGATCATATTTGCATCACCCTTGTTGTCAATGCTCAGAAACTCTCAGGCAGCGCCGGCGGGACTCTTCCCTGGTCTGTCTCAGTGGATAAACTGCGGCAATTAACGCCGGAAAGCGCACAACTTGCACACCATGCGCAGCCAATGACGCCGGATTGCTTGATATTTGGGCAGATTCAGCGCAAATCTCGTCAGGCGTTTCCTATGAGAAATTTTATCGCAAGCTTACTTTCCTGACGGCCTGTAGTCAGATAGCGAAGGGCATCGATGTCCGATTCAAACCAGAAGCTCATGGACCCTAAACCTGCCCGCCGGCCGGCCACCTCGATCGCCGCCATCCTTCGGCACCTGCGGCAACAGGCTGGCCTGACGCTGAGCGAACTCGCACAGCGCTGCGGCCTTGCCCCCTCGACGCTGTCCAAGGTCGAGAACGGGCAGATGTCGCCCACCTACGACACTATTCTGAGCCTG
This sequence comes from Devosiaceae bacterium, assembly GCA_036499825.1. Taxonomy (GTDB): domain Bacteria; phylum Pseudomonadota; class Alphaproteobacteria; order Rhizobiales; family Devosiaceae; genus Paradevosia. The sequence goes on from DASYCZ010000009.1 coordinate 13,220, forward strand.
GCGCAGGGCCTTGAGGTGGACGTGACGGAGCTGTTCGCCGGCAAGCCCAGCGCCCCGGTGCGCGGGCGCCGCACCGTGACCCGCAAGGGCCAGGGCGCGATCTTGGCCACGGCGCAATATGACTATGAAATGCTGTGCGCCGATATTGCCGGCAAGCAATTCGTACCGCTGTTCACTCAGATCAAGGCGAACTCCGTGCACGAATTTCCCACCCTGATCAGCCATGCGGGGGAGGAATTCATCTACATCCTCAGTGGCAGCGTGACGCTGCACACCGAATTCTACGCCCCCACCCAGCTCGAGCCCGGCGACAGCTGCTATTTCGACAGCCTGATGGGGCACGCGCTGGTCTCGACGGCCGACACGCCCGCAACGCTGCTGTGGATCTGCTCGCAGGTCGTGGCCCCACTTCGCGCCTGAGCGGGCGGCATACCGCACTCACGCCCTGCTGACTCCTGCCTATAGCCATGTATGATCGCCGCAGCGCTCACTCTCACGAGGCATCCCATGCTGGGCTGGCAGGACGTCATCAGTTTCTGGTTCATGGAATGCACGCCGGAGGACTGGTTCAGCGGCGAGGCCGCGTTCGATGCGCGGGTCGAGGCCCGCTTCATCGAGACCTATCATCGCGTGACGCTGGGCGAGGCGTTTACCTGGCGGAGCGTCGCCGAGGGGCGATTGGCCGAAGTCATCGTGCTCGACCAGTTCTCCCGCCAGTTCTATCGCCAGTCGCCGCGTGCCTTCGCCTATGACGGCATGGCCCTGGCGCTGGCGCAGGAAGCGGTCGCAGGCGGGCACGACCTGGGGCTCGGCAAGTCGCAGCGCCAGTTCCTCTACATGCCCTATATGCACTCGGAATCGCTGGCCATCCATGATGCGGGCCTGCCGCTGTTCCAGAGCCTCAACGATCCCGGCATAGCGCAGTACGAATACGACCATGCGGCGGTGCTGCGCCGCTTCGGCCGTTATCCCAGGCGCAATGCGCCGCTCGGGCGAGACTCGACGCTAGAGGAAATCGCCTATCTGGCCGAAGACGGCACCCGAGCCTTCTAGAGCGTTCATTTGATTGCATCAAAACGAACGCTTCAAATTTTCGTTCGATCAAGTTTTTCCAACAGGAAAAGTGGCGTCCACTTTCCTGAAAACGCTCTAGCCCCAACGCTGCTGCCAGGTCGGCGCCCGGTCGCCGGCTGCGGGTGTGGCGAGATAGATCGCCCGGGCCATGGCCCGCGACAGGCACACTGCAGCCGCATGGCCGAGATGGATGAAATCCAGCAGCGGGTCGGACAGCAGCATCTCGCCGGTCGCCACCGAGAACACCAGGTCCCCATCGACGGGCGTATGCGAGGGGCTGGCGCCGCGCGCGATGCCATCCTGCGCTGCCGTGGCCAGCCGTTTGGCCTGCGCCTTGCTCAGCACCGCGTCGGTCGCGACGATCGCGATGGTGGTGTTGGCGAGCGCTGCGGCGCCATCGCGCTTGCTGCGCGCGGTCTGGGCAAAATCGAGCGGCTGCGGATAAGGGCCGAGGCCGCCGAATTCTCCGTCGATCTCGAAAGGCGCGGCCCAGAAATTGGCATGATCCCCCATGGTGACGCTGCCGGTCGGATTGGCGGCTACCAGCGCCCCGACCGTAATGCCGCTCAGCAGCACCAGCGAGGCCGAGCCGAGCCCGCCCTTGAGGTTGGCGGTCAGCGCCCCGGTGCCGGCGCCGGCCGTGCCGAGCGCGAAATCGGTGGCAGCCTGCTCCAACGCCCGTAGTCCCAGCGCACGGTAGGGATTGTCCGCCCATTGCTTGTCGCCGCCATTGAGCAGGTCGAACAGAATAGCGCCGGGAACGATCGGCACTGTGGCGGTCTCGACGCGAAAGCCCCGGCCCTGCCGGCGCAATCCATCCATCACGCCGGAGGCGGCATCGAGCCCGAAGGCGGAGCCCCCCGACAGCACCAGCGCGTCGACGCCCTCGACCAGCTTGTCGGGGGCCAGCAATTCGGTCTCGCGGGCGCCCGGCGCCCCGCCCATGACATCGACGGAGGCTATAAACGGCCGATCGCCGACCAGCACCGTGGTGCCGGTCTTGATGGCGTGATCCTCGGCATTACCGACCCTGAGGCCGCGCACGTCGGTGATGAGATTGCGCGACCCCGGCCTCAGATGCATCGGCCACCATCCACTTCCATGGCGATGCCGGTGACCATGCTGGCTTCGTCCGAGCACAGGAAACAGGCGGCATTGCCCATATCCTCGGGGGTCGAGAACCGGCCGAGCGGGATGGTCGACAAGAACTTGGCGCGCATTTCCGGCGTGTCCTCGCCCATGAAGGTTTTGAGCAGCGGCGTCTCGCCCGCCACCGGGTTTATGGCGTTGACGCGAACACCGAGCGGGGCCAGCTCGATGGCCATGGATTTGGTCGCCGTCACCACCCAGCCCTTGCTGGCATTGTACCAGGAGAGGCGCGGCCGCGGGCTCACCGCCGCGGTCGAGGCGACATTGAGGATGGCGCCGCGCCGGTTGGCCTTCATGTGCGGCACGAGGTAACGCGCCGTCAGGAACACCGACTTGATGTTGACGGCAAAGACGCGGTCGAAATCGGCTTCCGAAATATCATCGAGCGGCGCCGGCATATGCGAGACGCCGGCATTGTTGACGAGGATATCGAGGCGCCCGAAGGTCGACAGCGCCATCGCGGCCATCTCGTTGACGCTGTCGGCACTGGAGACGTCGACCAATTGCGCCACCGCCTGCCGCCCGAGTTCGCTCGCCAGCGCCGCGGCGGCCTCGCCATTGATATCGGCGATCATGACGCGCGCCCCCTCGGCGACGAATTTCCTGACGATCCCCGCCCCGAACCCCGAAGCGCCCCCGGTGACGATGGCAGTCTTGCCGGTTAGTCGCATGATGTTGTCTCCATTGATTTGTGCGTGGGGTGAGCCGCCATCACGATCCCCGCCATGCCCCCTCACCCATGCCAGGCCGCGACGGTCTTCAGCACCGAAAACCCATACAGCGCCTCAAAGCCCTTTTCGCGTCCGTGGCCGGATTTGCCCACGCCGCCGAACGGCAGCTCGACGCCACCACCGGCGCCGTAATTGTTGATGAACACCTGGCCCGATTTGATATCGCGGGCCAGGCGCATCTGCCGGCCCCCATCGGTGGTCCAGATGCCGGCGACGAGGCCGTAGTCGGTGCCATTGGCGACGGCCAGCGCCTCGGCTTCGTCATCGAAGGGGATCACCACCTGCACGGGCCCGAAGATCTCGTCGCGGGCCAGGCGGTTGGCGGGATCGACGCCGGCAAGCAGGGTCGGCGGCAGATAGTGACCGCCAGTCGGCGCATCAGCGGCGATCGCACCCTGCGCGGCGATACGAGCGCCGCCCAGATTGGCCAGGAAGCCGGAGACGATCTGCTTTTGCCGGTCGGAAACCAGCGGGCCGACATCGAGATCGGCGAGCGCTGGGCCGACGCGCAGCGCGGCGTAGCGTTCGCTCATGCGCCGCAGTACTTCATCATGGATCGAGCGCTGCACCAGAACGCGCGAGGAGGCCGAACAGGTCTGGCCGGCATTCTGCACGCCGGCATTGACCAGAAACGGCAGCGCCCGGTCGAGATCGGCATCGGCGAACACCAGTTGGGGCGATTTGCCACCCAATTCCAGCGTCACCGGAACGATATTTTTTGCCGCCGCCTGCTGCACGAGCGTCCCTACGCCGACCGAGCCGGTGAAGGAAATGTGGTTGATGCCGGGATGCGCCGTCAGCGCGGCGCCGGCTTCCTCGCCCAACCCCGGCACGACGTTGAGGACGCCCTTGGGCAGCCCCGCCTCCTCGGCGATGGCCGCAAAGGCGATGGCGCTGAGGCACGCTTCCTCGGCCGGCTTCAAGACCGCAGCATTCCCCATGGCCAGCGCCCCGCCGACCGAGCGGCCGACCATCTGCATGGGGTAGTTCCAGGGCACGATGTGTCCGGTGACGCCATGCGGCTGCCGCAACGTGTAAACGGTGTAGCCGTCGAGATAGGGAATGGTCTCGCCATGGATCTTGTCGCAGGCGCCGCCGTAGAATTCCATGTAGCGGGCCAGCGCCAATGCGTCGGCCCGCGCCTGTTTCAGCGGCTTGCCGACATCGATGGCCTCGATGCGCGCCAGATCCTCGACGCGCTCCAGAACCTTTTGGCCGATACGGGTCAGCAGCCGGCCGCGCTCCACCGCCGGCATGCGTCCCCATTCGCCGGCGAGCGCCGCACGGGCGGCCCCGACGGCCCGGTCGATATCCTCAGCCCGGCCACGCGCAATGGTGGCGACGATCTCGCCGGTCGAGGGATTTTCGACAGGCAGGGTTTCGCCCGCCAGCGGCTTCTGCCAGGCGCCGCCGATGAAGCAGAGGGAGGGGTCGAACCAGAGATTGAGATCGGTCATGGCGATTATCCTTTGGGCAGTGCGTTTGGCCTACCCCCTCCCCAGCCCTCCCCACAAGGGGGAGGGTGACCTGACTGCGGGCACCCTGGAGGCGGCTCCTGCATCCACCCTCCCCCTTGTGGGGAGGGCTAGGGAGGGGGTGAGCGGCGATCACGAAACCCTCCCCGCCAGCGCCTTCTGCAGGTCCGGGGTCGCGGCGATCAGGGCCTGGGTATAGGGGTGCTGCGGGTTGCCGAAGATGTCCTCGGTCGCTCCGCTCTCGACGATCTCGCCGGCCCGCATCACCAGCACGCGGTCGGTGATGGAGCGCACCACCGACAGATCGTGCGAAATGAACAGGTAGGATAGCTGCAGCCGGTCGGAGAGGTCGGCCAGGAGATCGAGTATCTGCGCCCTGATCGATACGTCCAGCGCCGATACCGCCTCGTCGAGGATGATCAGCGACGGCTCGATGATCAGCGCCCGCGCGATGGCGAGGCGCTGGCGCTGCCCGCCGGAGAACTCATGGATGTATTTGTCCGCATCGGCGGGTGCGAGCCCCACTTCGTCCAGCGCCCGGTCGACGCGTTTGCGTCGCTCGGCGCCCTGGGGCGCGGCGCTGCCGAGCAGGTGGAACGGCTCGCTGACCAGCCGGTCGACGCGCTGGCGCGGATCGAAGGACCCGTACGGATCCTGGAACACCACCTGCATTTTGCGGCGGGTCTCGAAAGTGGCCCCATGTTGGGGATCGATGACGTCGCCGCCGATGACGATGCGACCGCCCTGCGTCGGCTCCAGCGCCATGATGGCGCGGGCGAGCGTCGACTTGCCGCAACCGCTCTCGCCCACAAGGCCGACATTTTCGCCGCGCGCGATAGTGAGGCTCACGTCCTTCACGGCCCGAAATGCTGCGGGCCTCGCAAAAAGGCTGCGGCGCGGCACCCTGTATTCGCGCACCACGTTCTCAACCGCCAGCACCGGAACGCCTGCGGATGGCTGCGGCGGCAGGCGGGCCGGCCGGTGGGCCGAAGCCTCGAACAGCGCCTGCGTATAGGGGTGCTGCAATTGGCGGAAGACTTTTGCCGTCGGCCCCGCCTCCACCACTTCGCCCCGGCGCATGATGGCGATGTCGTCGGCGAGGTCGGCCACCACGGCCAGATCGTGGGTGATGAAGATCATGCCCATGCCGTCTTCGCTGACCAGGCGCTTCAAGAGGTCGATGATGCGCGCCTGCGTCGTTACATCGAGCGCCGTGGTGGGCTCGTCGGCGATCAGCAATTGCGGCCGCATGGCGATGGCCATGGCGATGACGACGCGCTGGCGCTGGCCGCCCGACAGTTCATGCGGATAGCGATCTCGCGGGAATCGATCGGCCGGCAGGCCGACGCGTTCCAGCGTCACGTCGGCGATGGCAGCAGCCTTGCGGCGCGAGGAGCCGCGCAACCGCACGGTTTCGGCCACCTGCTCGCCGATGGTCTTGAGCGGGTTGAGGGCCGTCATGGGTTCCTGGAACACCATGCCGATGCGGTCGCCCCGCATGGCGTTGAGTTCGATCTCGGGCGCCTGCAGCAGGTCCTCCCCCAGGAGCCGGATGGCACCCTTCGCCGCCGCGCCCTGCGGCAGCAGTTGCATGACCGATAGCGCCGTCATCGACTTGCCGGACCCTGATTCCCCGATGATGCCGAGAATCCTTCCCGGCTCGAGGCTCAGATTGATATCGCGCAGGATCGGCACGCCGCCGATATCGAGCGTCAGCTTTTCGATCTCTAGCAGAGGCGTTTTCATCGCCGGCCCCGCCGCAATTGCGGATCGAAGATATCGCGCAGGCCATCGCCCAAAAGGTTGAGGCCAAGCACGGTGAAGACGATGGCGAGGCCCGGGATGATGGCCAGATGCGGCGCCAGGCTCACCAGGGTCTGGCTGTCGGCCAGCATCTTGCCCCAGCTCGGGGTCGGCGGCTGCGCCCCCAGGCCCACATAGGCCAGCGCCGCTTCGGCCAGAATGCCCAGCGAAAACTGGATGGTGATCTGCACCACCAGCGTGTTGAGAATATTGGGCAGGATGTGTTCGAGCGAAATGCGCGCCGGCGTCTTGCCGGCGACGCGGGCCGCAAGGATGAAGTCGCGTGGCCACAGGCTCAGCGCGGCGGCCCGCGTCAGCCGCGCAAAGACCGGGATGTTGAAGATGCCGATGGCGATCACCGCATTGACGGCGCCAGGGCCGAAGACGGCGGTGATGAGGATGGCGATGAGCAGCGCCGGAAAGGCGAAAATCAGGTCGTTGGCCCGCATGATGATTTCATCGAGCACGGTGCCACGCCGCGCTGCGGCCCACAGGCCTAGCGGTACGCCGGCGCCGATACCGAGCGCGACGGCGACGCAGGCGACGGCCAGCGAGGTGCGGGCGCCCACGAGGATTTGCGAGAACACGTCACGGCCGTACTGGTCGGTGCCGAACCAGTGTTCGGCGGTCAGCCCACGCAATTTGTGCGGAATGTCCTGCACCGCATAGTCATAGGGCGTCCACACGAAGGACAGCAGCGCCATGCCGACGAAGATTGCCGTCACGATGGCGCCGGCCATCAGGCTGGGTGAACTGCGGGCGGCGCGCCACAGGCCGGAACGTGTGGTTCGGGCGGTGGTGAGGGTGTCGCTCATCAGCGCCTCCGCAGCCGAGGATCGACGGCGAAATAGCCGAGGTCGACGAGGAAATTGACGAAGATCACGGCGAAGACCAGCAGCATGACGACGGATTTGACCACGATCAGGTCACGCTGGTTGATGCCCTGGAACACCAGCCGACCGAGCCCCGGCAGGAAGAAGACATTCTCGATGATGATGGCACCGGCCAGCAGGAAGGAGAACTGCAGGCCCACGATGGTCAATACCGGAATCAGGGCGTTGCGCACCGCATGACGCCACAGCGCCTGGCTTTTCGACAGCCCCTTGGCGCGTGCCGAGCGGATATAATCCTCCGAAAGCGTATCGAGCAGCGCCGACCGCATGACGCGGGTGAGGATCGAGGCCTGCGGCAGAGCCAGCGCGATAGCGGGGAGGATGAGGCTGCGCAGCCCCGTCCACAGCCCCTTGTCCCAGCCCGGAAAGCCGCCGGCCGCGAACCAGTGGAGGATGACGGCAAAGATCCACACCAGAATGATGGCGAACCAGAAATTGGGCACCGCGACGCCGAACTGGGTCACCCCCATGACGGTAAAATCGCGCCGCGAGCCACGCCGCGCCGCCGCGACGACGCCGGCCGGAAAGGCGATCAGGACCGTCAGAGCCAGCGACAGCACGGCCAGCGGCAGCGAAACGCCGATGCGCTGGACGATGAGTTCGGAGACGGGAACCCGATAGGTGTAGCTGATGCCGAAATCGCCATGCAGCATGCCCAGCACCCAGCCAAAATACCGCATGAGCGGCGGCGCATCGAGGCCAAGCTGCGCCCTTAGGGCGGCCAGCGTGTCGGGCCGCGCATTCATGCCCAGGATGAACTGCGCCGGATCACCGGGCAGCACTTCCATGATGAGGAAGATCACGACACTGGCGACTACCAGGCTGAGCAGCAGCGACACCAGCCGGCCGGCGAGATAACTCGACATTCAGGCGCCGATAGGCTGGTGCATGCTGCTCCACCCCACCACAATCCCGGCCATTCGAGCGCAGCTCTCATGGCCTTCTTGCCTCAAATCATCCCACCGGGATGATTTGTCGGCCTTCAGCCGACCGGCTGCGAAGCCCATCAAGGGGAGGGGGGCGCCGGACCGGGATCTCGGTGTTCTGGATGTCATCCGATACCCTATGGCGCCCAGGACAGGGCGGCGAGGTCGGTGATGGGTTGGGGGGCGTTGGGCCAGAGGCCCTGGACGCCCGCCTTGGCGACGATGATGTTGGGCAGTTCGAACAGGTAGACCGCGGCGAAATCCTTGGCGAGCAGGTTCTGGATGTCCTGCTTGAGGGAAATACGCTTGGCGTCGTCGGTTGTGGCGTTGAGTTCATCCACGAGCTTGTTGAGGGCATCGGCCTTGTAGTTGATGTAGTAGCCGGGCTTGCCGAAGGCGGCGAAGTCGTTGGCCTCGACATGGCTGACCATGGTCAGATCATAGTCATGGGCGCCGCCGAAGACATTGGCGATCCAGTCGGCCCATTCGACATTGGTGATCTGAACGTCGATGCCCACATTGGCGAGCTGCTGCTGGATGATGGGCGCCGAGGCGCGCGCATAGGCGGCGGGCGGCACCTTGAACTGCAGCTTCAAATCCTTGACGCCGGCCTCGGCGAGCAGCGCCTTGGACTTGTCGGGGTCGAAGTTCGACAGCGCCGTCAGGTCCACATAGGCCGGATCGCCTGGCGGAAAGAAGCTGCCGATAGGGGTGCCATAGCCGAACTGGGCGCCGTCGATGATCGCCTGGCGATCGATGGCGTGGGCGATAGCCTCGCGCACCTTGACGTTGTCGAGCGGCGGCTTGGCGTTGTTCATGCCAAGGATGGTTTCGCCCTGCGTGCTGCCGACGATCACCTGGAATTCGGGATTGGCCTTGAACTGCTCGAGCAATTCGGGCGCCGGGAAGTTGGCGAACACATCGATATCGCCGGCCAGCAGCGCGCTGGTGGCCGAGCCGCCTTCGGCGATGAACTTGAAGGTGACGGAGGCGAGCGCCGGCTTGTCGCCGCTATAGTTCGGGTTGGGGACCAGCGTCAGGTGGTCGGCCTTCACCCATTCGCCCAACTGATAGGGGCCGGTGCCGACCGGGTTGGTGACGTTGGTTTCCGCCGTCTTGGGCGAAACGATCACCGCATCGCCCCAGGCCATGTCGTAGAGGAAATCGCCTTGCGGCTGCGTCAGCGTCACCTTGACGGTCGCCGGATCGATGACGTCGACCGCGCTGATATTGGTGAAAAGCTGCTTCTGCGCGCTCTTGGAATCGGCGCCCCGGTCCCGATCGAGCGTGAATTTGACGTCATCGGCGGTGAAGGGCGTGCCGTCGCTGAACTTGACGCCCGTCTTGAGGTGGAACGTGTAGCTCAGCCCGTCGGCGGCGATGTCCCAGCTGGTCGCCAGGTCCGGCTGCACATTGCCGTCCTTGTCGATGCGGGTGAGGCCATTATAGATGTTGAGGTCGGTGACCGTACGGATGGCCGCCGCGGCACCGCCGGTGGTGGGGTCGAGATTGGTGGGCTCCAGCTGGATGCCGATATTGAGGTCGGTCCGGGCCTGGGCCCAGGCCGGCGTTACGGCGGCAGCGCCCATGAGGGCGGCGGCCAGAGCCAGAACAACGAGCGGTCTACGCATCAATTTCTCCCTTCCCTGTGACGGACCCCTGCCCGCCTGCGGGTTCACCCCAGCAATTGCTTCAATGCCAGCCCCATAACCTTGGCGCTATCGAGCATATCGTCTACCCCGACATATTCGTCGGGCTGATGGGCAAGATCGAGAATTCCCGGCCCATAGGCAATGCAGTTGTGCATGCGCCCGATGCGGTCGATGTGTTTCTGGTCGTAGGTGCCGGGTGACACCACATAGTCCGGGGTCACGCCCAGCACTTCGCCGATAGCACGCGATACCGCGCCCACGACCGGCGCATCGCGCTTTGTCATGGTGGGGGCGATACTCCACAGATCGCGGATTTCGTAGCGGAATTCAGGCCGCCTGGCCTTTACGCGCTCCAGCAGGTCGAGCATTTCCTGCCTTACGGCCGCCGGCGTCTCCTCGATGAGGTAGCGCCGGTCGATGATCATGCGGGTCGAGTGCGGCACTACGGGCGCCGGAAAGCCCGTGAAGCCGGCATCGGGCTCTTCCTGACCGCCATGCAGCGAATTGATGTTGAGGGTCGATTGCCGCGCCTGCGGCGGCACCACCGGCATGGCGGTGTGCTTTTCGGCCAGCGCCGGAAACAGCGTCGCCTCCATCTCGGTGATCACCGCCCCCATGTGGCGGATGGCGCTGTCGCCCAGGAACGGCATGGAGCCATGGGCGATGCGCCCCCTGGTTTCGATCTCGGCCCACCACACGCCGCGATGACCAAGGCAGACGCGGTTCTTGTTGAGCGGTTCGGGAATGATGACGTGCTGTACGCGTTGGGGCGAGAAATAGCCCTTCTCCGCCAGATAGGCGACGCCGCCGAAACCGCCGGTCTCCTCATCGGCAGTGGCGGAGATCTCGATGGCGCCGGCGTAATCAGGATAGATGTCGGCGAAGGCCTCCGCCGCGATGATGGCGGTGGCGAGGCCTCCCTTCATGTCGCAGGCGCCGCGGCCATAGATCCTGCCGTCGCGCAATTCGCCACCGAAGGGATCGACCGTCCAGTCTGCGCCGGTCTCGACCACATCGATATGGGCATTGAAATGCACGCAATCGCCCGGCGCCTTGCCATCCCGGCGAGCCACGAGGTTCCAGCGCGGATATCTGTCGCTATCGCCCGGGGCGCCCTCGGCGCGCACCAGTTCCACCGCATAGCCGCGCGGCGCGAGGCGCCGGCTCAGATAGTCGCAGATGTCGCGGTAATTCTCGCCGGGCGGATTGACGGTGGGAATGCGGATGAGCTCCTGGGTGAGCGCGACGAGATCGTCGCGCCTGCTGTCGATCTCAGCCAGCAATCGCCCCTCATGCGCCGTCACTGCAGTCCCCCGGCTCAAAGCAGTCGAGGGTGGAGACTGGTGCGAGAACAGGTGGGTGTCAACATGGAGACGCGTTGCGCCCACCCTTCTTCGAGGGCGCCTGAGACGCGGACCGCATAAGCGGCCGGCCCCTACCCCAGCTCCCTCGCCATGAAGGTAATATCCTGGGGCAGATTGTCCCCGACGACCTGGAGAAATCCCAGATGTTCGAAAAACGCCTGCCGGCAAAGGCTGGCGGCATCGATCTGCACATGGACGCCCCCGACCTTGGCGACCGCCAGCTGTCCCATCAGGAAGTGCAGACACTTCTCGCCGAGGCCGCAGCCGCGCGCCTGGGGCAGGAGTTGCAGCTGCAAGCGGGCCGGGAAGGCATAGAGTTCGCGGCTGAAATGATATTGCGGGTGATGGATGGCGTAGCGGGCCCAGTCACTGCCCTGCCAGAGCGTCCGGTCCTCGCCGGGGTCGCGCAGCTTGAGGCGCAGCGGCTTGTACCAGACCTCTTCCATGATGGTGTAGAAGCGGTTGGTAGCGGGTGCCGCCAGCGCATAGCCGCACAGGCCGTGCTGCGGATGGTCGAGCACGAAGGAAAAGCCGGGCTCGATCACCTGATAGGGCAGCGCATAGATGACGCCGAACAGTTCCGGGTCGTCCTCGCGCGCCGTCGCGTCGCCGCCCCGGTCACCGGTTTGCAAGGCGATGGCGCTGAGGCCCCCCTGGTCTGTGGCCCTGGCCTCACGCAGCGTAAAGCCATCACCCATGTCCAGCAGCATGCGACACATCCCCCCGCCGTCACTATGCAGGATGGCGCGGGGCGGGAAGCTGTCATAAGTCGCACGATGGCGCTGCGAAACCGCTTGCGGAAGTTAACGGAGCTTTAAGCGCGGCACTCTCAGCAGAATTGGGCGAAACGCTCGACGCAGGTGCGCACCACCTCGTCGCCGGGACGCTTCCACCAGTTCTCGGCGGAAAAGATTTCCACTTCCTGGGGGCCCGAATAGCCGGCCCTTTCGATCATGGCGCGGATCGACTTCAGATCGATGACGCCGTCTCCCATCATGCCGCGATCGAGCAACAGGTCGCGCGTCGGCACCAGCCAGTCGCAGATATGATGCGCGAAAATCCGCTCCAGCGCGCCGGCGCGGGCGATGGCGGCGGCGAGGTTGGGGTCCCACCAGACGTGATAGACATCGATGGCGACGCCCAGGTTGAGATCGCCCAGGGCCTCGCAGATGTCGAGGGCCTGGTCGATGGTGTTCACGCAGGCGCGGTCCGCCGCATACATGGGGTGCAGCGGCTCGATGGCGATGGGAACGCCCGAAGCCCTGGCGTGGGGCAGCATGGCGGCGATGCCGTCGGTCACCATCTGGCGGGCGCCGGCAATGTCCTTGCTCGATCCGGGCAGGCCGCCCACCACCAGCACCAGGCAATCGGCGCCGAGCGCGGCGGCCTCGTCGATGGCGCGCAGATTGTCATCGATATTCTTCTGACGCCCCTCGACAGTTTCGGAGGGGAACATGCCGCCACGGCACAAGCCCGTGACCCTCAGGCCATTGGCCTTGACGATGCGGACCGCTTCAGCAAGGCCGATGGCCTCGACCTGATCGCGCCAGGGCGAGATGGCGGTGACACCGTGCCTGAGGCAGCCATCGACCGCGTCGGCGAAGCCCCAGGCTCCGCGCGTCGTCGCCAGGTTCATGGAGAGGATGCGTTCGGCCATCATGCCACCCCGTGAACGGCGAGGACGCGTTGCATGCGACTGACGGCGAGGTCGGGGTCGGCCAGCACGCGCGCCCTGTCGGCAAGGCGGAAGAGTTCGCCCAGGTGCTGCAGCGAGCGCGTCGACTGCTGGCCACCGATCATGGCGAAATGGTCCTGCAAGCCGTTGAGATAGGCGAGGAAGACGACGCCGGTCTTATAGAACCGCGTGGGGGCCGCGAAGATGTGGCGGCTGAGCGGCACCGTGGGCTCCAGCAGGTCGAAGAACTCGTTATTATTGCCCTTGCCGAGAGCGGCGAGGCCAGCGGAAGCGGCCGGCGCGATGGCGTCGAAAATGCCGAGCAGGGCATGGGAATAGCCCTGGTCGTCGCCGGCGATCAGTTCGGCATAGTTGAAATCATCGCCCGTATACATCTTCACCGAGGCCGGAAGGCGCCGGCGCATGGCGATCTCCTTTTCGGCGGAAAGCAGCGAAATCTTGATGCCGTCGACCTTATGGGCGTTGGCGGCGATGACGTCGAGGCAGACGTCCATGGCCTTGTCGTGGTCGGCATCACCCCAATAGCCCTGCAACGCCGGATCGAACATTTCGCCCAGCCAATGCATGATCACCGGCTGTCTGACCTGGGAGAGGATGCGGCCATAGACACGGGCATAGTCATCGGGGGATCTGGCCGCCGCCGCCAGGGCGCGGCTGGCCATCAGGATGACGCGGCCGCCCTCGCCTTCCACGAACCCGATCTGCTCCTCATAGGCGGCGATGATCTGGTCGATGGTGACATCGGGGCCCGGCATCAGGTGGTCGGTGCCTGCCCCATAGGCGATGAGGCTATCGTCGCGGGTGCGGGCTTCCCGCTGGGCGCGGCGGATGAGTTCCTGCGCATCGGTCCAGGTCAGCCCCATGCCACGCTGCGCCGTATCCATGGCTTCGGCGACGCCAAGGCCGAGATCCCACAGGCGATGGCGGAATTTCAGCGTCGTGTCCCAATCGATCGCGGGCGTCAGCCAGGGATCGTTGGACGCCAGCGGATCGGCCACCACATGAGCGGCCGCATAGGCGATGCGGTTGAAGTCGCTCGCCTTGTGCCGCACGAACGGGATCGGCGTGCCGGTGAGCGCATAGGGGGTGACGGAGCGGTCGGGATTGGGCAGGGCGAGCGTCGCCATCCTCAGATCCCCAGCGCCGGGACGTCCAGCCAGCGGCGTTCTTTCCAGCTCTGCAGGCCCAGGGCAGCGAGCTGCACGCCCTTGGCGCCGGCTTCGAGCCCATAGGGCCAGGGCGCGTCTTCGGCGACGTGCTTGAGGAACATTTCCCACTGCGCCTTGAAGCCGTTCTGGGCCGGCCAGTTGTCCGGCACTTCTTCCCAATCGCCGAAGAAATTCATGGTCTGCGGCTGATCGGGGTTCCACACCGGCTTGGGCGTGTTGATGCGGTGCTGGCTGAAGCATTTGTGCAGGCCCGCGACGGCCGAGCCATGCGTGCCATCGACATGGAAAGTCACCAGGTCGTCGCGGCGCACGCGTGTCACCCAGCTCGAATTGATCTGGGCGACGACGCCGCCGGCCAGTTGGAATGTCGCGTAGGCGGCATCGTCGGTATCGGCCACGAAGCGCTTGCCGTTCTCATCGACGCGTTCGGGAATGTGGGTGGCGCCGAGGCAGCTGACCGCCTGCACTTCGCCGAACAGATTGTCCAGCACATAGCGCCAGTGGCACAGCATATCGAGGATGATGCCGCCGCCATCGGCCTTGCGGTAGTTCCAGGAGGGGCGCTGCGCCGCCTGCCAGTCGCCCTCGAACACCCAGTAGCCGAACTCGCCGCGCACCGACAGGATCTTGCCGAAAAAGCCGCTGTCGCGCAGCAGCTTGAGCTTCAACAGGCCCGGCAGGAACAGCTTGTCCTGGACCACGCCATGCTTGACGCCGGACGCCTTGGCCTTCTTGGCCAGCGCCACGGCGACGTCGAGATCGTCGGAGATCGGCTTTTCGCAATAGACGTGCTTGCCGGCATCGATGGCCTTTTCGATGAGCTCGGCCCGCATCAGCGTGGTGCCGGCATCGAAGAAGACGGTATCCTGGGGATTGTCGAGCGCGGCATCGAGATCGGTGGACCAGCGCGCGATGTTGTGGCGCTGGGCGATGGCCGAGATCTTGTCACGGTCGCGCCCCACGATGATGGGGTCGATGACGAGGCGATCGCCGCTCGGCAGCGTCACGCCGCCCTGATCGCGAATGGCCAGAATCGACCGCACCAGATGCTGATTATAGCCCATGCGTCCGGTGACGCCGTGCATGATCAGGCCAAGCCGCTTTTCGGCCATCCTACTCTCCCGGGTGTTCTTTTGGTTGTAACCAGTTGGTTACTTGCATACACTTGGCGCATAATATGCGTCAAGCCCGAGGGATGGGAACACACTACGACTAAGGTCGCAAAGCCGGCAAGAGGCGGAGGACGGCGCTTGCACGGCAGACCGGAACGGATGTACCGAGGGCGTCTTGGAGGACAGGCGAGGCATGGCTGCAGATCGAGGCGACACCGCGCTGGAGGTGAAGGCGCGGGTGCGCGACAAGGCCAAGCCGGCCAAGCCCGTGCGTCCGCGAGATGCCGAGAAAACCAAGGCTGCGATCCTCAAGGCGGCGCGCGACGAGTTCTGCACCCGGGGGTTTCCGGGAGCCCGCGTCAACACCATCGCGGACAAGGCCAAGGCCAACAAGCGGCTGCTCTATCACTATTTCGGCAACAAGGAAGCGCTGTACCTGGCGGTGCTGCACGAGGCCTATGCGGAGATCCGCCGGGGCGAAAAAGCCCTGAGTTTGGACCAGTATGACGCCGAGGAAGCCATGGACCGTCTGGTTCGCTTCACCTTCCGGCACTTCCTTGCCAACCCGTGGTTTCCACAACTCCTGACCACGGAAAACCTGCAGAACGCCCGCTTCCTCAAGCAGATCCCCGATATCCCGGCGCTGCATTCGCCGCTGGTCGGGCAGATCCGCACCATCGTGGGGCGCGGTCACGCCACAGGGGTGTTCCGGTCGGACGTCGACCCGGTGCAGCTGTACATATCGATCGCTGCGCTCGGGTACTTTTATGTATCCAATATCAAGACCTTATCGGTCATTTTCGATCGCGACCTGACGGGCTTTTCGATGGTCCAGGAACGCGAGGCGCATGCGGTGCAGATGGTGCTCGACTACCTGCGCATGCGGCGTAGCTAGACGCCGCTCCCCAGCCTATAATAGCATTGGTAACGATTTAACCGGACCCCGGCTTCACGTCGCGCTCTTAACGATGTGACGTGCCGGCTTTCCAGACCGCATTGACAGTTGGTCCGTTACGGTCAATGTTGTAACCATATGGTTATTTAGCGCGTAACGCGAGGTGGCGGTGCCACACTCAAAAAAGCGGCGCCGGTGACAGCAGGGAGGACGACATGCACAGCGACGGACGCGTTTGCGCGCAGCGGCTTCGCCCTTTCCCCGCAGCCAGAGTTTCGGCCGCATGGCCGGCAACGAGCCTAGACGCCGCCGCGGAGCCGGCGGGCGTGGGAACCAGCACAAAGCAGGTTAAAGGGAGGATTGAATGAACTATCGTATCGACAGGCGCGCATTCCTGATGGGAAGCACGGCGCTGATGGCGGCCGCCGCGGCCGGCATCCGGCCGGCACTCGCCCAGGCGGGCAATTTGCGCCTCACATTCTGGGGCAGCCAGGCGCGCGCCGATCTCACCTACAAGGCGACCGATCTGTTCGCCAAGGCCGGCGGCGCCGCCATCGACGGCGAGTTCCTGGCCTGGAACGACTATTGGCCCAAGCTCGCGACCCAGACCGCCGGCGGCAATGCCCCCGACATCATCCAGATGGATTATCGCTACATCGTCGAATACGCGGCGCGTAACGCCATCGCGCCGCTCGACGAATTCGTCGGCAAGGCCCTCAACATCTCCGATTTCGACCAGGACCAGGTCGATGGCGGCAAGGTCAACGGCAAGCTCTATGGCGTGAGCCTGGGCGCCAACTCGGTGGCCATGGCGGTCAACACGGCGGCCTTCAAGAAGGCCGGCATCGACCTGCCCGGCAAGGACACGACCTACGACGACTTCCCCAAGATCGGCGAAGCCTTCGACAAGGCCGGCGTCGGCATGAAGGCCTTCCAGGACGGCAGCGGCGTCGAGCCGGCGCTGGAGAACTGGCTGCGCCAGCGCAACAAGGCCCTCTATACCGCCGATGGCAAGCTCGGCTTCGACGAAAAAGACATGACCGAATGGTTCAACCTGTGGAAGGGCTTCCGTGACGCAGGCATCATCGTGTCGCCGGAAGATCAGGCCCTCGATACCGGCCCACTGGAAAACACCATGCTGGCACTCGGCAAGGCAGCGTCGATCTTCACCAACTCCAACCAGCTCGTCGCCCACCAGGCTATCCTCAAGGATCCGCTGACCATCACCAACTATCCGCGGATCAAGCCCGGCGCTACGGGCGGCCATTACCGCAAGCCCTCGATGTTCTGGTCGGTCGCCGGCGGCTCCAAGAACAAGGAAGAGGCTGCCAAGTTCATCAGCTTCTTCGTCAACGACCCGGAAGCCGTGAAGGCGCTGGGCATCGAACGCGGCGTCGACGCCTCCAAGGCGGCCCGCGAGATCGTTGCCCCGATGCTCGATGCGCTCAACAAGGTGTCGTTGGATTTCGTGGGCAATCTCGGCGATCTCGTCGGCCCCATCCCGCCGACCCCGCCCACCGCGGCCGGTGAAATCGACATCTCGCTGCTGTTGAGCACCAGCCAGGAAGTGGCCTTCGGGCAGTCCTCGCCGGAAGATGCAGGCCCGGCCTTCGTCAAGGCCGCCAACGAAATCCTGGCGCGTTCGGCCACCAAATAAACCCTACGTCCGCGCATCCCCCACGGGGGTGCGCGGTCGCTTTTCCAACTCACAGCGACAACGTCATTCATTCGGAGACGATTTTGAATTTCAAGGCGAACAGGCGACAGTTTCTTGCCGGCACCTCCGCCCTTATGGCCGCGACGGCCCTGCCCATGCGCGCAGCTTTCGCGCAGCAGGAAACGCTGCGCCTGATCTTTTGGGGCGGCCAGCCCCGCGCCGACCGCACCTATGCGGTGGCAGACCTCTACAAGGCCGCGCATTCCGGCCTCGACATTACCGGCGAGTTCCTCGACTGGAACAGCTATTGGCCCAAGGTGGCAACGCAGGTGTCCGGCGGCAACGCTCCCGACATCATCCAGATGGATTACCGCTATATCGGCGAATATGCCCGCCGCGGCACGCTGGCCCCGCTAGATGAGGCCGTCGGCAAAACTCTCGATACGTCCGACATCGACAAGGACCAGATCACCAACGGCACCATCGACGGCAAGCTCTATGGCATTAGCCTCGGCGCTGCGACCGGCGCCATGGTCACCAATGCGGCCGCCATCGAAAAGGCAGGCCTTGAATTCGATCCTATGGGCGTCACCTATGACGACCTCATGAAGATGGGCCCGGCCTTCGCCAAAGCCAATCCCGGCATGGTGCTGAGCGCCGATGGCAGCGGCGTGGAGCTGTTGTTCGAAAACTGGCTGCGCCAGCGCGGCAAGGCCCTGTACACCGCCGACGGCAAGGCGGCCTTCGCCGAGGGCGACGTCACCGACTGGTTCCAGCTCTGGGCTGATCTCAGGGCCGCCGGCGTCTGCCTTGGCCCGGACGAGCAGGCCATCGATACCGGCTCGCTCGATTCCAGCGGCCTGGTCCGCGGCAAGGCGGCCACCGCCATCACCACCTCGAACCAGCTCGTGACCTACCAGGCGCTGGTCAAGGACAAATTGGGAATCTCGATCTTCCCGATGATCGCGCCCAAGACGGCGGGCGGGCATTATCGCAATTCCTCGCAGTTCTTCTCGGTGGCCTCGACCTCCAAAGCCAAGGACGATGCCATCGCCTTCATCAACTTCTTCGTCAACGACCTCAAGGCCGGCGCCGCGCTGGGCGTGGAGCGCGGGGTGCCGGTGGCCTCCAAGGTGCGCGATGCCATCGGGCCCGATCTCGACGAGCAGAGCCGCCTTGCGGTGAAGTACATCAACGATCTCAGCCCCATCGTGGGCGCCGCGCCGCCGGCCCCGCCCGCGGCGGCCGGCGAAGTGGAAGTTGCGCTCAAGACCAAGAGCCAGGAAGTCGCCTTCGGCCAGCAATCGCCTAAAGATGCCGGCCCGGATTTCCTGCATACGGTCGGCGATATTCTCAGCCGGGCAGGTTAAACGCATGGCGATAAACAGCACCACTGTGGCGGCGGGGTATGCGGGCACGAAGCCCGCTGCCGCTTCGGCCTGGTCACGCTTTTGGGCGCAGAACGGGGCGGGTTACCTGTTCCTTCTGCCCTGGATGCTGGGCTTTTTCTGCCTCACCATCGGCCCGGCGCTGATATCGCTCTATCTCAGCTTCACCAATTTCGACCTGTTGACCACACCCGACTGGGTGAGCACGGCGAACTACACCCGCATCTTCACCGCCGATCCCAAATTCGTGCAGTCGATGCGGGTGACGCTGATGTTCGTGGTGTTCTCGGTGCCGCTGAAACTGGTCTTCGCGCTCATGGTGGCCATGCTCCTCAACAAGGGCATGAAGGGCCTGCCGCTTTATCGCGCCATTTTCTACCTGCCATCGCTGCTGGGGGCGAGCGTCGCCATCGCGGTGCTGTGGCGGAACCTGTTTTCCGGGGACGGGCTGGTCAACGACCTGCTCGCCACGATCGGCATCCAGGGGCCGAGCTGGATTTCCAACCCGCGCTATTCGCTGTGGACGCTGATCATCCTGTCGGTCTGGCAGTTCGGCTCGCCGATGATCATCTTCCTTGCCGGCCTCAGGCAAATTCCATCCGACATGTATGAGGCGGCCAGCCTCGATGGCGCCTCGCGCTGGCGGCAGTTCGTCAAGATCACGCTGCCGCTGCTGACGCCGGTGATCTTCTTCAACGCCGTGATCCAGACCATCGATGCGTTCAAGTCGTTCACGCCGGCCTTCATCATTTCGAGCGGCACCGGCAATCCGATCAACTCGACGCTGTTCTATACGCTCTATCTCTACCAGGAGGCCTTCGGCTTCTTCCGCATGGGCTATGCCTCGGCGCTGGCCTGGGTGCTGCTGGCGATCATCGCCTTCTTCACCGCCTTCTCGTTCCTGACCTCGCGCTATTGGGTGCATTATGACGACTGAGGCGCAACAACTCACCGTCGTCACCGCACCCAATGCCCGCCTGAGGCGCAAGGTCTTGACGGTGCTCGCCCATGTGGTCCTGGTCGGCGTTTCCATCATCATGCTGTATCCGCTGCTGTGGATGCTGGCGTCGTCCTTCCGACCCGAAAACGAGATCTTCTCGTCGTCCTCGCTGATCCCCTCGAGCTTCAGCCTCGACGCCTATGTGCGCGGCTGGAACGGGTTGCGCGTCAGCTTCGGCACGTTCTTCCTCAACTCCTTCACCATCTCGATCCTGTCCGTGGCGGGCAATCTGGCGGCGTGTTCGCTGACCGCCTTCGCTTTCGCGCGGCTGCAGTTCAAGGGGCGCGGCTTCTGGTTCGCCATGATGCTGGGCACGCTCATGCTGCCCTACCAGGTGACGCTGATCCCCCAATATGTGCTGTTCCTCAAGCTTGGCTGGGTCAACACCATCCTTCCGCTGGTGGTGCCGAAGTTCCTGGCATCCGACGCCTTCTTCATCTTCCTCATGGTGCAGTTCTTCCGGGGCATTCCCAAGGAACTGGACGAAGCCGCGGCGATGGACGGGTGCAGCCCGTGGCGCATCTACTGGAAGATCATGCTGCCGCTCTCCATGCCGGTGCTGGCGACCGCGGCGGTGTTCACCTTCATCTGGACCTGGGACGATTTCTTCGGTCCGCTGATCTATCTCAGCGACATCCGCACCTACACCGTCACGCTGGGGCTGCGTACCTTCGTCGACTCCAGCGCCGAATCCGACTGGGGAGGCCTGTTCGCCATGTCGGTGCTCAGCCTCGTTCCCATCTTCCTGTTCTTCCTCTTCTTCCAGCGGCTGCTCATCGAGGGTATCGCCACCACCGGAATGAAGCGGTGACGCTCTCAATCGGACAGTCTTCATGACCATCAAGTTCGCCGTCATCGGCATCAACCACAATCATATCGAGGGTCAGGTCGACCTGATGCTGCGCGCCGGGGCGGAGTTCGTCTCCTTCCATGCGCCCGAAGACGACCTGGCCAAGAGCTTCGGCGAGCGCTACCCGCAGGCCAAGCGCATCGCCACCATGGATGAAATCCTCGAAGACGAGAGCATCAAGCTCATCGTCAGCGCCGCCATCCCGGGCGACCGTGCCGCCATCGTGGTCGCCGCCATGCGCCACGGCAAGGACGTGATGACCGACAAGCCCGGCATGGTGTCCTTCGAGCAGCTGGAGCTGATCAAGTCGGTGCAGGCGGAAACCAAACGCATCTATTCGATCTGCTATTCCGAGCATTTCGAGACGCGGGCCACCGTCAAGGCGGGCGAATTGGTCAAGGCCGGCGCCATCGGCCAGTTGGCCAACACCGTGGGCCTTGGCCCCCATGCGGTGCGCCTCAACAAGCGGCCCGAGTGGTTCTACCGGCGCGAGCGCTATGGCGGCATCCTGTGCGACATCGCCTCGCACCAGGTGGAGCAGTTCCTGTTCTTCTCCGATACGCTCGACGTGAAGGTGATGTCGGCAAGTGTCGCCAACCGCGCCAATCCGACGCGTCCGGGCCTGCAGGACGTGGGCGACATGCATCTCGTCGCGCCCAAGACCACCGGCTATATCCGCGTCGACTGGTATACGCCCGACGGACTGCCGACCTGGGGGGACGGCCGCCTGACGCTGCTGGGCACAGAGGGCTATATTGAAATCCGCAAATATATCGATATCGATGGGCGGCCGGGCACCGACCACCTGTTCCTCGTCGACAAGAAAGGTGTGCAGCGCATCGATTGCAGCGCTGTCGATCTGCCCTATGGTCGGCAGCTGATCGCCGACATCCTCAACCGCACCGAGACGGCGATGCCGCAGGCACGCTGCTTCAAGACCATGGAGCTGGCGCTGACGGCGCAGCAAATGGCGGAAGCCGGAACGGCGTGGCAGCAATGACGGCGATCAAGACCGTCGCCATCGTGGGCTGCGGCATCGGCCGCTCGCACATCGTCGAGGGCTATCTGCCCAATGCCGACAAGTTCAAGGTCGTGGCGCTCTGCGACATCAACCCGGAGCGCCTCAAGGCGGTCGCGGACGAATTCGGCATCGAACGCCGGGTTACGAATTTCGACGATCTGCTGGCCATGGACGATATCGACATCATCGATATCTGCACGCCGCCGATGCTGCATCACGGACAGATCATCGCGGCCCTCAAGGCCGGCAAGCACGTGGTCTCCGAAAAGCCGCTGGTGGGTTCGCTCAAAGAGGTCGACGAGATCATGGCGGTCGAAAAGACCGCCAGGGGCATGCTCATGCCCATCCATCAATACCGCTATGGCAACGGCATCCAGCAGGCCAAGGCCATCATCGATTCCGGCATTGCGGGCAAGCCCTATATCGCGACCGCCGAGACCTTGTGGAAGCGCGGGCCCGACTATTACGCCACGCCCTGGCGCGGCAAATGGAAGAGCGAACTAGGCGGCGTGCTGATGACGCATTCCATCCATATCCACGATCTCCTGACTTACCTCATGGGCCCGGTGACGCAGCTTTTCGGGCGCGTCGCCACCCGCGTCAACGCTATCGAGGTCGAGGATTGCGTCAGCGCCTCGTGCCAGCTGGCGAGCGGGGCGCTGGCTTCGCTGACGGCGACGCTGGGCAGCCAGGAGCAGATCAGCCGCATCCGGCTGGCCTTCGAGAACGTCACCATCGAGAGCGACCACGAGCCCTATTCGCCCGGCGCCAAGCCCTGGAAGATCGTGCCGGCCTCACAGGCGGTCGATGCGCAGATCAAGGATCTGCTGAAGGACTGGCGCGACGTGCCGCCGCGCTTCACTACCCAAATCGCGTTGTTTTACGATGCCCTCACCGGCAAGGGCCCCCTGCCGGTGACCACGGCGGATTCCCGCCGGGCGCTGGAAATCGTCACCGCTTTCTACCACTCTTCGGAAACCCATACCGAAGTGCAGATGCCGATCACGGCCGGCCATCCCAAATACAACAGCTGGATTCCAGCCGCCGCAGCAAGGAGCCTTTGATGACGACCAGCGTCGCCCTCAGAAAAGTCGTCAAGAATTACGGCGACATGGAAGTCGTGCACGGTGTCGATCTCGATATCGAGCCCGGCGAGTTCGTGGTGTTCGTGGGCCCATCGGGCTGCGGCAAGTCGACATTGTTGCGCATGATCGCCGGCCTCGAGCCAATCACCGGTGGCGACCTGCTCATCGATACCGAACGCATGAACGACGTGCCACCGGCCAAGCGCGGCATCGCCATGGTGTTCCAGTCCTATGCGCTTTATCCGCATATGAGCGTCTACAAGAACCTTGCCTTCGGGCTGGAGACGGCGCGGCTGCCCAAGGCCGAAATCGCCGAGCGGGTGAAGCGCGCCGCGCAGATCCTGCAGATCGAACCACTCTTGCAGCGCAAGCCCAAGCAGCTCTCGGGCGGCCAGCGCCAGCGCGTCGCCATCGGCCGCGCCATCGTGCGCGAACCCAAGCTCTTCCTGTTCGACGAGCCCTTGTCCAACCTCGATGCCGAACTGCGCGTGCAGATGCGCGTCGAGATCGCCAAGCTCCACAATGACCTGGGCAATACCATGGTCTATGTGACGCATGACCAGGTCGAGGCCATGACCATGGCCGACAAGATCGTGGTGCTGAACGCCGGCAACATCGAGCAGGTCGGCGCGCCGCTCGAGCTCTACAACAACCCCCGGAACAAGTTCGTCGCCGGCTTCATCGGCTCGCCCAAGATGAACTTTTTGACCGGCGTGCTGAAGAGCGCCAACGGCCCGGCGCTGCAGATCGAGACCGCCGGCAGCACCATCGAGATCAACAGCCGCCACGGCAAGGGCGTGGCCGGCGAGGCCATCACCTTCGGCGTGCGGCCCGAGCACATCTCGCTCAATGAAGGCCAGGGCAAGCGCCTGGCCGAATTGCGCGTGGACCTCGTCGAACAGCTGGGCGATTCAACGCTGATCTATGCCACCACCATGGACGGGCAGCCGCTCGCCATCGCGCTGGACGGCCAAAGGCGGCTGGCTGCGGGGACGTCAATCACGGCTTATGTCGATCCGGTCAACTGCCATGTGTTCGGCAAGGATGGCGGGGTGCTGTAGCAAGCCCCCGGAATGCCCCGTGAGCTGCCAAGGCAGCTGCCCAGATGGGGGCGGGTTGAGGCCTTATGCCCACACACCCCGCCCCATCTCGGTGTCATCGCAGCGCCGGCCGGAATCCAGGTCCGTGGCGAACCGCTAAATCCAGCCTGTGGGACGCCCCCACATGGATTGCCGGCCTCCGCCGGAATGACCCCGTGGGTGGGGAAGTAACAGGGCAAATGGGGACAGAGGTGAGGCCTCCCCGATAATCCGCCTAACCCCGCCCGATCGCCTTTTCGGTTTCTGCGTCGAACAGATAGAGCGAATCCGTGGTTGCCACCGCCGTGGCGGTGGTGCCGACCTTGGGGACGACCTTGCCGGGCGCGGTGGCAATGACTTCGGTGCCGGCGATATCCAGATGCACCAGGGTTTCGGCGCCGAGCGGCTCGATGGCGGTGACGTCGCCCTTCAGCGTAATGCCGCCGCCGGCGCTTTCGCCGATCAAGAGGTCATGCGGACGCACGCCCACCGTCACCTTGTCGGAGGCCTGGCCAGCCGCGGTGCCGGGCAGGAAGTTCATGGCCGGACTGCCGATGAAACGCGCCGTGAAGATATCGACCGGGGTTTCGTAGAGTTCGGTGGGCGTGCCCACCTGCAGGATGCGGCCGTCGCGCATGATGACGATGCGGTCGGCCAGCGTCATGGCCTCCACCTGGTCATGGGTCACATAAACCATGGTGGTGCCGAGCCGCTGGTGCAGCCGCTTGATCTCGATGCGCATCTGCGCGCGCAACTGCGCGTCGAGGTTGGACAACGGCTCGTCGAAGAAGAAGGCCACGGGGTCGCGCACCATGGCGCGGCCGATGGCGACGCGCTGGCGCTGGCCGCCGGAAAGTTCGGACGGGCGGCGCTTCAACAGGTCGGTGAGGCCGAGCGTCGCGGCGGCGGCCTCAATGCGGCGCTGCTTCTCGTCCTTGTCGAATTTGGACGTATAAAGCCCGAAGCCGATGTTCTGCCCCACCGTCAGGTGCGGATAGATGGCGTAGTTCTGGAACACCATGGCGACATTGCGCTGCTTGGGCTCCATGTCGTTGACCACGGCACCATCGATGCGGACGGTGCCGCCGCTGATATCCTCGAGGCCGGCCAGCATGCGCAAAGTCGTCGACTTGCCGCAGCCTGACGGCCCGATCAGCACCACGAATTCGCCATCGCCGATAGCGAGGTCGATGCCATGAACGGCGGTAGTCTTGCCGTAGCGCTTGACGAGACCGTCGAGGTCAATTCTTGCCATGGGGCTCTCCGATCAGGGCCTGGAAGTGCTGGTGCAGCGAGGCGGCAGCCCTGGCCTCGCGGCCGGCATGCGCCTCGATTTCATTGAGGAAACCGGCGAGGGTATCGCGATAACCCGCGATCGCCTGGTCGAGGGCCGCCGGGGCAGGACCGCCGAAACGGTCGCGGACAGCGACGAAGTATTGGGGCGACACGATCTCGGCGAAGCGCTGCGTGCCGATGCGCGAAGCACGGCCGGTGGCGTGACTGAAAGCCTGGGCAAACGGCGCGAAACCGTCCTTGCCGAGATCGCCCTTTTGGGCGACCACGGCGCGGGCCACGGCGGCGGCGATCTCGTGAGCCTGACGGAAGGACAGGTTCTCCTCGCGCACCAGCGTGTCGGCCAATTCGGTGACGGTGATGCAGGAACGGCGGATATTGTCGGCAACCCGCTCCGGATCGATGCTGATGCCCGAGACCAGCGCGGCCAGGAGATCGAGCACCCGATAGGCGGTATCGAAGGCCTGGTAGCCAAAGCCCTGGGTCTCGCCCTCGCTGTCGTTCATGTCGGTGAACGGGGTATTGTGCATGATGTCGAGCACGGCGCGAGCCCGGCCCATGGTCTGGCTCGACAGGTGCCGCATATGCTCGATCGGCACCGGGTTGCGTTTTTGCGGCATGATCGAGGAGATCTGCACAAAGGCGTTGGGCACATAGATCTGTCCGACCTCGAAACTGGTCCAGAACTGGAAATCCTGGATCGGACGCCCGAGATGCAGGAATGCCAGCTCCAGCGCCCCATAGGTGGAGGTGATGTAGTCGACCGCCGCGATGCAGCTATAGGAGTTCTGCAGCGGCGCCGAAAAACCCAGCAGTTCGGCGACACGCTGCCGATCGATGGGAAAACCCGTGGTGGTGATGGCGGCGGCGCCCATGGGCGAAAAATCGACGATCTCTCGCGCCGCCAGCATGCGGGCAATATCGCGGCTCAACACCTCGATCATGGCGGCAAGATAATGCCCGAAGGTCGTGGGCTGCGCCGGCTGACCATGTGTATAGGCGACGATCAGCGTCTGCTTTTCGATGGCGGCCTTGTCGATCAGCACCGACATGAGGTTGGCCATCTTCTCAAGAAGCGGATCGATGCGCGCCTTCAGGCCGAGCTTGAACAGGGTATGGTCGATATCGTTGCGCGAGCGCGCGGTATGCAGGCGCCCGCCCAGGTCGGGCCCCAGCCGGACCTTCAGTTCCTTTTCGATGAGGAAGAAGAAATCTTCCACCTCACCCGTATAGGTCAGGGCCTCGACGTCGATCTCGGCATCGATGGAATCCAGCGCCCTGGCGATGGCGCCGGCCTGCTGGGCATCGAGAATGCCGGTTTCATGCAGCATGACCAGATGGGCGCGGTCGATGCGGCGGAAGCCATCGACATGGTGCGTCTTGGCGCCGTCGAATAGCGGCCGCAGCACCGTGTCCTTGTAGGTGGGGTCGGGGAAGACAGTCTTGTCCTGATGACGGGGATCGTTGTGAGCCATCGCCTACCCCTTCAGCCCGGCCAGCATGACACCGCGCACTATGAAGCGCTGCAGCACCAGGAACACGATCAGCGTCGGCAGGGTCGAGAGCGCCGCGCCCGTCATGATCATTTCCCAGCGCGTATCCTGGGCGTCCGAGAAGCTCGATATGCCCACCGGGATCGTATAGAGCTCGTTGCTGGTGGTGACGATCAGCGGCCAGAAGAACGAGGTCCAGTTGCCCAGGAACGTGAAGATCGCCAGCGCCGACAAGGCCGGCGTCACCAGCGGCAACGCCACCTTCCACCAGATGGCGAATTCGTTGAGCCCGTCGATGCGCGCCGCTTCCAGGAAATCATCGGGCACGCCTTCGAAGAACTGCTTCATGAGGAAGGCGCCGAAGGCCGTCATCATGCCGGGGAACATGATGCCCCAGTAGCTGTCGAGCCAGCCGAGCTGCGACGACATCAGATACCACGGGATCACCAGCATTTCGGTGGGGATCATCAGGGTGGAGAGGATGGCGAGGAAGATGAAATAGCGCCCGCGGAATTCGAACTTGGCGAGCGTATAGCCGACGAGACTGTCGAAGAAGAGATTGGAGATGGTGACCGTCACCGCCACGATAGTCGAATTCGACATCCAGCGCAGGAACTTGCCGTCCGCGAGGGCGGCGAAATAGTTGTTCAGCGTCGGCGAGGACGGGATCAGCTTGAGGTCATAGACCTGCGCCGAGGTCTTGAGCGAGGTCGAGAACATATAGAACAGCGGCGTGATCATGATCAGGCCGCCGATCAGCAGCAGCGTCCAGGCGATCACCCGCCCCGGACGGACCGGCTTGCGGTTGAGGGAAAGTTCGGCAACGGCCATCAGCGGTCCCTCAGAACGAACAACTGCACGAGCGACACTGCAAGCAGGATCAGGAACAGCACCACGGTCTGCGCGGCCGCATAGCCCATGTCGTAGGATGAGAATGCCGTCTGGTAGATCATCAGCACCAGCGGCTTGGTGGAATTCAACGGCCCGCCGGGGTCGTTGTGGGTCATGTTGAAGACCTGATCGAATATCCTGAGGAACCCGATCGAGGAAAACACCACGAGGAACACCGTGGTGGGCTTCAACAGCGGCAGGGTGATTTTCCTCAGGATCGCCCATTCACCCAGGCCATCAATGCGCGCCGCCTCGTAATAGGTCGAGGGGATGGCGCGCAGACCGGCCATGAAGATGATGATCTGGAAACCGAGGCCGGCCCAGATGCCGGTGACCATGATGGCCGGCAGCGCCTGTGCGGGGGTGCGCAGGAATGGCTGCGCCGGAATATGGAGGCGCGCCAGAATGTCGTTGATCACCCCGACCGGGACCGGCTGGTAGAACCAGCGCCAGACCCAGGCCATGGCGGCGGCGGTGGTGAGGAAGGGCAGGAAATAGAGGGCGCGGATGAAGCCGTGCATGATGCGCACGCGATCGAGAAAGAAGGCGATCACGAAGCTCAGCACCAGGCTGATCGGCATGCCCAGCAGCAGATATTCGAAGGTATTGCCGAAGACCTTCCAGAAGATCGGGTCGGCGAACAGGCGCTGGTAGTTTTCGAGCCCGATGAACTGGGCCGGCTTCATCAGGTCCCAGTCGGTCAGCGACAGCCAGAAGGCGTTGATCGTGGGGTAGAAGCGGATCCAGCCATAGAACAGGATCGGCAGGGCGAGGAAGCTCCAGGCCCACACCACCCGGCGCTGCCTCAGCGTCAGGCGAAAGCCGGCGCGGCCCTTGCGGGTCGCGTCGGCGTCAAGAGTGGAAGCGGGGTTCGCCACTGGTTACTTCTTGGCCTGGTCGAGGATGGCCTGTTCGGCCTTGGCTGCCTGGTCGAGCGAAGCCTTGGGGTCCTGGCCTTCGAGGACGACACGGTTGAACATGTCGATGGCGGTCTGGCGCTGGCCGGCTTCGTCGACGAAGGTAGTGGTGTGCGCGTAGTCCAGCGCCTTGAGGAAGGGCGCATAGATCGGATCGGCGAGGTTTTCCGGGGTCAGCGCAGCTTCGCGGCGGGCCGGAAGTTCACCCACGGTCTTGAGCCAGATCTGCATGGCTTCGGGCGAGGTGATGTACTGCAGGAACTTCTCGGCGGCGGCCTTCTTGTCGCCGGTCGCGTCGGCCGAAATGCCGTTGGCGAAGAAGCTGGCGAAGTTGGACCGCGTGCCGTCGGCATTGGCCGGCAGCTCGGTCACGCCCCATTCGAAGTCGGTGATCGGCTTGAAGCTGCCCAGACGGAAAGTGCCGTCGATGGTGAAGGCGGCGAGGCCACCCTTGAAGGCTGCCTGGCCTTCGTCCATGAAGCCGAGCGAGCCGACTTTTTCCTTGGTGGCGAGGTCGGTGTAGAAGGTCAAAGCCTTGAGGCCGGCATCGTCGTCATAGGCGACATTGCCCTTGTCGTCATAGGGCACGCCACCGAACTGACGCACCAGCACGTCGCGCCACCACTGGTGGTCCTGGCCGGCGGGGTCGAGCGTGATGCCTTCCGAGGTGATGTTGCCGGCATCGTCGGTCTTGGTGGTCTTCTTGGCGTCGGCGACGAGGTCGTCGAGCGTTGCGGGCGGCGTGGTGATGCCGGCGTCCTTCAACAGGTTCTTGTTGTAGAACAGGCCAAGCGAACGCACGGCGGTGGGCAGGCCGTAATACTTGCCGTCACGCGAGATGGAGGAAACGATCGGGAAGAAATCCTTGGTGATGCCATCGACCGGGAACACGGCCGGATCGAGGGGCTGCAGGACACCGCCCTTGTTGAACTGGTCCAGCCAGCCATAATAGAACTGCAGCACGTCCGGGCCGTTGCCGGCGGCGTGCGCTGCGATCACCTTGGTCTGGTAATCGTCATAGGGGAAGGTCGTCTGCTTGACGGTGATGTCGGGGTTGGCGGCCTCGAAATTCTTGATCAGCTCGTCCATGGCGCTGACGCGCGTGTCATAGACATACTGCCAGTAGTTGATTTCGACAGCCTGGGCGGCCGTGTGGGCCAGAAGGCTGATGCCGGCTGCAAGTCCGGCCAGAAGTAGACTCTTACGCATTATTGGACCCTCTCCTTGTCGCCTTCGCTGCGGCCCGAACAACGGCAGCACGGCGTTTTTCCTCATCGCGGCGGCGCTGTTTCGTCGCGCCCCGATCCTCCACGCTCGCCCGGACCCGGTCATATGTCAATAAAATAATCTACTTGAGTTATTCGCCGCGCCTGCGCATCGTAAGGCCACAGGGAGGCGGAATGACTGGGTTCGAGGGCAGTACACCACGGCGCATTGCGCTGGGCAACAATCCCGGACGCAACCGCACTCACAACCGCCGCGTCGTGCTCGACGTGATCCGCGCCCATGGCCCGCTGGGCCGCACGCGCATCGCGCGCCTGGCCCAACTCACCCCGCAGGCCGTCGCCAATATCGTCGACGAGCTGGCCGCCGACCGGCTGCTGGTCGAGGTCGGTCGCCTGCGCCGCAATGGCCGCGGCCAGCCGCCCCTGCAGTTCGCCATCAATCCGGACGGGCCGATGACGGCCGGTGTCGAGATCGCCGCCGATCACATGGTGACGGTGCTGCTCGATCTCGCCGGCACCGTGCGCTCGTCCTCGATCGTGCCGCTGCGGCGTACCGATCCCGAAACCGTCACGGCACGCCTGCCCGGCGAGATCGCCGCGGCCCGCAGCCGCGTCGCCGGCCGCAAGGTCGAGCTCTTGGGCGTTGGCGTCGTCATGCCCGGCCCCTTCGATATCGACGGCATGACCTCGGTGGGCCCCACGACCCTGCCCGGCTGGGGCGGTGTCGATGCGAGCGCCGTCATCGGGGTGGCGATCGACGAGACGGTGACGGTCGAAAACGACGCCACCGCGGCCGCCGTCGGCGAGCGCCTTTATGGCGCGGGGCGCGAACTCAACAATTTCCTGATGATCTATTTCGGCGCGGGCCTGGGCCTCGGCATCGTCAACGAGGGCCTGCCGTTGCGCGGCGCTTTCGGCAATGCGGGCGAAATCGGCCATGCGGTCGTGGTGCCGCACGGCCGCCCCTGCCCCTGTGGCCAGGAGGGATGCCTGGAGCGCTACGCCTCGCTGCAGGCGCTGCGCGAAACGCTGTCGCAGGCCGGTATCGCCGCCGACACGCCGGCCGACATCGAAGCCCTGCACCAGGCCGGCCATCCGGTGCTGCGCGGCTGGATCGCCGAGGCGGCGGGGCATTTGAGGCCCATGATCGCGACGCTCGAAAACGTGCTCGATCCTGAAACCATCATCATCGGCGGCGCCCTGTCGGACGCCGTCATCGATGACCTGATCGCCGCGCTGACGCCGCTGCCGCGCTCGGTCGCCACCCGCCGGCAGCGCGCCCTGCCGCGGCTGATGCGCGGCCAGACGGGCCAGCTGACGGCGGCGCTCGGGGCCGCGGCCCTGCCCCTGCTCGAAACCATTACCCCCAAGCTTGATATTGCCGCCGAGCCCGAAGCCGCTCCGGTGGCGACGACCCTGTAAGGAGACCTGCATGCTGACCGATCGCGAGCGCCTGTTGCGCCAGAAGAGCGCCCCCGCCCTTGTCACCCTGCATCGCAGCCTCAGTCGCCTGACATCGGTGCTGACCATGATGAATACGGGCGCGCACCCCGACGACGAGCAGAACGGCCTGTTGGCGGCGTTGCGGTTCGGCCTCGGCATCCGCGTCGTCGTCGCCTGCTCGACGCGCGGCGAAGGCGGCCAGAACAGCCTGGGGCCGGAGCGCACCGGCGCGCTGGGCATCGTACGCAGCCGCGAGATGGAGGAATCGGCCCGGGTCATCGACGCCGACATCGCCTGGCTGGGCCATGGCCCCGACGACATGGTGCATGATTTCGGCTTCTCCAAGAACGGCAAGGATACGCTCAGCCGCTGGGGCCGCGACCGCATCATCGAGCGGCTGGTGCGCGCCTATCGCACCGAGCGTCCCGATATCGTGCTGCCGACCTTCCTCGATGTGCCCGGCCAGCACGGCCACCACCGCGCCATGACGGAGGCGGCGGAAGCCGCCATCGCGCTGGCCGCCGATCCCAACGCCTTTCCGGAGCATTTCGCCGAGGGCCTTAGCACCTGGCAGGTGAGCAAATACTATCTCCCCGCCTGGTCCGGCGGCGGCGGCACCTATGATGACGAAGTTCCCCCGCCCGTCTCGACCCTTACGGTGAGCGCACCCGGC
Organism: Devosiaceae bacterium; assembly: GCA_036499825.1. Taxonomy (GTDB): domain Bacteria; phylum Pseudomonadota; class Alphaproteobacteria; order Rhizobiales; family Devosiaceae; genus Paradevosia. Next base: position 45,175 of record DASYCZ010000009.1, read on the forward strand.
CGCGACGCGGCGACCGGCGCCGGGTTCGACCAGATCGGCGAGTGGTCGCGCACCTATCACGCCTCGCAGGGCATGGGCCGCTGGCGCTCCGAGCGCAAGACCGAATGGCCGCTGCACCTGCTGCTCGGCCGTGCCCACAATGGCACCGAAAGCGATATCCGTGAGAACCTGCCGGCGACGCTGGCGGATGTGGCGGCGCTTCCCGGCGTGCCGGATGGCGCGGCGACGGCGCTGGTGCTGGCGCAGGAAGCCATCAACGCCGCGCTCGGGGCCTTTCCCGATCGTGACAGGATCATCGAAAACCTCGCCGAGGCCGCCCGCCAGCTCGAGGGCGCCGAGGCCAAGCTGACCGACGACAGCCGCACTCTCATCGGCCACCGCATTATGCGCAAGCAGCGCGAAGTCGATGCGGCGCTCTTGGAAGCGGCGGGGGTTGCGGCGGAAGTCTGGGCCCAGCCGAACTTCCTCGCCCCCGGCGGCAGCGGCACCCTCAGGGTCTATCTCGAAGACGGCAGCACCGCCGCCAATGTCGAGGTGACGCCGGTGCTGCCGCAGGGCGTCACGTCGGGCGCCGCGGCCATCGAGGCCAATATCGTCATCTATCCGCTGAGCGTTGCGGCCGACGCCCCGCTCAGCCCGCAATACCTGCCGGGCTTTTCCCGGCTGGGCGGCAATGGTCCGGCCTCTGTGCGCCTGACCGCCGAGGTAGGCGGCCGCCGCGTCGAGAAGACCCTCGATCTCGATGAGGCACTGCATGTGGCGCCGGCACAGCCGCTGGAACTCGATCCGCCCGCCATCCTGCTGCCGCTTTCGAGCAGCGAACGCGAATGGATGGTCAAGGCCCATACCGATGCCCCGATCGTGGCGCTCGAAACACCGGCCGGCTGGGACACCAAGCCACGCAATGGCGGCTTCATGATCAGCGCCCCCAAGCAGGTGGATCCGGCGCTTTACGTGCTGACGCCCACCATCGGTGGCCGTCCGGCCTTCCGCAGCACGCCCATCGCCTATCCGCATATTGGCCGCACCGCCTACTTTGCCGAGGAGCATCTGAGGGTGCTGGCCCTCGATCTGGTGCTGCCCAAGGGCGCCGTGGTCGGCTATGTGGGCGGCGGCGCCGACAATGTGGGCACCTGGCTGCCGCGCATGGGCCTCGACGTCACCGCCCTCGATGCCGAGGCGCTGGCCGGCGATCTTTCGCGTTACACCACCATTGTGGTGGGCATCTTCGCTTTCGGCCTCAGGCACGATCTCGCCGCAGCCCGGCCCCGCCTCAAGGAATGGGTGGAAGCCGGCGGGCACCTGGTCACCCTCTACCACCGCCCCTCCGACGGCTGGGACCCGGACTGGACACCGCCGCGCCACATCGTCATCGGCTCGCCCTCGCTGCGCTGGCGGGTCACCAATCCCGATGCACAAGTGGAGGTGCTGGAGCCGGACAATCCACTGCTCACCGGCCCCAACGTCATCGGACCGGAAGATTTCGCCGGCTGGAACAAGGAACGCGGCCTCTACTTCGCCGCCCAATGGCACAAGGTCTATACGCCCCTGCTCTCCATGCACGACGCCGGTGAGAAGCCCCTTCGCGGCGCCCTCATCACCGCCAAGGTCGGCAAGGGCCGCCACACCCACACCAGCCTCGTCCTTCACCACCAGATGGACCGTCTCGTTCCAGGCGCCTTCCGGCTGATGGCCAATTTGGTGCAGCCGGCATAGGGGCCGGATGGTCGGGGCAGAGGACGTTTGCGATAGAGCGGCGTGTGGCGCTCCACCCCACCCTTAGTCCCTCCCCTCTGAGGGGAGGGGAAATCGACTGAGAGTCCGGCGGCTCTTTCACTTTCCCTCCGCTGGATGGGGAGGGCCAGGGTGGGGTGGGGCAACAGGCACCGACACCTCACCAATACCGTCCCTACCCCAATCTCATCCCAACGCAGGCCGGGAATCCCTGCCCGCGGCAAGCCAGCCATCCAGCATCTGAGAAATTCCCCAGGCTCCGGCACTGGGCGGTTGCGGGTGGGAAGTCCCGCAAGGGGAGGCGCTGGCCGGCGACGCAGGCACCATTGCCTGGCCAGGGGATTGCCCCTGCCCCTTGCGGGAAGGTTGGGGGTGGGGGGAGGTCAGCCCCAACCGCCCATATACTCACACCAATAATGTTTGATTTTCTAGCACAATCTTCCAATTTATCTTCCATATAAAGCATGCCTTGCTTTTTCTACGCACTTTGCTAGCATTCCGCCGCAAACCCAGCAGCGCGAAACGCCATGCACCAGTGTGACCTCATCGACCTGATTGCGACCGCCGTTGTCGGCGCCGGGGCCAGTATCCCCGGCCCGTTCGGTGCGCGGCCGCTGCTTTATGCCGACTACACGGCGTCCGGCCGTGCGCTCGATTTTGTCGAGGCCCGCATGGCGGCGATCGCGGCGCCGTTCTACGCCAACACCCATACCGAGACCTCCTATACGGGCCTGCAGACCACGCGCCTGCGCGAGGCCTCGCGTGAGGCCATCAGGCGTGCCGTTGGCGCCGATGCCCGGCATGCGGTGATCTTTTCGGGCAGCGGCGCCACCGCCGCGGTGAACAAGCTGGTCGGCGCGCTCGATCTCAAACGGCATGACGGCAAGGCCGTGGTCTTCATCGGCCCTTACGAGCACCACTCCAACGACCTGCCCTGGCGCGAAGCGGGCGTCCGTGTGGTGCGCATTCCGCTCGATGCGCGCGGCCATATCTGCCTCGAAACGCTGGCGGCGGAACTTCGGCGCCATGCCGATGCACCGTTGCGGCTCGGCTCGTTTTCGGCCGCCTCCAACGTTACCGGCATCAAGACCGACATGCGGGCGCTTGGGGCGCTGCTGCATGCCCATGGCGCCTGGTTCCTCGCCGATTACGCCGCCGGCGGGCCTTATCTCGCCATCGACATGGCCGAGAGCGCACCGGGGCGCGGCGATCATTGCGACGCCATATTCCTTTCGCCGCACAAGTTCATCGGCGGACCCGGTGCCTCGGGCGTGCTGGTTGCCGACAAACGCCTGTTCGCGGGCGCCGCGCCTTCCATCACCGGCGGCGGTACCGTCGCCTATGTGACGGCGGCCCGGCATCGCTATGTGGCCGATATCGAGCGGCGCGAGGAGGCCGGCACGCCCAATGTGCTGGGAGATATCCGGGCGGGCCTGGTGCTGCAGCTGAAGGCCGATATCGGCGCCGAAGCCATAGAGGCCGCCGAGCAGCGCGCCGTCGCCCGCGCCTTTGCGGCCTGGGGGGCCAATCCCGATATCGAGATCCTGGGTTCGGCGGAAGCGGAGCGGCTGGCGATCTTTTCGTTCAACATCCGCTCGGGCGGCACGCTCCTCCATCCCAATTTCGTCGTGGCCCTCCTCAACGATCTGTTCGGCATCCAGGCGCGCGGCGGTTGTTCCTGCGCCGGCCCTTATGGGCACGACCTCTTGAAGATCGGCGACGACACGGCAGCGCGCTACGACGCGCTGATCGCCGGCGGCCTCGGCATCTTCCGCCCCGGCTGGGTGCGCCTCAGCTTCAACTTCTTCTTTTCCGACGAAACGATCGAGGCGCTGATCGCGGCGGTCGCCTTCATCGCCCGGCGCGGCGCCGATTTCCTGCCGCTCTACCAGGTCGATGCCGCCTCGGGCCGCTGGCTCTGCGGCGGCCAGTCGACGCCGCCCCGTTTCGCCTTTGCGGATCTCTGCGACTGGCCTGCCTCAGCCCCGGCCGAGGCGCCGCGCTGCATGGATTTTTCAGCCTGCCTCATCGAAGCCGAACGCCTCGCCGACGAGGCAGCCAGCCTGCCCTGCCCCGCTCACATGGCGGCGCTCGATGATCCGGCACGCTGGTTCCGATTGGAACGGGCGAGCTGATCATAGGCCAGCAAACCTTTTGTGGCCGCCACACGCCCACCCTTGATCCCTCCGCACAAGGGGAAGGCAGACGCAGACGACAAATCCTGCGGCTCCTTGGCACCAGATGAAGCCCTAGAGCGGCTTATAGGCGACTGCCTCGATCTCGATCTTGATGTCGATCATCAGGCGCGCCTCCATTGTGGTGCGGGCCGGCGGGTTCGTGGGGAAATAGGTCGCATAGGTCTTGTTGAAGGTGGCGAATTCGCGGGCGTCCTCCAGGATCACCAGCGTCTTCACCACATCCGACAGTTCCGCCCCGGCCAGCGCCAGGGCCGCCTTGACGTTCTCGAGCACCTGGCGCGTCTGCGCCTCGATGCCGCCGGTGATGACTTCGCCATTGGAGCCCGTCGGCACCTGGCCGGAAATATAGATGAAATCGCCGGCGCGGACGGCGGGCGAAAGCGGGACATGCGAGGTGCCGAAGTGCTGCTTGTTCATGACGGGCTCCAGGTGGGACCAAACCGGTTTGCCGAATGAACGGAAATTACATCGGCTTGGCAATGCCGGCCGGGGTGAATTAAATCGCTGTCCGGCTCAACGGATACGCAACGCATCTCGGGATTGACCATGACCGACCCTTTCCGCCTCGACGGCAAGCATGTGCTGATCACCGGCGCCGGCGGCGGCATTGGCCGGGCGCTGGTTGCGGCCTTTGGGACTGCCGGCGCCACCATCACCGCGGCCGACCGCGATCCGGCGCTGATGGATGGCCTCGATGTCGCGCACAGGCTGGTGTTCGAAGTGACCGACGCCGCCGCGACCAGGAAAATAATCTCCGAGCATATGCGGATCGTGGGCGTGCCCGACGCACTCATCTCCAATGCGGGTTTCACCCGAGGTGAAGTGTTCGAGCAGGTGGATACCGAGATCTGGGCCAGCGAGGTCGATATCAACCTCAACGGCAGCTACAACGTCGCCGCGCCCATCGTGGAGGCCATGGCCGTGCGCGGCGGCGGCAGCGTGGTGTTCGTCTCCTCCGTCAACGGCCTCGCCCATTACGGCAATCCGGCGTATGCGGCGGCCAAGGCCGGGCTCATCGCCTATGCGAAGGCCCTGGCGGTCGAGCGCGGCGGGGCGGGCATCCGCGCCAATGTGGTGGCGCCGGGCTCGGTCAGAACGCCTGCCTGGGATCACCGGCTCGAAAAGCGCCCGCAATTGCTGAGCCAGGTCTTGCCGCACTACCCGCTCGGCCGCATGGTGACACCTGAGGAAGTGGCGCGGGCCGTGCTGTTCCTGGCCGCCCCCGCCTCGTCGGGGATCACGGGCGTCACCATCGCGGTCGATGCCGGCCTCACCGCCGGCAATCTGCGGTTCGTCAACGAAGTCCTGAGGGGATAAGCATGCAGATCGACGACCTCGAAACCCCGGTCGTGCTCATCGACGTCGATCGCGTCGAGGCCAATCTCAAGCGTGTGCAGGATTATGCCGATGCGCATAACCTGCCGCTGAGGCCGCATATCAAGACCCACAAGCTGCCGCGCTTCGCGCAGCGCCAGATCGAGTTGGGCGCTGTAGGCATCACCTGCCAGAAGCTCGGCGAGGCCGAGGTAATGGCCGATGCCGGCATCGACGACATCTTCCTGCCCTACAACATCATCGGCGCAGCCAAACTCGCCCGCCTCATGGCGCTCCACAACCGCGTCAAGATCGCCGTCACCGCCGACAGCGAGGTGACCGTCGAGGGCCTGGCCGCAACCTTCACCGACCCCCGGCACAAGCTCAGCGTTCTGGTCGAATGCGACACCGGCATGGGCCGTTGCGGCGTGCAGACGCCGGAGGCGGCCGTGGCGCTGGCGCGCACGATCGCCGCGGCGCCGGGCCTGAGCTTTGACGGCCTGATGACCTATCCGGCGGCCGGCAAGCCGCAGGAGGCGCAGGCGTTTCTCACCAATGCCAAACTGCTGCTGGACGAGGCAGGCCTCACGCCCAAGATCATCTCCAGCGGCGGCACGCCCGATGTCTGGCATGCCCATGAGGCCGGCGTCGTCAACGAATACCGGCCGGGCACCTATATCTATCTCGACCGTTACCAGGTGACGAAGGGCGTCGCCTCCTATGAAGACTGCGCGCTGAGCGTCCTGGCGACAGTGGTCAGCCGGCCGACGCCGGATCGCGCCATCATCGATGCCGGCTCGAAGACGCTGACCAGCGACACGCTGGGCCTCGATGGCCATGGGCGCATCGTGGGCTATCCGGGAGCCGCCATCACGGGGCTCAGCGAAGAGCACGGCATCGTCGACCTCTCCGGCTCGGCGAGCCGGCCCGCCATTGGCGAGCGTGTGCGCATCATTCCCAACCATGCCTGCGTCGTCAGCAATTTGTTCGACCGTGTGACGCTGGTCAGCGGTGACACGGTGGTCGAGACCCTGCCCGTCGCCGCGCGCGGCCGCGTGGATTAATTCCCCGCGGTTACGCTATTGTGTGGGCCAGCCGCAGAGACCGCGTGGTGGTGGCGGCTGGGACGAGACGCAGGGGGCGACGTTGACTGCCAGGGGGAACACGCGCGCAGGCGAAGCCGGCATTTCGGCAAGCCGCCGGCTGAACAGCTGGAAGGAAATCGCCGCCTATTTCGGCAAGGACGAGCGCACCGTCAAACGCTGGGAAGTGAGCCGCGGCCTGCCGGTGCGGCGCATACCGGGCGGGGCCAAGACCTCAGTCTTCGCCTATGTGGAGGAACTGGACGGCTGGCTGACCGGCAAGGCGACAACCACCGCGCCGAAGGTGGGCAACCCTGCCGTCCCCATATCGCGCCGCCCCACGTGGATGGGCCCCGCCATCACCGCCGGGGTCGTCATCGTGTTTGGTTCGGGCCTCGCGTATCTCTCGGCGCAGGCGCAAACGCATCCCAGTGTTCAGCATGTCGCGGCACGGCACGAGCCCCCGCAGGCGGCGCAGGCGCTGTATCTGCTGGGCAGCTACCAATGGAATACGCGCACCGGCGACGGCATCTCCCGCGCCATCGACGCCTTCACCCAGGCCATCGCCATGGACGATGATTATGCCGAGGCCCATGCCGGGCTTGCCATCGCCTACAACCTCATCAGCCAGTACACGGACGCTCCGTCAGCCCCCGCCTATGCCAGGGCGAAAACCGAGGGCGAGCGGGCCGTGGCGCTCGACCCAAGGCTCGCCATCGGCTATGCGGCCCTGGGCTTTGCGGCCTTTTATGGCGATCACGCCTTCACCCGCTCGGCGGAGCTGTTCGAGCGCGCCGTGGCGCTCGACCCAAATGCGGCGCAGACGCTGCACTGGTACGCGTTGACCGCCATGCATATGGGCAGTTTCCAGCGCCCGGTGGAGATGATCGACCGCGCCCAGCGGCTCGACCCGCAATCGCGGTCCATCCTAGCCAACAAGGCGCTGATCCTGTTCCATGCCGGGCGTACGCCGGAAGCACTGGGGCTGCTGCAAGATCTGGAAGCGCATGAGCCCGGCTTCCTGCCCGCCAAGGAATATCTGGCGACGATCTATCTCGACCAGCAGCGTTATGCCGATTTCCTCGACGAATATCAGGCCACTGCCGAAATCACCGGGGAGGCGGCGCGCCAGGCCATCGCCACGGCCGCACGGCGCGGCTTTGCGCTTAGCGGCAGCGTCGGCATGTTCCGCGCCATGCTGGAAGAACAGCGCCGCCAGTACGCGCTGGGCCGCGAGCCCGCCTATAAGCTGGCGGTCACGGCGGCCAGCATGGGGGACGGGCCCACGGCCCTCGACTATCTGACGATAGCGGTCGAGCGCCAGGAGGCGGATGTGCTCGGCATGCGGATCGAGCCGGCGTTCCGGCTGCTCTACCAGGACGATAGCTTCGCCGAACTGCTGAAAAAGGTCGGGCTACCAGTACCAGGTGGCGCCTAGAGCGCTTTACGTTTTGATTGCATCAAAACGAACGCTCTTAGTCTTTGTTTTGGCGCGTTTTCGAGGCGGAAAAGTGGCATCCACTTTTCCTGCAAACGCTCTAGACGCTGGGATCGACGCGCAGGTGCGTTGCGAAGAACCGCAGCATGGCCTCGCGCATGGCCGGCGTCTCTTCGTGGCCGATATCGTTCTCGCGCGTAAGCGTCACCGCATCGGGGGCCCCCGCCTCCATATAGGCCGGCAAGGTTTCGGCCCAGGCGCGATCGACCGCGAGCGGCGGCGTCAAGGCATCGTCGGTACCGACGCAGATCAGTTGCGGGCGCGGCGCCACCAGGCCCGCAATGCGGCCGGGGCTGGTGTGGGACAACAGGCCCGGCACCAGCAGGTAGACGCCGTGACCGTCATGCGCGCCGGTCTCGATCATGGTGGCAAAATCGGCGTAGCAGCAAAGATGCGCTACCGCCGCGATACGGGTATCGACCGCCGCCAGCCAGAAGCTCAAGAGCGAGCCCATGGAGATGCCGAAGGCGCCGATATGGCGGGCGTCCACATCGCTGCGCGAGGCGAGATAGGTGAGCGCGGCCGCCTGCTCTTCCAGCATCTGGCCGAAGAGCGACTTCCCGTACCAGATGGCGGCCTTGCTGGCGGCGCTTTCCGAAATGTTGGCCCTGTCGCCGAACGTCGGCATGTCGATGCAAAGGCTCACATAGCCGGCCTCGGCGAGGACCGGGCCCAAGGGATTCAGCAGCGCCGGACGCCCCTTGAGCAGTTCGGAAGCGCCGATGTCATAGCGCGCACCATGGGCATGGGCATAAAGGATTGCGGGCCGCGGGTGCAGAATTTCAGCCGGACGGGTAAGAAAACCGCGGACGGCGTCGCCGCGATCGGACTCGAAGCTCAGCCGCTCGACGCGATAATTGCCATGCACGTCGACATCGGAGGTGCGCACGCGCAAGGCGTTGCTCTCCATCCCGAAAAGCTCTCGCAGGCGTTCGCGCGTCATCGTCATGGCATACCCCCTACCACGGGTGAATTAGGCACCAGAAACCGCAACGCCGCAAGGGCCGCCCTTAGCCCGGGAACAGCGTTACGCCGCCATCGACGCGCAGCACCTGGCCGTTGATGAACTTGGCGCGGGGGCTGGCCAAAAAGCCGACGGCATCGGCGATCTCGTCGGGCTCGGCATAGCGGTTCAGCGACTTGATCGAGGAATCCATGCGTTCCGGATCGGTGACGCGTGTCGCCTGGAAGCGCGCCGACTTGGTGGCGCCCGGACTGACGGCGTTGATGCGCACGCCATCGTCGCGCAGCTCCTTGGCGAGGCACCTGGTGTAGTGGACGACCGCTGCCTTCAGGGTCGAATAGACCACTTCGGGGGAGACGCCGAAATGAGCGGCGGCGGAGGCGATATTGATCACCGTGCCAGCGCCGGCACGCACCATCGGGGGCACGAAGGCCTGCGTCACCAGCATGGTGCCCAACAGGTTGTTGTTGATGAGCGTCGTCATGTCCTCATAGGAAATGTCGAGCGCATTGTTGGGGTTGGGCTTGTTGCCCGAGGCCCCGATATCGCCACCGGCGCAGTTGACCAGGATCTGCACCTCGCCAAGCCCCGTCTCGATGGCCTCGCGCATCCTGGCTATTGCCTGCGGATCGCCGATATTGCCGGTAACGCCGAGGCAGCGCACGCCCAGCGCCTCGATCCTTTTGACCATTTCGCCGAGATCGGCAGCCTCGCCATATTTGGCGGTGGCTTCCCAACTGAGGTCGTGGATGGCGACGTCGGCGCCCATCTCGGCCAGGCGCCGGGCCATGACGCTCCCCAGGCCCCGGCCGGAGCCGGTGACGAAGGCGATCTTGCCGCTCAATTCCTTGGTCATGAACTTCTCCCTAATTCCCCCAAAGCCCCAACGCCCGCATGTTGGCGGCGCTGCGGCGGATCATATCCAGCTCGTATCGGGCAATCTCGCCATCGGCTCCCCGCTCCCACGGGGTGCGGTAGTCGGCATCGTCTGGCAGGCGGTGGCGCTGCGCCGCCAACAGGCACGCCGCAAGGGCTTCGGCTTCGCGGGGCGGATAACCCTTCCACCAGTCCGCCGTCAGCAGGCGCACATGCCGGACATCGAGCGCACCGGGCTCCAGCACGGCGGGCAGCACGTCATGATGCGCCGCCAGAATTTCGAGCAGTTCCCCAAACGGCACCGCGCCGTCGCCGATGGCGCAACGCACCAGCCGGTAGCCATCGGGGGTGAATTGCACGCGGTAATCCTTGAGGTGCACGTAGCGGACGTGCGGTGCGATGATGCGGGTGAAATCGAGCGGCGCCTCCCCGACCGGGAAGGTGTTGCCGGTGTCGAAGACGATGCCCACATTCGGGCCGGTCTCGACGCAGAAATTGACCAGCTCGCCGCTGGTGAAATCCTGATGGTTCTCGATGACGAGCGTCAGCCCATGCTCCCGGGCACGGGCGGCGAAAGCGGCCAGGCGCTCCCAGACGCCCGCCACCAGTTCATACCATCGGGCCCCAAAAGCGTAGCGATCGCCGCACAGAACCGGGGTCAGCGCCATGCGGATAAGCGAGGCGCCGAGTGCCTCGGCGGCACGGATACAGGCGTCGATATCGGCATGCTGGAGGCCGGTGCTGATCACCGGCAACATGTGCAGCGCCTCGAGGCGGGCGCGCAGCGCTGTGAGTTCGCCCGCGCTCATGGGCGCGAGCCAGCCATCCCAGAGTTCCAGCGTTTGGCTTTCGAGTTCGGTGGCGAGGGTGATAAAGCCCTCGAGTCCGGCGGCGGCTGGGTTGGCCCGCGGGGTGCCGAGGCCCTGCAGGCCCAGATGATAAGTCAGGCCATAGGGATTGAGACCGATACGAAGCATGCGCAGCCCCTCCTCAGGCCATGCCGGCGTCCACCTTTATGGATTGCTTGGTGATCATGCGGCTGTCGTCGGCAGAAAGGAACAGCACGGTACGGGCGATTTCATCGCCCAGCAGGACCTTGCGGATGCACTGGCGCTGCACCATGGCATCGATCGAGGCCTCGGTCGGATACCAGAGCCGGCGCTGCCGCTCGGTCATCACGGCGCCTGGTTCGATGGCGTTGACACGGATGTTGTCGGCGCCGAAGTCGCGCGCCAGCGCCCGCGTCAGCCCGATCACGGCGGATTTGGCGACCCCGTAGGGCGCCATCGCGGCAGCGCCGCTGCGCCAGGCGATGGAGGAAAAATTGATGATCGAGCCATGGCCGAGTTCGCGCATGTGGGCGCGCACGGCCTGGGCGGCGAAGAATTGCGGGCGCAGGTTAATGGCCTGGCTCTGGTCCCAATAGTCGACCGTGACCTGGTCGATCGGCCGGCGATCGTCATTGGCGGCGTTGTTGACCAGCACAGCGATGGCGCCCAGGCGCTGCCGCGTATCCTGGATAGCCGCCTGCAGCGCCGGAATATCGGTCAGGTCGCAGGCGATGAAAAGCGGCGTTTGCCCGGCACCGGCCAATTCCTCGACCAGCGCATTCCCGGCCCTGGTGTCGATATCCACGAAGGCGACCCTGGCGCCATTGTGGACGAAAGCCCGCACGATATCGGCGCCAATGCCCGAGGCGCCGCCGGTGACGAAGACCACGCGCCCGGCAAGGCTCGGATAATGCGCAAAGCTCATCGAGCCCTCCCTGAATCAATGGCCCTGTTGATGATCAAGGCGCATGGCGGCCAGACTGTCCACCCCGCACGGGCCGTTCCCACTTGTCTTTGGGATAGCGAGGCCCTGTCCCCGGAGCCTGGAGAATTTTTCGCAAACCTCATGCAAGTGAATGATGACGCATTCCCGCCGAGGCCTTAGCGTGGGATTTTGGGGCTGGTGAGGGTCAATGGGGACGACCTGGGGGACGATCTGGCGAGTGGCGGAGAAGACCACGGCGCGCCGGCGCTACCGGCGGCTTGGCCTGTCGCGGCGGACGCTCCGGGCATTGAGCGGCAAGCGCCGTTGCCGCCTGCTCCTGAGGCGGGGACGTTTCCAGCATCGCTATCGTGTGTCGGCGGGCGTGCCGCGGCAATTGCGCCTGCTGCCGGCCTAGAGCCCGAGCCGTCCCGAAATCAGCTTGATGGCGCGCCAGCGCGTTTCGATGTCGATGGGGTTCATCTTCACCGCGTCGGGCAAATCCAGCGCCACATCCAGTTGCTGAGGATTGATGTCATAGGCCTCGGGCGGCACCAGCGCGGTGATGGTCCGCGTCTCGCCGGCCAAAATGGTGATGTCGGCGAAGGCGATGCCGTTAACTGAAATGCCGACGCGCTGCTGTGGATGGCCATCGACCGCGATGGCGGCCATCTCGAGGGTCAGGCGAAGCTGGCCATGGGCATCCGGCAGGGCGAAGCGGAGCAGCGAGCGCGTCCCTACCGAATGAAGGCCGTCACCCGCCGGGCCATCCCAACCGCAGACGCGCAGGGTCTTGGCCGGACCGGAATTCTCGGACGTAAAGGATATGGCCTGGCCCAACTGGTACGCGCCGGAGACCGGCTGCGGCAGGCAGGTGATGGTCTGATCGAGAAAATATGCCCGATAGTCGGCATCGACCTGGGGATGGAGCGCCACCCAGAGAACGACGATTTCGAACAGTGCCAGCAGCGCCGCCAGCCCATAGAGCAGCATGCCGGTGCGGGGGCGCCCGGCGATAGGGGAAAGGACATCAGACAAGGGTCAGGTATCCTTCGAACCAGGCGATGGTGAAGAAATAGTCCGCGACGAGAAATGCGCCCAGCGAGACGACAAACAACCAGCGGCGACTGGCCAGCATCGTCATCAGCAACATCATCAGCGGGGCCTGCGCCGCGACGAACCGCAGCATCGAAGCGAGGCCGGCGAAAATCGGCAGCACCAGGCAGGCAAGGCAGAAAACCGCCGCGGGGTATTGGCGGCGCCAGAAGAGGCCCGCCGTCAGCGCCATCCCGGCGATCCAGGCGAGCGCCAGTTGCTGCGAAACGCTGGGCAGGCCCCCCTGCTCCGGCGGGGTCGTCAAACCATCGGAGAGATAAAACAGGGGGCTCAACACCACGCGGCCCCAGGCGCGCTGCACATGGGTGAAGGCCAGGCCGTCGCCCATCAACCCATAGAGATAGGCCATGAAGGCGAAGAGGCCGATAGGGGCGACGAAGACCGCAAAAATGACGTCCGGCCGGCGCAGCACCCAGGGAATGAAATTGCGCACCGTGCCACCGCTCCGGCGATGATCGAGGAACGCCTCGACCGCGATGGCGAGGACGATGAAGACGCCGACAAGGCGCGTCGCCGAAAGCAGGCCCCCGCAAAGGCCGGCGGCGATGTAATTGCCGCGCTGCAGGGCCAGCAGTACCGCCAGCGTCAGCATGACGAACAGGATCTCGGTGAAGAAGGTGGTGAAGTAGATCGAGAAGGGTCCGGCCAGCAGAAATGCGCTGAACAGAATGTAGGCCCGCCTGTCGCCCTTCAGCAGCGGCCAGGCGAGGAGCGCCGAGGCCCAGGACAGGATGATGGAGCTGGCGCTGCCCACCACGATGGTCGGCAGTGCGATGATCTGCCGCAATCCTGCCACCAGCATCGGCGATAGCGGGAAGAAGGCCCAGTTACCCGCGGTTATCCGCGAGGGCACCGGGAAAGTGTCGTAGCCGCGCTCGGCCAGCTCGACGTACCACCCGCAATCCCAGCGGCAAAGTTCAGTGATGAAATCGTTAGGGGCGGCCTCCGGGCCGACTGTGACATAGGCAGCGTAGCGCAACATGAGACCGATGACAGCGAAAGCCAGGGGCAGAAGCGCAATCGTTGCGGCCTCTGGCCACAGACGTGTCGCCGGCCGCAGCGCTTCGTCGGTCAAATCCGCCTCCTCCTCCGCTCCGCAACCGCTAACACATGGCAGGTCTTGAATGTTCCCGCTTCGATCCGGAATTTTAGCATGGGGATGACAAAAGGTCGCGCCTCGCCAGAAATTGTGGCGGAATGTTGGGTCGACATCCTCCAAAAACGCATGCCTTCCATGCAGGAACCGCTTGCGGATTGGTGCGTTTTGTCGCCTTCAAACAGGATAAGTTCCCGCCATACCAGCCCGTTAGAGAGTTTGCGTTGAAGTCCGAGCGTCAAGTCTTCCGCCCGTCCCGTCGTCTTACCCTCGGGATGCTAGCCAGCTCTCTTGCGCTGATGGCTACAACGTCCCTCACTCGTCCCGGATTCGCCCAGGACGGAGTGCAGGACGCACAGCCCGCACCGTTCAGCTACGATATCCTGACGGACCGGATGAAGGACAAGGCGACGCGACTTTATGAAGCGCCGCCCGAAAACCTGCCCGATTATCTGCAGAACCTCGATTACGACCAATACCGGTCGATCCGTTTCAAGACGGATCGCGCCAAATGGCCGGATAGCGACCTGTTCCGTATCCAGGCGTTCCATCTGGGCTGGTTGTCGCGCGAAGCGCTGATCATGCACGAGATCACCAACGGCATGGCGAAGCCCATGCAGTTCTCGGCAGCCGATTTCAGCTATCCGACGGACGAATTGACGCAGCAGATGACGGATGGGCCGTGGCCCGGCATTGCGGGGTTCCGCATCCATTCGCCGATCAACACCAAGACGGTGTTCGACGAGCTCGTGGCCTTCCAGGGCGCCAGCTATTTCCGGGCCCTGGGACGCGGCAACAATTACGGCCTCAGCGCCCGCGGCATCGTGATCGACTCCTGGGTCGAAGGGCCGGAAGAATTTCCGCGCTTTTCGGAATTCTACATGGAGCACCCCGCTCCCGGCCAGCCGCTGGCGATCTATGCGGCTCTCGAAGGTCCGAGCGTGACGGGTGCCTACCGCTTCATCATCACGCCGGCGAACGCCGATGTGCAGGAAACGGTGATGGAAGTGACGGCCCGGCTGTTCTTCCGAGCCGACGTGCTCGAGCTCGGCATCGCGCCTTTGACCTCAATGTTCCTTTATGCGGACAATAATCGGTCGCAATTCGATGATTATCGACCACAGGTACATGACAGCAACGGCCTGATCATCGAGAAAAAGACTGGCGAAGTCATCTGGCGGGCCTTGAACAACCCGCCTTCACTGGCCAATTCATACTTCGGCGAAAGCGACCTTGCGGGTTTCGGCCTGTACCAACGGAACCGGTCTTTCGACGATTACCAGGATGCCGAAGCGCATTATGAACGGAGGCCTTCGCTCCGCGTCGAACCTATCGGCGATTGGGGCCAGGGCAGCGTCAGGCTGATCGAAGTTCCGGCCAAGCTGGAGGCCGACGACAATATCGGTGCTTTCTGGGTTCCGGCAGAACCCATCAAGGCCGGTGACATGCGTGAATTCAGCTATCGGCTGCGCTGGGGCGATCTCAACCCCGGCTCGGCCAGCGGTCTGGCTTATGTGGCGGATACCCGCGGCGGCCAGGGTGGAGTTTCGGGCGTCGCCAACAATGCGACGCTGCGGAAATTCGTCATCGACTTCAAGGGGGGCCCTTTGGAGACGCTCGATCCGGCAACACCGCCGGATATAGCAACCACTATCACTGGCGGGACGTTGAAAGTCTCTACAGTGTCCAAGATCGAGACCAACGGCATTTGGCGGCTGGTGTTGGATGTCGAGATCGCGGGTGACAACCCTGTCGAATTGCAAGCTTTTCTTTCCGACAAGGGTCGTCAGCTGACCGAAACCTGGCTCTATCAATGGAGAGCAGCCGCATGATTACCGAAACGGACTCCCCCCTGTCCGCAGGCCTGCCTGACGCACCCTTGGCTATGCCCAAGCAGATTCTGGAAAATCCCCGTTCGTGGCTCGTGGCCCTTCGCGAGATGCTGTTCGGGGTCCTGGTACGGTCGTAAGCGGCCGCTGCTGACATGACCAGCCCCATCCAGGTCCGCATTGCGGCGCTCGTGATAAGCGCGGCGGTTTCCGTGTTCGCTTGTCTATTGTTCATCGATTTCGCGGCCCCCGGCGGCTACGATGTGCTCGACCTGGTGCGTACCGCACTGGTGTTGATCAGCATCTTCTGGCTGGCCTGGGGCAGCGGCATCGGCCTTGTCGGCGTGTTCCGCAAGCACCGGACGCCGCAGGGCGCCCCGGCGCTGACGGCGCAGCACAGCCGCGTCGCCATCCTGATGCCGATCTACAACGAAGAGCCGATCGCGACCTTCTCGCGGGTGGCGGCAATGAATGCCAGCCTCGACGAACTCGGCGTAACCGACCGCTTCCATATCGCCATCCTGTCGGACACCACCCGGCCGGAAGTGGCTGCCGAAGAGGCCGTGTGGTTCGACCGCCTGCTGGGCGAGCCCAAAGCCATGGGCCGCGTATTCTATCGCCGGCGCACCAGCAATGTCGGCAAGAAGGCCGGCAATGTGGAGGACTTCATCCGCCGCTCGGGCGCCGCCTATGACTATGCGCTGATCCTCGATGCCGACAGCCTGATGGAAGGCGCGACGATCGTCGAGATGGCGCGCCGCATGGATGCCGACCCCAAGCTCGGCCTGTTGCAGACGCTGCCCAAGATCATCAATGCGCGCTCCTTTTTCGGGCGTTGCATGCAGTTCTCCTCCAACTATCTTTCGCCATCCTTTGCGCGGGGCGCTGCCGCGCTGCAGGGGCATGAGGGCCCTTTCTGGGGTCACAATGCGATGATCCGCGTGGGCGCGTTCGCGGCGAGCTGCGGCCTGCCGGAGCTGTCGGGCAAGCCCCCCTCGGGCGGCCATATCCTCAGCCACGACTATGTGGAGGCCGCCATGCTGGCGCGCGCCGGCTGGACCGTGCGGCTCGACCCCGATCTTGGCGGCTCGTTCGAGGAAGGCCCGGAAAACCTCATCGAATATGCCAAGCGCGATCGCCGCTGGTGCCAGGGCAATCTGCAGCACCGGCGCCTGCTGCTGGCGCCGGGGCTCAAGATCTGGAACCGCTTCACGTTCCTGCAGGGCATCATGGCTTATCTCGCCTCGCCCATCTGGCTGGCGCTGCTGGCGATCAGCATCATCTCCACCGCCGTGCCGCAGCGCTATTACATCCCGAGCTGGGAGCTCGCCAGTGGCCTCCACGCAGCCTGGAACCTCGCCATCGGCGTGACCGTGCTGCTGCTGCTGCCCAAGGTGATGATCCTGCTGCGTGGCCTCGTCACCGGCGATAACCGCAAGTTCGGCGGCTTCGTGCCGGCCCTGCTCTCGACGGTGGTCGAGATCGGTTATTCGACGCTGCTGGCGCCCGTGATGCTGCTGTTGCAGAGCCGCGCCGTGTCGCAGGTGCTGCTCGGCCTCGATGGCGGCTGGCCGGCGACCAAGCGCTCGGAAAGCCGCGTCGACATCCGCGACGCCTGGGCGGCCTCGTGGTGGATGGTGGTCTTCGGCTTCGCCACGCTCGCCGTGGTGCTGACGATCGCACCCAAGATCGTGGTCTGGGTCATTCCGGCCGTGGCGCCCATGGCGCTGGCGCCGTTGCTGATCGCCGCGGGTTCGCGCAGCAAGGCGGCGGGACGCAAGCCGTTCCTGTTCGCAACGCCGCTGGAGTTCCAGCCCTCGCCGGTGATGGAGACGCGCCAGCGCATCCTCGACAGCTGGATGGTACAGGCCGAACTCCTGGCTCCCAACATGACCGCCGAACTGCGCCCAGTCAGCGCCTGAACAGGTCGATGGGGCGATGGTGAGCAATCGCCCCATCGCCCCTTTTCCACTCTCCCATCACCCGGCACGGATCATTCCTGCGGCGTGCAGCCGGATTCCATGTCCGTGGCGTGCCGCTCGCATCCCGCGTATGGGGTGTTCCCCGCCTGGATCCGGCCTCCGCCGGGATGACCCCGGGGAGGGGTGAGATCTGAGCGCGGGTAATAGTCTTTCATGCGCATGGCGCCATAACTCCCTCCCCCACGCATCCAAATCCCCTCCATCGTCGTTTCCACCGCGGACAACCGCAGCTAGATGGAGACGACATGAGTGACTTCGCCTCGACTGCACATTCCCTTGAAGCCGCCCAATTTGCCCAGCAATTCGTGCCTCCTGAACTGGCGATCGTGGTTCCCACGTTCAACGAATATGACAATGTCGGGTTGCTCTATGAGAGCCTGTCGGCGGCACTCGAGGGCATTTCCTGGGAGCTGATCGTGGTCGACGACAACAGCCCCGACCATACGGCCGAACGCGTCAAGGCGTTGTCCCGCCAGCATGGCAATGTGCGGTGCATCCGGCGCCTCGGCCGGCGCGGCCTCTCCTCAGCCTGCATCGAGGGGATCATGGCGACGGCGGCGCCGTTCGTCGCCGTGATGGATGCCGATCACCAGCATGACGAGCGCATCCTGCCCGGCATGCTGGCAAGAGCGGAGGCCGGCATCGACCTGGTGGTCGGCTCGCGCTTCGTCGGAGGCGACGAGTCCGCTGCCAAAGGCTTGTCGAGCACCAGGCTCTGGGGCAGCAATTTCGCCACCAGGCTTTCCGGCATGGTGGTGGGCGGGCGGCTCACCGATCCGATGAGCGGCTTCTTCCTGATGCGGCGCGAAGCGTTCGAGCGCGTGGCGCAGAGCCTGGCTGAAGACGGCTTCAAGATTCTGCTCGACCTGGTGGTGACGTCCGGCCGCAGTGGCGAGCCGCTGTCGATCGCCGAGGTGCCCTACACTTTCCGCGCCCGCAATGCCGGCGAAAGCAAGATGAGCGCGCTGGTGACGCTGCAGTTCCTGGGACTGTGGTTTTCCAAGCTTACCGGGGGCGTCGTGCCGCCCACCTTCCTGCTGTTCGCCATGGTGGGCATCAGCGGCGTCGCCGTGCACCTGGTGACGCTGTGGCTGTTCACCAATATCGATACGCCGTTCGTCGCCGCCCAGATCATCGCGACGCTCGCCGCCATGACCTGGAACTTCGCGCTCAACAATGTGCTGACCTATGCGGACCGACGGCTGCGCGGCGCAAGGCTGTGGACCGGTCTTCTGGGCTTTTACCTGGTGTGCTCGCTGGGCGGCATCGCCAATATCTCGGTGGCCTCGGTGATCTACGAGTACCGGGGCGCAACGTTCCTTGCCGGGCTTGCCGGTGCCGTGATGAGCTCGGTGTTCAACTACGCCGTGACCCGCATCGTCACCTGGCGTTCCTAGAGCGTTTCACGTTTGATTGCATCAAAACGAACGCTCCAATTCTTTTGTTTGATCGCGTTTTCGAAACGGAAAGTGGTATCCACTTTTCCTGAAAACGCTCCTGGATCAGGCGCTCACCTTGGTCTTGAGCGGCCGCACATGGCCGCTCACCTGCTTGCCGTCTTCGGGATGCAGACGCAGGAAACCCGGAATGGCAAGTAGCGGGATTACCGCCAGCAGCAGGAACACGATGTGGAACTCGCGGGGGCTGATGGCGCCCTCGCTCGGCGCTATGAGGCCGAGGAACATGGCCGCCAGCGACACCCCGAAGCTGACGCTCAATTGCTGCAAGACGCCGCCAAGGCTGGTTGCCCGGCTAAGCTGCACGGCCGGCGTATCCGCATAGGACAGCGTGTTGGAGGTCATGAACTGGGCCGAGCGCATCAGGCCGAAGACGAACACCAGGGTGATGATGATCCAGTAGGGCGTGCCCGGCTCCAGGAGCGCAAAGCCGGCGATGCTGATCGAGCCCGTAATGGCGCTGCAGGTGAGCACGCGGTCGAAACCGAAATTGCGCAGCAGCCATTGGAGGATCGGGCGGATGGTGAGGCTGCTGAAGGCGCTGACGAAGGTGAGCGAGCCCGAAACGATGGGGCTCAGGCCGAAGCCGAGTTGCAGCATGAGGGGCAAAAGGAAGGGTACGCCGTTGAGGCCGACGCGCGCCAGGCCCCCGGCAAGCGTGCCGATGCGAAAGGCGCGGTCGCGGAACAGCGTCAGGTCGACGGCCGGAGCCGCCACCCTCCGGGCATAGAAGGCAAACCCCACCAGCAATACCAGCGCCAGCACCAGCACGGCGGCGATGGCCGGAATGGGGATGCTCGGGCGGCCGACATTCTCGATGCCGTAAAGCAGGAGCGAGAAACCGGCGCCCACCATCAAGAAGCCGATGAAGTCGAATTTCACCGTGTCGTCGCCGCGGATGTCATCGACAAAGCGCAGCGCCATGAAGGCACCCAAAAGGCCGAACGGGATATTGACGAAGAAAATCCAGCGCCAGCTCAGATAGGTGGTGAGAAAACCGCCGAGCAGCGGCCCGATCACCGGACCGATGACGGCCGGCAGCGTCATGTAGGTCATGGCGGAAACGAGCTGGTTGCGCGGGAAGCTGCGGATGAGGATGAGCCGGCCCACCGGCGTCATCATGGCGCCGCCGAAGCCCTGCAGGGCGCGCGTCGCGATCAGCATGGGAAAGCTCGTCGCCAGCCCGCACAACACCGAACCGAGAGTGAAGATCAGCAGCGCCAGCGCGAAGATGCGGCGGGCGCCGAAACGATCGGCGAACCAGCCGCTGACCGGAATGAACATGGCGAGGGTCAGGATATAGGTGGTCACCGCCAGGTTCATGCTCAGCGGCGTCACATCGAGGCTGTTGGCCATGTCGGGCACGGCGGTGACGATGATGGTGGAATCCAGTTGCTCCATCAGGAAGGCAACGGCGACCACGGCTGGGATGATATAGCGCAAACGCGGGTTGCGTTCGGTGGCGTAGCCGGGAGCTTCCGGCGCACTATCCGACAAGGTCATGCAATCGAACTAACATTCTGGGCGGCCGGACAGGCATCCGGCACGGCGGACAAGCCGGCGAACGCCGGGTGTGGCCCATTCCAATCACTCCGGGGGAAGCAGCGCAACAGGAAATAAGTCGCGGGGCGCTTGAGGATAATACGGATCGCCCGCATGGCCGGCGCCTGTCACATGGCGGTAGCGGCGATGTGAAATGAAGGGCGTTTTTCGTGAGCTTTGCCGGAGGCGCATGAAGCATCCTCGGCCCTGCCTCTGCCGGAATGACCCGGTGGGTATAGTGGCCTCCAGGCAATTTCCGCCGTCACGCACGCCTCATCCGGCATAAGCGCCGCCCGCGGCCGCCGATGATATCGATGCCACCAGCGGCCCGGATTGCCGGGCCGGGGCCCTGTCGCAAAACTGTTACATACCGCCACTACTGGTGCCGCCAAACGCTTGGGGCGAGGCACGCAATTCTCATGCAGGAACAAGTCAGCCGGATGCAGGCCGCCGCCGTAAGCATGGCGGGACTGCGATTCAGCTACGGCGACAACGCCATCCTGAAGAACATCGATCTGGACCTGACGCGCGGCACGACGCTGGCCCTGCTGGGGCCATCGGGTTGCGGCAAGACCACGCTGCTGCGCCTCGTCGCGGGCCTGTTGGCGCCGACCGCGGGCGCCGTCGCCATCGGTGGCAAGGTGGTTGCCGACGCTGCCTCGAATATTTTCGTGCCGCCCGAAAAGCGTGGCCTCGGCATGGTGTTCCAGGACTACGCGCTGTGGCCGCATCTCAGCATCGGCCAGAATATCGCCTTCCCGCTGGAAATGCGCGGCGTCGGCCGGGCCGAGCGCGAGACGCGGGTGACGGCGGCGCTCGACCGGGTCGGGCTTGGCGGGTTCGCGACGCGCAGCCCAAGCGACCTGTCGGGCGGGCAGCAGCAGCGCGTCGCCATTGCGCGCGCCATCGTTTCCGAACCCGACCTGGTGCTGTTCGACGAACCGCTCAGCAATCTCGACCGCGAACTGCGCGAGACCATGGTCGACGAGATCGCCCAGCTGATGGCGGGCCTCGGGCTCACCGCTATCTATGTGACGCATGACCAGAGCGAGGCCTTTACGCTCGCCCACCGCGTAGCGGTGATGCGTTCGGGGTCGGTGGCCCAACTGGCGGCGCCCGAAGACCTCGTCAACCAGCCGGCGAGCCCGGAAGTCGCCGAGTTCCTGAAACTGGGCACCATCGCCTCGGTCGACTATCGCGACGAGGCCTGGTGGCTCAAGGACACCAAGACCTGGCTGTTCGATGGCGCTCCGTTCGGCGTCGCCTCCAGCGCGCGCGTGCTCTTCACCCGCGCCGCAATGACTTTCGCGGATCCGGCGGGGAGCCGGCTTACCGGCACCGTGCTGCGCTCGCAGTTCCGCGGCGACGGCCATGCGGTGATGATCCGGCTCGGCACGGCGGCTACCAGCGGGCCGGGCGCGCCGGAACTGCAGATACTTCATCCACACCGGCTGGCGGCCGGAGAAATCGTCGGGCTCGTCATCGAGCCGGCGTCACTGCGCTGGTTTCCAGCGCTTTCATAAGAGCCAACAGGGGGTCTTCCACCATGCTCAAGTCCGCAATCGGCGCCGGCCTCGTCGCCGCCGTTACGCTCCTGGCGACATCGTCGGCATTTGCCGACATCACCGTCTATTCGGCCGGCCCGGCCGGCGTGATCGACAAGCTGTCGGCTGGCTTCACCGCCCAGACCGGCGTCAAGGTCAACGAATTCCAGGCCACCACCGGCCAGATCATGGCCCGTATCGAAGCCGAAGCCGCCAACCCGGTGGTCGACGTGCTGATCTCGGCTTCGTGGGATACGGCGACCGATTTCACCAAGCGCGGCTGGCTCGTGCCCTATACCAGCCCGAACGCCGCCAATGTGCCGGATTTCCTCAAGACCCCGACCGCCGTGGCGCAGGGCGTGTCGGCCCTCGCCATCGCCTGGAATCCGGCCTCCGGCACGCCTGAGCCGTCCGAATGGTCCGACCTCACCAAGCCGGAATACAAGGATCTGGTGAACATTCCGGATCCGGCTTTGTCGGGTTCCTCGTTCGAACTCGTCGCCGCCCTCGAAGGCGCCGATGGTACCAAGCTCTTCCAGGATCTCGCCGCCAATGGCGCGCAGATCGCCGGCGCCAATGCCGATGCGCTCAACCCCGTCATGCAGGGCGCCAAGGCCGCCGTGTTCGGCGCCGTGGACTACACCTCGCTGGCCAGCCAGGCCAAGGGCGAGAGCATCAAGGTGATCTTCCCCAAGTCGGGTACCGTCATCGCGCCGCGTCCGGCCATGATCCTCAACTGGTCCAAGAACCAGGACGACGCCAAGAAGTTCATCGACTACATGCTGTCCGATGAAGGCCAGAAGATCGTGGCCGACGCCATGATCATGCCGGCCCGCACCGACATCAAGGCCAAGCGCCCGCTGATCAGCGACCTGCAGCTGCTGAAGTATGACGTCAATGCCGTCTACGCCAAGCGTGACGACACCCTGAAGGCCTTCGCCGCCATCTTCGGCAAGTAAGGCCTACGCGCATGATGAAGACGAACGGAGCACGTGGATTTTCGCCAGCCACCTGGATCGCGGCCATTGGCCTGGTCGTGGTGGTGGCCGTCCCGTTCGTCTTCATCGTCCTGCAGGCGATCTTCCCGCTGCTGGGCCGGGGATCGCTGGAGGCGCCGTTCAGCGCCATTCTGACGACGCTCGCCGACAGCAAGCTGATCGGCATGACCGGCAACACCATCGCGCTGGGGCTCGGCGTCATCATGCTGTCCGCAGTCCTCGCCGTCCCATTGGCGGTGGCGCGGGCGCTCTACAGGGTGCCGGGCGCGATCATCTGGGACGTGCTGCTGCTAGTGCCGTTCATGATCCCGCCCTATATCGCGACGCTGGGCTGGATCCTGGCGCTGCAGCCGCGCGGGTATCTGCAGCAATTGCTGGGCTTCAATCTGGCCCCCTTCCTCTTCTCGCTGGGCGGCATGGTGTTCGTCATCACGCTCAATACCTTCCCGGCCGTCTATTTCGCGGTGTCACGCACCATCGAATCGGTCGGCGCGCGCTATGCGGACGTCGCGCAGGTGTTCGGGGCCTCGCCCAATCGCGCCTTCTGGCGCATCACCCTGCCGCTGGCTACGCCGGGCCTCGCCGCAAGCCTGTTGCTGGTCTTTGCCATGGCCATCGAGGAATACGGCACGCCGGCGGCGCTCGGGCGGCGCACCGGCTTTACGGTGCTGGTCACCGGCATCGACCAGCGCGTCTCCGATTGGCCGATCGATCTGCCCGGCGCGGCGGTGCTGTCGCTATTGCTGGTACTGCTGTCATTCCTGGCTTTCCTCGTACAGCGCTGGATCCTGACGCGCCGCAACTACGAAACCACCGGCGGCAAACCGCAGGCGCTGGTGAAGCGCCCCCTCGGCGCCCTGCGCATTCCGGTGCTCATCGCCTTCGCGGTGGTGGCATTTCTGGCCACCGGCGTGCCGCTGCTCGCCATCCTGGCCACCGCCCTGTCGCGGACGCTGTCGGGTGGGCTGAAGCCGAGCAATCTGGGTTTCGAGAACTTCGCCGATATCCTCAGTGACAGTGCCGGGGCCATCCGGGCGCTCAGCAACAGCCTGTTGCTCGGTGTCGGCACGGCGCTGATCGCGGGCCTGCTGGGCGCCATCGCGGCCTATGCGATCGTCAAGACGCGAACACGCGGGCGCCTGCTGCTTGATACGCTGACGGTTCTGCCCAACGCCCTGCCCGGCATCGTGGTGGCGGTGGGGCTGATCCTTGCCTGGAACTTCCCCGGCCTGCCCATCACGCCCTACAATACGCCCTTCATCCTGCTCCTCGCCTATTGCTGCATCCTGCTGCCGCAGCCGGTGCGCTATACGAGCGCGGCGTTCCTGCAGATCAGCGACAATCTGGAGGCGGCGGCGCGCGTGTTCGGCGCCAGCGGCATGACGGCCTTCAGACGTATCCTGCTGCCGCTGATCCTGCCCAGCCTCATCGCTTCCATGCTGCTGGTTTTCGCTGTAGCGTCACGCGAACTCGTCGCTTCCATCGTGATCGCCCCCATCGGCATGCAGACCATCTCCACCTTCATCTGGCGCCAGTTCGAGCAGGGCTCGCTCGGTCTCGGCATGGCCATGGCGTTCGTCACGATCCTGGTCACCACATTGCTGCCGCTGCTGGTTTTGGGCCTGCTGCGGCGCGGGCTGCCGAGCCTCAACGCATGAGCGTCCGCGCCATTTCGGGTTATGGCGACAAGGAGGCGGCCTGCTTCCTGGTCGAGATCGCGGGACGCCGCTTCATCCTCGATATGGGCGTGGAGGCGGGTAACACGCCCAACCTCGATGGCGTCGGCCCGATCGATGCGGTGCTGATCAGCCATTGCCATGCCGACCATGTGGGGGCGCTCGACCTCATCGGCCAGCTCGGCAACCCTCCCGCCTATGCGACCGCGGCCACCGCGGCCCTGTCGAAAAGCCAGAGCAAGGTGGCGATGTTGCCGCTGCCGCTCTATGGCCGGGCCGAGATCGCCGGCGTTGCCATCGAGACCGGCCGCGCCGCGCATACGCCGGGCGGCGTCTGGCTCCGCCTTGGCGGCGAGGACGGCGTGCTCTACAGCGCCGACTGGTCCATCGAGGGACCGCTCTATGGCTTCGATGCCCCGCCAAGAGCCCGGCACCTGATCCTCGATGCCTCCTATGGCGACTATGACGAAGCGCTGGCCGATGCGATCCCGAGCCTTCTGGCCTTCGCCGCCAAAGGCCCGGCGCTGTTGCCGATACCACCGGCCGGACGCGGGCTCGAGGCGGCGCTGATGCTTCACGAGGCGGGCTATCGCGTGCAGCTTTGCGCCACCCACAGGACGGTCGCCGACCTGCTGCTGACGACGGACGATGCCCTGTTGCTCGACGGCGCCAAGCCGAGGCTCGCCGCCATGGTGGCGGCGGCCGGAGCGCTCGATGCCCAATCGGCACCCGAGGGCATGATGATGGCGGCGCCTGCCGATGCCAGCAAGGGCGTGGCGGGTGAGCTGGCCCGGCGCTTTGCGGCGGATGGCTCGGCCAATATCCTCATCACCGGCCATGCGGCGACCGGCTCACTGGCACGGGAGCTGCTCGACAAAGGCAGAGCCGATTTCCTGCGCTGGAACGTCCATCCGCGGCTGCGCGATATCGGCTGGATGATCGAGACGGTAAAGCCCGAGGCCGTGCTCCCGGCCTTTGCGGGCGAGAAAAAAGTTGAGGCGCTGCGCGCGGCCCTGCCTGCGGTTACCTTCAAAGGGCCGCTCCTCGGCTGACATTGGCACTTGCGGCGCAGCGATTCGTCGTGGTCCAAGAGGCTATGACGACCGCCGCCCTCAAGAACCCTCAAGACGTTTTGCGCGATGTCTTCGGCCACGCCGCTTTCAGGGGCCAGCAGGGCGATGTCGTCACGCACGTGACCGGTGGCGGCGATGCGGTGGTGCTGTTCCCCACGGGTGCCGGCAAATCCGCCTGCTACCAGATCCCGGCGCTCTGCCGGCCAGGCGTCGGCATCGTCATCTCGCCGCTCATCGCCCTGATGCGCGATCAGGTCGAGGCCCTCAGGCAGGCCGGCGTCAGCGCGGCGGCGCTCAATTCATCCCTGACGGCGCAGGAATCATCCGATGTCCGGCGCCTGTTGATGCGCGGCGAACTGGACCTGCTCTATGTGGCGCCGGAACGGCTGACCACACCCGGTTTCCGGCAGATGCTGGCGGATGTGGACATTGCGCTCTTCGCCATCGACGAGGCGCATTGCGTCAGCCAGTGGGGTCATGATTTCCGCCCGGAATATCGCGACCTGGCGCGCATCACCGAACTGTTCCCCGGCGTGCCGCGCATCGCGCTGACCGCCACCGCCGACCCGGCGACGCGTGCCGATATCATCGAGCGCCTGGAGCTGGGCGAAGCGCGGGTCTTCGTCACCAGCTTCGACCGGCCCAACATCAACTACACCATCGTCGAGCGCGACAATGCCCGCCAGCAGCTGCTCGGCTTTCTCGCCAAGCACAATGGCGACAGCGGCATCGTCTATTGCCTGTCGCGCGCCAAGGTCGAGGAAACCGCCGAATGGCTGAACCGGCAGGGCATCCGCGCCCTGCCCTATCATGCGGGCATGCCGGCCGAGCAGCGCAGCGCCAACCAGGACGCCTTCCTCAGGGAAGAAAATCTCTGCCTCGTGGCGACCGTGGCCTTCGGCATGGGCATCGACAAGCCGGATGTGCGCTATGTCGCCCATCTGGACCTGCCGGCCTCGATCGAGGCCTATTACCAGGAGACCGGCCGCGCCGGACGTGACGGCCTGCCGGCCGATGCCTGGATGAGCTACGGCATGGCCGATGTGGTGCAGCGCCGACGCATGATCGATGAAGGCGGGGCGCCCGAGGAAATCAAGCGCGTCGAGCGCGGCAAGCTCAACGCCCTGCTCGGCGTGTGCGAAACCATCGAGTGCCGGCGCAAGGCGATCCTCGCCCATTTCGGCGAGGCACATCCCGGCCCATGCGGCAATTGCGATACGTGCCTGTCGCCCGTCGCCAGTTGGGACGGCACGGACGCGGTGGTGAAGGCCATGGCGGCCATCTATCGCACTGGCCAGCGGTTCGGCGCCGCCCATGTGGTGGACGTGCTGATGGGCAAGGCCACCGAAAAGGCCGTGCGCTTCGGCCATGACAAGCAAAAGGTGTTCGGAGCCGGCAAGGATATCGATGCTAAGGGCTGGCAGTCGGTGCTGC
The DNA here is from genome assembly GCA_036499825.1 of Devosiaceae bacterium. Lineage (GTDB taxonomy): Bacteria > Pseudomonadota > Alphaproteobacteria > Rhizobiales > Devosiaceae > Paradevosia. Next base: position 72,340 of record DASYCZ010000009.1, read on the forward strand.
GGCAGATCACGGCCGCCGGCCTGGTGCTGGTGGATCACCAGGCGCACGGAGCCCTGACGCTGAGCGCCGAGGCCGGGCCCGTCTTCAAGGGCGAGCGCAAGGTGGTGCTGCGCAAGGACCGGCCCCGCAAGGCCACGGAAATGCGCCGCTCGCTGTCGCAGGCGGTGCAACTGCCGGAAGGCGCCTCGGCGGTCTTCGAAGCGCTCCGGGCCGAGCGCACTCGCCTCGCCCGCCAGCAGGGCGTGCCGCCCTATGTGGTGTTCCAGGATTCGACATTGCGGGCCATGGCGACGGTCAAGCCGCGCAACCTCGAGGACATGATGTCACTGCCCGGCATCGGCCAGGCCAAGCTCGAACGCTATGGCGAGGCCTTCCTCGCGGTGTTGTCTGCGCAGCCGTAGTTTTCTGACGACGTGCCTCGGCACAGCGGTTGTGGCCTCCCCCGCCCCCTCCCCCATTGGGAGAGGGCTACGCTCTTTGGCGGCGTGGTGGCGGTCAGGCCACCGGCATAGCTTCCCGGCGCGGCTGGTACGGCCGCTGTCAATCCGGGAGAAACACAATGCTATCTCTGAAGACACTCATGCTGGGCGCGACGGTGGCGATGGCCGCCGCGATGCCGGCGGCGTCGGCCACTGCCGCCGAGGGGCAAAAGACCGTGGTGCTCGTTCATGGCGCCTTCGCGGACGGATCGAGCTGGGCCAAGGTCATCCCGCTGCTGGAGGCCAAGGGCCTCAAGGTGGTCGCGGTGCAGAACCCCCTGAGCTCATTGGCGGGCGATATCGACGCCACCAAGCGCATCATCGACATGCAGACCGGGCCGGTGATCCTCGTCGCCCACTCCTGGGGTGGCATGGTCATCACCGGGGCCGGGCTCAACGACAAGGTCGCGGCGCTCGTCTATGTGGCGGCGTTCGCGCCACCCAAGGACATGTCGGTCAACGGCCTGGTCAAGGGCCGGCCCCCATTGGCCTGGCTGTCCTCCGTGGAACCCGACAGCGCCGGTTATCTCAGGCTGTCGGGCCCCGCCGTCGCCAAATACTTCGCGCAGGACCTGCCGCCAGACGAAATCTCCGTGGTCGCCGCAACCCAGGGGCCTTCATTTGCCGGGCTGTTCGATGAAAAACTCAGCGCCGTCGCACATGAGAGCAAGCCGAGCTGGTACATCATCGCCGAGCAGGACGGCATAATCCCGCCGGACCTTGAAGCCAGCATGGCCAAGGCCATCGGCGCCAAAACCACTTCGCTGGCCTCCAGCCACGTCGCCATGCTGTCCCACCCCGAACAGGTCGTCGAGGTGATCATGGCCGCCGCCGATTCCGTCAAATAGGGGCAGGCTCCTCCGCCCGCCGTCGGGATAGCCGGCGGTCACAGCCCCAGATAGGCGGTCAATTCGCTCGCGGCGGCGTCGCCGGCGCGATTGGCCCCGATGGTGGAGGCGGAGGGGCCATAACCCACCAGATGGATGCGCGGGTCCCTTGCCACCTGGGTGGCGAGCCGCCCCGTCATGGTGATGCCGCCCTGGGGCTCACGCTCCAGCACCGGCGCCAGATGGTCGAGCGAACTGCGAAAGCCGGTGCACCAGAGGATGACGTCGGCATGCTGCGTCGTGCCGTCAGGCCAGCGCACGCCGTCGGTGGTGATCTCTGAAAACATCGGCAGGCGTTTGAGCGCGCCGCGTGCCTGGGCGGCGGCGATCAGCGGGGTCAGCCTCAGGCCGGTGGCGGAGACCACGGAGGTCGGCGGCAGGCCATGGCGAACGCGATCCTCCACGATGGCGACGGCCGCACGGCCATCCTCGTCGGTGAACGGTCCCTCGCGAAAGACCGGCTCCCGCCGCGTGACCCATGTGGTGCTGGTGATGCGCGAAATCTCGTCGAGCAGCTGAATGGCGGAAATTCCCCCGCCCACCACCACCACATGCTTGCCGACGAATTCATCGGCGGTGCGATAGTCGCGGGTATGGAGCTGCCGGCCCCTGAAACTTTGGGCGCCCGGGTAATCGGGAATATAGGGCTTCTCCCAGGTGCCGGTGGCGTTGATGAGGCCACGGGCCGAAAAGTTGCCGCGGTCGGTCTCGACGCGCAGCCGGTCGCTGCGGCTGCACACGACCCTTACCGTCACCGGCCGATGGACCGGCAGGCCGAACGCCTGTTCATAGGCGGCGAAATACCGTGGCACGGCGATTGCCGCCTCGACCTGCTCGACCTTCGTGCCGGTGACCTCGGAGAACCGCATGCCCGGCAGGTCATGGATGCGATTGACGGTACTCAGCGTCAATGACGGCCAGCGAAACTGCCAGGCGCCGCCGGCATGCGGTGCCTGGTCCAACACCACGAAACCGCGCTCGGCAACAAGGCCGCGCCTGGCGAGGTGATAGGCCGAGGACAACCCGGCCTGGCCGGCGCCGATGACGACGATATCGACCTTGAGGGCGACGCGCGCAAAGAGATCGGGAGGAGACGCCTGCGCAGCCATCACAAGCCTTCGACAACAGAGGCCGGCCGCCTCGGCACCGATATAGGGTCGGGAACGCCTTGGCTGCAATGCGCATTGTGTTGGTGATGCGCCGCGCGTCAACTGGACGTGGCGGCAAGGGAAACAGGGCGATTTTTCCAGTCTCTCGCCCTGGCCGACGAATTGGCAGACGAGTCCATATCCCGCCCGCGGTGCATCACTCCGAAATGGCGACCCGATGGGTTGTTGGGGTCCTGCCCCTCACAGCGAGATGACGGTTCAACCGCGTCAGTGCTTCAACCAGGGTGAGGCCTTGCTCCAAAAGATGATGCTGGCGCCCAGATAGTCGCGCGCGAACGCGGTGAACTCGTCCTTGGTGAAGGGCTTGTGGGTCTTGGGATTCTTATAGGTCAGCGTCGGCTCCTGCACCGCCATGGCGACGAGGCCGAGCCGGCCCTTGTACTGGTTGAAGAACGGGTAGGAATTGTGCATCTGCGCCTTGCGGCCGGGGACGATGTCGGGGCCGCCAAGGCCGATATCGTTTTGGCTGGCATAGTCGAACAGCCGCCCCATGTAGTTGTGGTCATTGTCCCATTCGCAGGGCCAGAAATTCACATACTGGACGACATGCGACTTGGCGAAGGCGGCGCGGGCAAAGGTCAGGTTTTCCATTTCGGCAGCGAAATAGGCATCGCAGGAAAAGCCGGATTTATCGTTTTTGGTATCGAGGTCGATGGAGGTTTCCGGCAGGTTGATGCCCAACACCTTGCCGTCGAACCGGGCGGCGAGCGCTGCGAGCAGGGCCTGGTAGCGAGCCCTGACGGCGGGGTTCCACTGCATGGTGGCCCAGCCGGAGCCCACCGGCTTGTTCTCGCCGGGATTATCGAACTGGGGCACGAGGCCGCCGCCATATTGCGGCTCGGCAAGGAGGTAATCCGGGATGTTGCGGGCCTTGGGCGAGAAGAACCGGTCCTGCACCTGGATGACGAGCTGCTTTTTGAGCGTGTCGGCGAGCTGGAGATCGGCCTCGATGGATGAGAAGTCGTATTTGCCCTCGGCGGGCTCCAGAGCCTTCCAGTTATAGACGACCTGCACGCCGGCGATGTCGGGGCGCTTGAGGATTTCGGTATCCGCCGCGAGATCGCCGGCGCTGGTATAGAGGAAGTTGCGTGGTGCGGCAGGCTCACCGGCCAGAGCGACGCTGCCGAGCGCGGCGAGGATGAGGGCTGTGCCGATGGCTATGCGGATTGGCATGGTGGCTCCGTTGACGTCAAATCGAGGCGCGTCCATCGCTGTGGAGCAAGGCAGCGGTGTGTCCATGCACACAATTTCAGCGCGCTGGTTAAGTCTTCGTTGATGACAATTGGCCGGGGCCGCAATCGTGCTTCGGTGGCGAACAAGAATCGCCCGCTGTTCGAATATGACAGCAAATTTAAGTAGTTCGGGGTGACGGCGTGGCTTTACCGGGCTGTTGGCAAACCATAAGATCGCCGCCTCAAAAGCTTTCTGGAGTGGGATATATGCGGCAGCTGTTCAGGTCTTTGGTGTGGCTGGTCGTCCCACTCTTCATGCTCTTTAGTCCATGGGCGGCCGAGGCGGCTGAGCGCAGCACGGTGCTGCTGAAGGCCACCGACCTGCCCGGCTTCGATTATTCCGTCATCAAGGGCACCAAGCTCGATCCCTGCCAGCGCGCCTGCGAGAACGACAGCGACTGCCGCGCCTTCACCTTTAACCAGAAGACCGGCTGGTGTTTCCTCAAGGGCGATGTGGGGCCGGAAAAGTCATTTGCGGGCGCCACCTCCGGGCGCATCAAGATGACGCCCTCGTCCGACGTCATTGCGGCCGAACGCACGGCGGAAATGCCGTTCCCGGCCGATGACCTGATCAACAGCGCACGCTATTTCGCCACCGAACTGCCGAGCACCGACCCAGCCCCGGCCAACAGCACCTACAAGGATCTGGTGTCTTCGGGCGATGCCGTCATCGAGGACAATCCCGATGCGGCCATCGTCTATTACCGCCAGGCTCTCGGCATCATGGGCAACGATCCCGCCGTGTGGCTGAAGCTCGGCAAGCTCGCGCTCGATCGCGCCGACGCGGTGTCGGGCCAGACCGAGGGTGACAACAGCTATGACCTGACCGAGGCCGGCATTTCGTCGGCGATCAACGCTTTCCTGCGCTCGGAAGCGCCGGAGGACCGCGCCAACGCCCTGTCCATACTCGCGCATGGCCTCGAGCGCCGCGAGCTGTGGCGCCAAGCCATCGCCACCTATCGGGCCAGCGTGGGGCTGGTCGCCGATGCCGACGTCCAGGCACGCATGGACAAGACCGTCGCCGAACACGGCTTCCGCATCGTTTCCAACAATGTCGATGCCGAAGCGGCAACGCCGCGCATCTGCGTGGTGTTCTCCGATCCGCTGCCCACCACCGATCTCGCCAACTATGTGGTGGTCGACGGCGCGCCGCAGGCCGCCATCGAAACCGAGCAGACCCAGATCTGCATCACCGGCGTCGACTACGGCCAGCGTTATCACATCCAGCTGCGCGCCGCGCTGCCGTCTGCCGATGGCGAAAGCCTGCGCAAGGACGTCGACCTCAACGTCTATGTGCCCGACCGCAAGCCCTTCGTGGGCTTTGCCAACAATGCCTATGTGATGCCGGCCGGTCTCGGCGGCGGTTTGCCGATCACCTCGGTCAACGCCAAGACCGCCGATGTGGTCATCTACCGCATCGGTGACCGATCGATCGCTACCGCGGTGCGCGACGGCATCTTCCAGGGCGGCCTCAACGGCTCGTCCGCCGAGAACATCGCCAACCAGTATGGCGAGAAGACCTGGGACGGCCAGGTCGACCTGGCGCAAGGCGCCGCCAACGTCAATTCAACCACCGCCATTCCGGTCGCGGACGTGATGAAGGACGCCAAGCCCGGCGCCTATGTGGTGACCGCCAAGGTTGCGGGCGAGGATGGCGACTACTGGAGCGACATCGCCACGCAGTGGTTCATCATCACCGATCTGGGCATCAGCACCATTGCGGGCGATGACGGCATCCACGCCTTCGTGCGCTCGCTGGCCACGGCCGAGCCGGTCGCCAACGCCCATGTGCGGCTGGTGGCGGTCAATAACGAAATCCTCGGCGAAGCCACAACCGACGCGCGGGGCCGCGCCGATTTCGCACCGGGCCTGTCCCGTGGCGAAGGCGGCAAGGCGCCGCAATTGCTGGTGACGGAAACCGATGCGGGAGACTACGCCTTCCTCGACGTGTCCAAGCCTGCCTTCGATCTCACCGATCGCGGCGTCGACGGCCGCCCATCTCCGGGACCGCTCGACCTGTTCGCCACCACCGAGCGCGGCGTCTATCGCCCCGGCGAAACCGTGTTCCTCACGGCGTTGCTGCGCGACAACCACGCCAAGGCCGTGCCCAACCTGCCGCTGACCATGACGGTAGAGCGTCCGGATGGCGTGGTCGCCGTCAAGCAGCTGCTGAACGACAGCGGCGCGGGCAGCTATGACTACGCGCTGCCGCTGGTGGCCAATGCCATGCGCGGTTCGTGGAACATCAAGCTTTATGCCGATCCCAATGCGGAGCCGCTGACCAACACCAATTTCCTCGTCGAGGACTTTGAACCCGAGCGGCTGGCTTTCGACATCACGGCGCCCGATGGTCCGATCAAGACCGAGGAAGCCACCGACATCAACGTCGCCGCCAAATATCTCTACGGCGCCACCGCCCCTAACCTGGCCGTCGAAGCCGACACCATCGTGCGGCCGGCCTACTCGCTCGCCGGCTACCCCGACTATACGTTCGGGCGTCTCGATGACACCGCCGAGGCGGACCGCGAGTCGCTGGGCGTCGTCGGCACCACCGACGAAAGCGGCAATGTCGTCGCCGAAGTGACGCTGCCGGCGCCGCAGGCGACCACCAGGCCGCTGGAAGCGCAGATCATCATGCGCCTCGTCGACAGCAATGGCCGTCCGGTCGAGCGCAGCCTGACCCGTCCGGTCATGGCCACGGTCGATCGCATCGGCATCAGGCCGCAGTTCAGGGATGGCAGCGGCCTTGCCCAGGGCAGCCAGGCAGGCTTCGATATCGTCACCGTGGCGCCGACCGGGGAGGCCATCGCCAAGTCCGGCCTCACCTGGACGCTGTCGCGCGTCGACACCAACTACCAGTGGTATCGCGAAAGCAGCGGCTGGAAGTGGGAGCCGATCACCAACACGCGCGAAGCCGCCAACGGCACGCTCGATACGGTGGCGGGTGGCCCGGCGACGATTTCGGCCCTGGTCGAATCCGGTCGCTACCGCCTCGAAGTGGAAAGCACCGGACCCAACCCCACCTCCAGCACCTATGAATTCTATGCCGGCTACTATTACCCCGATGCCGGCTCCAACACCCCCGACACGCTGCAGGTGGCGCTCGACAAGAAGGCCTACCGTGCGGGCGATACCGCGCATCTGAAGCTCGATCCGCAGTTCGCCGGCAATGCCGTGGTGATGGTGGTCGATGACCACATCATCAACATGGTGGCCGTGAAGGTGCCGGCGGAAGGCACCACGATCGACCTGCCGGTCACCGATGACTGGGCGCCGGGCGCCTATGTGACGGCGACCCTCTATCGTCCGGCCAGCGCGGAAGAAAAGCGCATGCCGTCGCGCGCCATCGGCGTCGCCTTTGCGGATGTCGATCCGGGTGATCGCAAGCTCAAGGTCGATCTCGATGCACCGGACGTGACGCTGCCGCGCCAGTCCTTCACCGTGAAGGTAAAGCTCGCCAACGCGGTCGCCGGCCAGAAGGCCTATGTGGCCCTGTCGGCCGTCGACCTGGGCATCCTCAACCTCACCAACTTCCCGATCCCCGATCCCGATGGCTGGTTCTTCGGCCAGCGTTCGCTCGGCATGGAACTGCGTGACCTTTATGGACAGCTGATCGACCCGACCCAGGGCCTGCCGGGCGCGCTGCGCTCCGGTGGTGACTCCGCCGCGGCCCGGGCCGGTACGCCGCCCCCGACTTCGGTGCTGGTAGCCCAGCATTCGGGCGTCGTGGCGGTCGATGCCGACGGCACCGCCACGATCACCTTCGACATGCCGGATTTCTCCGGCACCGTCCGGGTGACCGCCATGGCGTGGACCGATGACGCCGTCGGCCATAGCTCCACCGACGTCATCGTCCGCGATCCGGTGGTGGTCACCATGAGCCCGCCGCGTTTCCTCAGGCTCGATGACCAGTCGCGCCTGTTGGTCGAGATCAACAACGTCTCGGGTCCGGCCGGCGCCTACAAGGTGGCGCTCAGCACGGGCGAAGGGCTCAGCACGGATGCGGCGGAAACCGACGTCAATCTCGACGCCGGGGCCCGTACGGCGCTCAACCTGACGCTGACCGGGACCGAGATCGGCGACCAGAACCTTGAGCTCACCGTCACCGGCCCAACCGGCGTGGTGCAGACCAAGGACCTGACGCTGGGGGTTCGTGCCGCCAGCGCGCCGATGACCTTCAGCACCCTGACGCCGATCGATCCGGGCGCCACGGTCAAGTTCGATGAGCATTTCTTCGACGACCTCGTGCCGCACTCGTCGTCGCTGACCCTGGCGGTCGGCCCGATCGCGCGGCTCGGCGTGCCGGAACTGCTGCTGGCGCTCGACCGCTATCCCTATGGGTGCGCCGAGCAGGTCACCAGCCGTGCCCTGCCCCTGCTCTACCTCAACGAGGTGGCCAGCATGGTGGGCATCGGCGATGACGCGGCACTCGACAAGCGGATCAAGGATGCCATCGCGGACCTGCTCGGCAAGCAGACCACGAGTGGCGGCTTTGGCCTGTGGAGCGCTTCGGACGACACTACCGACCTCTGGCTCGACGCCTATGTGACCGACTTCCTGCTGCGGGCGAAAGACAAGGGTTACGCCATCCAGCCGGAAGCCCTCACCATGGCGCTCGACAATCTGGGCAACCAGGTTTCCGCCGCCGCTGACTTCAGCGATGGCGGCGAGGGCGTGGCCTATGCGCTCTACGACCTCAGCCGCGCCGGCCGGGCCGCCATCGGCGACCTGCGCTACTATCTGGAAGCACGTCTCGATGCCTTCGGATCGCCCCTCGCCAAGGCGCAACTGGGCGCCGCGCTCGCGCTCTATGGCGACAGCGCCCGTGCCGCAACCGCCTTCCAGGCGGCCGTGGACGGACTCAACGTCAAGGAAGACAAGCGGCACTACCGCGACGACTATGGCAGCCAGCTGCGTGACACCGCCGGTGTGCTCGCTCTTGCCGCCGAGTTCACGCCGGCGGGGGTCGACATCACGGCTCTCACCAAGCAGCTTGCCGACCGCCGCGACCTCGCCAGGTACACCTCCACCCAGGAGAATGCCTGGAGCCTGCTGGCCGCATCAGCGATCGCCAAGCAGACCAGCAATGGTTCCGTGACGATCGACGGCACGCCCCTGACCGGACCGGTCTATCGCCGCTACGACCAGGAGCATTTCGATGCGAACCCGGTGACCGTCGTCAACAATGGCCAGCAGGCGACGGAAGCCAAGGTGTCGGTCACCGGCATCCCCGCAAAGCCGCCCGCAGCCAGCAGCGAAGGCTTCACCATCAGCCGGCAGTACTACCTGCCCGATGGCACCGAGTTCGATCCGACGAGCGAAGCGATCAGCCAGAACGACCGGTTCGTCGTGGTGCTGAGCGTTCGGGCGACGACGCTCGGCTCCGGCCAGTACGTGCTGGACGATCCGCTGCCGGCCGGCTTCGAAATCGAAAATCCGGACCTGTCGGCAGGATCGGGCGTTGCCGATCTCTCCTGGCTCACCGTCGGTACACCCGACCATGTGGAGTCGCGCACCGACCAGTATGTCGCCGCCTTCCGTTACGGCGACGGCACGGATGCACCGACGCTCACCACCGCCTATATGGTGCGGGCCGTTTCGCCGGGTAAGTTCGTGATGCCCGGCGCCACGATCGAGGACATGTATCGGCCTGACCTCCGGGCCAATACGGATGCCGGGCAGATCGAGATCACCCCGACTGGGCCGTGATTTGAGCGACGATGAAACTGGCCGGACAATGAGTGTGACCGACCTCGACACCAAACCGCCGCGGCGCCGTCACTGGCGCCGCTGGCTGGCGGCTGGCGCGCTGGTGCTCGCCGGCGCGGCTGGCGGCGGCGGGCTCTACGCCCGCTCGATGATCATGGATATAGCGTCGACGCTGCCGCCGACGCCCGATATCGCCACCCTTCCGGTGTCGACGGTGGTGGTGGATCGCAGCGGCGAACTGCTGCGGCCGTTCACCACCGATGGCGGGCGCTGGCGCCTGCCGGTGACGCCGGATCAGGTCGATCGCAATTTCATCGATATGCTGATCGGCTATGAAGACCAGAATTTCGAAACCCATGGCGGCATCGACTGGAGTTCGATGCTGCGCGCCGCGACGCAATTCGCCGGCGCAGGCGGGCACATCGTTTCGGGCGGCTCGACGCTCACCATGCAGGTGGCGCGGCTGATCGAGGCGGAGCCGACGCGCAACCTTTCGGCGAAAATCCGCCAGATGGTGCATGCCGAAACGCTGGAACATCAGCTCAGCAAGGAGCAGATCCTCACGCTCTATCTGACGCTGGCGCCCTATGGGGGCAATATCGAGGGCATCAGGGCGGCGAGCCTGGCCTATTTCGGCAAGGAGCCGACGCGCCTCACCACCGCCGAAGCGGCGCTGCTGGTGGCGCTGCCGCAATCGCCGGAAGCCCGAAGGCCGGACCTGCACCCGGCCGCGGCCCTCGAGGGGCGCAATCGCGTGCTCGACCGGCTGGTGCAACAAGGCGTCATCGACGCCGACGAGGCGGCAGCGGCCAAGCGCGAACCCATTCCCACGGCGCGCCGCGAATTCCCCATGCTGGCCCCGCATCTGGCCCAGGAGGCGGTCACCGCCAAGCCCGATGCCCGCCGCATCGATCTGACGGTCGACGGGCACCTGCAGACGGCGCTCGAAAAACTCGCAGCCTCGCGCGCCGCCCAGATGGGCCCAAAGGTTTCGGTGGCCATCGTGGTCGCCGACCAGGCCACAGGCGACATTCTGGCCTCGGTCGGCTCGGCAGGCCTGTTCGCCAATGACAGCGATGGCTATGTGGACATGACACGGGCGGTGCGCTCGCCCGGCTCGACGCTGAAACCCGTGATCTACGGGCTCGCCTTCGAGCTTGGACTGGCCCATCCCGAAAGCCTGATCGAGGACAGGCCCACTTCCTTCGGGGGATATGTGCCGGTCAATTTCGATGGCCAGACCCGCGGCACCGTCACCGTCCGCGAAGCGCTCAGCGAGTCTCTCAATATTCCGGCCATCGTGGTGCTCGACGCCGTGGGCACGGCGCGGCTGGTGTCGCGGCTGAAGCGCGCCTATGCCAACCCGCTGCTGCCCGACGACACGGCTCCCGGCCTTGCGGTCGGGCTCGGCGGTGTCGGCGTGACGCTGCGCGACCTGGTCTCGGTCTATACCTCGATTGCCCGTGGCGGCACGCCCGTGCACCTCAAGGACGGCATCGATCCGGTGGCGCCCGACAGCACCGAGCCGGCGCCGGTGCTCGATCCGGTCGCCGCCTGGTATGTTTCCAATATCCTGGCCGACGTCCCGCCGCCGCTCAACGGCTCACCAGGCCGCATCGCCTACAAGACCGGCACCTCCTATGGGTATCGCGACGCCTGGTCCATCGGCTATGACGGCAAGACCGTCATCGGCGTCTGGGTCGGCCGCCCGGATGGCGCGCCGGTGCCGGGCCTGTCCGGCGTTCTGTCGGCGGCGCCGATCCTGTTCGAGAGTTTTGACCGGCTGGGCACGCCCGCCGTGCCGCTGCGGCCGGCGCCGCCGGGCGTGATCTTCGGCACCAATGCGCAATTGCCCGAACCGCTGCGGCGTTTCCGGCACCCGGATGACGACAAGGTGGCGCGCGACGCGGCGCCGGAAATCGCCTACCCGGCCAATGGCGTCGACGTCGACCTGGGCCTTGCGGCGGGTGCCGACGCGCCGCTCACCATCAAGGTCCGCAACGGCGTGCCGCCCTTCACGTTCTTCGCAAACGGCGCCCCCTTCGGCCGCTCCGCCTTCGCGCGCCAGGAAGACTGGAAGCCCGACGGCCCCGGCTATGTGACGCTGTCGGTAGTGGATTCCGAAGGCCGCTCGGATTCGGTGAAGGTGTTCCTCGACTGAAGCGGGATAGTGGGTGCCGTTCAGGGTGGAATTTCACGGTTGAGAGCAGTGTCTGGTTAAGTCGACATAGCGCTGTGCACGAAGCCCCACCCTACCCTCAATCCTAGCCATTCGAGCATAGCTCTCCTGGCCTTCTTGCCTCAAATCATCCCACCGGGATGATTTGCCGGCCTTCGGCCGATCGGTTGCGAAGCCCATCAAGGGAAGGGAGACCGACTGAGAATCCTGAGGCTCTTTCACTCCCCTCCCCCTTGTGTGGAGGGATTAAGGGTGGGGGTGAGCCATACGCACCCGACCATCATTCTAACCGCCGCCGTCCACCAAAGAGGGAGACTGAGCGGGGTGAGCTATCTGCTACTCAGCCCAGCCCCGCCCGAGTGAACCAGCCTTACAGCAGGTCGGCGGGCACCTTGCCGCCATTGTCCTTGAGCTTCTGGATGACCTGTTTGTGCAGCCAGAGGTTCATGGTGGCGGAGTCCTCGGTGTTGCCGGTGTAGCCCAGCTCCTTGGCCAGTGCCTTGCGGGCGGTGAGGCTGCTGTCGATGCCGAGCGCCTTCATCATGTCGACGATGGACTTCCGCCAATCCAGCTTGTGGCCGCTGGCCGCAACCGCTGCGTCCATCACTGCTGCGACATCCACCGGCGCCGCGGCGGCGGAAGTAACGGGGGCGGTGGCAGGCGCCGCTGCCGGAGCAACCGGTGCGGCCTTGGGGGCAGCGGCAGGCGCTGCCGCCGGCGCCGCCGCTTGTGTAGCGGCCGGAGCGGATTTCTGCGTTCCGGACGGCAAGGAATTCGCCGCGGCGATCATTCCCGCTTCAACCGCTTTGTCGATGGCGGCAGTGTGCACAACGGCTGGCGCCTTGGCCGGGTGAGCGCCGAAGACCTTGGCCTTGATATCGTCGAAAAAACCCATGGAATCATCCTCTTGGCAACCATTGGTGGCGGCGCAAGTATGCAGGCCCGATCACGGCCAGAGCAAGGCATTCGTCGCCGGATGTTCCGGCGTCAGGTGTTTGCGTCAGCCCTCCGGCACCGCGCCGTGTCGGCCCACCCCACCCGCGATCCCGGCCAGGCGCTATGCTCGGATGGCCGGGCCGAGGTGGGGTGAGCCACGCGCATGATCCACTGCAACACGTTCCCGGCGTGCCCTATTCGCCGGAAACCAGCCGCAGGCCGATAACGCCGGCCAGGATCAGCGCGATACAGAGGAGGCGCGCCGGCGAGGCGGATTCGCCCAATAGCGCCATGCCGACGATGGCGGTGCCGGCAGCCCCGATTCCAGTCCAGACCGCATAGCCGGTGCCGACCGGCAGGGTGCGCAGCGCCAGCGACAGCAGCACCACGCTCATGACGCCGGTGACGACCGTCAGGGCGCCGGGCACGAGGCGCGTGAAGCCCTCGGAGGATTTCATGGCGAAAGCGAAGCCGATTTCCAGAATGCCGGCGATGCAAAGCAATATCCAGTTCATGGGCAAGCCCTTTCTCGAACTGAAGCGGAACGAGCGCCGCCGCATGGACGCATCCAGGCGCCGCACCCGCCCAGGTGTCAGGCGTTGACGGCCGCCGCGGGAGGCACGCGGAAGGAAATTCCAAGCCGGTTGAAGACGTTCATCAGGCCGATCGCATAGGTGAGGTCGGCGAGTTCCTTATCGGTGAATTCGGCGCTTGCCGCCGCATAGTCCACATCGGGGACACCAGTTTCGGCGACGCGCGTCACGCTTTCCGCCCAGGCGAGCGCGGCGCGCTCACGTTCGGTGAAGACCGCCCCGGTCTCGCGCCATGCGGCGACGAGGACGAGTTTGTCGACCGCCAGCCCGCCCTTGAGCAGATCGCGCGAATGCATGTCGATGCAGTAGGCGCAGCCATTGAGCTGGGACACCCGCAGATAGACCAGATCGACCAGTTCCTTGGGCAGGCCGGATTTTTGAATGGCCACATAGACGCCGCCCAGGGCCCTGAAGCCATCAGGGGAGGCTTTGGCGTAGTCGAGACGATTGCTCATGATGAATCCTTGTTCGATTGAGGATGTCACCATGTTGCATCTTGGCCCAGGCCAGAAGGTCCATGATTAGGGTTATGGACTAGGCCATACAGAGGCCCTCACAGCAGTCCGGCGATGCGCCTGCCGAGGGCTTCGGCGGTCGCCTGCGTGTCCACATTGGTGAAATTGAGCAATAGGGCCGAGGGCCCCTCGGCACCCGTGGTCCAGTCCGTGAGGGCTTCGGCATAAAGGCCCGCCTCCCGCATGCGCCGGACCAGCTCGCGATCGGGCTGGGGCCCCTGCAAGCGCAGGATCAGATGCATGCCGCCGGGTGGGGAATCGATGCGCACATGCTTGCCCAGCGCGCTTTCGAGGCCTGCGACCGTCGCGGCGCGGCGCTCGGCGTAGAGCTTGCGCATGCGCTGGATGTGGCGGGCGAAATGCCCCTCGGTGATGAAATCGGCGACGATCGACTGCGTCAGTTCGGGACTGCCGCCCACCAGGGCCCCGATGATCTGCTCGAAGCGCTCGACCAGCGCGTCCGGCACCACCAGGTAGGCCAGCCGCAGGCTCGGGAACAACACCTTGCTGAAAGTGCCCGCATAGAGCACGCGCCCGTCGCGATCGAGGCTCTTCAGGGCCGGCAGGGGCCGGCTGACATAGCGGTACTCGCCATCATAATCGTCCTCGATGATCCAGGCCTGGTTTCGCGTTGCCCAATCAAGCAGCGCCTGCCGCCTGGGCAAGGATAGCGACACGCAAAGCGGGCTCTGATGCGCGGGCGTCACCACCGCCGCACGGGCGCGCGGCGCGAGCCTCAGCCCATCGGCGATCACAATGCCCTCGCCATCGACCGGCACGGACACCGCCTCGACATGCATATGGCCGAGCAGTTCCCGCGTCGGCGGATAGCCGGGATCTTCCAGCCAGACGCGATCGCCCTCATGCAGCAGGGCCTGGGCGATCAACGCGATGGTGTGGCGATAGCCGGAAGTAACGAAGACCTGTGCGGGAGCGCAGTCGATACCCCGCGACACCTGCAGATAGGCGGCGATCCGGGCGCGCAGCGCCGGCAGGCCATAGACGGGCGGATGCACCATGTCGGAAGGCTGCATGGCCCGGGCAGCGCGCGCGCCGAGCCGTGCCCAGATCTTGCGCGGAAAGGCATCGAGCGCCGGCAGGCCCATCTGGAACGGCAGGATGGAATCGGGGCGGAAACTCAGCGGCACGGCGGCGGGGCGCGGCAAAGGCATCGCCACGGGAATGCGCGGGTTGAGGCCGGGCGTGACGATGGTGCCGGCCTGGCCGTGAGCCTGGATATAGCCTTCTGCCGCCAGTAGCGAATAGGCGACCTCGATCGTGCCGCGGGCGAGGCCCAGTTCCCTGGTCAGCGCCCGCGCCGAAGGAATGCGGTCACCCGGCTTCAGCACGCCGCTGGCGATGGCGCTCCGGAAGCGATCATAGATCTGGCGATAGAAGGGCTCGGTCGCCGCCGGGTCCAATGGCGAAATCTTGCCGGCTCCGCCTTCGCTCATGGCCCAACTCCGATGTCATTTCATGGCCCTTTGATATGGGGCATACGACTTGTAGAGCATTGCGGATTGCAACGTCTACACATTGGAAATGGGTTCATGACGACAATCCTGCATGTCAGCTGCAGCCCGCGCGGGGAAGCCGCCGAGAGCTATCGGCTTTCCGAAAAAATCATCAGCCGGTTGCGGGAGAAGGAGCCGGCATCCGTGATCGTCAGGCGGGATCTGGGTGATGGCGCGATACCGCATGTTGACGCCGATTATGCCGTTTCCCAGGGCGGGCCGGTCGACGTGTCGCACGACGGCTCCATGGTGATTTCTGAGGCGTTCGTCAGCGAGCTCGAAAGCGCCGATATCGTGGTCATCAGCACCCCGATGCATAACCTCACCGTGCCCTCGACGCTGAAGGCGTGGATCGACCATGTGGTGCGGGCGCGCCGCACCTTCAACGTGACGCCGGCCGGCAAGGTCGGCCTGCTCGCCGACCGTCCGGTTTACATCGCCATCGCCTCGGGCGGCCGGTTTTCCGGAGAACGGGCGCGCCAGCCGGATTTCCTGACACCCTATCTTACGGCCGTGCTCGGCATGATCGGCCTCAACGATCTGACCTTCTTTTCGGTGCAGGGCACCGGCTCGGCTCCCGAAAAGCTTGCCGAGACGCGGCTGCGGACTGACGCGGAGCTGCGGGCGTTCTTTGCGGCCTATGACCGTCAGGCTGCGGCGGATGCGGGGGCCGCTTGAGACGGCCTGCCCCCGATCTCGATCGCGGCGGGGGTCGAAGCCTCAAGGCGTATTGGCCGGTACGGCGATCTCCTGCTGAAAGCGCTCGAAGGCGCCGGGCGGCAGGCCGGCGGGTGGCCGGTATGGGTTTGAAAAACCATAGATCAGGAACAGGATGATGCCCGTATAGGCGCTGAACAGGCTGAGCAGCACCAGCACGTGCCGCTCCGGCGGATAGACGTAATGGCCGATGGCGATCAGGATGACGCCAGCGATGGCGGCGAACCAGAACATGCCCGCCAGGCTATCCGCCCGGTCACCTTCCCTCAGGCTGCGCGATTCCGAAATGGCATGGATATCGGCCAGCATGTGATCACGCAGGCTCGTCTCACGCAGCGAGGTGGGGATGATGTCGAGGACCAGGTCATAGGCCTCTTCCCAGGCGTTCCAGGCTTCCTGCGCCAGCTCCCCGGTCGTGCCCAGCGAGTGCCATTCCTTTTCCACCACGATCCCCACATAGCGCGACAGCGCCTGCTGGATGGGGACCTGCACGACGGCCCCGTAACGCGCGGCATCGTTATAGACGTCGGCGATGGCGTTGACCTCGGTGGCGGTTTCGGAACGCAGCTTCTGGTAGTCGACCATCTCCTGGGCGAACACCAGCGCCAGGATGAGCGCGTGCAAGGCACCGATGCGCACCACCATGGTGCCGGCCATCTCGCGGTGCCGTGGCGGCACATCGTTACCGGCGATGCGCCGGGCGGCGGCATAGATCAAAAGCGACAGGACGATCGTCCCCAGGATGAAAGCGAGGCCGAACAGAATATCGTCCAGATCCGGTAACTCACCCCACATATGCAGCGCCTCCCGGTGGAAAGTCGCAGATTTCGTTACGGGCGCGCAAGCGCAATTGCCGGCAGACCGGATGACGCGGGCTTGGTGCTGCGCGCTGGTGAGACTATCCTTGGTCCACCTCACGGGAGTGAAGCACGAACATGGTCCGTCAAGACGATCCGATCCCCGCAACAGCTCGCGGCATCTCCGGCAAGCTCGTGGTCACTGGCCTGCTGCTGGCGACTTTGCTGTTTTTCGCCATCATGTTCGGCTGGGTTTATCTTGCGCTCTCCGACTGATGTCCCGCGCCGGCGTTCGCAAAGGACAGCCTGCGGGCTCAAGGTTTCACTATCTGCGGTCGTTGCTGCGAAAGGCCCTGTTCAATAAGGCGATCATGAGGGCGGGGACCAGAAGGACCAGCACGGACCAGGGCAATGCCGAAGGACCAAGGGTTTCCAGGATAAACCCGCCGCCCAATGCCCCGCCCGCAATGGCGATGTTCCACACCGTGACGATGATCGCCGCCGCCACGTCGGCAGCCTGGCCGGCCGAGCGGATCAGGGCCGTCTGGAAAAGCGCGCCCGCTCCTCCGAATGCAAGGCCCCAGATGGCAGCCGCTCCATAGACGAACAAAGGGGTGGCGGCTCCCATCGCCAACAATAGCGCCGCGGCGCAGAACAGACCGATATTGGCCACTGTGAGCAGTCTCAGGGCCCGATCCACGGCGGCACCGACGATCGCGATGCTTGCCAGGGAGACGATGCCGAAAGTCAGCAGGACGCTGTCGGTTTGGCCGCCCGCTCCGACCATTTGCAGAAGCGGAGCGATATAGGTGTAGAGTATGTTTTGCGCCAGCACATAGGCCAGAATAGTAACAAGCACGGGCCGGATGCCAGGCATCATCACGACGTCCCGCAGCGAAAACTGCTGCCCGCCCCTTTTTTCTCCGGCGAAGTCCGGCACCTTCACGAGCACCCAGCCGACAAGGACGACTGCAATAAGGGTCATCAGCCCAAACACGACGCGCCAGCCGCAGGCAAGCCCGACGAAGGTGCCAGCCGGAATGCCGATCGACAAAGCCACCGGAATTCCCGCAAGCGCAATCGCCATGGCCCGCCCGCTGAACTGCGCCGGTGCCATCCGCACCGCATAGGGCGTCATGAGGGCCCAAAGCAGCCCTGCCGAGACGCCGCCCAGGAAGCGGGCAGCCAGGATGACGACAAAGTTGCTCACAAGAGCCGTGACGGAATTGGCGATCGCGAAACCCATGATGGTCATGATGAGAAGCGGGCGCCTTCGGCAACTGCGTGTCGCGGCAGTCAGCGGGATGGCAGCCAGAAGCGAGCCGATCGCATAGACTGTAATCAGTTGCCCCGCCCAGGATTCACCGACGCCGAGATCTGCGCCGATCTGGGGTAAGAGTCCCGCAGGCAGGGCCTCGGTGAGGGTTGTTAGAAAGCTCGTCGTCGCGAGCGCCAGAAGGCCCAGAAGTGGCAGGCCGGAGCGCGTGCCTTCGGCCCTCGCCGCCTGCACGGTCATGGCCGTGCTCCTTCGCTCGGCAGACCGACGCCCGCGACGCTGGCATGGGTCACCCCACCTGCGGCCGTGGCCCATCCATCCCTTCGGGTTCCATTCAATTCAAGCTTGTCGCTGCGCATCGCCATGTCTTTCGGTGGTTTCTCGCCCGCTTTCGCGAACGACCGAAAACACATAGGGCGCGACCAAATCAGGAAAAACAGACCGGCATTCCGGTGACTACGGAATTTGGTTCCGCTATAGTGACCGCATGGAACATCTGGGCACCATGAGTTTGTTCGTACAGGCTGCGGAAGGCGGAAGTTTCGTGGCCGCCGGCCGGCAGGCAGGGTTGTCGGCGTCTGCCGTGGGCAAGGCAGTCGCGCGCCTCGAACGTCGCCTGGGGGTGCGTCTGTTTCATCGCAACACCCGCAATATGACATTGACCGAAGAGGGACGCCTGTTTCTCGACCGCTGCCGCCGGATTTTCGAGGAAATCGAAGCGGCGGAGATGGAACTGACCCGGACGGCGGCCGCGCCGAACGGAAGATTGCGGGTCAGTTTGCCGATGGTGGGCATGCTGTTGATGCCTGTCATCGCCGACTTCATGTCGGCATATCCGGCCATCACGCTCGACCTCGACTTCACCGACCGCCTGGTCGATGTGATCGAGGAAGGCTTCGACGTGGTGATCCGAACGGGCGTTGCAAGCGACAGCAGCCTGATGCGCAGAAGCCTGGGAAGGTTCCGCACCAGACTGGTGGCATCGCCCGCTTACATCGGCCGTCGCGGAATGCCGGCCTCACCGGCCGATCTGGCCCTGCACGATTGTCTTCGCCAGCGCTCTCAGTCGACGCGCAAGCTGATCGATTGGCCGCTGAAAGCCAATGGTGGCATCGGTGCGATCCCCGAGACCATGAGTGCAAACGCCCTGGAGCCGCTGGCGCATCTGGCTGAAAACGGCTTCGGCATCGCGGCCATGCCGCCATTTGCCGTTGCGGCCCAGATTGAAGCCGGATCGCTGGTGTCTATTTTGGACGACCACATCCTGACGATTGGCGAGCTGGCCGCATTGTGGCCGACCAGCCGGCAACTCTCCCCCCGCATTCGGGCGTTTGTGACGTTTCTTGCCGAGCACCTTCGGGTCGGCGACGGCGAGGCGTAGATCCGAATTTCCGAAGCCGGATTTCCGCCAGCTTCAGAAGTTGCGCTTGAAGCCGGCGGTTGCCGCGATGGTCTTTAGGCCGGATGCCTCGATATTGGCCTTGACGCCGGCCGTCATGGTCCAGTCGCCATCGCCCGTGAGGGTGAAACCGCCGCTGACAAGGGCGAAGGCGCCATTGGACACATCGAAGCCATCGGTGGCGGTAAGGCCAAGATTGGCCCCCACATAAGGCATCAGGACCAGGCCGTCACCGACGCCCATGGTGTATTGCAGCGTGCCGCCGGCGCTGAGGCGGAACTGGTTGCTGCTGAAGCCCGCAATGGCGACGGTGTCGCCGATGGCGTTGCTGACGGTGTAGTCCCCGACGGTTTCGTGCAGATAGAAGGCGGTGACGTTGGGCCGGAAGGTCAGCACATCGCTGAGCGCCCATTGTCCCTCGAGCTTGGCGTTGCCGACCAGCTGGTCGCTTTCGAAGGTGCCGCTGAACAGCGAGGTCGAGACCTCGTTCCAGGTGCGTCCGTAGAAGAGGCTGGCATCGAGGAACACCCCATCACCGATCTCGGCGGACACATAGGGGCCGACCAGCACGCCGGTGCCGGTGGTCTTGCTGGTGTCGGTGAGGTCATCCATGACGTCAGTATGGAGCGCCAGGCCGACGAGCAGCTTGTCGTTGACGAGGTAGTCGGCCCCCACCGAAACGAGCCCGAACTTGCCCCAATGATCGTCGTCATTGTCGTCCGAGCGCAGGTGCAGGGCGACGCTGCCGTTGATCCAGACGTTGAAGGGATCCTGGCCGCCGACCGGGTTGGCGGCCAGCGCGCCGGCCGCATCGCCCGCGGCGTTCCAGGCCCGCATCTCGGCAAGGCTGGAGGCGAAGTTGAGGGCAATCGAATTGTCGCTGGGCGCGATGTTGACGGTGCCCGGCGCATTGCCGGTCGCCATGGCGCGCCGCTCAAGCAGGCCCGGAACCACGATGGAGGTGGCGATGAGGCTTTGCCGGGTCCTGATGAAATCGTGCACGAGGCCGTCGATGCGGTCGGCGACGCCCACGGGATCGAGCACGGCCTTGAAGCTGACCGTCGCGCTCGACGAGGCGCCGCCGCCATTGACGAGCGTGAAGCCGATGACGGCGGTGCCGGAGAACTCGGGATTGGGGTGGAACTTCAAATAGAAGGTCTTGGGATAAACCGTGTCGATGGATGCAACGTCACCCATGTTGACCTCGGCAGTACCCGCCTCGGAGGGCATGACGGTGCCGATGGTTGCCGACACGAACGGCCCGCCGGTGGCGCCCTTGGTCAGATCGACCGGCAGCGGCGTCTCGCCCGGTTTGAGGACGATGACCTTGTCGCTGGCGGTGACGGCGCGCGCCACGACCTTGAGCGCATAGGTAACGGTGCCCTTGGCGCCATGGGCATCGGTTGCCGAGATGGTGAAGGTGAAGGTCGCCGGGGCCACGCTGGCCTTGACGGTGCCGGTGATGGCGCCGGTGGTGCGATTGAGCACCAGGCCGTCCGGCAAGGCGCCGCTGTCGAGATCGTAGAGCACGCTGCCGCTGCCGCCGCTGGCGGTGATGGCCTGTTCATAGCCCTCGCCCGCCATGGCATCATCGAGCGTGCCTGCGGCCGGCGCGAAAGTCAGCGTGATGGCGGTGACGGTGAGGCCGACGGTAGCGGGCGCCGAAGTGCCGCCCGGGCCGGTGGCCGTGTAGGTGAAGCTGTCGGTTCCGGCGTAGCCTGAGGCCGGCGTATAGGTGACGACGTCACCCGCGACGCTGGTGGCGCCATGGGCCGGAGCGGTATCCACCGCGATGCCGGTATGCACGCCGGTGATGGAGCCCGTGAGGTCAATGGCCTTTTGGGTATTGAAGGCTACCGAGGCCGTGGTGCCGGCGACAACCGGGGCGGCCGGGGTGGCGACGGTGAGGCTGACGGCGGCAGGCGCCGAGGTGCCGCCCGGACCGGTGGCCGCATAGGTAAAGCTATCGGTGCCGTAGTAGCCGGAAGCCGGCGTGTAGGTGACGACGTCGCCCAGTATGCCGGTCGCGCCATGAACGGAGCCGGTAACAATGGCGATGCCGGTATGAACCCCGGTGATCGAGGCCGTCAGGTCGATGGTCGCAGCCGTTTCGTAGGGCACCGCAACGCCATTGAGCGGGTTGGCCACGGGTGCCCCAGGCAGCGGCGTCACCGGGTTGGAGGCGTCCGAGGGCGCCCCGGTGCCGACATCGTTGCTGGCGGTCACCGTGAACGTATAGGTGGTGCCGTTGGTGAGGCCGGTCACGACGATGGGGCTCGCCGAGCCAGTGGCGGTGATGTTTCCCGGGCTGGAGGTGACCCTGTAACCGGTGATCGCGGATCCGCCGGTGACGGACGGCGCCGTGAAGCTGACACTGGCTTGGCCGTTGCCCGCGGTAGCTGTGCCGATAG
Source organism: Devosiaceae bacterium (assembly GCA_036499825.1). Classification (GTDB taxonomy): domain Bacteria; phylum Pseudomonadota; class Alphaproteobacteria; order Rhizobiales; family Devosiaceae; genus Paradevosia. The sequence goes on from DASYCZ010000009.1 coordinate 94,153, forward strand.
CGGGGGCGTCGGGTTGGGTCGCGGCGACGTTGACCGAGACAGTGGCGGGCGCAGAAGTGCCGCCGGGACCGGTGGCCGTATAGGTGAAGCTGTCGGCGCCCCCATAGCCGCTAGTGGGCGTGTAGCGGACCACATAGCCGGTAACGTTGGCCGAGCCATGCGTCGGGCCGGTAGCCACCGCGATGCCGGCGCTGACACCGGTGATGGAAGTCGCCAGGTTGATATCCGTGGCGGTGTCGTGGGCCACCGCGACCCCCAGGCGGTCGGCGACGAGCGGGGCGTCGGGGGTGGTAACCGTGAGGCTGACAGTGGCGGGCGCCGAGGTGCCGCCAGGACCGGTTGCCGTATAGGTGAAGCCGTCGGTGCCGGAGTAGCCGGAAGCCGGCGTGTAGATGATGACGTCGCCCACAACGCCGGTCGAGCCATGGGCGGGGTTGGTAGCGACGGCGATGCTGGTATGCACACCGGTGATGCCCGCCGCGAGATCGATGTTCTGCGCGGTGTTATAAGGCACGGTTATGCCACTGAAGGGCTGAACAGTCGGTGCGGCTGGTAGGAGGATGGTCAGGCTGACTATGGCCGACGCCGAGGTCCCGCCCGGCCCCGTGGCGGTATAGGTGAAGGTGTCGGCGCCGAGAGCGCCGGCATTGGGCGTATAGGTGACAACATCGCCATTGATACTGGTGTTGCCCTTTGCCGGCCCGCTGGCGATGGCGATGCTGGTGTGCACGCCGGTGATCGAGACGGACAGATCGATGGCCTGCGCCGTTTCATAGGGCACGGTAATGCCCGTCACGCTGCTGGCATTCGGTGCAGGCGGTGTGGCGACGATCAGGCTGACTGTGGCCGGTGCCGACGTGCCGCCAGGACCGGTGGCCGTGTAGGTAAAGCTGTCCGCGCCAAAATAGCCGGGAGACGGCATATAGGTGACGACCTTCCCCAGAACGCTGGCAACGCCATGGCTGGGACCTGTGGCTACGGCGACCGCGTCGGAGACGCCGGTGACCGACGCCGTGAGATCGATAGTTTGCGCCGTCTCATACGGAACCGCGACGCCAGAGCGATCAGCAGCGCCTGGAGCGGGCGGGTTAGCGACAGTCACGCTGAGGACGGCGGGGTCGGAGGAACCGCCCGGGCCATCGGCCCTATACGACAAGGTGTCGGGGCCGAAATAGCCGGAAGTGGGCGTATAGGTGATGACATCGCCCGAAATGCTCGTCGTGCCATGCTGCGGCGCCGACACTATGGCGATGCTCGTGTGTGCGCCATCGATCAGGGGTGAAACGTCAATAGGCCTGGGGGTGTTATACGAAACCAGCGCCGTCCCGTTATGCGCAACCGGAGGTGCGTTTGGCGTCACCGCGTTGGACGGTGCTGAGGGCGAGCCTGGGCCGACGGCATTGCTGGCCTTGACGGTGAACGTATAGGTTTGGCCGTTGCTGAGGCCTGTGATGGTGATCGGGGAAGCTGTCCCCGTCTTGGTGATGCTTCCGGGGCTGGAGGTCACCGTATAGTCGGTGATCGGCGAGCCGCCATTGGAGCCAGGCGCGGTGAACGTCACGCTCGCCTGGGCATTGCCGGCTGTCGCCGTGCCGATGGTTGGCGTGCCCGGCACCGTGGCGCTGGACCCGGCGGGAAGGCATGTCACGGCCCAGGTGACCTGGGCGCCGGGAGTGGCCACGAAGCCAGGCGTGGCGACGCTGCTGGTGGCGGACTGAACATAGATGCGTCTGGTCGGTCCCTTCGAACCGCTGACGACATAAGTGCCGGAACCGGTGATCGGACCCGAGGGCGCGACCATGTCGACGACCTGGTCGTTCGTCACCGGAGGCCCCTGGTAGCTCGCGATCATGCGCGCGATGGCGCCCAGTTGGCCATCATAGTGAAAGGACAGCGTATCGCCGGTGTCGAACGCGTCGGTGACCAGGGCCTGCATATCCGAATTATTGGTCCTGGTGCCATTCAGCCCGCCAGCATTGACGACATCACAGCCGGCGGAGGCCAGACTCGCGCTTGCCGAAACGGCTACCAGGAGGGCGCTCAAAAGCGGCAATAGCGCCTGCCCGGCATTCGCCACGATCCGCAGGCGATCGGCGAGCAAGCTTACGGCTTGCCGCGCGGCACGAACTACCAAATCCATAATGTTCCCTGGCGGCTGCCCAGCCCTGCAGCCAAATCATTAAAACAACAGCCCCTGGAGCGTTTGATCCAGTCGGTTCCGGTCGTTTGCCTCAACGGGAGCGCTCAACAACCTAAATTGCACGACTTCTGTCGCGCCTTCACAATCACATCACTACATCTAGGCCGCTTCTTTCGGCCAGCGCATCAGGGGAATGACAAGGTCCCCGGATGTGACGATATTTCGGACGCCGATTGTGTCCAAATAGCCACGACGCCGAACGGTCATCGCGTCGTTGCCGGGGCCCGATAGTCTTGACGGCCCGTCGCACAGGAATGCCCGTGGTTGACGAAAGTCTGGAATTGCTGCTGCTCCACGCCCTGCCCCTGAGCGGTGACATGTGGGCAGGGCAAATGCACCTGCTACCGGGCGCGACCTACGCGCCGACGCTCTATCCGTTGGGCGGCGATATAAAGACATGGGCACGCGAAGCGCTCAGGCTGGCGAAAGGCAGCCGGATCGTCGTCGTCGGCTGCTCGGTGGGCGGCTCTTGCGCTCTGGAAATCGCGGCGCTCGCCCCCCACCGCATCGCCGGCATGGTGCTTATCGGCACCAAGGCCAATTGCCGGCCCGATCCTGGTTCTCATGCCGCGGCGCTCAGGCTCATCGAGGAGGAAGGGCTGGAGACGACATGGCGAGACATTTGGGAGCCGCTGTTCGGGGGGCCAGCCTCGCTGGCAGCAATCGAGGCGGCAAAACGCATCGCGCTGGCGCAGCCACCCGGGGATGTGGCACGCGGCGTGACGGCTTTCCATACCCGCCCGAGCCGGGAACATGTGCTCTCGACCTTTGAGCGGCCGGTCGCCGTGATTAGCGGGGCCCAGGACACCGCGCCAGGCGTCCCCACCAGCAGGCGGCAGGCCGAACTGGCTCCGCATGGCCGTCTTCACATCATACCCGATTGCGGGCACTACGTGCCGCTGGAGCAGCCCCAGGCCCTGAACGCGATCCTGCGCGAGATCATCACCGAACAGAGCGCGTAGGGCTGGCTCGCGGGCTGGAGCGTTCGTTTTGATTGGGTCAAAACGAACGCTCCAAGTGGCATCCGCTTTCCTGCAAACGCTCTAGAAGCCCGCGCTGAGCGTTGCCTTGGCGGAGATCGACCTGAGGCTATCGCTTTCGATGTCTGCCTCGACGGCGCCGCCCAGGGTCAGATTGCCCAGGCCGAACAGATCGAAGCCGGTCGTCAGCGTGGTGAACACATCCGCCGATTTGTCCGTGGTCATCGACAGGCCGAGCTGGCCGCCGATGAACGGCTTGAGGGTTTTCCCCTCGCCCAGGTCGAGGGTGTATTCGAGCGTGCCACCGGCCGACAGCCGGAGTTGCTCAGTGGTGAAGCCGGCTACCGTGACGGAGCTGCCCAGCCCATCGGACACGGTATACTGGCCGGCGGTTTCGCGCAGGTAGAACGCGTTGGCCTTGGGCCGCAGCGTCAGGGCTTCACTCAACGCCCATTCGCCTTCAAGGCTGGCCTTGGCGAGCAGCCGCTGGGTCTCGAAAGTGCCATCGAAGATGGAGGTGTCGATGTCGTTCCACGAATGGCCGTAATAGATGCTGGCATCGAGGAACACCCCATCGACGATCTCCGCCGACACATAGGGACCGACCAGAATGCCCTTGCCCTCGATGGTCGTCGTATCGGTCAGATCGTCCATGAAATCGGCATGGAAGGCGAGCCCGACGAGCAGCTTGTCGTTGACCAGGTAATCCCCGCCCACCGACAGCAAGGCGAACTTGCCCCAGTGATCGTCGCCGTCATCGTCGTTGTGCATATGCAGCGTCGCGGTACCGTCGATCCAGAAATTGAACGGCAGGTCCGCGTCCGCGCCACCCGCCGCCAATGCCCCCGCGGCATCGCCGGCTGCGTTCCAGGACCGCAGTTCGGCCAGGCTCGAGGCGAAGTTCAGGGTGAGGGCATCGTCGGAAGGCGAGACGGTGACGATGCCCGGGCTGGTGCCCGCCGCCATCGCACGGCGCTGGCGCAGGCCCGGCGTTTCGACGCCATTGGCCAATAGGCTGCCGCGCGTCTCGACGAAATCCCGGGTCAGGCGATCGAAGCTCTTGGCCACCGCACCGGGATCGAGCGAGGCGATGAAGGTCACCGTGGCAGTGCTGGAGCCGCCGGCGCCGACCAGGGTGTAGCCGACCAGCACCGTGCCGCTATAGGCGGGGTTGGGGTGGAACTTGAGGTAGAACTTGTGGGACCAGACGCTGTCGATGGAGGCGACGTCGCCCATGACGATTTCGGCGGTGCCGGCCTGGGGCGGGCTGACGGTGCCCACAATGGCATCGGTGAACGGGCCACCGGTGGCGCCCGCCGTGAGATCGACCGGCAATGGTGTGGCGCCGGGAGGAATGGTGACCACCTTGTCCTCGGCGGTCACGGCCTGGGGCTTGACCGTCAGCTCGTAGCTGGCAGACACGGTGGCCCCGCCAACGGTTGCGGAGACGGTGAAGTGGTAGGTTTTCTCGGACCCGACCGCTACGGCGCCATCCAATTTTCCATCGCCCCCAAGGGTGAGGCCGGGCGGCAGGGTGCCGCTCGCTATGCGATAGGCGCTCCCGCCGGGAACCGAGAAGGTCTCGGAATAGTGCTCTGCCGCCATGGCATCGGAGAGTGTGCCGGCCGCCGGGATGAACACAGCGACGGGCGCGGCCGCGACAGTAAGCGTGATGGTAGCGGGCGCCGACGTCCCACCCGGACCGGTCGCCGTATAGGTGAAGCTGTCGGCGCCCGAATAGCCGGCGGCGGGGGTGTAGGTGACGACATCACCCGCGATGCTGGTCGTGCCATGTGCCGGCGCGGTCCCGATGGCGATGCTATCGTGCAGTCCGGTGATCGAAGCCGTGAGATCGATGGTCTGAGCGGTCTGATAGGGAACCGCAACCGACGACACGTCGCCCGCGACCGGCGCTCCTGGCGTGGCGACGGTCAGCGAGACCGTGGCCGAAGCCGATATGCCGCCAGGACCGGTGGCCGTATAGGTGAAGCTATCGGCCCCGAAATAACCGGCAGCCGGCGTGTAGGTCACGACGTCACCCGCGATGCTGGTCGTGCCATGTGCCGGAGCGGTCCCGATGGCGATGCTATCGTGCAGTCCGGTGATCGAAGCCGTGAGATCGATGGTCTTGGCGGCCTCATAGGGAACCGCAACCGACGACACATCGCCCGCGACCGGCGCTCCTGGCGTGGCGACGGTCAGCGAGACCGTGGCCGAAGCCGACATGCCGCCCGGACCGGTGGCCGTATACGTGAAGCTATCAGCCCCGAAATAACCGGCGGCCGGCGTGTAGGTGACGACGTCACCCGTGATGCTGGTCGTGCCGTGTGCCGGAGCGGTGGCGATAGCGATACTGGAGTGTATGCCGGTGATCGACGCCGTCAGATCGATGGTCTTGGCGGCCTCATAGGGAACCGCAACCGACGACACATCGCTCACAACCGGCGCGTCTGGCGTCGCAACGATCAGTGAGACCGTGGCCGAAGCCGACGTGCCGCCCAGACCAGTCGCCGTATAGGTGAAGCTGTCGGCTCCGAAATAGCCGGCGGCCGGTGTGTAGGTCACGACATCACCCGCAATGCTGGTCGTGCCATGTGCCGGAGCAGTGCCGATAGCGATACTGGAGTGCATGCCGGTGATCGACGCTGTGAGGTCGATGGTCTTGGCGGTCTCATAGGGAACCGCAACCGACGACACGTCGCTCACAACCGGCGCCGGAGGCGCCGCCACCGTGCCGCTATAGGTCCTGGTGCCGGGGAAGCCATTGCGATCCGTCGCCTGAACCGTGAAGCTATAGGCGCCCGCCGAGGAAGGCGTGCCCGACAACGTGTCGCCGCTGAACGACATGCCGGACGGCAGCGTGCCGCCAGAAATGCTGAACGTATAGGGAGCGGTGCCGCCGCTGGCAATGAAGGTCTGCGGCGGGTAGAGGCTCCCCGCCACCATCGCCGGTAATGTGGGCGGCGCCACTGCGATGGCCGGAGCCGAAACGGTCAGCGAGATCGTGGAACTGGTGAAGACGAAGGGGCCGGTGCCCGTGCTGCTGTCGGCGCCGCTCACCGTGAACGTATAGGTGCCGCTTACCGTCGGCGTGCCGGATATCGTCCCATTACCTGTCAACGACAGGCCCCCGGGCAAGGCGCCGCTGGCGAGGGTGGTGGAAAATGTATAGGGCGCGTGTCCGCCGGCCGTCGTCAACGATTGACTATAGGGCGTGCCGGGCGTGCCGGAGGCCAGAGTCGACGGCGTCACCGAAATGGTAGGGTTGGAGACCGGTACCGTTACGGTCGCCGAAGCGGACGTACCGCCTGTATTGCTGGCCGTGAACGTAAAGCTGTCATTGCCCCGAAAACCCGCTGGCGGCGTGTAGTTCGCCACGCCGCTCGCGTCGATGCTGACGCTGCCGCCGTTTGCGGTGGTGGCCGAACCCACCGCATAGCTGATCGGATTATTGGCAGCATGCCCCGCGACATTCACGCTCGCCGCGGCGGCACTACCCGTATTGTACGCAACCGCCGCAGCCGTGAAGCTGCTCGATACGGGCGCAGGCGGCAAGGCATCAATCACCATGTCGATGACGTGGACGCCTTTGAAATTGCCCCCGGAATTGGAAATCGTCGTGTCGTCGTCGGTGAGCAGCGAGAACCGAAAGGTGCCCGCCATAGTCGGCGTGCCCGAGAGCAGGCCGTCGGGGGACATGCTCAATCCGGGCGGCAAGCCGTCATCGACGTTGACTTCAACCGCATAGGTATAGGGCGCCGTGCCGCCGGTGACGCCGAATTGCTGGCTGTAGTGCACGCCGACCGCGCCATGGGGCGGGCTGCTCGGCGACAGGACATGCACAGGGGTGGGAATGGTGAACCCATAGCCCTTGTCGCTGGTCTTGCCGGTCGAATCCGTGGCGCGCACGGTAAAGTTGAAGGGGCCATATTGGGTGGGTGTGCCCGAGATGGTGCCGCCCAGGCTCAGCGAAAGGCCCGGCGGCAGGGTGCCTGACAGCAGGACCCAAGTATAGGGCGCGGTCTCGCCGGTGGCCGACAGCGATTGGGAATAAAACGAGCCGACAGCGGGGGCGGGAAGATTTGTGGGCGAAATGACGATGTTGGATGTGGCCGGAAGGATCGTCACATGCACCGGGATGGGATCGAGCACCGCATCGATGAAGGAAAAATCATCGGACGTGGCGCTGTCGCCATTGTGGCGGTAGGTCACCTGGCTCTGCGCCCAATCGATAGTGACCGTACCATGGAGCGGAGCCGGCGAAGGGCTGGGATGCCCCGGTTCGTCGTCGGAAATAATGCCCCATCTAAAGCCGTCCTCTTCGCCACAGGTCGATGCATCGATCGGCGCTGACGTGCCCGAATTGGAAACGGTGATGTTGAACGGTCCGCAGCCGCCCGCCGAGGCGGGGGTCGACCACAATGCCGCAAAGCCGACCAGCATCAGCAGGGCGAAACACGACAGGAGGCCATCGCGCACGCGTCGCGACAGGCCGGCACCCAAGCCGGATTTCAGCAGCATAGTCGTCAGCCCCCGACACGCCAAACGCACCGCGCCCTCCGACGCGGTGAAGATTGCGTGCCCCCAAATAAGTGCAGTGCGTGATACGGGCGGCAATTTATGCCGCGCTTTATCCGACCAGACTCGTCTGCCGAAGTAAAGCGGATACAGTGACTTGGACGGCGTTTTGAAATATCGCGATCATTGGGGCAAGAAAAGTGATTTTAGCGCCACAGAATAAAACGCGCCGAATACCATTTGTTAACCGCCCTATTGCCGTTCGAGCGCCAAGCCCGCCGCTGAAGGCGGTGAGGTACAGAAACGGGGGACGCGTCAAAATCGCCTCAGGAAATAGCGACGATCTCGATCTCCTGGCCGCCAATGCTGGCGACATCGCCTGTCGACTTGCCCATGAGAAGTCGCGCGATGGGAGAGGTATAGGAGATCGAGCCGGCCTTGGGATCGGCCTCGTCTTCTCCCACGATACGATAGGTCTGCACCCGCCCGTCGTCGCGGCTGAAGGTGACCTTGTGGCCGAACGCCACGATGTCGGCAGATGCCGGATCCGGCATGAGCTGCGCGGTTCGCACGCGTTCCGAATAATAACGCAGGTCGCGCGAGGGGCCGGCCGCCTGCCGCCGCTTCTCATTGACGTCATCGATGGCGCCCGCCGCCTCATAGGCCGCGCGCGCCGCATCGCGCTGTGCTTCCAGTGCCCTTAACCCTGCCTCTGTGACGAGGTTCGGCTCAGTGGAAACCGGACGATCGGGCAGGACGGTTTCCGAGGCGGTTTCGGCACTCTCTTCCTTGGTAAAGGCTACGCTCACGCTTTCGATCTCCATTAGCGCCGGCGCCGACACCCGCATGTTCCGGCGCGTTCCTTCTAAACGCCATTGAGGCGCTTATCGACGCAAGCGCGTGATCTTTGGCGAGAAAGACCAGATCATGCGGCGCCGCCTCGTAAACGAATGCCATCGACGAAGAGCTGGAAGGCGGCGGAATGCTGGCGGTTGGGATAGTAGAGATGGTATCCCTCGAATGTCGGCATCCAGTCGTCCAGCACCTGGATCAGGCGTTTCTCCACCAGATGCCGCTCGACCATCTCGGCGGGCAGGCAGCCAATGCCGTGGCCGGCCAGAGCTGCCGCCAGAACATGGCTCGTGCCGTTGAAAGCCAGCTGGCCATCGACCCGCACATTGAGGCGTCTTCCGGCCTTCTCGAACTCCCAGGCGTAGAACCCCCCATAGGTGACGAGACGAAGATTGATGCATTTGTGCGCCGTGAGATCGTGAGGCGTTTTGGGCCGTTCGCGATCCGCAAAATAGGATGGCGCCCCCACGATGACCATGCGCCATTCCGGCGCGATGCGGGTCGCGATCATGTCCTTCGCCACTTGCTCGCCCAGGCGCACACCCGCATCATAGCCGCGCTCGACGATGTCGATGAGGCCGTTTTCGACATCCACCTCGATCTTGATGTCCGGATACTGCACCGCGAACCTGTCGATGAAAGGCCAAAGCACCGTCCGCAGGGCGTGTTCGCTGGAATTGATGCGGATCGTGCCAGCCGGTTTGTCGCGAAAGGCACTCAGCGCTTCGAGCTCGGCGTCGATCTCCTTGAGGCGCGGGCCGATGCTGGCCAGCAGCCGACTGCCCGCATCGGTGGGCATCACGCTCCGGGTCGTTCGCGTCAGAAGGCGGACACCGAGGCGTTCTTCAAGCTTGCGAATGGTTCGGCTCAGGGACGACTGCGACAGGCCCAGCTGAGCGGCTGCAGCGGTGAAGCTGCGATCCTTGGCGACGGCGACAAAGGCCGCGAGGTCATCGATATTCTCGCGCATGGATTATTGCTCCTGGCGCATAAGCTCATGCGCATTAAGCCATCTAACGCTCGCAATCGACTTTGCCTAGATTTGGCCCATTGATGGAGCCAAACTATGAGCATTCCAAGTATCGCCCTCAACAATGGCGTGGCCATGCCCGCCCTCGGTTTCGGTGTCTTTCAAACCCCGCCGGCGGAAACCACTGCGGCCGTGGAGGCCGCGCTCCAGGTCGGCTACCGCCATATCGACACCGCCGCCGCCTATGGGAACGAGCGCGGCGTCGGCGAGGCATTGCGCCGTTCCGGGCTTGATCGCCATGAGGTCTTTGTCGAGACCAAGATCTGGATCAACGATTACGGCTTCGACGAAACCCTTCATGGCTTCGACAAGAGCGCCGGCAAGCTCGGTCTCGACACCATCGACCTGTTGATCCTGCATCAGGCGCTGCCTTCGGCTTTCGATCGCACCATTGGGGCCTATCGCGCCCTCGAAAAACTGCTGGCCGATGGCAAGGTCCGGGCTATCGGCGTCAGCAACTTCATGGTGGAGCATCTCGATAGCCTGCTGGCCGCGACGGATATCGTTCCGGCCGTCAACCAGATCGAGGTGCATCCGTATTTCCAGCAAAAGGCACTGCAGGCGCTCCATGCCCGGCATAAGATCGTGACGCAGGCCTGGGCGCCCATCGGCGGCATTACCTTTTATCGGCCCGGCTTTGCAAAGAGTACCCTGGACGATCCGGCCATTCTGGGCATTGCCGGGACCCACGGCAAATCGGCCGCCCAGGTGATGCTGCGCTGGGGCCTGCAACAGGGACGCTCGGTCATTCCGAAATCCGTCAGGCCAGCCCGCATCGCCGAAAATTTCGATGTCTTCGACTTCACGCTGACCGCCGGGGAAATGGCCGCGATCGATGCGCTCGATACCGGCAAGCGGGGCGGCCCCGAACCGGAAAACGTCACGCTCGAAACCTTTAGCCGCGACATTCCGGAAGCCTGAGCAACAAGAGGAGAAGCGACATGAAAAAGCGAACACTGGGCAAAGCCGGCCTTGAAGTTTCCGCGCTGGGGTTTGGCGCCATGGGCATCAGCCAGTCCTATGGCACCCCATTGGAGAGCGCCGAAGGCGTAAAGCTGCTGCGCGCGGCGTTCGATCGCGGCATCAGCTTTTTCGACACCGCCGAAGTCTATGGCCCCTACAAGAACGAAGAGGTCGTGGGCCAGGCCCTGCAGCCGATCCGCGACCAGGTGGTGATCGCCACCAAGTTCGGCTTCGATATCGAGGGTGGCGGCGCGCCGGACAGCCGGCCCGAACGCATCCGGCAGGCGGTGGAAGGCTCGCTGAGGCGGCTGCGCACCGACCATATCGATCTGCTCTATCAACACCGCATCGACCGCAACGTGCCGATCGAGGATGTGGCAGGCACCGTCAAGCAGCTGATCGCCGAAGGCAAGGTCAAGCATTTCGGCCTGTCCGAGGCCGGTGTCGCCAATATAAGGCGTGCCAATGCGGTACTGCCCGTCACGGCCCTGCAAAGCGAATATTCGCTGATGTGGCGCGAGCCGGAGGATGCCATCCTGCCGGTCCTCGAAGAGCTCGGCATCGGCTTCGTGCCGTTCAGCCCGCTCGGCAAGGGCTTTTTGACCGGCACCATCAATACCGAAACGAAGTTTGTCGAAACCGATTTCCGTAACACCGTCCCCCGCTTCAACGCCGAAAATCGTGCCGCCAATGGGGCGATAATCGAAACGGTCACCCGGATCGCGACCGACAAGCAGATCACGCCGGCGCAATTGTCGCTTGCCTGGGTACTCGCCCAAAAGCCCTGGATCGTCCCCATCCCCGGCACCACCAAGCTGCATCGGCTGGAGGAGAATATCGGGGCCACCGATGTCGATCTATCGGCGGAGGATCTGGCATCCATCGAGGCGGCGGTGTCTGGAATTTCCGTCCACGGCGCCCGCTACTCCGCTCAGCAGCAGGCGCGCATCGATCGCTAGTCGCTCGAAATCTTTATCAAGCACTTGCTTGATAAAACATCTGGCGCTATCAAGCAGATGATTGATAGCGAGGTTTCCAGATGTCTGACATCAATACCCTTCACCATATCGGCCTGATCGGCCATGACCTGTCGCTCCTCTCTTTGGCCTATGAGCGGCTCGGCTTCACGCTGACGCCGGTGTCGTTGCCGCGCATCCCGCTGGAGCCGGATGGCGCCCCGCAGCCGCTGGGAGCCGGCAATCGCTGCGCGATCTTTGCGGGCAACTATCTCGAGCTGCTCGGGGTGGTGGACGCTGCGCGGTGGCAATCGATCACGGTCGGCCAGCGGGGAGCATTCGATCTCGACGCGCCACTCAGGCGCTATGAAGGGCTACATGTTCTGCATCTGGGGACCCAGGATATCGAAGCGGTGCGGGCTCGGCTGCTTGGCGCCGGCCTGCAGCCGTCGCCGATCCATCCGTTCCAGCGGCCCGTGGACACGCCCGATGGACCGCAGATCATGCGGGCAAAGACCATGTCGTTCGCTGCCGGCACGATGCCCGAGGCGCTCTTCCAGATCGCCCAGCACGAGACACCCGAACTGGTGCTGCAGCCGCGCCACATGACGCATCGCAACGGCGCGCGGGGGATCAACGACATAATTCTGTGCGTGGAGGATGCCGTTGCCGTAGCCGACCGTTATGCTCTTGTGGCGGGAAAGCCCGTGACGCGGGAGGGCAAGGTTTTGATGATCGATCTGGGTCTGGCCAGGATGCTGGTAACCGACCGCCAAAGCCTAGGGCAACTGCTCCCCACTGCCGTGGCGCCGGTATTGCCGTTCCTTGCCGGGTTCAGCGTCGCGGCCGATATCGAGATGGCGCGCCGGCACTTCGGTGAGAGCGGGATAATCTATGAGGACCATGGTGCCAGCCTGATCGTCGGCCCCGGTCAATGCGGCGGGACGAGCATTCGATTTGAAGAGGCCACCCGTTGAGCGAGGCGGCTCGCCCTCGCGTCAGGCTCAGCGCAGACGCTCGCCGCAACATGATCGTCGCGGCGGCGTTCGTCACCATCGCGCGGGACGGTTTCGAGGGGTTGCGGACCCGGGATATTGCGGCCCTCGTCGAGATCAACAGCGCGACCCTCCATCATCATTTTCCCACCAAGGAAGATTTGATCACGGCGGTGGCCGCGGAGCTGAAACGGCGGTTTCAGTCGGAGAAGGCGCCCGGCGCCCTGGCTCGGTCCGGCAGCGCCAGGGATGCGCTCCACGCGCAGTTCGCCGATGCACGCCATTACCAGGCCGAAGCGCCGGACCTGCTCTCGGTCTATCGCGAATTCCTGGCCCGCGCGCCGCGCGACCCGCTCATTCGCAGCCTGGTGGCAGAACTCAATGAGACGTGGCGCGGTGATATTTTCGAGATATTGAAGCAGGCAAAATGGGAATGCGTTCTGCGGGTCAACCTCGATCCCGACCTCGCGGCCCATATCCTGCTCAACGCCATTTGGGGAACGCTCATGTCGCCGGGAGCGGCGCCGCCGCTCGACCGGGTCGAGCAGCAATTGGTCAATATGCTGTTCGTCGGCGACTAATGTAACCGTGTCCGGAAAGGGGAGCGGCCGTTCCGATAGTCCGCCGCCGATGGCGGCTTAGCGCCAATAGCGGACTCTGGCGCCGAATAACCAACGCCGATTTCAGGCCGCCAGCGAGGCCCACGCAGCCATGGCGCAGTCGATGACAAGCTCGAGGTCTTCGCGAGAGGCGCCATCGCGAGCCTGAACGGAAAGACCATGCATGACCGTTGTGTAGAAACGGGCCATGCCGTCCACAGTGCCCTTGGAGAGGCTCAGGTCCCCGTCCGCCACACCCTTGGTCAGCCTATCGCGAATGTCGTTGAACTGCGCCTTCCGGGCACCGGCGAGAAACTCCCGGACGGGATGGTTTTCCAATGCGCCCGTCGGCGCCGCGAGAACAAGCATGCAACCACGTGGTGAATTCGGAATCGTGATTGTGTCCGCTACAGCCTGAAGCATAGCCCGAATGGCGTCATATGCGGTAACGCGCTCACGCAGAGCCATTCGGGGTGGCAGTCCCTGCGTCGCCGCGTTGAGCGCCACGGCTTCCCGAAACAATGCTTCCTTGCTGCCGAAAGCCGCGTAGATGCTCGCGGATGCGATGCCCATTGCCTCCGTGAGGTCGAGCATCGACGTCCCTTCATAGCCACGCTCCCAGAACAGATCCATCGCGCTCCTTAGCGCCTTGTCACGGTCGAAGACACGCGGTCTGCCACGCCCCGCCATCGCTTTTTCTCATTTATTGATCGATCGACAAATTATAGCTTGACCGCAGTCACAACGCCATGTTCATTATTATTGGTCGATCGACAAATAAATATCTCACACCGCGAAGGTCATTAATGAGCATCCCTCCTGTCATGCGCTCCTTGCAGCAGACTTCCCTCGATGGTCCGCGGGACCTGCGGCTTGTTGACGGGGTGCCCGTTCCGTCTCCAAAGCCGGGGCACGTTCTGGTTCGCGTGACCGCGGCTGGCGTGAACATGGCTGACATCTCGCAAGCTTACGGCAAATTCTTCGATGGTCCGCAGCCGCCCTACGTTGCCGGGTTCGAAGCCGCCGGCGAGGTTGTGGGCGTAGGGGACGGCGTAACGAGGCCAGCAATCGGCGACCATGTCGTCGGCGTCGGCTATGGAGCATTCGCCGAATACATGCTGGTTCCCGCGACGGGCGCGGTGCCGGTCCCGGACGGGTGGTCCGATGAGGAAGCGCTCGGTCTCGCCGTGAACCTGCCCACCGCGATAGCGGCCCTCAAACCTCTGGGCCGAATGGCCGCCGGCGAGACCGTGCTGGTCCACGCCGCGGCCGGCGCAACTGGTCAGGCGATGGTAACGCTCGCCAAGCACTACGGGGCGACGGTCATCGGGGCGGCTTCGCCGCAAAAGCACGAACTCGTCCGTGCTTTGGGCGCTGACCATGTGCTCGACTCGCATAGCCCGGCTCTCGCCGACCATGTCCTGCGTTTGACCCACAATGCCGGTGCCGATCTCGTCGTCGAATCCGTCGGGGGTGAGACGTTTGAAGCCAGTCTCCGAGCGACCCGGCGCGTCACAGGCCGCATGATCGTGACCGGGTTGCCGGCCGGACAGGCGTCCATCAGCAACTGGGATCTCGTCTACAAGCACCAGATCCAGATTATCGGCTTCAACGTGGGCATGCTGATCCGCTCCTCGCCACAGATATTCGGCGATGTCATGGGAGAGCTGTTCCGGTTGATTGGCGAAGGTGTTTTGCGTCCCGTCAAGCCGACAGTCTATCAGCTCGCGGACGGGCCCAAAGCACTTGCGGCCCTTGAGGCGCGATCGACAGCTGGCAAACTCGCATTACGACCATAAACTGTCGAGCAAGACAGGACTCCGAGGAATGGAATTGGACGGCCCGCAGCGTCCACCTTGGCCGAAGGATTGATGCGATGGTATTTCACAGTATCATCCCGCCGTCTGCTGGAGGGACGCGCCGTTGGACCTGATCGTGCGACGCATCGGAGACGGGTGGGAGGCGCGTTTTGGCGGCAAGACCTGGCGCACAGCGGTTGGCCGCGACGGTATCCGGCGTGACAAGGGCGAGGGCGATGGTGCCAGCCCCGCAGGCTGCTGGCCGATTCGGAGAGTGCTCTATCGCGCCGACAAGCTCGGCGCGCCACCGCGCTCAGTGTTCACAACCGCGGCGATCGATCCGCAGGACGGCTGGTGCGACGCGCCGGACCATCCGGACTACAATCGCCCGGTGCGGCTGCCCTTTGCGGCCAGTCGCGAGGAGTTATGGCGCCAGGACGACCTCTATGACATCGTCGTGGTGCTGGGCCATAACGACGACCCGATCATTCCGGGTGGCGGCAGCGCCATCTTCCTGCATGTCGCCAGCCCCGGCTACGGCCCGACCGCGGGCTGTGCTGCGATGACACACGACGATCTCCTGGAATTCCTGGCCATGGCAACGCCGGGAACGCGCCTTTGCTTTCAGGACGAGTGAGCAGCGATGGGATCGTCAATCGTGCCACCCTGCGCGGTGCGCTCTTTCAGCCGTCGGTGCTGCCTTTGCGGGTTCCGTAAAGTTGCCGTCATTGCAATCGGCCAGGCAGTAGGGGATGTTGGCACAACCACACCAGACTCGCATCAACGAGGAAGCCCGCGGCTTGCAGCGACCACAGGAAAAAGAAACCCGCAAGGCCGGGCGCGCCAGACTCCTGGCGGGTATTGGCGCGCTCTCGGCGGCGATGATCTCGCTTGGATATTCGGTTTACCAGCAACGGGACGCTGGCAATGTCCCGCTGGCGAAAGTTGCCACGCCCATCGAGGCTGGACGGTGGAAGGTGTCGGTGCTCGCAAGCACCGTTGGCTCGACATTGCCGAACGGGTTGCCCGCATCCCCCGACAAGAAGGCGATCACTGTCGAAATGACCCTGGAGAATATTTCGTCGGAGAGTTCCAACCTCTACGGCGACCTCGTCGAGCTTGCCGATATCTCCCACGCCCCAAGACCCGATTACTACCTTTTGCGTGACCACAATATCCTGTGGGACCTGCAGCCCAGGATGCCCGAGGCGGTGGCGGCAGTCTGGGAGGTTCCGGCAGCAATGGACCTGCCGGAAGTCTTGCACCTGCGGGTCGAAGGCTCCCTTTTCAAGCCTCGCGACAATCTCTATGCGGCTCCCGGCTGGTTTCCAACGGGCAGCGTCGCCGAAATCGACTTGCCGCTTGATAAGGACTCGTCCGGGGGCACGCCTTGACGCCACACATATTGAGGATTTTCGCGGTTGTCGCGACTGCGCTGGTGCTTGCCGCGTTGCAGACCACGACACCGTCCTACGCCATATTGACGGCGCCGATCAGAACGACGGGCCACCAGCCCGAAACAGTCACTAGCACGGCGTTCAGCCTCAAGGTGCGCGACGTATCGAGAGCGAAAGCCCTTGCGTACGATCAATTCGGGAAAGCCGTCGCGCTACAAAGTTCGGGGGTTTGGATAGTGGTCTCCGCCGAACTGCGCGGCTTGCAGCAAACAATGCCCGTTCACGCGGCAACCATGATCGGGGCCTCCGGCCGGTTGTATCGTCAATCGCAGCGCGCCGCAGCGGCGCCCAACAACCTTGTGGCAAAAGTCCTGCAGCCGGGCCTGCCGACAACCGGGATCTTCATCTTCGAGATGCCTGAAGACGAAACCGCCGGCATGACGCTGGTGGTTTCCGAACAATACGACCCGCAACTTCAGGGCGAGGTCGCGGTGGCGCTCGACCCTGATGCCGTTGCGCCGCGCGAACGACTTGAGATCGGCCCGAATGGCAGCTGACCGCGAAAGAAAGCTCTGGTGGCTGTCACTTGCCAGCCTGCCGATCCTTGTTGCCGCCGCCGTTGTCAGCAACGCGTGGCGAAACATCGACGACTACCGGCATCATATCGAAACCGATATTGCGCAAGGGGCGCCACGGCTCGACTATGCGGGCGCAACATGGAGCCTTGCTCAGGCACGCCTCCTTGGAGATGGCAAAGATACCGACATGCACTTGCCCGGCGCGATGCGGCTTGTCATCGTGCGCATGACGGCCACCGCTACCGATGACATCGGTGACGGCTGGGGGCAATGCGAGGTCAGCTTGACCGATGGGACGGGACGCCGATGGCTGCCTCTGGACGTCAGTCTGTCCGATGATATCAGCCGGGACCTGGAGCCGGGGAAAGAGCCCCTCGACGGCTGCGGCATTACATCGCTCAGCCCACCGCCAAAGGATCAGGCGGCCACGATCGAGGAGAAGTTCGTCGTGCCTGCGGACGCCGCCACAGCCCTATCCGTGAGGTTGAGCGTCGGGACTTTGCGGCCAGCAGCGATCGCTTTCCCGCTCGGCCTCAACTGACATCACGTTGCGGGGCTGTCCTGCAAACGTCCTCGCCATTGCCGCCCTTGCGCGAAACCGACTTCGAGTGTGGCTGCCAGAAGGCAGATCTTGATCGGTGTTACCAAAAGGCCCTCGCCGGGATCGCTCGGCGTTCCGATGAAAGGCGAAATGACCTGCGCGATAAGTTGCCAGAGTGGCAGGTCGTGCGGGCCGATGATCTGCGTCAGGCCATACCAGGCCCAGGCAGAAATCCAGTCCAGGAAGCGGTAGCCCAGGATGGCGACGACGATCAGGACGATGCCGGAATTGAGGGTCAATCCGATACCTTCGGCGAGCGCCCGATAGCGTTTCACCGTACCGGCCGCAAAGCGCGAAATGAAATCGCGGACTGACTTCGGCAGCGCCTCCCAGCGGGACACGGCGCCAGCGAACCGTTCGGCGGGCACCGGCTCGCCATTAATATCATAGCCATAGACGAGGGCCGCCAAGGTGAGCCAGACCACGGGATAAAGGCCGTAGAAAAACAGGCTGGCCAGCCGGGGCCCAACGGGCGGAGGAGCAAATTCCGGCGGCAGTGGAATTGCCTGCTGTGCCGTGGCGTCGGTAACCGGCGACAGGATGCCGAGCAGCGTACCGATCGTCTCCGGCAAATGGCTGAACCAGGTGACGATGTCACTTTGCCATTGCGAGAGCACGAAAATGCCGATGAAAGCCCAGTTCGCTTCGCAAACAACGGTCAGCACCGGCCAGATCCATGCACGCGATCGCTTGTGCATTGCCTTGGAGAAACGGCGAACCGCCCAGGCGACCACAATGGGCACGGTCAGCCACGGCCCTCCAGTTACCTCCAACAGGCTGTCACCCTGACCGGAAAGAAAGAGATCGAGGGCCAGGCGCGAATAGTCGCGCAATGTGTCGCTCAGAAAACCCCAGGCAGCATAAAACGCGAAAAAGGGAACCAGGGTGAGCGTCAAAGCGCTGACGAAATCGCCGGATGGAGTCCTGGTCGTAACCTGCGTGCTCGAACGATCGGGCAGCATTTGTGAAGCGCGGTTCAGCGAAGGCAGTGCCTGTCGGACCGTTTCGAACAAAGCCACAATGATGATGAGTTTCAGCAAGACGACGATTGCCAGTACGGCCAGACCTGCCAGCGAATTCCAGCGCCCGATCATGGCGGCTATTTCGTTCAGCAGCAGATTTCCGATAAAGCCCACTAACCAGATTGCGGCCAGTTGCGGCCAGAAACGCCACAGCAGAGCGGTGGTCAGTTGCAACTGTTGCAACACGGTCTTGATGCCGCCAATCGAAGCGGCGTTCTGATCAGAATCTGGCATATGCTCCAGTTAGCATCCGGATACCGCGCGGCCAAGGATGCATGCTGTAAACACAGGATGGACTGGGCATTGTTCTGATCCGGCGTGGCGATTCTGACAGTGTGGGGCGTCTGGAATGGGGGTCGGAAGCTGCCCGACAACCATGCGCTCCTATAAGCTGTCTGTCTTATGCGGTCGAAGCGGATATGCAGATATTTGCTCGTTGAAGAATGGCCCTACCGCACGTGCCATGTCTCCGGCCATTTCCGCCGGATCCACTGCAAAGCGTCGTCATCATAGGTCTCTGCCTTCGCGCCATACTCATCGATTGTACCACAGGACAGCCCCTCAGCGTCACAGTATCCAACTCGATATCCCAAGCGCTCCGCCAGCAAGGGTCACTCGACATCATTGGCAATGCTGAGCGCCGCCAGTGCGATCCGCTCAAACATGATGTCCCCTCACCATGAGCGGCAGATATTAAGAGCGGAACCGAACGCTTCAAGCGCCTCATCGGAGGTCAAAAGCTGTCGTGCCGATGATGCCGTATCCGGGCATTCAACGTCCGACGCTCTAGTTTCCATACGCCTTTGGAGCTCACAGGAATGGCATGTGTTCCACATGCGTCTCGCCTGTTCGGGCATAGTAGAGCACGCGCTTGCCTGGGACCGAGACGATATAGCCCGCGCAGCCGCAGCGGCGGACATTGTCGCTGAAAGCCCCATAGGAATAGTCCGACGCGTTGCTCTGCGCCCACTTGATCTGGACAACCAGTCCGGCCTCATCGAAGGCCTCGGCCACCGCAGCACCGGCGGGGTGAGGGTTATCGAGCACGAGGCTTTCGCCGTCCGGCAGGAAATAGGTGGTGGCGTTACGGCGATAGTCGACCGCGTAACCATCAAAGCCGTTCGCCATAAGAATTGTGACGATCTCGGGGAAGCTCATCGTCCCTTCGACGGCAGCGCCCAGGCATTTTAGGGCAATGGCGGTCTGTTGCGCGTTCATGGCGGTTACCTTGTCGATTTCACTTGGGAGGGTTGAGCCGACCTAGTCGATCGGCGTCGTCATAAGCTCATGTTGCAGGGCAATTTTCTGCAAAAGGGTCCGAAGCTGTGCTTGCTCCGTCGCCATCAGGCCACCAAAGAATTCGGCATCATTGCGATCTGCGATGGCGGCAAGACGGGGCACCAAAGTTCTGGCTGCTGGCGTAAGGGATAGGGTGTGGGCCCTGCCGTCCTGTGCGTTGGCGTGCCGCTTGATATGCCCCTTCTCCAGCAGGCGGTCGGCGAGCTTGGAGATGGCGCCTTTCGTCATTCCCATGCGTTCCGCCAGAAGCGAGGGCGCGATGTCTTCACCCTCATAGAGCACGCGCAAGAACACCCATTCGGCGACCGTGACACCTTCCGCCTCGACCTTGCGGGCGAAGCTTTGCGACACCGCGTTCGATACCGCTCGCAACCAGTAGCCGAGATGCGTTTGGAGATCCGAAACCGATAGCTGCTGTGTCATGACAATCTCATTGGTTGACAAGGAAACTAGATTGAGATGGTTTCCTTGTCAACAATGTCATGCGATGGTCAGGGGGCTCTTCGGCGCATTGAGGCAGGCTGCGAGCCTCAAGGGCGAGAGAGATCACCCTTGATCCGCTTGATGCCGTCCTGCAGGGCCCGTTCCAAATGTCGGAATTGGCGTTTGATGATTGGGCTTTGTCCGAAAGCAGCAGTGCTACGACGAGCGTAGGATGGAAAATTCCTAAGCGGCACATCTTTGCTGAGATCGTGTATCGCGGAGAAGCGCTTGCGCAGTTTACGCGTGTTAAGTGATCCGGAGCCTTTGTGGGCAGCGTGCTCGGCATGAGCTAGAGCTTGACGAAGCTTGCGCCACTGCCGAGACATGGAGCTAGGTCGAAGCCCGGCAGCACCATGATAAAAGGTGAAGCCAAGGTATTGTGCAAATTTCCTGGCCGCTGGAGCACCTGGTGTTGGGATATTGAACTGTGTAATTTCTGTCTTGTCTTTGCTGAGCTCAAGCTCCTCAGCTGCCATCAGTTTCTCAATTTCGGCTTGAGCCACTGCAGCATCGTCAGGCTTGCAAATCACGATGATGTCGTCGGAGTATCGGCGATAAAAAGCGCCCATACCGTCGCAAAAGGTTTTGGCCTTCTCATCAAACTCAATCATGAATACATTCGACAACGCAGCGCTAATGGGCGTCCCTTGTGGTATTCCAGCTTCACCGGATCTCGCGGGATTGAACTGTTGTCCATTACGGCGCAATTCCACGCCGGCCGCTTTAACTTCAGCAACAGTGCCAACAGGAGCCGCGCCTTTTTCTAGAAGTCGAGAGCCGAAAACCGGGTGCTGTTGAAGGTCGTCCAGGAGTACGAAACGAAAGCGCGTTATTGCACGAAACACATTGTGCCAACCCGGAGTCAGCGACGACACGCCAAGCAGGGTTTTCAGCCGGTTTTTTAACCGCTTATGGTTTAGATTGTCGAAGAAACCCGAGACGTCAAACGCCATAATCGTGCACGGGGCCTTCTGTGCCGCGTGTTGGTACGCCTCAGCTGAGAAATGATAATTGCCTTTCCCCAAAGCGCGATAGGCTATCACACAACCCGATAAATCTCTGGCAGCGTAATACTCGTCTAAGCGCTCGTTGAGAGCGGCGGCATACCGCGCAAAGATGCAAGCGTCGCGATGAGACGCATACATTATGGGACGCGGCTTCAGCTCTACCTTATGCTTCTTAGGTTTGTAGCGCTTCGTGGATTTGACGTAGTGGATCAGGGGACTGAAAATGTGATCCGCAACGAAGTCCGGATCGGCCGTTTTGTCAACAAAGCTCAGACCGACAGTCCGGTCAAAATGCTTATATCCACGCGGCCTAAAATGAAAATCCGTCATTACATCTCATTTGCAAAATTCAGGGGGCAAACTCTGGCCCGGAGTCTCGGCATGACTGCCGAACGCCACCCTGAATGCACGCCAATTCCGAGCGCAACGTCGTCTTTGTTTCAAAGAAAGACTAATTCGTACCCGCGGACCTAAAAAACGATAGGCGGTATAATAGTGTAACCGGGAAGGTGATCGAGATGATCAATATCCTGTCTCAGATTGCATCCCTGGCGGCGGCGCTTTGCGGCGTCGGCTTGCCGGTGATCAACATTCGACTTGACAGTTTCAACGGTCTGACCGTCCAGCCAATTCTGGAGGCAGAGGAGATGTGGGTAGAGAAAGCCCGTTCACAAGAGCTTGATGAAAAATTTATTCAAAACCGCTCGCCCTTCCCAAAAAAGCCGAACGTTTCTTCACATAATTAAGTCGCGACATTTTCGCCGTGGGTGCATCTTCACTCGTCGCCCAAACCCCTGCCCCCCAGCCTGCGACGCCGCCACCGGACAAGCCGGCGGCGACGCCGGTATGCCGAAATTACCTGGCGCCTGCCGCCGCCTCGATGACGGCTGCGACTTCCGCGGCGTACGATGCCAGCGAGGCGTGGCTGCCATCGACGGTGGTCACCTTGGCCTTGATGCGTTCGGCAAAGAATGCCTGCGCGTGCGGGTCGAGAACCTGATCCTTGGCGCTGATGACGTACCAGCTCGGCTTGTCGTGCCAGGCGGCGACTTCGGCGGGCGCATCGAAGGCGGTGTGGTTGATGGGCATCTGGTGTGCGGCCAGGTGCGCGCCGATTTCCTTGGGCAGATCGCCGGCCACGACGCTCGGGAACACCGCAGGGTCGATCGAGAGATAACCCCTGGCGTCGGGGTGGATGGCCTTGACGCCCGGCGTGGCTGGGCCGCTGGCCGCCAGGGCGGAAACACTCTCGCCCCTGTCCGGCGCGAAGGCCGAGACATAGACCAGCGATGCCACCTTCGGATTATTGCCGGCTTCCCCGATGACCACGCCACCCCAGGAATGCCCGACCAGGACGGCCGGGCCATCCTGTGCGTCAAGCACCGCATTGGTAGCGGCCACATCGTCGGCCAGTGAGGTCAGCGGGTTCTTGACCGCGGTGACGTGATAGCCCTTGGCAGTGAGGATTGCGGCGACGCCATCCCAGCTGGTCTCGTCGACGAAGGCGCCATGCACCAGCACGATATTCTTGATGGCCTTGGCGGGCTGAGCCGATTGGGCGAAGGACGGTGCAACGCCCAAGATGGCGGTGGAGAACATGAGGGCGGACAGAAGAAGGGTTTTCATAGTGGGACTCCATTGCGGCGCGTCGCCGCGGTTGATTTCATTCCGGATAATCTGCAATGCTTTCGGCAACGGCGCCGTCGAGGCGACGAACCTATCGTTCGCCGGTAACACTTTGTTTCACCTGCAGATTTCGTTTCTGAAGACCCCCAAAACCTAAGGCTGGGCGACATGAAAGACCATGACCGGAACCCCGCAACACACGCCCAATCGTCCAGAGCTGCGAGCATGCTCGCCTCCCGGGCCGATCTGTTGTCCCAGATGCTCGAATTGGTCAGGCTGCAGGGCGAGCTGGTGTTCTCAGCGGACCTGAACCATCCCTGGACCATGCGCTTCGAGCCCGGATCGGCGTATTTCTTCGTTGTGCTGGAGGGGAGCCTCGTCGCGCAGGTATCCGGCGAGGCCGCCGTAACGGCGATCGCCGGAGACCTCATCATGCTGCCACGCGGTGTGGGGCATATTCTCAGCGACGGTAGCGGTGCGCCTGCGGCGAATGCCGGCGACCTGATGGAAGAGCAGTTCACCACCGAGCGGCTGGGCCTGCGCCATGGCGGCAATGGCGAGGCGACCAGGGTCATCGCCGGGGCGTTTCATTTCGAGAACGCCGCCATGCCCTGGGTCGTCTCGGCGCTGCCGGCCGTGATCCACATTGAAAAGTCGGGCGGGCAGACCGGCGGATGGCTCGAAGGGCTGGCCTATTTCATGATGATGGAAGCCCAGGCGGTGCATCCCGGCTCCTCCGTCATGATCTCCCGGCTCATCGACGTGCTGGTCATACGCGTCATTCGAACCTGGGCGCAGACCATGAACGCCGGCGATACGGGATGGCTGGGGGCGCTCGCCGACCCGCGCATCAGCCGCGCCCTCAAGGCCATCCACGACGAGCCTTTCCGCAAGTGGAGCGTAGCCGATCTTGCGAGCGCGGTCGGAATGTCCAGGTCCAGTTTCGCCGAAAAGTTCTCGGCCCTGGTCAAGGAAGCGCCGCTGTCCTACCAGAATCGGTGGCGGCTCACGCTCGCGCATGATCTCCTGCGCCAGGCCAATGCGCGCGTCAGCGATGTGGCGCGGCAGGTGGGCTACGATTCCGATGCCGCTTTCAGTCGAGCCTTCAAGGCTCAATTCGGAATCGCGCCGGTCGGCGTCAAGGCCGCAGACCCGCAGCAATGAGGCGATCAATAGGCATTGGCGGTGGCCGAACTACGAGCCCCCGCTGAGAGCCCCAGGGAAGATCGCTAAGCCAGCGATGTCGGCTAAGTCGTGGAAATTATTGGCGCGCCCTAAGAGATTCGAACTCCTGACCCCCAGATTCGTAGTCTGGTGCTCTATCCAGCTGAGCTAAGGGCGCGCGGCCGGACCGGGGTCCGGCGGTTGGCGCTGCCTGTTGAAAACCACAGACCGCGCCAAAGCGGCGCAACCCATACATGGGGTCTTGGCCTATTGCAAGCGTTGCCGACACATCATTGTAATACAATCACGACAGCCGCGCCGCTGCCGGCAGGATGAGTTCGAAGCGGGCGCCCTGCGGCTGGTCGACAAAGCGCAATTTGCCCCCATGGGCCTCGACCAGTTCCCGGGCGATGGCGAGGCCCAGGCCGGTGCCGCCGGCGCGGGCCGAGCCCTCGAAGGCAACGAAGAGATTGTCCCTGGCGCGCGGCGGCAGGCCGGGACCATTGTCGAAAATCGAGAATCGCAGCCCATCCTCGGTTTCGTCGAACTCCACCGCGACGCGCGGCGGCTCGGGCAATTTGCCCGCGGCGCCTTCCATCGCCTCGCGGGCGTTTTTCAACAGGTTGAGGAAAACGCGGGCGAGCTGGTCGGCATCGAGGTTGAGCGTCACCGCATCGGGCACGCCGTTGTGGAAGGCGATATCGGGGTGGCCGAAAAGGCCGGCATCCAGGGCCGCTTCCTCGATCAGGGCCCGCATGTCGACGGGGCCGGGCCTTGGCGGGGTGGCGCTCTCGCGGCCGTAGTCGAGCACCGACTGCGCAAAGCCGATAGCCTTGTCGAGCGTCGTCACCAGGCGTGGCGCCAGGCGCTGCACCTTGGGATCATCAAGGGTCGCCACCTGGTCCGAGAGCAGTTGCGCCGAGGCGAGGGTGTTGCGCAAATCATGGTTGATCTTGGCGACGGCCAGACCGAGATCGGCAAGGTGCCGGCGCTGGCGCAGCATGGTGAAAAGATCTGTCTGCATGGCGGCCAGCTCGCGCTCGGCGATGCCGATCTCGTCGCGGCGCTTTTCAGGCCGTATGATGAGGTTGGCGTTCTCGGGGGCCTCGCGATAGGCCATCATGTTGGCGGTGATGCGCCGGATCGGGAAGATGAAGGTGCGGCTGGCGAAGAAATACAGGACCAGCGCAGTGATGCCGGCAATGACCAGCGACACCAGGAAAATGTTGCGCGAATAGACCAGCAGTTCGTCGCGCAGCGGCGCCTCGGGCATCAGCACTTCCACGACGCCATCCTCGCCGCCATCGCTCTCGCCGATGATGCGCAATGT
The DNA here is from genome assembly GCA_036499825.1 of Devosiaceae bacterium. Lineage (GTDB taxonomy): Bacteria > Pseudomonadota > Alphaproteobacteria > Rhizobiales > Devosiaceae > Paradevosia. The sequence continues at coordinate 119,552 of DASYCZ010000009.1, forward strand.
GCGGCCATTGACCGCGAACAAGGTATCGAGGGCGCCGGCGATCTGCGTGAGGGGATCGCGCTGGCGCATGTCGGCGGCGACGGCGGCGCGCGGCATGGGCGCATCCTGCAGGGCGATCAGCTGGCTCTGGCCGCCGCGGCGATAGACGATGGCCTGGGCCCCGGCGGAATAAAGCAGCCGGTCGGTCAGGGTGCGGGGCAGCGCCATGACGTCGGGCACGGCATCCAGCACGCGCGCGGCCACGATGCCGACGCGCAGGCGGTCATCGAGCCAGTTGGTGCGATAATTGGCCAGCGAGGGCAGATAGATGAAGATTTCGACCGCCAGAATCACCACGACGATGATCGTGATGAGCTTGACGGATAGGCCGGAAAACGGGCCCGGCATTGAGCGGGGTTCGGCTGCCATTTCAAGCCATTATAAGGTGCGGCACGATTACGGCAACCGGCGCCTGAAGGCCAGAAGCCGGCGGCGTCCGGCATCGGCGGCATCGCCCGCAAGGCTCTTTCCCAGGAAGCCGATGAGTTCGGCCAGCGCCGGATAGGGCGCGGCGAAATCGGCCAGTTGGCCGGCATTGATGCCCCTGGCGGCGGCGAAGGCCAGAAAGCCGATGAGCTCGGCGGCGCCGGAGCCGATGATGCTGGCGCCAAGGATACGGCCGGCAGGATCGGTGATGAGCCGGGCGGTGCCGAAACTTTGCGCTGCGGCGCGGGCCGCATCGGTTTCGGCGAAGGCGGCGCGGGTCACGCGGTAGCGCGTCCCAAAGCGCTGGCGCGCCGTGGCCTCGGTGAGGCCGATGCTGGCAATGGCCGGATCGGTGGGCACGAGCGACGGTACCAGCTCAGCGGCATAGCGCTGGCTGCGGCCCAGCAAGGCGCCGGAGATCACCGCTTCCACCTGCCGGTCGAGGCCCTGGTGCTCATAGGCGGGATCGGCCGCGCCCCCCAGGGCGAAGACGATCGGATTGGTGGTGCGCAGGTCCTGCCGCAGTTGCAGCGCCCCATCCTGGTGCCGGATGCCGGCCTTGTCGGGATCGAGGGCGGCGATGGCGGGCTGCCTCCCGGTGGCAAGGAGCACATGAGAGATGTCCAGTGCCTGCTCGCCATCGGGAGTCTGAAGCGTGACGCCGATGCCCTGCCCGCGCGCCTTGATGGCGGTGACGCGCGTCTCGTCGCGCAGATCGAGGCCCTCCTCGCGCAGTCGCCGCAATGCCAGGTCGGCAAATTCGGGATCGACGCCCGGGAGTGCGGTGCCCGCATCCACCACGGTCACCGCCCCGCCCAGCCGCCGATAGGCCTGGGCTAGCGCCAGGCCAACGGGGCCGGCGCCGATGACCAGCAGATGGCTGAGCTTGCGGGCGTTGTCGACGATGGTATCGGGGGTGAAGTAGTCGATATCGGTAAGCCCGGGAATGGCCGGCGGGACCAGTTCGATGCCTGTCGCAATGGCGAAACGCCGGGCGCGGATCAGGCGCTCGCCGGCCACCAGCGTCTTGCGGTCACGGAAGCTGCCGGTGGCGGCGACCACCGCGATGCCGAGGGCGGCGCAGCGTTCGGCGCTGTGGTCACGGGCGATCTCGGCGGCACGCGCCGCAACGTGATCATGCAGGGCCCGGAAGCTGACCTTGGGCTCCACGGCGGCGATGCCGTGGACGGCCGAGCCGCGCAACTGCTGGGCGCGCTGGCCCGCGGCCGTCAGCGCCCCAAGGGCAATACCGGCGGAGGCGCGGCGCTCTGTGCCCATCGGCTCCGGCTCGACCAGGATCACCGAGGCGCCGAGAGCGCGGGCCCGCATGGCGAGGCGCAGCCCGGCATTGCCCCCGCCAATGACGCAGAGATCGGGTTTATCGATGTCAGCCATGCATGCCCTTGACGAATGCGGGTTGGAAGCGCCATTCGGCGCAAGGCTTTAGCATAGCCGGCCAGCGGGCGACACCCGGCAGGCGCAGGAAACGCCTATTGAAACTTCCCGGCGGGCCGGACGGATCTGGCGCAGGCAGGATGCGGCTGGTTGCCACGGACAGGGATTCCGGCCGGGGCCCAAATGGCCGATGGGAAGCGCAGTCCGAAGCCTCACGGATGTGACGCCCATGCCCCTTGCCGATGGCCTTTGGACCATGGCAATTTTGCCGGGCAAGGGAGCGCCGGCAGGCTCTTGTGAAGGACACTTCCAGATGCGCCGCGGAGCCGCCCGCCTGCGTTGACTTGGAGGCGGGTTTTCCTTATAAGCCCGGCCAACATTGCCGCATGTCCGGTTTTCGGGTCCAGTGGCATTTTTCTTGCGCACCCAGAACCAGAGGAACCGCGCCCGGCGTGGTTTGATGTTATGAAACGTACTTATCAGCCAAGCGTCCTGGTGCGTAAGCGCCGCCACGGTTTCCGTGCTCGTATGGCCACCAAGAATGGCCGCAAGATCCTGAACATGCGCCGCGCCGAAGGCCGCAAGAAGCTGTCGGCTTAAGGCATGACCGCCCCGGACACGCTCAAGGTGCCCGGAGTCGACTGCGCCCCGCGCCGGCTGAAGAAACGCTCCCAATTCCTGCAGGCCGCCCGGGGCAATCGCGCCGGGCGCCGTGCTTTTGCGCTGCAGGCCGTGGCGAGTGACGATTTGACGCCGGGCGTGGGCTTTACCGTTACCAAGAAAACGGGAAATTCCCCCGAGCGTAACCGCATCAAGCGGCGCCTGCGCGCCGCAGTCGCCGAGCGGGCTCGTGACTTTCGCCCTGGGCATAACTATGTGCTGGTGGGGCGCCGCGAGGCTCTCCACGAACCCTATGCGGCGCTGGTGCGCGACCTGGGCGCCTTGCTGACCAAAATCCATGCCGACGCGGCGCGTCCCCATCAGGCCGGCGGCCTTCGGAACAACAGACCATGAACGAGAATAACCGCAACGTCATCCTCGCCATCGTGCTCAGCGTCGTCGTGCTGTTCGGCTGGCAGTATTTCGTCGCCGGACCGCAGATGCAGCGGGCGCAGCAGCAGGCCGAAGCCGCTGCCGCCGCCCAGCCCCAGACGACGACCACGCCGAACGCCGCCGCACCGGCGACGCCCGGCGCCGCGCCCGCCGTCACCGACAATCCGGGCGCCGCAAGCTTTGCGACCCGCGATGCGGCGATCGCCGCAACCCAGCGCGTCAAGATCGACACCGCGGCCCTGGCCGGCTCCATCAACCTGACCGGCGCCCGGCTCGACGATCTCGAACTCAAGAATTACCGCGAGACCGTGGATCCGACGAGCCCGATCATCACGCTCTTGACGCCATCGGGCGTGCCCGGCGCCTACTTCGTCGAGCAGGGCTGGGTGCCGCAGAGTGGCGGCGCCCCCGTCAAGGTGCCCGATGCGCAATCGGTATGGACCGTCGATGGCGACAACACGACGCTGACCACCACGGCGCCGGTAACGGTCAAGTTCGACAACGGCGCCGGCCTCATCTTCCGCCGCACCTTCGCGGTCGACGACCATTACCTGTTTACCGTCACCCAGTCGGTCGAGAACCAGGGCACGCAGCCCGTGGCGCTCTTCCCCTATTCGCGCGTCGCCCGTCACGGCACGCCGCCGGTGCAGAACTTCTTCGTGCAGCATGAGGGGCCCTATGGGGTCCTTGGCTCCAACAACCTGATCTCCAAGAAATATACCGATCTCCAGCACGACCAGCAGATCGACGCCCAGTCGACCGGCGGCTGGCTGGGCTTCACCGACAAATATTGGGCCACCACCGTGCTGCCCGATCCCGCGACGCCGATCAGCGCCCGTTTCTCCTGGACCAAGCCGGCCGATCTCGACATCTACCAGACGAGCTTCGTCAACCAGCAGCCGCAGACGGTAGCGCCCGGCGCCACCATCACGGACAAGACCTTCGTGTTCGCCGGCGCCAAGGAAGAAGCCGTCATCGCCAATTACGAGTCGACCTACAAGTTCGACCGCATGGAGCTGATGATCGACTGGGGCTGGTTCCAGTTCCTGACCAAGCCGATGTTCTACCTGCTGCGCTTCCTGTACGGCATCATCGGCAATTTCGGTCTTGCCATCATGGCGGTGACCATCATCGTCAAGGCGCTGTTCTTCCCGCTGGCCAGCCGCTCCTATGCATCCATGGCCGCCATGCGGCGGGTGCAGCCGGAGATGAAGGCGATCCAGGAACGCTTCAAGGACGACCGCGCCGGCCAGCAGCAGGCGATGATGGCGCTCTACAAGAAAGAAAAGATCAACCCGATCTCCGGCTGCTGGCCGGTGCTCATCCAGATCCCGGTGTTCTTTTCGCTCTATACCGTCATCTTCATCTCGCTTGAGATGCGGCATGCGCCGTTCTTCGGCTGGATCCAGGATCTGGGCGCGCCCGATCCGACCAATATCTTCACCCTCCTGGGCCTCATCCACTGGGACCCGACCGCAGTGCCGTTCATCGGCCATTTCCTGGCGCTCGGCATCTGGCCGGTCATCATGGGCATCACCATGTGGGTGCAGATGAAGCTCAACCCGCCGCCGCCGGATCCGACGCAGGCGATGATCTTCAACTACATGCCGGTGATCTTCACCTTCATGCTGGGCACGTTCCCCGCCGGCCTCGTGATCTACTGGGCCTGGAACAACACGCTGTCGGTGACGCAGCAGTACATCATCATGAAGCGCCATGGCGCCGACGTGAACCTGTTCGGCAACATCATGGCGACGTTCAAGCGCAAGCCCAAGCCGGCCGGCGAGAAGAACTGACGTGACAACTGAGGCCGGGTATAGTCCCGAATTGATCGAGGCCGGGCGGCTGCTATTCGCCCGGCCTTTCCTCTTCGTGAAAGGCTGCGTGCGCATCGCCGACCTGCCGCCCATGGACAGGGTCGAGATCGCCTTCGCGGGCCGCTCCAATGTGGGCAAGTCGTCGCTGATCAATGCGCTGGCGGGCACGTCGGCGCTGGCCCGCACGTCCAACACGCCGGGCCGCACGCAGGAACTCAACATCTTCGAATCCACCGACCGGCCGCTGCGCATCGTCGACATGCCCGGCTACGGGTTCGCGCAGGCGCCCAAGGAAAAGGTCGCGGCCTGGACGCGGCTGATCCATGCCTATCTGACCGGCAGGGCGACGCTCAGGCGCGTCTATGTGCTGGTCGATGGCCGGCATGGCCCCAAGGCGCACGACCTGACGGTGATGAACGAACTCGATAAATCGGCGGTAAGCTATCAGGTGGTGCTGACCAAGGCCGACAAGCTCTTGCCACGCGAGCTCGAAAAGATCATCGCCCTCACCAAGGCCACCATCGCCAAGCGCCCGGCCGCGCATCCCGAGGTGATCATCACCTCGGCGCAGAAGGGCGACGGTATCCAGGACCTTCGCACCGAAATCACGGCGCTGCTGGAGAGCTGAGGCTCGGAGCGTTTGATGTTTTGATTGCATCAAAACGAACGCTCTCAGTCTTGTTTGATGGCGTTTTCGAACCGGAAAGGTGGCATCCACTTTTCCTGAAACACTCTATTCGCGGCCGTTGAAGAAGTCCGCAATGTAGGTGGCCATGTCGCGGCGGTTGGAATCGCCGCGGATCGAGGCGATCGCCGTATCCACCACCGCGTCCGGCGCCCTGCCCCGGCGCAGCTCGGCCAGCGCCAGCGCGTAATTGTCCTCGAATTCGGGATGCGGCTGAAAGCTCAGCGCCGCGCCATTGGCGTAGGCGAGGCCGGCATTGGGCGTGAACTCCGACGCCAGGATGACGCGCGCCGAGGCGGGTGGGCTGATCACCTGGTCCTGGTGCGAACAGGCGACGGCAAGGCTCGCAGGAGCGCTGGCCATATAGTTCGGACGCGCCTCGACCCCGTAGGTGTGGCGGCCAAGGCCCCAGCCCTTTTCAGATTTGCGCACGTCGCCCCCCAGGGCATCGGCGATGATCTGGTGGCCGAAACAGATGCCCAGCAGCGGCGTGTCGTGCGCATAGGCCTTGCGGATGAAGGCGCGCAGGGGTTCCAGCCAGGCGTAATCGTCATAAACGCCCGCCGAGGAGCCGGTGATGACGATGCCCTCGAGCGCCGAGGGATCGGGCAGCGGGGCGCCGCTGACCACCGGCACGGTTTCGTAGCTGAAGCCGCCATCCGTCGCCTCGAACATGCGCCGGAACATCACCGGATAGGGATCGAACCGCTCGCGCAGGGGCTCCGGCACTTCGCCGGTCTGGATAATGGTGAGTTTCATGAAAGACCGTCGGAAGTCTGGGGCGTTGCCGCGCCAGCCTGCTGCAAACACGGGATAAAAGAAACCCCTCGCGGCAAAACGAGGGGCTGGAGGATCAACAGGCTCCTGGGAGGAGTCTTTGGACGTAACGTATCAGGCAGACTTTGGTTCAAAGGTCAGCGCCAGGCCGTCCATGCAGTAACGCAGGCCCGTGGGCTTGGGGCCATCATTGAACACATGGCCCAGATGGCCGCCGCAGCGGCGGCAATGCACTTCGTCGCGAACCATGCCGAAGGAGGTGTCGGTGCTGGTGACCACGGCATTGTCGAGCGGCTGGTAGAAACTGGGCCAACCGGTGCCGCTCTCGAATTTGGTGGCGGAGTCGAACAGCGCCAGCGCGCAACCCGCGCAGCTGAACGTGCCGACGCGGTGCTCGTCGAGCAGCGGCGAGGTGAAGGGCTGCTCGGTACCCTGCTCGCGCAGGATATTATACTGCTCGGGCGTCAGCTTCTTGCGCCATTCGGCGTCCGTCATGGTGACCTCAAAGGTCTCGGCCGCAATGGCCGGCTGCGGACCACTGCGGAAAAACACGGAGGCCGCACCGATGGCCGCGACGGCTGTGCCACCTAACAGCAGGGAACGTCGATCGAGAGCCATGATATCCTCCGGAATCATCACATGCGCCGGCTGGCGCCACTGCCTAGAGATATAGTGAGCCCACCGCTCCGGCGCATGTCAAAACTGGGTGAGGCGCCGCGTGATCGGGCTTGCGTTCTCGAGTGATGGATCGGCGTGCGTTGCCCCCCTGACCCTCCCCACAAGGGGAGGGAACTGAGAGTCCGGCGGTGCTTGCACTTTCCCTCCCCTTGGTGGGGAGGGTCAGGGTGGGGTGGCCGCACGCGCGGTCTATCGTGAGTCCACCCCCGCCCGCCTTACATCTTGGGCAGCAGTACCTTGTCGATGACGTGGATGACGCCGTTGGACTGGACGACATCCGCAATGGTGACGTTGGCCACATTGCCGTTCTCGTCGGTGACGGTGACCTTGCCACCTGCCGACTTCAGCGCCAGCTTGCAGCCGCCGACGGTATCGACCATGTGCGTGCCGCCGTCATCCTTGGCCATCTTGGTAATGTCGGTCGACAACGCCTTGGCCGCGATGACGTGGCAGGTCAGGATCTTGACCAGCATCGCCTTGTTTTCGGGCTTGAGGAGATTGTCGACCGTGCCGGCCGGCAAGGCTGCGAAGGCTTTGTCGGTCGGTGCGAGGACGGTGAAGGGGCCCTTGCCCTTCAACGTATCGACGAGGCCGGCAGCCTTGACGGCGGCAACGAGTGTCTTGTGATCCGCCGAATTCACGGCGTTGTCGATGATGTCCTTGGATTCGGACATCGGGGCACCGCCCACCATCGGGTTGGCCGCATAGGCCATGCCCGAAATGGCGGAGACGCCCAGCATGGCGGAAAAGGCGAAAGCGCGAAGAGCGAGTTTCATGGAATAGTTCCTTCCTTGCGATCTTGTTCTCGTGTTCGAGATGCAGGAAGCAACGGCGGCCGATTTTTTTAAGTTTCAGGCACGGACAATAAATATCGGAATTTCGTCACGACCCGGAATCTTATGACAAAACTTCCGGATTGCCGCCGAAATACCATCTGCCGCCAAGCCACGACGGCGGCATATCTATGCACGACAAAACTAGATTGCGGTGGCGGCGCCCTTGGCGACGATGGGGCCGGTCGGATTACCCGTAGGCGAGCCGCCCTTTGGCTCCAGCGTCACCGCCAGAACTGTGCCGGCGCCAAAGCTCGCCAGGATTTCGGGCGTGAGTTTCACGTCCTTGCCGGCATCGACCGGCACCACGCCCATGGAGCGCGGCGCATTGCTGCCCTCGATGGCCCAGAGTTCATAATCGCGGTCCGGCACCGCGTTGCCTGAGAGCGCCGTCAGCCGAACGGTGCCGCTGCGCTGGTCATAGAGCGCTACGAAACTGACGCCGGTGCCCTGGTCGGCCAAAGCGGCCACCATCCTGGTGGCGAATTCGGTGGGATCGAGCGGCGCGGGCCGCAACAGGTTGGCGCCGATGGCGATCACGGCGACGGCCGCCGCGACGCCCGCAATGGTGCGCCAGACGCTCAGGCTGTTCCACCAGCCGTTGGCGCTGGCGGATGACGGATGCGCGCCGCCAAACAGGCGGGCCTCGATCCGCGCCAGCACGGCCCCGGGCGCCGAAACCTCGGCGAACTGGGTATCGAGGCTGGAAAGGCGGGTCTGCCAGAGGCGGAGTTCGGCGGCCAGCGCCGGTTCGTTGGCGAGGCGCTGCGCCACGCGATCGTGCTCGGCAGCATCGAGCAGGCCGAGAACATACTCGGCGATGAGGAGCTGGTCCCCATCAAAACCGTCGCCATGTTCCTCGGGGTTGCTCATGCAGTCAGGCACTCTCTCAGTTTGATCAGGCTGCGCCGCAGCCAGGTCCGCATGGTGTTGAGGGGGACGCCATAACGGGAAGCGAGCTCGTCATAGCTGAATCCATCCAGGTAGGCGCCGCGCACCGCCTCGGCCCGGTCGGCTTCCAGTCGATCGAGACAATCGTCGATACGCGCACGCTCGTCGCTGTTGACCACGGCCCGTTCGGGATCGGGACCGCCATCAGCCACTTCAAGCGCCACATCGATGCCGTCGGCTGTCGGCTTTCTGGCCCTCAGGACGTCCAGGCAATGATTGCGGGCAATCGCCACCAACCAGCTGATCGGGCTGTAGCCGCCGGCGACATAGCGGTCGGCGCGCTGCCAGATCTTCACATAGACTTCCTGCAGGGCTTCTTCGGCTTCCGCTCGGTCCTTCAAAATACGCAGCGTTACGCCGAAAAGTTTCGCGCTGGTCCGCTCATAAAGCGCGCGGAAGGCATTGCGGTCGCGCAGCGCCGTGCGGGCGATCAATTCTGCAATATCCGGACTTGCCAACGCCATGATCCCGTCTTAACCCGCCATCAAGGACATGCCTATCCCCTCGCGCCGGGTCCCGCACTTTCCTTCATAAGCGCCATTGAAAAAAGCCGCAGTTTGCCCGAAGCATTGATAACCCGAAACGCCGCCTAAGGTTGCGGTGCAGTATTGCGCCGAAACCGGTTTCCCCGTCCCTCAAATTCCATAGCTTTCACGCTGATGACCGAGACAAAACGATCCATGCCCGATACCGCTGCCTTTTCGCGTGATGCCTCCATCCTCGCGCAGGCGCTGCCCTATATGCAGCGTTACGAGGGAAAGACCGTGGTGGTGAAATATGGCGGCCACGCCATGGGTGATGCCGAGCTGGGCCAGGCTTTCGCCCGCGACATCGCCTTGTTGAAACAATCCAAGGTCAACCCGATCGTCGTCCATGGCGGCGGCCCGCAGATCGCCTCGATGCTGAAGAGCCTCGGCATCGAATCGAAATTCGAAGGCGGCCTGCGCGTCACCGACCAGCGCACGATGGAAATCGTCGAAATGGTGCTGGCCGGCTCGATCAACAAGGAAATCGTGGCGCTGATCAATGCCGAGGGCGAATGGGCGATTGGCCTGTGCGGCAAGGACGGCAACATGGTCTTCGCGCGGAAGGCGCATAAGACCGTGATCGACCCCAACTCCAATATCGAGCGCGTGCTCGATCTCGGTTTCGTGGGCGAGCCGGTGGAAGTCGACCGCACCCTGCTCGACCTTTTGGCGCGCTCGGAGATGATCCCGGTGATCGCGCCGGTAGCGCCCGGCCGTGACGGGGCGACCTACAACATCAATGCCGACACGTTCGCCGGCGCCATCGCGGGCTCGCTCGGCGCCAAGCGCCTGTTGTTCCTGACCGATGTCGACGGCGTGCTCGACGCCAACAAGAAGCTGATCCCCGAGCTTACGGTTTCCGAGGCCAAGCAGCTGATGCGCGAGGGCGTAATCTCGGGCGGCATGATCCCCAAGGTCGAAACCTGCCTCGAGGCGCTCGACAATGGCGTGGAGGGCGTGGTGATCCTCAACGGCAAGACGCCGCATGTGGTGCTGGTGGAACTGTTCACCGAACACGGCGCCGGCACGCTTATCGTCCGCTGAGGCGTTACGATCCGGGAATGAAAAAAGGGCGCCCATGAGGCGCCCTTCTTGTTTTCAGATCTCGATGGGCATCGGCGCCGCCGGGGCGCGGCCCGACTGATCCTGGCGTGGCACGCGGATGAACAACACCACGGCGGCGGCAACGAGGAACGTCACCACTTCGCAGACGGTGGTGGCGGCCGCCGCATTGGCGAAATCCGACCCATGTGCGCCCGCACTGGTGGTGGCGGCGCCTTCGAGCACCGTGAAGAACACCTGGCCGGCGAGCGCCACGCCCAGGGCGCCGCCCGCCTGCTGGAACGCCTGCAGGGCGCCCGAGGCAGAGCCCGCATCCTTGTGCGGCACGCCCGACAGGATCAACTGGAAGAGCGAGCCGAAGGCGATCCCCAACCCAAAGCCGCCGACCAGCAGTGGCAACAGGAAGGCGAGGCTATCGACATGGTCGGTGATGCCGGCGATGACCCAGTGGCTCAGCGCCATGCTGAGCGCCAGCAGCAGACAGCCGACGGCGAAGCGCTGCCGCAGGAAATTGCTGCCCAGCTTTCCCGAGGCAAACGAGGCGAAAATCACGCCGACCGAAAAGGGCACGCCGGTGAGGCCCGATTGCAGCGGCGTGAGGCCGAAGCCCGACTGCAAAAAGATCGAGAACGTCAGGAAGAAGCCGGGCACGCCTGAGGCGAAGATCACCGTCATCAGGGCGCCGAGCAGGAAGTTGCGGTTGGTGAGCAACGCCATGGGCAGCAATTGCGAGGCGCCGATCCGGTCACGGTGGCGCTGCCAGAGAAAGAAGGCGACGGCGAAGACCACGGCGGTAAGCATCATCGCCAGGGCCCACCAGGGCCAGCCATAAGAGCGGCCTTCGATCAGAGGATAGACCAGCAGCACCATTGCGAGGCCAAAGAGCACGATGCCCAGCGCGTCATTGCGCAGGCCCGGATGCGGTGGCACCTTCACGATCAGCGCGATGCCGGCGACAACCGCCAGGATGCCGAAGGGGATGTTGACGAGAAAGATCGGACGCCAGTCAAGGCCCCAGAAATTGCCGGCGATGAGCGCGCCGCCGATCACCGGTCCCGCCACCGAGGCGAGGCCGGCGCTGAGACCGAAGAGCGAAAAGGCAAGGCCGCGTTCCTTGGGCGGGAAGATGACCTGCGCCAGCGCCAGCACCTGCGGGGTCATCACCGAGCCGGCGAAGCCCTGCAGCACGCGGGCGGCGATCAGCAGTTCGATATTGGGTGCGATACCGCACAGGAGGGAGCCCAGGGTGAACAGGCTCACCCCGATCAGGAACATGCGCTTGCGGCCGACGATGTCGCCGAGCCGGCCAAACGGCAACAGGCCGAGAGCGAAGGCCAGGACGAATGCGGCCACCACCCATTCGATCTGGCTCGGCTCGGCGCCGAGATTGGCCTGCATGGAGGGGATCGCCACATTGACGATGGTCACGTCCATCAGGTTCATGAAGCTGGCGAGCAGCAGGATGGCGAGGGCGATCCAGCGCCGCGGATCGGCGGAAGCCGAATCCGTGGGTGGGGTAAAATGGTTTTCGGTCATGGATGGATATCCTTGCGATAAAGGTCTGCTCCCAGCTGGGCCGGAGCGAGAAACGAGCGTTCGAGTTCGGTGATGAGGACGGCGAAGGGCGGCAATTCGGCGGGGTCGCGCCGCCAGAAGTTGACCAGGGCGCCGGTGGTTATGGCGGCGGCGGCGGCGGGATCGAGATCGGCCCTGAAGGTGCCGTCGGCGACGCCGTTGTGGAAGATCCGCTTGAAGACGTCGAGCCAGGCCGTATGCAGCGGACGCATGATGTCCTGGACCTTCCTGTCGCGGCGGGCGCGGTCGAGCAATTCGGAATAGATCACCACCAGATCCGGCATATCGGTCATGGTTTCCTCGAAATCCTCGAACTCCATGCGCAGGTGCCGCAGCGGCGAGACGCCCTGGCGCGGCCGGCGCGCCGACTGGTCGACGAAATCCTGCAGGATTGAGCGGGCGACGAGTTCGACCAGCGCGTCCTTGCTCGGCACGTGATAGTGCAGCGTCGCGATGTTGATGCCGGCACGATCGGCGATGTCCCGGGTCCTGAGGCCCTCGAAGCCCTTTTCCACGATCAGCGCACGCGCCGCCCTGACAATGTCGGCGGAACGAACTTCGCCGCTGCGGCGGGAGCCGGCGGTGGTTTCGGTCATAAGGTCTCCTTTCCGGTCATGGCATGGTCGACACCGCGAGAGCGGTCACAAACTGTCGTTTGGCCGCGCCCTGAATCGACAGCGTCACAAGAATCAGGTCTGTCGGCGCGGTTGCGGCATGGGCTGGTTAAAGGGCGGCCCTTGCCATAACGGTGATTTAGACCCTTCCAATATATCAATCAAGTGATTGATTGATGACAATTACAGCCGAATGCCGTCTGCGTCCTCCGGGGCCGCAGATTTGCTGCAATCGTTAAAGCATCTGTTCACCACCCCTGCGCCGGCGCTATTTCCGCAGCTATTGCAGCCCTTTAGTAAACGCCATACCCGACCGGAGACATTCCATGCCGATTTCGACGACACTAAAGCCGCTGGGCCCGTTGTTTGCCCTGAGTGCGACCCTGGCCGCCGGCCCTGCCATGGCGCAGGACGCCCAGGACCTCGCCAACAAACTGCAGGCCGTCTACGCCACGGCGGGCTATGACATCGTCCTCGGCGCCGGCACGGTGTCGGGCGACAGCATCAGCTATGACGGGCTGACCGTCGCCATCAAGGCGCTGGGCGTTGCCGAGCCGCTCAAGATCGGCACCAAGCTGACCTTCAACGGCGTCAAGGAACAGGCCGACGGCAGCTACGACGCCGAGGAGATGGTCATTCCCGACATGAACGTCGACGTCGACACGGTCAGTGTCGAGATCAAGGACATGGTGTTCAAGGGCGTGCACATTTCGGGCGCCGCCACCCCGACCGTCGATGACCTGATCCAGGCCTTCACGTCCTTCAATTCCGGCCCGATCACGGCGAACGAGAATGGCCAGACCGTGGTGGAAGTGGCTTCGCTTTCCGGCACCAACGATTTCGAGCGTGGCGCCGATGGCAAGGTCACCTCGGTGACGGCCGAAGCTCAGCTCGACGGCCTCAAGGCGCCATTGCCCGCTATTCCGGATCCGCAAGCCAAGGCTTTCGTCGATGCGCTGCAGCTCACCAGCGTGAGCGGCAAGGCGCATGAATCGATGCATTGGAACTTTGCCGACGGCAATATGAATATCGACGACCTCTCGCTGACGCTCGACGATCTGGGCAGCATCGCGATGAGCTTCAATATCACCGGCTACACCACGCAGTTCCTGCAGGAGACCAACGAGGCGCAGGCGCGCATCATCGATCTCGAAGCCAAGGGCGATACCGAAGGCGTCACCGGCGAGCAGAACCAGATGGCCGCCAAGATGATGTCCAACCTGTCGCTGGTCAGCGCCTCGGTCCGCTATGACGACGATTCTGCGGTAGGCAAGATCCTCGATTATCTCGGCAAGCAGCAGAACATCACTGGCGAGCAGATGGCTTCCGGCCTCAAGATGGTGGTACCCGCGATGCTGGCCCAGTCCGGCCTGCAGTCGATCTCGGCCGACGTTTCGGCTGCGGTCTCCAACTTCCTCGACGATCCGCAGAGCCTGCAGGTATCGGTGGAACCCGCGGCCCCGCTGGCCTTCGGCGCGATCGCCGGCGCTGCCGCCCAGCCCGATACGCTGGCATCGACGCTTGGCCTCCAGGTTGTCGCCAACGAGGCGAACTAAGCCAGGGGGGCCTGAGGTCCGCACTCTGCTGGTCCGTAGCCGTGCCCCCTCCCCGCCTCCCCCACAAGGGGAGGCGCCGTTCTGCGGGCCGGGCGCGAAAGTGCCCAATACACGATCCTCCCCTCCCCCTTGTGGGGAGGGGTGAGGCACGCGCAGCGCCCATCCTCGCAGGTTGATGCATTCGTCACCGAATGCCGCTATAGCTCAATCATGAACGACATGTCGCCCGCCCGTTCCCTGTCTCATGTCACTGACTGGGTCTTTGATCTCGACAACACGCTTTATCCGCGCAGCTGCAATCTGTGGGCGCAGATCGATGTGCGCATCACCCGCTATGTGATGGATGTGACGCGGCTCGACCACGATGCCGCCCGCGTCATGCAGAAGGGGTTTTACCGAGACTTCGGCACGACGCTGAACGGCCTCATGCAGACGCACAACATCGATCCCGATCATTTCCTCAATACCGTGCATGCTATCGACTATTCACCGGTGATGGCGCATCCGGAACTGGTCGAGGCCATCGGGGCGCTGCCGGGCCGCAAGTTCATCCTCACCAATGCGGATGTCGGGCATGCCGAGGCCGTGCTCAGGCGGCTGGGCGGCGGGCATCTCTTCGACGGCGTCTTCGATATCCGGGCCATGAACTACCGCCCCAAGCCCGAGCCGCTGGCCTATGAGGCGTTCTACAAGCGGCACGGCATCGATCCGCATCGCGCGGTGATGTTCGACGATCTTGAAAAGAACCTCGTCGTGCCGCACCAGACCGGCATGGCGACGGTGCAGGTGTTCGCGCCGGACGGCTATACGGCCGAGGGTATCGAGCCCTGGGAGCTGCAGCATGCCGGCGCCCCGCATGTGCACCACATGACCGACAATCTGGTGCACTTCCTCGCCAACCGGCCCTGAGCACCTCAGGCCGCAGGCGTGCGGCCCGCAGCCAGTTCGCGGCGCGCATAGGCGGCGTAGTGATAGCGGCCCACAAGTTCGGCGAAGGCCTTGGCCTTCATGCCCCTGATGCCAAGGGCGCCGATCGTCACCATGCGCTGGCCACGATCGACCTTGGTGTAGAGCGCGTACCACCGGCGGCCGGGGAGTGTGGCTTCCCTGCGCATCAGCAACCGCAAGGCAAAGCGCTGGTTCGCATAGATGCCGAAATCGGCGATGTCGTCCCAGGCGACGGGGCTGGTGAGGCGCGGAGTGATCAGCGTGTCCGGCGTCAAGACCATGAGGGGCGTGTTGCGCCGGCCATAGAGGATGGCGGCATAGAGCAATGCACAGACGCCACCAAGGCCGGCGACGCCCGCCACGATCTGGTGCGCCAGGTCATCGGGGCTGAAGCCGATCTGCCCGCCATAGACGAACACCGCCACGGTGAAGCCCGCCATGATCACCGCCACGAAGATCATGGTCCCGATGATCGGCCACACATTGTCGTAGACGGTGGTTGCCTCCATGCTGACGGCGGAGACCGCCGTCTCCAGCGCCTCCCGGCGTCGCGCATGGTGCTTGCTGGCATTGGCGAGGAAATCCGCCGTAAGCCCCTGGCAGAGACCCGCCCAATCGGCGAACAGCCGCTGTGGCGCGGTTGCGAGCTGGATATCGGGCGGACGTTTGGCGTGCTCGATGATGCTGTCGACACTGATGCCGAGCGCGGCGACACGCTGCGCGGTGGGCGGATGGCTGTCGGTCGGGTGCGGCTGGCGTTCTTCGAGGTGCTGCAGCGGATCGATGAACCCCTGTTCGCCGACCAGCACCGCCACTTCCGTCACCAGATCGCGCTGCACCTCGCCGGGCGCCTTGAAGGCCCCATCCAGCACATGCCGGACGGCCGGCCCGATGAGCCCCGTGCGGATGAGCGCGGAGGCGGCGCCGGCGGGCCCGCTGACCACGCTGCCATTGCGGTCGGCATCCAGTTCGCGCACGCGGCTCCAATGCGCCACGGCGAAATTGAAGTTTTCGATGGCGTGATAGCCGAGCTGCACCGCCGGCCGCAGCACGAAGGTGCCGCTTTCCGCCTGCCGCAGGGCCGCCAGCGCCCGCCAGAGGCTGGCATAGATGGGGCTGAACCGCTGGCTGTAGACGGTATCCTCGCCGGCGAAGTGCGCGAATTCGTGGCCCACGATGGCGGAGATTTCCGCCATGTCCAGCAGTTCAAGATAGGGCGCCGGCAAGTAAAGCGTGCGGCCCGAGATCAGGCGATCTTCAGGCCATAGCCGCACGCCGCCCTCGGTGACGAAGAACCCGTCGTCGAGCCCCACGATGATGGTGTCGGGCAGCAGGGCCTGCTGCCGCGCCGCAAGATCGCGGACGAACTGCCACAGCCCCGGCGCCGCAGCCGCATCGACGACGCGGCCGGAGATATCGAGCGGCTCGGGCGTGAACAGGGCGAACACGTGGCGCAGGCCACGTATGCCCATGAAGGCGCTGTAGAGCGAGATGCCGGCGAGCGCCAGGCCTGCCATGAACAGCTTGGCGCTGCCGCTGGAGATTTCATCCCAAACCACAAGGCCCAGGGCCTCGAACAGCAACGCCCCGATCACGCCGAGGCTGAAGCCGATGACCAGCAGCGCCAGGACGAAGGGCAGCAGCAGCCGCAGGCGGCGAAAGCTCCGCACCAGTTGCTGGCGCGACTTGCGCGCCCTGAAGCCCGCAGCCTTGGCGGCCAGCAGGCCGAGGCCGCCGCTCAGAAAAGCCAGGGCCGCGCCACCGATGGTGAACCACGGAATGGGCCGGCGGATATAGGACATGTTGAGGCTGTTCTGGGTCTCGGAAACCGCGCCTTCGAGCCTCCCCTCCGCAACCAGGGCGCTGAAAGAAGACACGCCATCCTGGTCGCTGTGCCCAAACGTCACCATGGCACTGGGATCGCTGGCTGCCAGTTGCTTCAACCGATCGAGGTTCTGATGCAGCGAAACGATGTCCTGCTGGTCCCGCGTCAGGCTGTCGGCGGCGCGCTGTTCTTCCCACAACCCCACGCCGAACAGCGCCAGCGGCAGAATCAGCAGCCAGAGGATGAGGTTCAAACCGGTGACGGGTGCCGGGGCCTGAAGGCGCTGCGGGGCCGCGCCGCGCTTGAAAAGACGGAACAAGGACATGGATGACTTTGAAATGCGTGACGGTTTGAAAATGGCTATGAGGCCGCAGCATGGCCCATGGCCCGCCGCTGCGTAAAGTCCATTTCAACCCGCCGCTGCGCCCCGGCTGTCAAACCACGTGCGGCAGCCCGTAATGCGCGCGGATCACTTCCCAGCCCTCTTCCGCCGTATCGACGATGGAGAACAGGTTCAAATCCTCGGGCGCGATGGTTCCGGCCTCTGCCAGTGCCTCGAAATTGAGGACCTTGCGCCAGAACTCGATGCCGAACAGCAGCAGCGGGATACGGTCCATGCGGCCGGTCTGCACCAGCGTCAGCGTCTCGAAGAATTCGTCCAGCGTGCCGAAGCCGCCGGGGAAGATCGCCACCGCCCTGGCCCGCAGCAGGAAGTGGATCTTGCGGGTGGCGAAATAGTGGAACAGGAAGCTCAGATCGGGCGACACATAGGGGTTTGGCGCCTGCTCATGCGGCAACACGATGTTGAAGCCGATGGTGGGCGCACCGACATCGACGGCGCCGCGATTGCCGGCTTCCATGACGCCGGGGCCGCCGCCGGTGACCACCACATATTCCTTGAAATCCAGCGTCTTGGAGGTCAGCGAGGCATAGCGGGCGAAGCGCCGCGCCTCGTCATAATATTTGGAGGCGATCTCGAGGTTCTTCTTCTGGGTGGCATTGCGGGCCGCCCAGGCTTCCTTGCCGGGCGCCGGAATGCGGGCGCCGCCGAACAGCACCACAGTCGAGTTGATGCCCACTTCCTTGAGGCGCAGTTCCGGCTTCAGGTATTCGAGCTGGAAGCGCAGGCCGCGCACCTCCTCGGAGGCCATGAACTCCGGATCGGAGAAAGCCAGCCGATAGGTGGACGACGCCGATTGCGCCGTGACGGGCACGCGCTTGGTGGCATCGATATCTTCTTCGGCGGTCCGAAGCGGCGTATGGGTGCGCTTGGCCATTCAGGCTCTCCTAGATTGCAGCAAAGGCTGACAGAGTCGGGTTAAGGATCAATGGCAGTCCGGCGACGGTCGACGCCGCGCCCGATACCATAAATGCATCGGGTCGCATTGACTTGAAGGGCTCGGACGGTAATGTCCGGCCTTCCATCGCGCCAATCACGAGACCCCTCATGTCGCATTCCGACCTTGCCGCCACCATCGAAGCCGCGTTCGACGCCCGCGATACCGTCACCGTGACGACGCAGGGGCCGGTCCGCGACGCCGTGAATGCGGCGCTGGAACTGCTCGACAGCGGCAAGGCGCGCGTCGCCGAAAAGCAGGCCGACGGCAACTGGACGGTCAACCAGTGGCTGAAGAAGGCGGTGCTGCTGTCCTTCCGCCTCAATGACATGGCGATGGTTCCGGGCGGTCCGGGCGGCGCGCATTGGTGGGACAAGGTGCCCTCCAAGTTCGAAGGCTGGACCGAAAACCGCTTCCGCGAGGCCGGTTTCCGCGCCGTGCCCGGCTCCATCGTTCGCCGTTCCGCCTATATCGGCCGCAACGTGGTGCTGATGCCGTCCTTCGTGAACCTGGGCGCCCATGTGGGCGACAGCACGATGGTGGACACCTGGGCGACCGTGGGCAGCTGCGCGCAGATCGGCAAGAACGTGCACCTTTCGGGCGGCGTCGGCATCGGCGGCGTGCTGGAGCCGCTGCAGGCGGGGCCCGTGGTGATCGAGGACGACTGCTTCGTAGGCGCCCGCTCGGAAGTGGTGGAAGGCGTGGTCGTCGGCCAGGGCTCGGTGATCTCGATGGGCGTCTTCATCGGCGCCTCCACCAAGATCGTCGACCGCGCGACGGGCGAAATCCACATCGGCAAGGTGCCGCCCTATTCGGTGGTGGTGAGCGGCAGCCTGCCGGGCAAGCCCCTCCCCAACGGCCAGCCGGGCCCCAGCCTTTACTGCGCCGTCATCGTCAAGCGCGTCGACGCCCAGACCCGTTCCAAGACCTCGATCAACGAATTGCTGCGAGACTGATCCAGTTTCCGCCGGTTCCTGGGGAAGTGCAGCGCCAGTGTCGTTGCACTTCCACAATCATCACCCCAGTATTTGCGAACGCAAGGCTGCCCGATTCGACGGGCCGCCGGCGCAACGGCAATGTGGGACCTACTCAATGTTCAATGCCTTTCTGAGTTTCGACAGTTTCATCTTTCCCAAGCTGGTCAAGTACGTCTACTGGCTTGGCCTGGGGCTCACCGCGCTTTTCACGGTAGTTGGTATCGTCACCGCGCTGTTCACCGGCAACTTCCTCGGCATCCTGTTCGCGATCATCGGCGGCGCCGTTGGCGTGGTGGTCTGGCGCGTGACGGTAGAGTTGTGGATGGTGCTGTTTTCCATCTATGACGTGCTCAAGGAAATTCGCGACCAGCGTCGCGGCGCCTGATCGCAACCAACTGACGGGATTTCCCGATGAACACGCCTTCGGTCGATCCCGTCCTGCTGCTCAAGACGCTGATCCGCTGCGCTTCGGTCACGCCGGAGACGGCCGGGGTGCTCGATATGCTGGAGAGCGCCCTGACGCCGCTCGGCTTCAAGGTGTTCCGGCCGCGTTTTGAAGGTGATGGGTCCTACCCGGTCGATAATCTCTTCGCCATTCGGGGCAGCGGCGGCAAGCGCCTGCTGTTCGCCGGCCATACCGATGTGGTGCCGGTTGGCGATATCGCCAGCTGGACACATCCGCCCTTCGCGGCGGACGAGGTGGATGGGGTGCTCTTCGGGCGCGGCGCCGCCGACATGAAAAGCGGCGTCGCGGCTTTCGTTTCCGCCATTGCGGCCGCCATCGCGGATGGCACCGCGGACCAGGGCACCATCGCGCTGGCCATCACCAATGACGAGGAAGCCGACGCCATCAACGGCACGGAAAAACTCATGGCCTTTGCGGCTGCCGAGGGTCATGGCTTCGATTTCGCCATCGTGGGCGAACCCAGCGCCACCGCGAAGGTCGGCGACAGCATCAAGATCGGCCGGCGCGGCTCGCTCAATGCGCAGATCACGGTGACCGGCACGCAGGGGCATGTGGCCTATCCGGAACGCGCCAACAATCCGCTGCCGGTAGTTGCGGCCATCGCCACGGCGCTCAAGGCAGCGCAGCTCGACGACGGCACCGAGCATTTCCCGCCTTCCAATCTGGAAGTCACCTCGATCGATGTGGGTAATACCGCCACCAATATCATTCCGGCCTCGGGCACCATCCGCTTCAATATCCGCTTCAACGACTTATGGTCCCCCGACAGCCTCGCTGCCTGGATCGAGCGGCAAGTCGCCGGCGTCGACGCCAGGGGCTGCGCCGTCGCCTTCGCCCGCATGGGCCGCGCCTCGCAGTCGTTCCTGTCGCCGCTGGACGGCGGCATCGAGACGCTTTGTACTACGATCGAGGCCGCGACCGGCGCGCGCCCGCAGCTTTCGACCGGCGGCGGCACGTCGGACGCCCGCTTTATCGCGCAATATTGCCCGGTGGCGGAGTTCGGCCTGCCGGGGCCCACCATGCACAAGATCGACGAGCAGGTGGCGGTCAGCGACGTGCACACGCTTGCCGGCCTGTACGCGGCATTCCTGCGCGCTTATTTTACCACGGCGCAATCCTGACTGAGAAAGGGCTGACGCCCGCTCTTGCCCAAGGGTATGTGACGCTTTAAGTGCTGATGGACTATATCCATTCTCAACCCGCTCCAAACCGCAGGCTCTTTGCATGACCAGTCTCATCGATGAAATGGTCGCCGCCGCCCGCGGCTGTCTGTTTCTGCTGGTCGGCAACCGGCAGGCTTCGGGCTATTTCGACTTCAGCCGGCGCGGCCTGATCGGCAGCTTCATCGCCCTGTTGGCGGCCACGGCGTTCAGCGCCTATCTGCCGAGGCTTTTCGGCTTTGCGGCGGAGAACGGCTCCATCACGCGCGGCCTGTTGCTCTCCGGGCTGCTGTTCGCCATGCAGATCGGCTTCGCCGCCATCGTGCTGCGCCAGCTCAAGCGCCTCGACGGCATGTCGCCCTATCTGGTGACCTACAACTGGGCCACGGCTTTCCTGGCGCTGATCAGCACGGTGCTGGCGCTGGTCGGCTTCGTGGGTGACTTCACCCTGATCGTGGTGGCCCTGGTGATGCTGGTCATCGAGATCAACGCCGCACGGCTCATCGTGACGCTGACGCCCCTGCAGATCGCCATGTTCCTGATCGCCCAGGTGGTGGGCGTCACCGTCGGGCTGCTGCTCCTCAGCGCACTGATGCCGCTGCCGCCCGAGGTCCAGGCGAGCCTGCAATCGGCGATGATGGGCTAATAATCGACCCGGGTCAGGTAGAGGCCGTCCGGCGGCGCCAGTGGACCGCAGGCCGCCCGGCTCCGGGCATCGAGCGCCTGCCGGAAATCGCCAGCCTGCCATTTGCCCTCGCCCACCAGCTTTAGCGAGCCGACCATAGAGCGCACCTGCGAATGCAGGAAACTGCGGGCCTTGGCGATAACCACGATATGCTCGGCCTGCCGCGACACCGTCAGCACGTCGAGCGTGCGGATGGGCGAGTTGGCCTGGCATTCGGCAGCCCGGAAGGTGGTGAAGTCGTGCTGCCCGAGGATCAGTTGCGCCGCCTCGTGCATGGCCTCGGCATCGAGTTCCATCGGCACGTGCCAGACATGGCCGGCTTCCAGCGCCGGGCGGGCGCGGCGGTTGA
Source organism: Devosiaceae bacterium (assembly GCA_036499825.1). Taxonomy (GTDB): domain Bacteria; phylum Pseudomonadota; class Alphaproteobacteria; order Rhizobiales; family Devosiaceae; genus Paradevosia. The sequence goes on from DASYCZ010000009.1 coordinate 141,287, forward strand.
GAATGCGATATTCGTAATGGCGGGCGATGGCCGAAAAGCGCGCCTCGAAGTCGCCCGCCACGGCTTCGGCGAGGATCACCGCCACCGGATGCGGCTTCAGGTGAAAATTCAGCGCCTCGCGAATGCGAAACGGATCCCAGTCGCGCGAAAGATCGAAACTCACCACCTGGCCCAGCGCATGCACGCCGCTATCGGTGCGCCCGGCCGCCTGGACGGCGAGCTTTTCGCCGGAAAAGCCCATGATGGCCTCCTCCAGCACCTGCTGCACCGAAAGCTGCCCTGCCTGCCGCTGCCAGCCGGAGAACGGCCGGCCGTCATATTCCAGCGTCAGCCGATAGCGCGGCATCAGAGCGCGGTGCCGGCAAGCGGCCCGGTGCCGCGCAGGAACGCGCCGGCATCCATGGCGCCCTTGCCTTCGCGCTGCACGGTGATGAGGCGCACGGCGCCGGCGCCGCAGGCGATGGTCAGCTTGTCATCGAGGATGGCGCCGGGCGCGCCCTGCTCCGCCGCCAGCGTCGAGCGCAGCACCTTGATGCGGACGGGCTTGCCCGCCAGCGACAGCTCGAACCAGGCGCCCGGGAATGGCGACAGGCCGCGAATGTGGTTGTGGACCTCGAATGCGGGCCGGGTCCAGTCGATGCGCGTCTCGGCCTTGTCGAGCTTTTGCGCATAGGTAACGCCGGCTTCGGCCTGCGGCGTGAAGCCGAGGCTGCCGCGCTCCAGCGCCGCCAGCGCCCGCCCCATGAGATCGGCGCCGACGCGCATCATGGCGTCGTGCAATTCGCCCGCCGTCATGTCGGGGCCGATCGGCATCTCGTCGACGAGCCCTATCGGGCCGGTATCGAGCCCCTCATCCATCTGCATAACCATGACGCCGGTGCGCGCATCGCCCGCCATGATGGCGCGCTGCATGGGCGCCGCGCCGCGCCAGCGCGGCAGGAGCGAGCCGTGAAGGTTGAGGCAACCGAGGCGGGGTGCATCGAGGATCGGCTTGGGCAAGATCAGCCCATAGGCCACCACCACGGCGACATCGGCCTCATGCAGGGCGAAGACGCCCTGCTCGTCAGGACCGCGCAGCGATTTCGGCGTCAACACCGGAATGCCGAAGCCTTCGGCGGCCATATGCACCGGTGACTTGCGCTCGGCCTGGCCACGGCCGGCCGGCTTGGGCGCCCGCGTATAGACGGCGGCGACCTCATGGCCGGTCGAGACGATCTCGGTCAGGGTGGGAACGGCGAATTCGGGCGTTCCCATGAAGACGACACGCATGGAAACGCCTCTTGCTGGTGGTGATCAGGCAGTGGCCCGCTTGGCGGCCTTGTCGAATTTCTTGATGACACGGTCCCGCTTCAGGCGCGACAGATAATCGATATAAAGCACGCCATCGAGGTGATCGAGCTCGTGCTGGATACAGATGGCCAGGCGATCGGAGGCGTCGCGGGTGACTTCCTTGCCATCGAGGTCGGTATACTGGACGGTGATGTCGGCCGGCCGCTCGACCTCATAGTAGAGCTCGGGGATCGACAGGCACCCTTCCTCGGTCACCACGGTTTCGTCGCCGAACTTGGTGATTTCCGGGTTGATCATCACGATCGGATCGGGTGTCTCGTCATCCTTGGCGAGATCCATCACCACGATACGCTTCATTTCGCCGATCTGCGGCGCCGCCAGGCCGATGCCGGGCGCGTCATACATGGTATCCAGCATGTCCTTGGCGAGCTTCCTGATCTCGTCATTGACTTCGGGAATGGGCTCGGCGACCGCGCGCAGGCGCGGGTCGGGTATGATGAGAATGGGACGAACAGCCATTGTGGGCATCCTCGGAAACAATTGTCCCCGATATGGTATTTTCCGAGCCCCCGGTCAACAGGCGCGGCAGGCGGAACGGGCCTGTGGCCTATGCGTTGCGAGCATGAAGCGAGGACGATCCCATGCCCGAAACCCATTCCGGCGGCTGCCTTTGCGGGGCCGTGCGCTACACCGTCACCGGTGAGCCGCTGCTCGTCGGCATCTGCCATTGCGCCGATTGCCGCAAGGAATCCGGCAGCGCTTTCGTCACCTATGCCAAGTGGCCCAAGGCCGGCTTCACCCTCACGGGCGAGATGACGACCTTCCGGGGCCGGAGCTTTTGCGCCAGGTGCGGCTCGCGACTGATGAACCTGCATGAGGACGACGTCGAGATCCGCATCGGCTCGCTGGATGCCGCGCCCAACCGCTTCCAGCCCCAGCAGGAAGGCTGGATCAAGCGGCGCGAACCCTGGCTGCGGGCCGTCGCCGGCGCCAGCCAGAGCGAGGAAGACACACCGCTTTAAACAGAACATTTTAAGAACGCGCGAATCCGTATAAGTAGGACGGCATGAATGGCGTCCTCATGATCGTCGGCGAATGGCCGATCACCTATGGCACCGCGGCGCTCGCCGGCGTCGGGCTCGCCCTGTTGCTGCTGGCCATCGCCCTGATCGTGGCGCTGCGCTCGGCCTCGCGGCGCGCCGAAAGCGCGGCGGAGCGCGCCATGGAAGGCCTCCGGGCCAATTTCATCCAGCAGATCGCCGAGCGCGACCAGCGCCTGCACGACCTTGACATGCGCAATGACGCGCTGAGCGAGGACAACGCCGCCTGGCGCGCCAGGACCGAGGGCCTGCAGGTACGCCTCGCCGAGCAGGCGCGGCAGGCCGACGAAAACCTCAAGCGCTTCGAGGCAGCGCGCGAGCAGATGACGCAGCAGTTCAAGGCCATCGCGGGCGACGTGCTGAAGTCGCACAGCGAGACCTTCACGCGGCAGAACCGCGAACAGGTCGATACGCTCCTAAAGCCTCTGCATGACAAGATCACCGAATTCCACACGGGCCTATTGAAGGATCGCGCCGCCATGGGCGAGCAGATCCGCGCGCTGGCGGAAAGCAACCTGCAGATCACCCAGGAAGCCGGCAATCTGACGCGGGCGCTCAAGTCCAATGCGCAGACCCAGGGCGCCTGGGGCGAAATGATCCTGGCCAGCATCCTCGAGCGCTCGGGGCTGCGCGAGGGCGAGCAGTTCATCACCCAGACCAGCCATAGCGGCGAAAACGGCTCGCGCGTGCGCACCGATGTCGAAATCCTGATGCCCAATGCCGACCGGCTGGTCATCGATTCCAAGGTGTCGCTGACGGCGTTCGAAGCCTATATCAACTGCGACGAGGACGACGAACGCGCGCGCTTCCTGCAGGCGCATGTGATTTCGGTGCGCGGCCACATCAAAACGCTGGGCGAGAAGGAATATCAGCGCTTCGCCGGCAGCCGGCTCGACTATGTGATGATGTTCGTGCCCATCGAATCGGCGCTGGCCGTGGCCGTGGGCGCCGACCCCAAGCTCATCGAATACGGCATCGAGCGCGGCGTCATGCTGACGACGCCAACGACGCTACTGACGGTGTTGCGCACGGTGCGCAATGTCTGGGACATCGAAAAGCGCCACCAGAATGCCGAGCAGATCGCCGAGCGTGCCGGCAGCCTTTACGACAAGGTGCTGGGTTTCCTGTCCAGCATGGACAAGCTCGACGAAAACCTCAATCGGGCCCGGCAGAGCTTCGATACGGCCAAGGGCCAGCTCTCCACCGGCTCGGGCAATGTGGTGCGGCAGATCGAGATGCTGCGCAATCTGGGCGCCAAGAGCAACAAGCCGATGCCTTCCGGCTGGGATGGCGGCCGCGAGGAGCCGGCACAACTGGCGCTCGACGGGGTCAGCCGGGAGCCGTGAGGGCACAGGCATAGTCCAGTTTCTTCGGAAACATCTCGTTTCGTGCGTGGGACCCTCCCCCTCCCTGGCCCCTCAAGGGAGGGTGGCATTGGGGATGTGGCACGATGTTGCCGATGCACGGAACTGCACCTCCCCCGTTGTGGGGAGGCTGGGAGGGGGGAGCCTCCGTCTCAAAGCCCTCTTTTGGCCGCAATCCAAATGCCGCCCCAAAGCTTGCCTAGGCTGGGAGGACATGAAGCAGAGGGACACGCAATGGACGACAGACCCAAGACCGATGCACCCAAGACCGAAGCCCCTGGAATCTCGCAGGAAATGATCGAGCTGTTCGACGATTACACGCATGTGTCGCTCGACCGCCGCAAGTTCATGGATAATCTGGCCAAGCTCGCAGGTTCGATGAGCGCCGCCACCGCAGCCGCCGCAATGATGGCCTCCAATGCGCAGGCGCAGGGCCTTGTCCCCGAGGCCGACGACCGGCTCAGCATCGAGACGGTCAAATGTACGGGCGCGCAGGGCGAAATGAGCGGCTACCAGGCCCGCCCCAAGGAAGGCGGGCCGTTTCCGGCGGTCATCGTCATTCACGAAAACCGCGGCCTCAACGCCCACATCAAGGACGTGACGCGGCGCGTGGCGCTCGAAGGGTTCCTGGCGCTGGCGCCGGATTTCCTGTCGCCGCTCGGCGGCACGCCCGAGAACGAGGACGATGCCCGCAATCTCTTCTCGCAACTGACGCCCGCCAACGTCACCTCGAACGGCGTCGCCACCATCAGCCATCTGCAGAGCGCCCCGAATTCGACCGGTCGCGTTGGCGCCATGGGCTTTTGCTGGGGCGGTGGCGCGGTCAACAATCTCGCCGTCGCTTCACCGGCCCTGATGGCGGGCGTCGCCTATTACGGCATGCAGCCCAATGCCGAGGCGGTGCCGCAGATCAAGGCCCGGCTGATGCTCCACTATGCGGGGCTCGATACCCGCGTCAATGCGGGCATTCCGGAGTTCGAGGCGGCGCTGAAGGCGGCGGGCGTCGACTACCAGCTCTTTGTTTACGAGGGCGCCAACCACGCCTTCAACAATGACACCTCCGCGGCGCGCTACGACAAGGCGGCAGCCGATCTGGCCTGGTCTCGCACCATGGAATTGTTCAAGCAGACCCTGGTCTGAAGACAGACGGAAACCCCCGGGGGTTTTGGGCGTTTCTTCCGGGCGGCATGGGGCCGCCTGGAGAGGCGAAATGAGCCAGTTCAACCACCAGGGCCAAATACTGCCTGAGACGAGCAATATCAGCGACAATGGCGACGAGCCGGGCATTGCCCAGCCGGTGAGCGAAGCCGAAATCGATGAACTTCTGTATGGCGAGGACCGTCCCGTCGAGGAACGCGTGGCGCGTCTCAGGGAATTCCGCGACGATCTGCTGGAACGCGAGCCCGCCGATTTCGGCGATGGCGACCCGCAGGCGCTGATCGCCGAGATCAACCGCGCCATCGCCAAGCTCGAACAGGCCAGTGACGATGGCGAAGGCATGCCGGCCAGCTTCGATCCGCTGGAGCATCGCGAGACCATGTCGCCGGACGACGACGCGCTCGTGGCCCTGGAAGATGCGGATGAGGAAGATTTCGAGGAAGAAGACGTGCTGGACCCCGAGGAGTGGGACGAGGGCGACGATTTCCGCCCGGAACGCGGGGTGCACTGAGCCGCCTGAAGTGTTTCACGTTTTGACTGCATCAAAACGAGCGCTTCAAGTCTTTGTCTAATCGCGCTTTCGAACCGGAAAAGTGGCATCCACTTTTCCTGAAAACGCTCCGGGGCCTACATCTGCGTGCGGGCCTTGAGCGCTTGGCTGAGCGTGCCTTCGTCAAGATAATCGAGTTCCCCGCCGACCGGCACGCCGTGGGCAAGGCGCGTGACCTTTACGCCGAGCGGCGCCAGCCGGTCGGTGAGGTAATGTGCCGTGGTCTGGCCCTCGACCGTGGCGTTGACGGCCAGAACGATTTCGGTGAATTCATGCGCCCTGGTGATGAGCTGGTCGATAGACAGATCGTCAGGGCCGACGCCGTCGAGCGGCGACAGCACGCCACCCAGCACATGGTATTTTACCGCGCCGACGCCGGCCCGCTCGAGGGCCCAGAGGTCGGCGACATCTTCCACCACGACTAGCAGGCCGCTTTCGATGCGTCGCGGATCGCGGCAGATGCCGCAGGGCGAGGTGGTATCGACATTGCCGCAGACTTCGCAGACGCGCACCGCCGCCACGGCGCGGTCGAGCGCCGCCGACAGCGGCAGCATGAGCTGCTCTTTCTTCTTGATGAGGTGCAGCACCGCCCGCCGCGCCGAGCGCGGCCCAAGCCCCGGCAGCCGCGCCAGCAGCTGGATCAGTTGCTCGATTTCGGGGCCGCCATTGGCCATCGGTCAATCCTCGGAATTCTCAGCCTCCTCTTCCACAAGGGGAGAAGGAAGCCAGGCAGTCGCCTAGATCAAAACGGCAGCTTCAGACCGGGCGGCAGGCCCAACCCGGCCGTCGCTTCCTGCATCCGGGCGCTCATTTCGGCCTCGGCCTTGCCCTTGGCGTCGGCATGCGCCGCCACGATCAGATCCTCGAGAATTTCAGCCTCATCGGCTTTCAGCAGCGACGGATCGATCTTGAGGCCGCGCAGATCGCCCTTGCCGGTCAGCGTCACCGTGACGACCCCGCCGCCGGACTTGCCCTCGACGAGAAGATTGCCGAGGCTTTCCTGCATCTCCTCCATCTTGGCCTTCATGTCCTGGGCCTTCTTCATCATGTTCATGAAGTCTACCATCAGTCGTCCTCATCGGGTTCGGGGGCGGGGTCGAGGCTGGCCTCGGGCGTCGATGCCGTCGCCTCGTCACGGATATGCACGTTGACGATCTTGGCGCCCGGAAAGGTCTGCAGGATCGCCTGCACGAGCGGGTCGTCATGGGCCTCGGCCTGCTGGGCGGCGGCGCGCTCCAGCTTCTGCTCGCGCAGCGTCGGGGTGGGCTCGGCCCTTGTGGAGACCGTCACCAGCCAGGGGCGGCCGGTCCAGGTCTTGAGCCGGGCCGACAGCGTCTGCACGATGCCGGGATCGGCGCGTTCGGTCAGAGCGATCTCGACGCGCCCCTCGTCGAACGATACCGGGCGGATATCGGCTTCCAGCGCATGCTTGAGCAGCAGGTCGCGCTTGGCGCCGGCCAGCGCCACCAGATCGTTGTAGCTGCGCGGCTCGGCCAGCGCGGGCGTGGGGATGGCGGCGCGCGGCGCGGGCTCGAAATTGGGCTGGCTCGATTCCAGCCGCAGTGCCTGCGCACCACCCCCCCCGCCGTTGGGGCGCGCGATCGGCGCGGGAGCAGGCGAGGAACCCGACGGCAAGGGCTGCCGCGACAGCTTGGCCACCAGATCGTCGGGCGTCGGCAGGTCGGCCGCATAGGCCAGGCGCACCAGAACCATTTCGGCGGCCTGCAGCGCGTTGCCGGCGCGGCTCACCTCTTCATAGCCCTTGAACAGGATCTGCCAGGTGCGGCTGAGAACGCGCATGCCGAGCGTCCTGGCGAGTTCGGCGCCGCGCCGCCGCTCATCGGGGGTGAGCGATACGTCATCGGCAGCGGCCGGCACTACCTTGATGCGGGTGACCAGATGGGTGAAATCGGCCAGATCGGCGATCAGGGTCTGCGGATCGGCGCCGGCGTCGTAAAGCGCCTTCATGCCGGTCAATGCCTCGGCGATGCGGCCCGCCATCAGATCCTCGAACAAATCGATGGTGCGGGCGCGGTCACCCAGGCCCAGCATGGCCTTGACGGTGTCGGCGGTGATCTGCCCGTTGCCATGGGCGATGGCCTGGTCGAGCAGCGACAGGCAATCGCGGGCCGAACCCTCGCCGGCGCGCACGATCATGGCCAGGGCGTCGGGCTCGAAGCCGATGCCTTCCTTATGGAGAATCCCCTCCAGATAGGGCGTCATGATCTCCGGCGTGATGCGCCGCAGATCGAAGCGCATGCAACGGGAGAGAATGGTCACCGGCACCTTGCGGATTTCGGTGGTGGCGAAGATGAACTTCACATAGGGCGGCGGCTCTTCCAGCGTTTTCAGCAGCCCGTTGAAGGCGGCGGTGGAGAGCATGTGCACTTCGTCGATGATGTAGACCTTGTAGGGCGCAGAGACGGGGCCGTACTTCACCGAGTCGGTGATTTCGCGGATATCGTTGATCGAGGTGTTGGAGGCGGCGTCCATTTCCATGACGTCGACATGCCGGCCTTCTATGATGGCGCGGTCGTGCACGCCTTCCTTTTCGAGATCGAGAGTGGGGTGCGGCCCGGTCTCGTCCTCGTAGTTGAAGGCACGGGCGAGAATGCGCGCCGTGGTGGTCTTGCCGACGCCGCGGACGCCCGTGAGGATGAAGGCGTGATGGATGCGGTTGGCCTTGAAGGCATTGGCCAGCGTCTGCACCATGGCATCCTGCCCGATAAGCGTCGCAAAGCTCGACGGGCGGTATTTCCGCGCCAGGACGAGATAGGGCGATGCTGGGGTGTCGGGGCTGGCCATGCCTACCTGTTTAGGGAGAGTCGCGCTTGGGCTCCATGGCACTGAGCGCTAAAAGGAGGCTGGCAACGACCCGTGAAGGTCTCGTTGGGGCTGCTTCCTTCCGGACCTGACCCGGTTGGCGAGGAACACGTCCGCGCCAACCTCCCGATCGCCTATATCGTTCAAACGCGGCGGCTTTGCAAGGCCCCCGCAAGGCTCAGACCAGGCGGGCCAGTTCGTCGCGATCGGCCGCGAAGACCACCTGCCGGCCCTTGTTGCTCTCATAAACGAAGTTGCGCAGCGCGGCGCTTTGCGCCAGCTGGGCGGAAATATCGCCCAGGATTGCGACCCGCAGCTGATAGTTGCGCAACTTCTGCAGGAACAGGCCGGCGAGCCTGGTGCCGAGCATGAAGAATTCGGGCGCGAGGCGGCTGACGGGGATGACCACCAGCTCGACATCCTGCCCATAAAGGGCGCCGATCACCTCGAGCGCATCATCCTCACGGGCGAACACGGGACCGTCCGCATCGAGAAGGGCAGTACGGCTGGCGCCCAGGGTAACGATATCCACAGGATAGCCGCCCTCAGGCCTTCCCGGCCGGATAGACGCCGAGCACGCGGAATTCGTCGGTGAAGAAGCCGAGCTCCTCGAAGGCCAGCGTCACGCTGCGATCCGAAGGGTGCCCCTCGATATCGGCATAGAACTGGGTGGCGGTGAACGAGCCGTCGAGCATGTAGCTTTCGAGCTTGGTCATGTTGACCCCATTGGTGGCAAAGCCGCCCATCGCCTTATAGAGCGCCGCCGGCACGTTGCGAACGCGAAAGACGAATGTGGTCTTGACCTTGTCGCCGCCGGCCGGCGCTTCCTGCCGGGTCCGGGAAATGACCAGGAAGCGCGTGGTGTTGTGCGCCGCATCCTCGATGTTTTCCGCCAGGATATCGAGGCCATAGACCTCGGCGGCGAAGCGCGACGCGATGGCGCCCACGGACTTGTCGCCCTTTTGCGCGACTTCCCGGGCGGAGCCGGCGGTATCGACGCCATTGATGGTCTTGAACTTGTGGTCCTGGATGAACTTGCGGCACTGGCCCAGCGCCACCGAGATCGACTGCACCGACTTGATGTCGGCGAGCGTCGCGCCCTTGAGGCCGAGCACGTTCATCTCGACGCGCAGGAAATGCTCGCCGATGATGTGAAGGCCGCTGGCGGGCAGCAGATGGTAGATGTCGGTGACACGCCCATAGAGCGAGTTCTCGACGGGCACGACGCCGAAATCGGCGCGGCCGCTCTGCACGGCCGCGATGGTGTCCTCGAAGGTCACGCAGGGCAACGGCTCACCCTCGGGAAACACCGCGTGAGAAGCCGCATGACTGAAAGCGCCGGGTTCACCCTGGAAAGCGATCTTGATCGGCATGACTGGCTCCGGCCCCTTTTTTCGGGGCCCTATTTACGCCCCCGAGGGCTCAAGTCAATTGCGGCGCGCCGCTGTCAAGCCATGCGCGCTGTGGGAATTGTCGCACCTTGTCCAATCCCGGTTGCGCGCTGGAGGGCTTGATACTATCTTCCGCGCGCGTCGGGACAGAGCTTGCAGTGCGTTTTGTGAAAAATGCGCTTTTGCGGTGTTCCGCCAATCGTCTATACCCGGCGGAAAAGGCAGAGAAACCGCAATGGATTCGTTCGAGCTCAACAAGATCATCGGTGCCATTCTGGGCACTTTGCTTTTCGTGATGGGGGCAGGGTTCCTCGCCGAAGGCATTTACCACCCGATCGAGGATCGCGGCCCGGGCTATGCTCTGCCGGAACCCGCGCCGGTCGCCACGGCTGCAGCCGCCGCCACCGGTCCCGCCGCAACGCCGCTGGCCGTGCTGCTGGCGAGCGCCGATGCGACGGCCGGCGCCGCCGCTGTCAAGAAGTGCCAGTCCTGCCACGACTTCACCGATGGCGGCCCGAACAAGACCGGTCCGAACCTTTACGGCGTGGTTGGCCGCGTCATCGGTTCGCATCCTGGCTTCTCCTACTCGGACGGCATGCTCGAGCACCAGAAGAAGGGCGAGACCTGGACCTATGAGGACCTGAACGCCTTCATCACCAAGCCGAAGGATTTCACCCCCGGCACCAAGATGAGCTTCCCGGGCGACCCGGACGAAAAGGATCGCGCCAACATCCTGGCTTATCTGCAGACGCTGTCGGCAACGCCCGTCGCCTTCCCGACCGCCGACGCGGCCCCGGCCGCCGCTCCCGCAGCGGACGCCCCGGCAGCCACGCCGGCTCCGGCCGCTGAGACCCCGGCTCCGGCCGCTGAGGCCCCGGCTCCTGCTGCTGAGGCCCCGGCGCCTGCCGCCGAGACCCCGGCTCCGGCCGCCCCCGAGGCTCCGGCTGCAACGCCGGCTCCCGAGGCTCCTGCTCCGGCTGCAGTCCCTGCTCCGGCTCCCGAGACGCCGGCTCCCGCCGCGACGCCCGCTCCTGCCGCCGAGGCACCTGCTCCTGCGGCTACCCCGGCTCCGGTTGTAACGCCTGCTCCGGCTGCCGAGGCACCGGTCGCGACCCCGGCTCCCGAAGCCGCTCCGGCCCCGACGCCCGCTCCTGAAGCTGCTCCCGTAGCTCCGGCGCCCGAGGCTGCTCCGGCAGCCCCCGCAGGCGGCAATACGCTGCAGCCGGTCACGCCTTCGCCTGCCGCTCAGTAAGCGTGCAGTTCTGTTAAATGCCTTGCGAGCCGCGCCCCTGGGTGCGGCTCTTTCGTTATGGAGAACCCCATGCTGCTGATGCACCTGTCGGATGTGGACGAAGCCGAGTGGACGGCCAAATTCAAGGCGGCCCTGGACGGCTATCCGGTGGTTCGCCGCGGCGAGGCCTACGATCCGGCAGCCATCCGCTACATCTTCGTCTGGAAGCCCAAGGCCGATGCGTTTGAGGGGCTCGACAATCTCAAGGCCGTGCTGTCGCTGGGCGCCGGCGTCGATGCGCTGATGCGCCATCCGCACCTGCCCAAGGGCGTGCCCATCGTGCGCTTCGTGGACGACAATCTCAGCCAGCGCATGAGCGATTATGTGGTGGCGCATGTGACCATGCATCACCGGCTTCACACGCGCTTCGTCGCCGACCAGCAGGCACGGCGCTGGAAGCAGCTCTATCCGCCGGCAGCCAGCGAGACCACCGTCGGCATCATGGGCATGGGCGTGCTCGGCCAGGACGCCGCCAGCCGCCTGCTGCCGCTGGGCTTCGATCTGAGAAGCTGGAGCCGCACCGCCAAGGCGATGCCGGGTGTCGAGAATTTCGTCGGCGAGGCCGGGTTCAATCCCTTTCTTGCCGGCACCGATATCCTCGTCAACCTGTTGCCGCTGACGCCGGAAACGCAGGGCATCCTCAATTACGAGACCTTCGGCAAGCTGCGGCGCGGCAATCTCGATGGCGGTCCGACCATCGTCAACGCGGCGCGCGGCGGGCACCAGAAGGAAGCCGATATCGTCAGGGCGCTCGCCGACGGCACGCTTGGGGCCGCCAGCCTCGACGTCTTCGAAGTCGAGCCGCTGCCGGTCGAGAGCCCGCTCTGGGCCCTGCCCAACTGCTACATCACCCCCCATATCGCGGCGATTTCCGACCCGCGCTCAGGGGTGCGGTATTTCACCGACATGGTGAAGCAGCACGAGGCCGGCCAGCCGCTCCGCAATGTCGTCGATCCGGCGCTGGGCTATTAGGGCGTTCTCAGGAAAAGTGGATGCCGCTTTCCACCTCGAGAACGCGATCAAGCAAGACCTAGAGCTCCAGCTCCCAGTATTCGCCGATGAGGTCCTGGCCAAAGCTGCGATGCGCCTCCTCGCGCACCAGCTCGAAACCGGCGGCCGCATAGATGCGCCGCGCCGGCACCAGGATCGACTGCGTCCACAACTTGATGCGCTTGTAGCCCATGAGGCGCGCGCGCGTCACACATTCGCCCACCAGCGATTTGCCGATCCCCAGGCCCCGCGCCGCCGGCTCGACATAAAGCAGGCGAAGCTGGCTGACGCCCTTGTGCGCATCGACCAGGAAGACCGAGCCCGCCACCTCGCCCTCATGTTCGGCGATGAGGCAGAACTCGCGGGCGGGATCGTGCTGCTGCAGGAACTGGCCGGCGATTTCGGCGGCAAGCCCCTCATAGCTGGCGTCCCAGCCATATTCGCCAGCATAGACCAGCGCCTGCCGGGCCACGATATGCCCGATATCGCCGGGCCGTGGCGGTCGGATGACGACAGGCAGGGTGGGCAGCGTCTCATCACCCAGGAGGCGACGGATCTTGGCCATGGCGGCAAGCAGGGCCGCCTGCTTGCCGGCGCCGAGCGGCGCGATGAGGCTCGAGACGGCCGTGTTGGAGCTGGCATCGAGCGCCAGGAACGCCTCCCTGCCCTCCTTGGTCAGACCGATGATGTTCTGGCGCCGGTCGGTGAGGCTGGGCGTGAGCGCGATGATGCCGGCATCGACGAGCTTGTAGAGCAGGCGGCTCAGATAGCCGGGATCGAGCGACAGCACCCGCGCCAGGTCGGCGGCGCTGGTGCTCTGCCGCGTCGCCACCTCATAGATCACCCGCCCCTCGCCAAGGCTGAAGGGCGATTGCAGCAGGTGGCTATCGAGCGCACCCGCAACCCTCGTGTAGAAGCGGCTGAAGGCACGGACTTCGGCAATATCGTCGGTCATGGGCTCCTCCTCACGGCGCCCATGACGCGTCAATTCGTTGCCTAAGTCAACTATATCGCTGCTTCAAGACCCGATAGGCCGAACGGATACCCTGGTCGGTACCCCCGAATGGCCGGCCGGGACGCGGCTCGGGGGCCCAGGCGAAGATATCGAGATGCACCCAGGCAGCGGCCTGCCTGACGAAGCGCTGCATGAACAGCGCCGCGGTGATCGAGCCCGCAAAGCCGCCGCTGGAGACATGGTTCACATCGGCGATCCTGGAGGCCAGCATGGCATCATAGTTGGGCCAGAGGGGGAGGCGCCAGAGCGGGTCCTCCCAGGCAAGGCCCGCAGCCTGCAGCGATTCCGCGAGGCCATCGTCATTGGTGTAGAGCGGAGGCAGCTCCGGCCCCAGCGCCACGCGAGCGGCGCCCGTCAATGTCGCCATGTCGAGGAGGATGGCGGGACTTTCCTCGTCGGCCAGGGCCAGCGCATCGGCCAGGATCAGCCGCCCCTCCGCATCGGTATTGCCGATCTCGACCGTCATGCCGTTGCGCGAGGGCAGGATATCGCCGGGCCGGAAGGAGGCGCCCGCAATGGCGTTCTCGACGATGGGAATGAGCACGCGCAGCCGCACCTTGAGGCCGGCGTCCATGATGGCATGGGCCAGTCCCAAAACATTGGCGGCGCCGCCCATGTCCTTCTTCATCAGCAGCATGCCGGCGGACGGCTTGATGTCGAGCCCGCCAGTATCGAAGGTGACGCCCTTGCCCACCAGCGTCACCCTCGGGTCGGAAGCCTTGCCCCAGCTCAAATCCATCAACCGCGGCGCCTCGATCGAGGCCCGGCCGACCGCATGGATCATGGGAAAGTTCTGCTTGAGGAGATCATCGCCCACCACCGCCTTGACGGTCATCTTGTGGCGCTTGGCAAAGGCGCGGATTTCCGCCTCGAAGGCATTGGGCCCCAGATCGTTGGGCGGCGTGTTGATGAGATCACGCGCAAGGAACGCCGCGTCGGTCAGGCGGGTGACTTCCGCAACGTCGGCTCCCTCGACTTCGGCGAGCTCGACAGGCTCGCGCGCCTTGCGATAGCGATCGAAGCGGTAGGCGCCGAGCCGAAAGCCGAGTGCCGCAAGTGTCGGATCGCCCATGGCGCCGCCCAGCCTGTAGCTGCCGGGTTCGAGCCCGGCGGCGGCAAGACCGGTGATGAGCCGCGAGCGATTGGCAGGGGCGCCCATGCCGAAGAGATACCCGGCCAACGTCACGTCATTGCCCGGCAGCGGCAGCAGGCGGCCGCGCTGGCCGTTGAAATGCGCCGATTTCGCCCAGGCCAGCTGGGTCCGGGACAGCGACGCTGCCTCCAGCCCTCCCTCTTCGATGCAAACGATCTGCTGGGGAGAGGACGTGGCCATGGCGCACCTGAAGTGAAGTTGACTATTGGGTTTACCCCGCCGAGGCCAGCCAAGTCACGAGTCTTGACGCGTTGGTTTTGCCAGCTGCGGGGCACCGCCCCGGCTGACCTTGCAGAAAAATACTGCACCCCCCGCAGTGGCGGAATGCACTGCCATCCGGGCGTTTTAAATCCATTTTAAAATATAGAGGCCATGCTCAATCAAATTATTTTGAGCAATTCCTCATGGCCATTACCTACAGCCTGGTCATTCCGGTTTTTAATGAAGAACGCGTGCTGCCTCTGCTGCTTCGGCGTCTTAATGAACTGATGACGAAGCTCGACGGGCCCGCCGAGGTGATCTTCGTCGATGACGGCAGCTCCGATGCCACCGGCGTATTCCTGGGGGCGCTGGCGCGCGGCGACCACCGTTACCGCTATATCGGTTTTTCGCGGAATTTCGGCCAGCAGATCGCCATTACGGCCGGGATGGAGGCAGCCTCCGGACAGGCAGTCATCCTCATGGATGCCGATTTGCAGGACCCGCCTGAGGTGGTGCTGCAACTGGCCGCCAAATGGCGCGAAGGCTATGAAATCGTCTATGCGCAACGCACGGCGCGCAACGGCGAACACCTTGCCAAACGGGTGACTTCCAGCCTGTTCTACCGTCTGTTCAACTGGCTGGTGGCCGAAAAGATACCGAGGGACGTCGGGGATTTCCGGTTGATCGACCGTATCGCCGTCGACGCCTTCCTCGAAATGCCGGAGGCGAACCGCTTCGTCCGGGGCATGCTGACCTGGATCGGTTTCCGGCAGATCGCCGTCCCTTATGAGCGGGATGCACGCGCTGCCGGCAATACCAAATACTCGGCTGCCAAGTTGATCCGGCTGGCGGCGACGGCGGTCGTCAGTTTTTCCGACGTCCCCTTGCGGGCCGCCATATGGGGCGGCGCGATCATCTCGCTGGGCGCCATGGCGTACGGGCTGTTCGTCATCTATCGGGCGTTTTTCTGGACCCAGGGCCTGATAGATGGCTGGGCCTCCACGGTCGTGATCATCTCCATGCTCTCAGGCGTCAACCTCACGATGACGGGCATCGTGGGCGTCTATATCGGCCGAATCTATTCGGAGGTGAAGCGCCGCCCGCTCTATGTGGTGGCGCGCCGGATAGGTTTTGAACACGAGGCCACCGCGGCTCTCAAAAAGAGCGCCGCATCCTGATGGCGTCCGATCCTGCGGGCGGCGGCGCCGGCCTGACGACGCGCGCCGTGCCATGGGTGATTGCGGCCTTTGTCGTCCTGGCGTTCGCCATCCAGACGGCACACCCTCTCAATGCCGATACCTCATGGCTGTTTACCGCGGCCGAGCGATTGCTCGCCGGTGAGACGCTTTATACCGACATCTACGAAGTGAACCCGCCAATGTCGGTGCTTCTCTATGTCCCATGGGTCTGGCTCGGACAGATCACCCATGTGTCGGCCGAGCTGGTGACCATCGCGGTGGCGCTGTTGGCGAGCGTGCTGGCGACGGCTTTGGGCGCCCGCATATTGGCGCGGTCCACACTCAGCTTCGAGCCCACTACATGGTGGCTCATCGCCTTACCGTCCCTGACGGTGCTGCCGGGGATCAACTTCTCCGAGCGGGAGCATTTCGCCGTCATCTTCATCCTGCCGGTCCTGGCGCTGTCGGCCGTTCGCGGTGCCGGCATGCTGCCGTCATGGAGCCATCGCCTCATGGGCGGGCTGCTGGGCGGCCTGGTGATGACCATAAAGCCGCATTTCGCCCTGGCCATCCTGCTGCCCGCGCTTTACGGCGCCGTCCATGCCCGGTCCTGGCGGCCCATCTTCAACGTGGAGAACGTCATTTCGGGCCTGATCCTGGTGGGATTCTGGCTGCTGGTCTGGCTGGCGTTTCCGGCCTTTTTCACCGTCATGCTGCCGCTGTCGGAAGCCATCTACCTGCCCGACCGCGCGCCGCTCGTCCTCCTCGCCATCGTCCCCGGCATGTGGCTGGTATGGTTCATGGCGGCGATCCTCTTCACCATCTACCGGCGTGAGGTTCTGCGCCTTCCAGAGGTCACGTTCGTTGCCGGCGCGGCGGGCTTCCTGCTCTGCTATGTCATTCAGGGCAAGGGCTTCGGCTATCACGTCACGCCCACGATCATCCTGCTGGCTATCGTTTTGGCGACCATTTTCGTGCGCCGCAACGTTGCGGGCCGGGCGCCGCGGTTCACCCTGCTGGCCGCGGTGGCGGGCGGTATCTTCCTTTTGGTGCCGGTGATCGAAACCCTGCGGGGGAACACCACCACAAGTGAACTGCAGGCGATCGTCGCTCCTTATGGCCCCGGTCTCAAACTGGCCAACATATCGCAGAATCTGGGCTTCATCAGTCCGCTGCAGCGCGCGGTCGACGGCACGATCGTGACCAGGGCCGCCTATCGCATGATCGCGCTGGGGGCGTTGCGGCTGCAATATCGCAATGGAGACGGACCGGAGTCGGCCAAATGGGCAGCGTTCGCTGCCCAGGATCGCGAGATGCTGCGCGACGACCTCGAGAAAAATCCGCCCGACATCATCGTGACCGGCGGCGATGCTTTCGACTGGCTGGGCTGGGCCCGGCAGGATCCCGCCATTGACCGCCTGCTGCAAGACTATCAACCCATAGGCGCGGCGCGGCAGGACGACAGGCCGATATCTGTCCTCAAGCGCAATGATCTGGCTTTGCCTGAGTCGGCTCACTAGCTCAGGAATCAGCGTCGGCACCGGCCGGGAAAGGCCCGGAAGCTTCTTTTTCAGCGTGCGCTGGAGCGATCCGCCGCCGCCAGTTCCGCCCTGGCCTGGGCCTCGATGTCGCCGCTTTCGTCCAGCACAGCGGCGCCCGATTGCAACTTCTCCAATAATTGGGGACTGAAGGCCTCAGTGCCGATTGCCGCCACGAGGCGCAGGATGACGGCTTGCGCCTGCTGGCGATTGGCGCGCACCTCGTCAGGGGTGTGATTGCTCCATAGACGGCCCTTGTCGTTATAGCCCGCAATGCTGCCAAGATGCTGAATCAGCTGTGCGGCAAGCTCATCCGAGGACGCCATCGATGCTCCTCCGCTCAGGCCTGATAGTTCGGATGGCGAAACAACACGCGCCCTTCGGTGTCGCGCACCTCGAAGATCGTCTTGCTATTGGGCGCGAAATCAATCGTGCCTCGCCCCGCCTGCTGCATTTCCGTGACGACGAAGGACGGCAGGACGATTTCGCCCTGCGGCAATTGCAGGGCCCAGGTGAAGCTCCGGTTGAACGGCCAATAACTGGGATGCTGGCCTTGTGCCGGCTGGCTGTGGCGGCGGATGACGAACGCTCCCGAATAGCGCGAAAATTGTGCTGCCTTCAGATCGGCCGCGATCTTCAAACGCCCCCAGAGGATCGGCAGACAGATGACGATACAGAGCCCAACCACCGCCACCGCGATGTGAGAGACAGATTGCAGGACCCAGGAAAGCAACGGGGGAAACAGCACATAGGCCAGGACCAGGACGGCCGGCACGCCGATGGCGAGGAAGCCGGGGTTAATCTTGCGCTCGCCCAGGAGGCAAGTTTTCATTGCGGGCGTCAGCGGCGCCTTGCTGACGGCTCCAACGTCGCTTTCCTGATAAACCATCGTCTCTCCGGTTTTGAACGTGTGAAGGCGTTGGCCTATTGCTTTGCGTCTGAATAGCCATGGGCATCGAGCCATTGCTGCACGGCGCCACGGGCTGCCTTGGCGTCGTCGCTCATGATGCTTTCCTTGGGATGGATGGCGAAATAGGCCGCGAAGGTCTTGCCCTGCTTGTTGCGCAAGGTCGGATCCGCGCCAGCCTCCAGCAGCGCCAGCATATTGGCGTAGTCGCTGATCTGCGCGGCGACATGAAGCGGCGTGTCGTCCTGACGGTCCGTCACATTGGGATCGGCATGGTGCGCCAGCAGCAGCAGCACCGCATCGCTGTTGCCATCCATCAGGGCTTCCGAAAGCACGGAACCTTCCCTGGGGCCGCCCCGCACGTTTGGATCGGCGCCATGATCGAGCAGGATTTGCAGATAAGGCTTGTCCCTGGCCATGGCGGCCATGTGGAGGGCGGTTTGGCCGTCATAGCCGCGTTCGGCGGGATCGGCCCCAAGATCGGCGAGCAGGGCGACGGCATCCGGCCGATCGCGCAGCATGGCCCATTGCAGCACCGTCACGCCGGCTTCGCCCTGATCGGCGAGATTGGCGCCGTGCTGCGCCAGGTCCCTTATGGCCGAAAGATCGTTGTCGGAAACGGCCTGGGCAAGAGCGGCGGTCTGCCGATTGGAGAAAACCTCGTTGGGATCGGATGCGGCCCTGGCGGCGCCGATCGCTCCACTCGCAACCAGCAGTGTGGCCATCAGCAGGGATAGGTATCGACGTTTCGACATGGGCCCTCACCTCACCAGGGAGCCATCGCGACGATGACGGCCCGCCAAATGGTGATAGCGAAAAAATCGCGCCGAGGCGATCCACTCCGCCACGACGCTGAAATGCGGCAGACGCAGCCGGCCACCGCCGCAAGCCGGGGCTTTAACCGGCTGTTAGGGTTAATGATTTATTGCAGAGGGGAATGGTTCCCGCCGGCGTCACGGGATCGGCAACCGAGAGTTCATCGCAGTGCAGCGCGTCGTAAATACTCCCCTTGGTCTCCTGCGCGGCCTCGCCCTCAGCACCGTGGCGGCGGTGATGCTGTCGGCCTGTTCGATCAACAGCGCCCCCATCACGGCGCCCGATTTTTCGAACATGAATCCGGGACAGACGCAGCAGACGCTCGCGTCGCTGACGGCGCGCTACAAGGCCAATCCGCGGGACAAGACCACCATCATCTATTATGCGGCGGCCCTGCGGGGCGCCGACCAGAACGACCAGGCGATGGCGGTGCTGGAGGCGGCGCTCGCCATCTACAAGAACGACACCGATATCGATGTCGCCTACGCCAAGGCGCTGACGGCAGACGGCCGCTTCGACCAGGCGCTCAACGTCATCAACGACGCCATCGACCCCACGGCACCCGCCTGGAACGCCTTGTCGGTCAAGGGCGCCATCCTCGACCAGATGGGCCGCAATGACGAAGCCCGCAAATACTATACCCAGGCGTTGCTGATCGCCCCGCAGGAGGCTTCGCTCGAAGCCAATCTCGGCCTCTCCTATGCGATGACCCAGGACCTCGACAATGCCGAGGCGCATCTGCGCCGGGCGGTGCAGATGCGGGGCGCCAACAGCCGCATCCGGCAGAACCTGGCGCTCGTCATCGGCATGCAGGGGCGGTTCGATGAAGCCCGCGCCATGTTCGCCGCCGAATTGCCGCCCGACCAGGTGGAAGCCAACATGGCCTATGTCAAATCCATGCTGACGCAGCAGAACCGCTGGAGCGCCATCCAGGGCCATAAGTGATCGGACTCAGGCCGGCCCGGCCTGAAGATGCCGGCGCCATCCGCGACCTGGTCCGCGCCGTCTATGCCAAATGGGTGCCGATCATCGGGCGCGAACCGGCGCCGATGTTGGCCGACTACGAGGTCGCCGTCCGCGAGCACCTGTTCGCGCTCCACGAAGCCGATGGCGTGCTGGTCGCCCTCATCGAAATGCAGCTGGAGCCCAACGATCTGCTGATCGTCAATGTGGCGGTGGCGGAAAGCGCCCAGGGACAGGGGCTTGGCTCCGCCCTCCTGGCCCATGCGGAGGACGTTGCCCGGCAGCATGGCCGCCCCAGCGTGCGGCTCTATACCAATGCCAGGATGGAAGCCAACATCGCGCTCTACAGGCGGCGCGGCTATGCCGAGTATAGCCGCGACATGGTGATGGGCGGCGCCACCACGCGGGTCAACATGCGCAAGATTCTGGATCAGCCGGTATGAAAGCCGGTTGAAAACACCTTGATCATCGCCGGCGTGATGATGACGATGAACAGCACCGGCAGGAAGAACAGGATCAGCGGCACGGTCAGTTTCGGCGGCAGGGAAGCGGCCTTCTTTTCGGCCTCGTTCATGCGCTGCTCGCGCCCTTCCTCAGCCATGACGCGCAGGGCCTGGCCGACGGACGTACCATAGCGTTCCGCCTGGATCAGCGCCGTCATCACCGAGCGCACACCATCGAGGCCGGTGCGCTTGCCGAGGTTTTCGTAGGCCCGGGTCCGGTCTTCGAGAAAGGACAGCTCGGCGGTGGTGAGGGTCAGCTCTTCGGCCAGTTCCACGCTTTGCTGGCCGATCTCGCGCGCCACGCGCTTGAAGGCATGCTCGACCGACATGCCGGATTCGACGCAGAGCAGCATGAGATCGAGGCAATCGGGCCAGGCGCGGCGAATGGATTGCTGGCGCTTGGTGGTGGTGTTCTTCAGCATCAGCACCGGCAGGTAGGAGCCGAGCACGCCGATGCCGATGGCATAAGCGAGGTTGAGATAGAGCGGCCGTCCGCCGGGAGTGATGAAGTTCAGATAGAGAAAGCCCAGCGCGAACAGCACGAAGGGCGTAACGAAACGCATGAACACATAGGTGGTGATGTGCCCCTGCCCGCGATAGCCGGCGCGCGCCAGGGCTTCCGAGGTGTTCTCGTCGGCAAAGGCCTGCTGCAGGGAAAAGCGCTCGACGACACGCTTCATATAGTCCTTGGAGGCGTCCTCGCGGCG
Source organism: Devosiaceae bacterium (assembly GCA_036499825.1). Classification (GTDB taxonomy): domain Bacteria; phylum Pseudomonadota; class Alphaproteobacteria; order Rhizobiales; family Devosiaceae; genus Paradevosia. The sequence continues at coordinate 162,225 of DASYCZ010000009.1, forward strand.
CGCCGTCTGGCGGCTGAAGCCGCCACCGCCGCGCAGCCGCGTCATTTCCTCGGCCCGCATGCGTTCCCGCTCGACGGCGACGCGCTTGATGCGATCCTTGAGGCCGGCGCGTTCGAAGAACTGCGAGCCGAAGGTGAAGACCACAGCGGCGGCCGAAACCGCCGCAAGCACGGCGATGAGGAAGTCGCGATTGGTCAGCAGGGGGATGATATCCAAGGGCCGCGCTCCTAGAAGTCGAACTGGACCATGCGGGTCATGATGAACACGCCCAACGACAGCATGACGGCGGCGATGCCCAGCCACAACAGACCGGTATTGGTGGTGAACAGCGGCAGCAGGTAGGTCGGGCTGGTGATGCTGACGAGGCCCGCCACGATGAAGGGCAGCGCGCCGATGATGCCGGCCGAGGCCTTGGCCTCCGACGACATGGCGGCGATCTTGGCCTTCATCTTCTTGCGGTTGCGCAGCACGCGGCTGAGATTGGTCAAGGCTTCCGACAGATTGCCGCCGGCCTGCTGCTGCACGGTGATGACGACGATGAAGAAATTGACCTCCGGCACCGGCACGCGCTCATAGAGCAGCACGATGGCCTCGCCGATGGACTTGCCCACCGCCTGCTGGTCGAGCACGCGCTGGAACTCGCTGCGCAGCGGCTCCTTGCCCTCCTTGGCGACGACGCGCATGGAATCGTTGAGCGGCAGGCCGGCCTTGACGCCGCGCACGATGGCTTCGACGGCGTTGGGCAGTTCATCGAGGAACTTGGCCTGGAAGCGCTTGCGCCGGAAGTTGAGGAACATGCGCGGCAGCAGGTAGCCGGCGGCCACGCCGAAGACCAGGGCGAAGAACAGCGGCACCTGCACCAGAAAGCAGGCGACGAAGGCGAAGACGCCCAGGATCACCGAATTGCGGATGAAGGCCGCCGGCTTGATGGTCATGCCGGCCTGGTAGATGCGGGCCTGCAGCGGCACGCGGCGCTTCTTCTCGTTGAGGGCGTCTGTCTGCGTCTTCAGCGTCTGCTGGATCTGCTTGCGGCGGACGTCGCGCTGGCGCTCGACATGGCCCTCGCGCCGGTTGGCCTGGATGTCGCCCTGCAGCGCCTTGATGCGCTTGGCGGCGCGATTGGACCCGGTCAGCATGGGCGCCAAAGCGAAGCCGCCCGCACCGATGCAGACCACGACCAGGAGCAGCAGGATGAGTGGCGTCATTCAGAGCCTCCTCAAGAATCGAGCATTTCGCGCTGCTCGACGTTGGATTTCTCCAGCGCTTCGATGAGATTGGCCTCTTCGTTGAAATAGCGGGCGCGCTCGGCGAAATTCGGCTTGGTGATGCCGGTCGAGCGATGGCGGCCGATCAGGTTGCCGCTGCTGTCCTCGCCCATGATGTCGTAGACGAAGATGTCCTGGGTGACGATGACATCGCCTTCCATGCCCAGCACTTCGGAGATGTGGGTGATGCGGCGGGAGCCGTCGCGCAGGCGCGCCGCCTGCACGATGACATCGATGGAGGACACCACCATTTCGCGGATGGTGCGGCTGGGCAGCGAATAGCCGCCCATGGTGATCATGGATTCGAGACGCGACAGCGCCTCGCGCGGCGAGTTGGCGTGCAGCGTGCCCATGGAGCCGTCATGGCCGGTGTTCATGGCCTGCAACAGATCGAAGGCCTCCGGTCCGCGCACTTCGCCCACGATGATGCGTTCGGGCCGCATACGCAGGCAATTCTTGACCAGGTCGCGCATGGTGATCTCGCCCTCGCCCTCGAGGTTGGGCGGGCGGGTTTCGAGACGCACCACGTGCGGCTGCTGCAGCTGCAATTCGGCCGAGTCTTCGCAGGTGATGACGCGTTCATCGCGTTCGATGAAGGCGGTGAGGCAGTTGAGCAGCGTGGTCTTGCCCGAACCGGTACCGCCCGAGATCAGCACATTGGCGCGGACGCGGCCCAGGATGCGCAGCACCTCGGCGCCTTCCGGCGAAATGGAGTTGTATTTGACCAGCTGCTGCAGGGTCAGCTTGTCTTTCTTGAACTTACGAATAGTGAGGGCGGCGCCATCGATCGAGAGCGGCGGGGCGATGACGTTGACGCGCGAGCCATCGGGAAGTCGGGCGTCGCAGATGGGCGAGGCTTCATCAACGCGGCGGCCGACCTGGCTGACAATGCGCTGGCAGACATTCATCAGGTGGCTGTCGTCGCGGAAGCGCACATTGGTGAGCTTCACCTTGCCGCCGACTTCGATGTAGCACTTCTGCGAGCCGTTCACCATGATGTCGGAGATGTCGTCGCGGGCCAGCAGCGGCTCCAGCGGGCCATAGCCGAGCACGTCGTTGCAGATATCCTCGAGCAGGTCTTCCTGCTCGGAGATCGACATGACGATGGATTTGAGGGCGATGATCTCGGCGACGATATCGCGGATTTCCTCGCGCGCCGCTTCCTGCTCCATGGTGGCGAGCTGGCTCAGATCGATGGAATCGATCAGGGCGTTGAAGATCGCCGACTTGGTCTGGAAATATTCATTGTCACGCGCCGCGGCGGCAGGGCTGCGCACATCGACGACGGCATCATCGGGACGCAGGCGGGAGGCGGCGCTATCGCTCGGCCGCATGGCCACTTCGTTGCGCTCCGGCCGGATGACGGACGGAATCGGCTGCGGCCGGGGAGCTTCCTGGACACCGGGAGTGTTGCCCCCGAAGGTCATGCGCTTGCCGAACATCGCAGCTACCCCGCCCGCTTACGCGACAGGAAGGCGGGCAGCTTGAGATTGGCCGACTTGCCGGCGCTTTCCGGCGCCGAGCGGCCGGTGACCTGCCGGCCGATGGCGCGATAGATGTCGTTGATCTTGTTGTTGGCCGAGACCTCGGCGATCATCTGCCCATTGTTGGCGGCGGTGCCGAACAGCGCCGCGTCGAACGGGATCTGGCCGATCAGCTTGCACTCGATCGAGGCGGCGAATTCCTGGGCGCTGATCTCGGGGCGGCGCGGCATGCCGACCTGGTTGAGCACCAGCGAAGGCTTGGTCTCGGCCGGACGCAGGGCCTTGACGGTATCGGACAGGTTCTTGGCGTTGCGCAGGCTGGCGAGATCGGGCTGGGCGACGATGACGATCTCATCGACGGTGGCCAGCGTATGGCGGACCCAGGCCGACCAGGCATGCGGAATGTCGAGGATGACGACCGGCATGCTCTTCTGGCTCAATTCCACGATCTGCTCGAAGGCGCGCTCGTCGAAATCATAGGTGCGGTCGAGCGTCACCGGGGCGGTGAGCATGTTGATGTGGTTGGCGGCCTTGGACATCAGACGATCGAGCATCGTCTGGTCGACCTTCTGGTTGGCGGCCAGCGCATCGCCGATGCCGTTGGGCGGATCCTGGTTGAAGTTGAGGCCCGCAGTGCCGAAAGCGAGATCGAGATCGAGGATCAGCACATCCTGGCGCAGCGTCTGGGCAATGGCCCAGGAGACGTTGTGGGCAACGGTGGAAGAACCGGCGCCACCCTTGGCCGAAACGAAAGCGACGGTGCGCCCGATGGGGGCCGCGCCTTCGGCGACGAAGAGTTCGGTGATGATGGAGACGATGGCCTGCGCGGTCGAGGGCAGCACCAGATATTCGGAAACGCCGGAACGGATAAGCTCGCGATAGAGCACGACGTCGTTGACGTGGCCCAAAACGATCAGCCGCGTGGTGGCGTCGCAGACCTCGGCCAGCCGCCCAAGCGCCGCGAGCAATTCGTCGCGCTGCGCCGAGGTTTCGACGATGATGAGGTTCGGCGTCGGATTGGAGCGATAGGTCTCGATGGCGCCATCGATGCCGCCATTATGGGTGGTGAGCGCCACCTTGGACATGCGGCGGTCATGGACGGCGGATTCAACCAGCTGGGCGGTCTGCGAATGCTCGCAGAAGGCCTGGATGGTGATACGCGGAATCAGCCGCGCGCCGGCAGCGGCCTCGCCGACCAGTTCCTCATCGCCCTTCGAATCGTTGTTCAGGAAACTCATACGCTCGTATCCCTTCTCACCGGCTGCCGGCGGGCGATGTGCCCGCGCCGCCGATGCATCAACTCAATCCAGTACAAAGCCCACCGAGCCGTGATAGCCGCCCCGCATGCCATCGGGACCGGCGCCGACGCTGTAGAGCTTTTCCATATGGCCCAGGAACACCGCCTCGGCATCGTCCGTGACCACGGTCTTGTCGGTCGGCAGCGGCGGCGGGTTGGTGGTCGCCTGCGCCAGGTATGGGGTGACCAGGATCACCAGTTCGGTCTGCGACCGATAGAAATCGCGTGACCGGAACAGGGCGCCCAGGATCGGGATATCGCCCAGACCCGGGAAGCGGTTGATCTGCTGGCGCGTCTGATCCTGGATGAGGCCGCCAATGGCGAGCGTGGTGCCGGTGGGCAGTTCCACCGAGGTTTTGGCCTGGCGGTCCTTGGTGCCCGGAATAGTCAGACCACCGACGCTCACCGAGCCTTCGGTGGTGGGCTCGGAGACCGAGGTATCGACGGTCAGCCCGACGATGCCGTTGGATTTGACCGTGGGGGTGAACTTCAGGTTCACGCCGAACTGCTTGTAGGTGTAGGTGACGGTGCCGTTGTCATCGATGCCGCTCGGGATCGGGAACTCGCCACCGGCGAGGAATTCGGCCGGCTGGCCGGAAAGCGCCGTCAGGGTCGGTTCGGCCAGTGTGCGCAATGCACCGCGGCGTTCGAGCGCCTTCAGCGTCGCATCGAGGGAGAAGGAGCCCACATCGATGCCTGCCGTCAGGCCGCCGGAGACGAGGACATTGGAGGCGCCCCCAAGCGCGGGCGTATTGATGAAGCCGGTGGTGAGCCCCCCGGTGCCGTAGGAGGCGTTGAGGTTGATGCCGAGCTGCTTGACGGTTTCGCGCTCGACCTCGGCCACCGTGACCTTGAGCATGACCTGCTGGCCGCCGGCGACGTTGATGATGCTGCTGACGAGTTCGGGCTTGCCGGTGAACTGGGTCGCAATGCTCACGGCCTTGGCCACATCATCCTGCGACTGGGCGTTGCCGGACAGCACGATGCCCTGGCCCAGTTGCTGCACCTGGATGGAAGAGCCGGGCAGAAGCGCCGCAAGCGTGGTGCTGAGGCTGGAGGAATCGCCGCCGACCACGATCTCGATCACGGCGATGCGCTCGCCGCGGCTATCGAGGAAGAACATGTTGGTGGAGCCCTGCCCCACGCCCTGGATGACGGCACGCGTCTTGGTGCGCATGATGGCGCTGGCAATGGTGGGCTGCGACACGATGACTTCGCTGGCCGCGGCCGGCAGATCGAGAAGCAGCGACTTGTTGACGCCCACCGTCACCCGCTGGGTCTTGCCATATTCATTGCTGCCGACACGCAGCTGCGTGACGTCGCCGGCGCTGACCGGAGCCGCCCAGGTGGCTGCGAGCGCCAGTGGCAACACCAGACCCATGGCGCGCGCCAGGGTCAGGAGACGATGCGGAGGAAGGAAGCGATGCGACATGGTTGCGTCCTGGCGGGTCACTGCAGATTCACGACCGGAGCCGCGGCCGCATCGGGGTTGGGCGCCGGCGCCGGATAGGCAGCCGGATTGACGGTGGCCGGGGCCGCCGACGGGTCGGGGGCGGCGTTGGGGTCACGGGCGGCCATGACGCTGACCTGCTTGCCGTAGCGGATGACCCTGACGGCCTGGTTGCCGGCGCTGTTGTCGGCGGTCGTCTGGGCAAAATCGGCGACCGAGCGCAGCACCAGCGACAATTTGGAATCCGAGGCGCCGCTCAGCAGCGTTTCGGCCTGGCCGGGATCGAGTTCGAGCGTGGCCACGACCGTGCCGCTGAAGGTCTTGGCATCGGGATCGTCCGGATTGCCGTTATTGTCCTTGCCCTGCCCGACTTCGCCGAGGCGCGTGCCGATGGCCAGGACCTTGACGTTGGCGAGGATGGTTTCGGAGACCTGCCCGCCGCCGGAGCTGTCATGGGTCGAGACGACGTCAACGTGATCATTGGGAATAATGAAGCCGCCCGATCCGGATTCCGGCGTAACACTGACGGAGACGCCGCGCATGCCGGGGGAGAGGACAGCCGACAGGTAACCCTGGTCGGTATGCGCCAGCTTGGCATCCTGAATGGGCTCGCCGGCGAAGATTTCGAAGCGCGCCACCGCGCCGGTCATGTCGGTTTCGGCATTGGGCATGGCCGACTGCGTCACATATTCGGAGCGCAGCCCGCTCTGCGGCCAATCCTGCCACTGCATGTCGGCCTCGGTCAGGCGCTGGCCGACGCCGACATCACGGGCGGCGACGAGCACCTTGTCCTTGGTGGCTTCCACCACCTTGGCGGCCTGCTGCTGCGGCGCAGGAGCCGGGCGGCCACCGCCGCGCAAGACGAGAAAGCCCGCCAATCCGCCGGCGACTATCGCAACGGACAACAGTACAATCTGCGATCTCTTCATGAACCAGCTCCGATTGCGACAGATGTGCCGCACCCAGTTTCCAGAGCCCAATATGGGAGGAAAGGGTCAAGGTTTGGTTAATCGAAGCTTTGCAGAAACGGTTAATAATGTATTGAAGCTATTAGCACTTTGGGCGTCGGCAAGATTAGCCGATTAACTGTTGGTAAATACTGGTATCAGAATAAACAAGCAGGCCGGCAACTGCCAGCGCAATGCCATAGGGAATGCCGGTCTTGGGATGATGCAGCCGCTGGACCCATGAAAACCGGGTGACGAACAGCGGCAACGGCCAGCGCCGGACCAGCAGGAGCACGAGGGTCAGGGCCCCTCCGAGCACGGCGGAATACAACAGATATGGCAGGGTTAGGCCAAACCCCAGCCAGAGCATGGTGGCCGCGGCCAGCTTGGCATCGCCGCCGCCGATCCAGCCGAAAGCAAAGAAGCAAAAGGCTACGCACAATACAATGATCGCGCAGGTCAGATGCATGGCGAATTCTTGCATGGGCATGCCGACGGCTACCGCCAGCACCGGAAATGCTGCCACCATTACGACGATCAACTTGTTGGAGATCCGCATGGTCAACAGATCCGAGGAGGCCGCGAAGGCCATCAGCAACGGGAACAGCAACAGGGCGATCTTGCCGATCATGGGTTAACTCTGCGTGGCTCTCTGATCAGGACCGCAATCTAGCGGCATCGGCGTTAACAATTTCGCAACGAAAAAGGGGGCCTCGCGGCCCCCTTCCACATGCGATGAAGCGCAATGCTATCAGGTCGTCGGCGTATTAAGCTGGTCGCCGATATAGTTGAACAGATCCCCAAGCTTACCACCAACCAGCGTTGCGGCGGCGATAAGGGCAACGGCGATCAGCGCAGCGATCAGGCCGTATTCAATGGCCGTAGCGCCCGAGTCGTCGCGCATGAATTTCGCGATAGTCTTCATAATTGCTCCTAGCTCCCAGTCGTTTCTACGTGACGGCATCGTTCGACACGTCACACATCGAACTCACGCCCAAGGCTAGGGGCTAGTCCTTGAAATTGCGTTAACTTGTGCGGCAGCGCACGCCGTATCTGTCACATTCCGCACATAGTCAATACTTGTTACAATAATTCTCTAGAATTTTATATATCGTTACTTACCCGTTGTTTACCTTGGACTCTGGCGGCGGCGATTGCCAGTTCCGGCAACCGGACACGGCCCGAGCCGGCGGCGAAAGCTATCTATATCTTTGCCAATTATTCACCATTCCGGCCGACACTCTTTTATACCGTCAAGCATCGAGTCTCCTCATGTCGGCTAAATTCATCATCGCTGCCGTTTGCCTGGTTGCCTCGGCCGCGCCAGCCGCCGCCGACGGCGACCCGATCAGCGTCAAGGTGAACATGGCGCGGGTGCTGCGGATCAATTCCCCCGCCGCGACCGTGATCGTGGGCAATCCCGGCGTGGCCGATGTCACCATCCAGGATCCGCTGACGCTGGTGCTGACCGGCAAGACTTATGGCCAGACCAATCTCATCGTGCTCAACGCCCAGGGCAATCCGATCGCCGACACGCTGGTGGAAGTAACGCAGGACCAGGCCGACGCCCTTACCGTCTTCAATGCGGGCGCGCGCGAGACCTATAGCTGCGCCGCCAAATGCGCGCCCACGGTCATGCTGGGCGACGACCCGGCCTTCAGCCAGCAGATGGCGACGTCGCTGGGCGTGGTGCAGGGCATCCAGCCATAGCGTTAACCGGGCATTAACGCTGCCGGTGCGCTCAATCCAACTTCGGCGAATATCCTAACGTTCATTTAGGCTCGTGGCTTTAGCCTGTTGCCAATCGCAACAAACTCGCCCGGCCATGCCCAAGCGTCCCCTCACTCCCAAAGACCTGCTGCGGCGCCTCGGACGGCGCTCGCGCGCCCTGGCGTGTGCCGAGGACGGCGCCACGATGATCGAGTTCGCCATCCTCGCCGTGCCGTTCTTCGCGCTGTTGGGGGCGACGCTGGAAACCGCGATGGTGTTCCTCGCCGGCCAGTTCCTGGACAGCGCCGTGCAGGACAGCACGCGCATGATCCTGACCGGCCAGGCGCAGAATACCAGCATGACGGCCGAAGGATTCCGCGGGCTGATCTGCCAGGGCCTTTACGGCATGTTCGACTGCAGCAAATTGCAGATCGACGTAAAGCCGATCACCGACTTCCGGTCCGCCAGCGCGGCGATCGACCCACCGCTCGACCCCACCGATCCCACCAAATGGAAACTGTCGCCGACCTATAATCCCGGCAAGAGCAGCGAGGTCATCATGGTGCGGGCCTATTACAAATGGCCCACCATCTTCAATTTCTTCGGCTTCAGCCTTGCGACGCAGAGTGACGGCACTCGCCTGCTCGGCGCTATTCGCGTCTTCCGCAACGAGCCCTACGCAACATGATGACCAGGACCCTTCATCGACTGATGCGACAGTGCGGACGTTTTTTCACGGCGCAATCGGGCGCCGCCGCGGTGGAGTTCGCGCTCGTCCTGCCGCTGATGCTGCTGCTCTATATCGGCTCGACCGAACTCAGCCAGGTCATTACCGTCGACAGGCGGGTGACCACCATCGCGGGCACCGTGGGCGACCTGGTATCGCGGAGCAATACCACGGTCACCGCCACCGAGCTTACCGACTATTTCACCGCGGCGTCCTCGATCATTACGCCCTTCACCACCACGGGCCTGCAACAGGTGGTCTCGGAGCTCGCCGTCGATACGCAGGGCAAGGCCACGGTGGTGTGGAGCCGGGCCACCAATGGGGGCGTCGCGCATGCGGCGACTTCGGCGTTCAGCCTCACCGACGTGCCCGAAATGGCCAATCTCGCCAAGGGCAAGTTCCTGATCGTGGCGGAGACGTCGTATTCCTATACGCCGATGCTGGATTTCTTCTTCAAGAAGTCCTTCTCGCTCTATCACCGAAATTACTACCTGCCGCGCTTCGGCGGCTCGATCAGCTATTGCGCCACCTGCACCTAGAGATCGCGTTTTCGAGACGGAAAGTGGCATCCACTTTTCCTGAAAACGCTCTGGCTTGCGTGCGACAGAGCCGCATGGCATAGGCCGGGGGTCGCTCTCACCCGGATTTGTCCCATGTCAGAATCGCTCGTCCCTGTTTTCGATCTCGGCGGCGTATTCGTCGACTGGAACCCGATGTACCTGTTCCGCAAGCTCTTCGACACCGAAGAGGAAGCGCAGTGGTTTCACGACACCATCGCGACGGCGGCCTGGAACCTCGAATTCGACGCCGGGGACATCTATGCCGAGGGCGTGGCCCGGCTGATCACGCGCTTTCCGCGCTACTGGCGCGAAATCCAGGCCTATGACCTCAGGTGGAAGGAAACCTTCAATGGCATCATCCAGGGCACCGTCGATATCCATGACGAGCTGATCGCCGCGGAAGTCCCGACCTTCGCCATCACCAATTTCTCGTGGGAGAAATGGGTGACGTGCCTGGGCGAATGGCCGTTCCTCGAAAAGTTCGACGGCATCGTGGTGTCGGGCCTCGAAAAGCTGGTGAAGCCCGATCCGCGCATCTATCGCGTGTTCTGCGAACGCTACGGCCTGGCGCCGGAGAGCTGCGTGTTCATCGACGACAACGAAGCCAATGTGGTGGCGGCCCGCAAGTTCGGCATGAACGCCATCCATTTTGGCACGCCGGAGGCCCTGCGCGCCGAGCTGATCAGCTATGGGCTGCCGCTGGAAGCCTGAAGCGCTTCCAGCCCAAAGACGCGATCAGATAAGGCGCTCTAAATCTTTGTTTTGGCGCGTTTTCGATGTGGAAAAGTGGCACCCACTTTTCCGGAAAACGCTCTAGCGCGTCCCGTACATGCGGTCGCCGGCATCGCCGAGGCCGGGGACGATATAGCCCTTCTCATTGAGATGGCTGTCGATGGCGGCAGTGAACACCGGCACATCGGGATGCGCCTCGGTGAACTTGGCGACGCCTTCGGGCGCGGCCAAAAGGCACAGGAAGCGCAGCTTGTTGGCGCCGCGGCGCTTCAGCCGGTCGACGGCCGCGATGGCGGAATTGGCCGTCGCCAGCATCGGGTCGACGACGATGATCAGGCGATCCTCGAGGTTGGACGGCGCCTTGAAGTAATACTCCACCGGCTGCAGCGTCTCGTGGTCACGATAGATGCCGATATGGGCGACACGCGCTGCCGGCACCAGGTCGAGCATGCCTTCCAGCAGGCCGTTGCCGGCGCGCAGGATGGAGGCGAACACCAGCTTCTTGCCCTTGAGCGTGGGGGCTTCCATGGTCTGGATGGGCGTTTCGATCGGGATCAGCTCCAGTTCCAGGTCACGCGTCACCTCATAGCACATCAGATGCGCGATCTCGCGCAAGAGGCGGCGGAAACCGGCGGTCGAGGTTTCCTTGTCGCGCATGATGGTGAGCTTGTGCTGGATCAGCGGATGGCCGACGACGGTGACGTTGCTCATGAGGACCCCGCTCAAAGGAAACTGCGCCCGTGGGGACCCGGCGCGAGACCGAGCCAGTGGGCAATACTTTCGCCAATATCGGCCAAGGTCGGCCTGATGCCAATCTCGCCGCGTGACAGGCTTGGGGAAAACATCAGGATCGGCACCTGCTCGCGCGTATGGTCGGTGCCCTTCCAGGTCGGATCGTTGCCATGGTCGGCGGTGAGCACCAAAAGGTCGTCATGGCGCATCTTGGCGATGATCTCGGGCAGCCGGCGATCGAAGGCCTCCAGCGCTGCCGCATAGCCGGGCACATCGCGGCGATGGCCGTATTCCTGGTCGAAATCGACGAAATTGGTGAAGATCAGCGCGCCGTCCGCCGCCATCTCCATGGCCTCCAGCGTGCGGTCGAACAACGCCATGTTGCCGGCGGCCTTGAGCTTGTGGGTGACCCCATGGGCGGCAAAGATGTCGGAGATCTTGCCGATCGCCAGGACCTGGCGCCCGGCGGCTTCGGCCCGGTCGAGCAGTGTCGCCTCCGGGGGCGCCATGGCGAAATCGCGGCGATTGGCGGTACGCCTGAAGCTTCTCGCATCCTCGCCCGTAAAGGGCCGGGCGATGACGCGACCGATGCACAGCTTCTCGGTCAAGTCGAAGGCGATCCGGCAGATCTCATAGAGCCGGTCGAGACCGAAATGCTTTTCGTGCGCGGCGATCTGGAAGACGCTGTCGACCGAGGTATAGCAGATGGGCTTGCCGGTGCGGATGCTCTCCTCCCCGAGTTCGCCGATGATGATGGTGCCCGAGGCGTGCCGGTTGCCCAATATGCCGGGCAGTTGGGCGCGCGCGATGAACTGGGCGATCAGGTCGGGCGGGAAAGCCGGTTCGGCCTGGGGGAAATAACCCCATTCGAACGGCACCGGCACGCCGGCCATCTCCCAATGGCCGGATGGCGTATCCTTGCCGCGCGAGACCTCGCGGCCGACGCCGAAACGGCCGCCGGCCGCTATGCCGGACAAGCCCTGCGGCATGCTGCCGGTGGACAGCGCCGCCGCCGCCCCCAACCCCATGGCATCCATGTTGGGCAGCGCCAGCGGTCCACTGCGCAGGCCAGGGCGGTCGCCCTGCCCGGCGGCGCAGGCGGCGGCGATGTGCCCGAGCGTATCGGCGCCCGTATCGCCATAGCTTGCGGCATCAGGGGCGCCGCCGATACCGAAGCTGTCGAGGACGGAGAGGATGGCCCTGGGCATCAACGCGCCTCTTCGGGCAGCACCTGGCCGGCAATCAGCGGGTAGTTGCGGGCCTTGTCGCCAATCGTATAGGCGGCATGGAGGCGCCGCTCCGCCTCATCCGCCGCCGTTTCGCTGCGCGCATGGATGCGGCACAGGGGATTGTGCACAGAGGCCGGTGCACCCAGCCCCGCCAGGCGATCGAAACCCACTGCGTGGTCGATCGCATCGGTGGGACGCGTGCGCCCGCCGCCCAGCGCCACGACACCCATGCCGACGGCCCTCGTATCGATGGCGGTGACGACGCCATCCCCGCGCGGCATGACATCGCGGATGACGGGCGCCGCCGGCAGGTAGCGGTCGAGATTTTCGATGAAGTCCGCCGGGCCGCCAAGCCTTGTGACCATCATGGCAAACCGCTCGGCGGCCTTGCCGCTGTCGAGCGCCGCCTCCGCCCGCTGGCGGGCCGCGGGGCCCGAGGCGACGCCTGTCATTTCGAGCACGGCGGCACAAAGCGCCAGCGTCACCTCCCGCAGGCGTTCGTCGCGATGCGCGCCGGTGAGGAAGTCGACGGCGTTGCGCACTTCCAGCGCATTGCCGGCGGCACTCGCCAGGGGCTCGTTCATATCGGTGATGAGCGCCCTGGTCCTGAGGCCGGCGCCATTGGCCACCGAGACCAGGCTTTCGGCCAGCTCACGCGATTTGGCCAACGTGGGCATGAAGGCGCCGGAGCCGGTCTTGACGTCGAGCACCAGGGCCCCAAGCCCCGCGGCCAGTTTCTTGGAAAGGATGGAGGCGGTGATCAGCGAGATGTTCTCGACCGTCGCCGTGACGTCGCGAATGGCATAGAGCACGCGGTCGGCCGGAGCGAGATCGTCGGTCTGGCCGATGATGGCGCATCCGGTTTCGCGCACCGTCTTGCGGAACAGCGCATTGTCCGGATTGGTGATGTAGCCCGGAATGGAATCGAACTTGTCGAGTGTCCCCCCGGTATGGCCAAGCCCCCGCCCCGAAATCATCGGCACGTAGATCCCGCAGGCGGCAAGGATCGGGGCCAGCATCAGCGACACATTGTCCCCAACCCCGCCGGTCGAGTGCTTGTCGGCCACCGGCCCGTCGAGATCGGACCAGTCGAGGACCTCCCCGCTATCGCGCATGGCAAGCGTCAGCGCCACGCGCTCGGCGACGCTCATGTCATTGAAATAGACTGCCATGGCGAAGGCCGCCGCCTGGGCGGAGGACACCGCGCCAGAGGTGAGGCCGGCGACGAAGTCGGCGATCTCCTCAGCGGAGAGACCAGCGCCATCGCGCTTCCTGGCGATGATTTCCTGGGGGAGGGTCATGGCAAAGACCCGCTCTCGCTGCCTTCCCCCTCCCAGCCCCTCCCCACAAGGGGGAGGGTGGGTTCCGCGGTCGTGGAACGCCTGGCTGAAGGAGCACCCCATACGCCCTTATGCCCCATACGGCACCCACACATTCTTCACCTGCGTGGCGCGCTTCAGGAAGTAATCGCCTTCGAATTTGTCGCGGTCGGCCAGGTCGTAATAGAGGCCGCGCGAGGTCCAGGTTTGCTTGAGGTTGCCCAGCGAGGCCTTCTCGACCATCGTGGAGGCGTCCAGCGGGCCGGCGAACCAGAGGGCGTCGACGCCGTCATGTTCGGCGAGAGTCTTGGCCAGCACGGCGCTGTCGCCGGTGACGATGTTGATGACGCCGCCCGGAACGTCGGAGGTCTCGATGACCTGGTAGAGGTCGGTGACCGAGAGCGGCGAGCGCTCGGAGGGGACCAGCACCACCGGGTTGCCCATGGCGAGCGCCGGGGCGATAAGGGCGATAGAGCCCAGCAGCGGCCGCGAGGGCGGCGCGACGATGCCCATGACGCCGATCGGCTCGACCATGGCCATGGCGATGGTGCGCGAGGGCGGGTTGTGCACGGCGCCGTCATATTTGTCGGCCCAGCCCGCGAAGGCGAAGAGGCGTTCGACGGCGGCATCGACTTCAGCGCCACCATCCTCGCCGGTCTGGGCGGCGATGCGGCGGGCGAACTCGTCGCGGCGGTAGTTGAGATTTTCGGCGAGGAAATAAAGGATCTGGGCGCGGGAATGCGCGGCGGTCGTGGCCCAGCCGAGCTCGGCGCGGGCGGCTTCGACGGCGTTGCGGATATCCTTGCGGTTGCCGTCTCCGACTTCACCGACCAGCGCCCCATCGGGGGCATGGACGGGACGCGAATAGCCGCTGTCGGGCCGCGCCTGCTTGCCGCCGATATACATCTTGGCGGTCTGGTCGATGCCGGCGGGCGTATCGAGCGGACTGGCGGGCTTTACGGCAACGGGCCTGGGCGCCGGTGCCGGCTTCAGCGCCTTTTCCCAGGCGGGCTTCAGATAGGCCGCCATGCCTTCCTTGCCGCCCTCGCGGCCGAAACCGCTTTCCTTGTAGCCGCCGAAGCCGACGGCGGCGTCGAAATTATTGGTGCCGTTGATCCAGACGACGCCGGCCTTGAGCCTGGGGGCGATATCGAGCGCGAGATTGATGTTCTCGCTCCAGATGGTGGCCGCCAGGCCATATCGGGTGTTGTTGGCCAGCGCCACGGCCTCCTCGGGGGTGCGGAAGCTCATCGACACCAGCACCGGCCCGAAGATCTCCTCGGTGACCAGGGAGTTGACAGGCGACACATTGGTGACCAGCGCCGGCTTGAGGAAGCAGCCCTTGCCGGGCAGTTCCATGTCGGGCTCGTAGATGGCGGCGCCTTCCCTGAGCCCTTGCGCCAGCAGCTCCTTGACCCGCGTCACCTGCACGGGGGCCACCAGCGCCCCGATATCGATGGCCTTGTCGAGCGGATCCCCCACCCGCAGGGTCGACATGCGCAGCTTCAGCTTCCTGATGAAGCGCTCCTCGATGCTTTCCTGCACAAGCAGACGCGAGCCGGCGCAGCACACCTGCCCCTGGTTGAACCAGATGGCATCCACCAATCCCTCGATGGCGCTGTCGATATCGGCATCCTCGAAAACGAGGTAAGGCGACTTGCCGCCAAGCTCCAGCGACAGGCCCTTGCCGGTGCCGGCGGTTACGGCGCGGATGGCCTTGCCGACCTCGGTCGAGCCGGTGAAGGCGATCTTGTCGATATCGGGATGGGCAACGATCGCCTGCCCGGTCTCGCCCGCGCCGGTGACGATGTTGACGACGCCCCTGGGCAGGCCGGCCTTTGCGCAAATCTCGGCGAAGAGCAGCGCGGTCAGCGAGGTGAACTCGGCCGGCTTCAGCACCACGGTGTTGCCGGCCGCAAGCGCCGGTGCGATTTTCCAGGCCAGCATCAGCAGCGGGAAATTCCACGGGATGATCTGGCCGCAAACCCCATAGGGCACCTGACCGGGAAACTCGCGCCCAAGGTGCTGGGCCCAGCCGGCATGATGGTAGAAATGGCGCGCCACCAGCGGGATATCGATATCGCGGCTCTCACGGATGGGCTTGCCGTTGTCGAGGGATTCCAGCACGGAGAACAGCCGCGCATGCTTCTGCAGGAGCCGCGCGATGGCGTAGAGATATTTGCCGCGCTCATAGCCCGATAGCGCGCTCCAGGGTTCGAACGCCGCCCGCGCCGCCTTCACGGCCTTGTCGACATCGCCGGCCGTGCCTTCGGTGATGAGCGCCAGGCTCTCGCCGGTGGCGGGATTGTCCGAGGAGAAAGTCTTGCCTGGTTTGGTCCACTGGCCATTGATGAAATGGCCGAACGTCGCGCCATGGGCCGCCAGCCAATCGAGCGCCGGTTGCGGGCTTTCGGGGGCCGGGCCGTATTCGAGGGTTTCGAAAATCTGGGCGATCCTGTTCATGTCGTTCTCCTCGGCGCGGTATCCCGCTCCCCCTCATCCGCCCTTCGGGCACATTCTCCCACCAGGGGCGAAGGAGACGGAACCGGAAGTCTTCAGTCAGCTACCCTTCTCCGCTCATGGGAGAAGGTGGCGCGCAGCGCCGGATGAGGGGGCGCCCCCCCGAAATCAAACCATCGGCTGGCGGTAATCGGTGGAATAGTGGCCGGTCAGATTATGTTCGAGCTGCCGTTCGATATCGGTCAGCAATGACGAGGCGCCGAAGCGGAAGAGATGCGGCTGCAGCCAGTGCGTGCCGAGTTCTTCCTTCATCAGCGCCATATAGTCGAGCGCGGTCTTGGACGCGGAGATGCCGCCGGCCGGCTTGTAGCCGATCTCGATCCCGGTTTCCTCTGCGAACCAGCGGATCATGCGGATCATGGCGAGCGAGGTAGGAAGGTTCGCGTTGACCTTTTCCTTGCCGGTCGAGGTCTTGATGAAATCGGCCCCGGCCAGCATGCACACCAGCGAGGCCTTGGCCACATTGGTGAGGGTGGCCAATTCGCCGGTGCCCAGGATAGTCTTGATATGGGCGTCGCCACAGGCCTTGCGGAAGGCCTTGATCTGATCGTAGAGCCCCTGCCAGTCGCCGTTCAAAACCATCTGGCGTTCGATGACGATATCGATCTCCCGAGCCCCGTCGGCGACCGACAGCTCGATTTCCCGGAGCTTGGTTTCGACCGGCGCCAAGCCATGCGGGAAAGCGGCCGAGACAGCGGCGACCGGGATGCCGGAGCCCTCCAGCGCCGTGACGGCGGTCTTGACGAAGCTGTGGTAGACGCAGACGGCGCCCGGATGAATGTTCAGATGCGTCGCGCCAAGGCCTTCGAGAATATCCTGCCGCACCGGATGGCGGGCCTTGGCGCAAAGCCGCTCGACGCGGCCGGCTGTATCGTCGGAATTGAGCGTCGTCAGGTCGATCAGCGTGATGGCGCGCAACAGCCATGCGGCCTGCCAGTCCTTCTTGACGGTACGGCGGGCGCCGATGGTCTGGGCCCGGCGCTCCAGCGCCGAGCGGTTCATGCGGATGCGGCCGACCCAGTCGAGATCAAGCGGAAAGCCGGGATTGCGCTTGTGGGTCGACACCGGCGCCGGATGGTCGACAACTCTCAAACTCATGGCGATCTCCTCAAGCTCTTAGTGTTCCGCCGTATTTGCGGCAACTTTAGCGCCTTGCCCATCCGGGGCGCCGGACTTTCCATGCCCGCCTGCTCAGCGCAGGAATTCCGGGCCAAACGAATGCGGCAGCAGTTGCGCCAGGGTCTGCAGCAGCGGCTCACCGTCGACGCCGTGCGAAATCACCGTCACGTCCGGGTCGGCGAATTCGCGGATGCGCTGGCGGCACCCACCGCATGGCGTCACCGGGTTCGCACCGGGGCCCGTCACATAGATGCGGGTGATGCGCCTGCCCCCGCCCGCAATCATGGCGGCGATGGCCGAGGCCTCGGCGCAATTGCCCTGCGGATAGGCGGCGTTCTCGATATTGCAGCCGGCATAGATATTGCCGTCATCGGCGAGGATGGCGGCGCCGACGTGAAAATTCGAATACGGCGCATACGCCCTGCGGCGCACCGCTTCGGCGGCGGCGAAGAGCTGGGCATCGGTTACGGCCATGCTCAGCGCTCCTTGGCGTAGGGCACGCCGCCGGCCTTGGGGCCGGTGGCCTTGCCGATGAAGCCGGCGAGCAGGACGACCGTGAGAATATAGGGCAGCGCCTGGATGAACTGGATCGGCACCTGGCCGATGATCGGCACTTCGACGCCCTGGAGGCGTATCTGCACGGCATCGAGGAAGCCGAACAGCAGGCAGGCGAACATGCAGGGCACCGGCTTCCACTTGGCGAAGATCAGCGCCGCCAGCGCGATATAGCCCTTGCCGGCCGTCATGTTGTTGCCGAAGCCCGAACCCTGGGCGATGGAGAAATAGGCGCCCGCAATGCCGCAGAGCACGCCGGTGATGATCAGCGCCTGGTAGCGCAGGCCATTGACCGAAATGCCGGCTGTATCCACGGCCTTGGGATTTTCGCCGACGGCGCGCAGGCGCAGGCCGAAGCGGGTGCGGTACAGCACGAAGGCGGTCACCGGCACGGCGAGGAAGGCGATGTAGACGAGCAGGTTATGGCCGGAAATCAACCCCGAATAGATCGGGCCGATCACCGGTACGCCGGCGAATTCGACGGCGCCGGGCCAGACCAGCGATGGAAAGCGCCCGCCGGGAGGCAGTGGGGGGGTGCGGCCGCCCTGCTGGAACCAGGTCAGCCCCAGCAAGACGGTGAGGCCCTGGGCAAGAAAGTTGATGGCAACGCCCGAGATGATCTGGTTGCCCTTGAGGGTGATGGAGGCGGCGCCGTGGATCATCGACATGCCGATGGAAACCACGATGCCGGCCAGGAGCCCCAGCCACATATTGCCGGTAAGCGCGGCGACGGTGGCGGCGCCGAAAGCTGCGGCCAGCATCTTGCCTTCGAGGCCGATGTCGAAGATGCCCGAGCGCTCGGAATAGAGCCCGGCAAGACAGGCCAGCAGCAGCGGCGTAGTCAGCCGGAGCGTTGCGGCGAGGACGGAGATGATGGTGTTATAGTCCATCCTCAGCCCTCGGTGGTGGCGGTTTCGCGGGCGGCGGCTTCGGCCTTCTGCTCGGGACGGTAGAGCATGAAGGCGTTTTCGAGCCCCGGCCGCAACAGGCCTTCCATGGCGCCGGTGAACAGGATCACCAGCGCCTGGATGACGACGATCATGTCGCGGGTGATGGCGGGCATCCAGAACTGCAATTCCAGCCCGCCCTGGTAGAGGGCCCCGAAGAGGATGGCGGCTAGGGCGATGCCGATGGGGTGGTTGCGCCCCATCAGCGCCACGGCGATTCCCACGAAGCCGTAGCCGGACTGGAAATCGAGCACCAGGCGCTGCTGCACGCCCAGCACTTCGTTGACGGCGACGAGGCCCGCAAGACCGCCCGAAATGGCCATCACGATCATGATCAGGCGGGAATTGGAGATGCCCGCATAGCGCGAGGCGGTGGGATTGTGGCCCATGGTGCGCATGGCGAAGCCGAGCTTGGTATGCCAGATCAGCACATAGACGAAGATCAGCGCCAGGATGGCGAAGATGATGGTGACGTTGACCGGCGCATAGCCGAAGAACGAGAAGAACTCGCGCAGCTGCGGGATGCGCCCGGCACCCGTGACGGGCGAGCTGGCGGGCTCCATCTGCCCAATCGGCTTCAGCACCTTGTTCAACAGGTACACCATCAGCGCCGAGGCGATGAAGTTGAACATGATGGTGGTGATGACGACGTGGCTGCCGCGCTTGGCCTGCAGGTAACCCGGAATGAAGGCCCACAGGCCGCCAATGGCCGCCGAGGCGATGACGGCGGCGGGCAGCACCAGCAGCCAGCTGGTCTGGTCGAGCAGCAGGCCGGCGGCGATGGCGCCGATGCCCGCCACATAGGCCTGGCCCTCGGCGCCGATATTGAAGAGCCCCGCATGGGCGGCGACCGCTACCGCGAGACCCGTGAAGACGAAATTGGTGGCGAAGTGCAGGGTGTACCCGAAGCCTTCGCCGTAACCGAAGGCACCAACCACCATGATGCGCAGCGCATCGAAGGGGTTCTGCCCGATGATCAGCACCACGATGCCCGAAATGATCAGGGCCAGCAGCAGGTTGAGGGCCGGCAGCAGGGCCACGTCGGCCCAGCGCGGCAACGGGCGACGCGCGCTCATGGGGTGGCCTCCTTGTTGGCGATGCCGGCCATCATCAGGCCCAGCTCGCCTTCCGTGGCGGTAGCGGGATCCGCCTCGCCCACGATGACGCCGTCGAACATCACGAGGATACGGTCGGAGAGCGAGCGGACTTCGTCGAGCTCGACCGACACCAGGAGGATGGCCTTGCCGGCATCGCGCATCTTGATGATCTGGTTGTGGATGAATTCGATGGCGCCGATATCGACGCCGCGGGTGGGCTGGCCCACCACCAGCACGTCCGGATCGTTCTCCATCTCGCGGGCCAGCACGATCTTCTGCTGGTTGCCGCCGGAGAAGTTGGCGGTCTTGAGCCGTGGATTGTCCGGGCGGATGTCGAAAGTCTTGATGCGCTCGGCCGCCTCGGCGCGGGCGGCGCGGATATCGAGGAACATGCCCTTGCCGTATTGCGGCTCATCCTGGTAGCCGAGAATGGAGTTTTCCCATTCCTCGAAAGTGGTGACGAGGCCCATGCGCTGCCGGTCCTCGGGGACATGGGCGAGCCCGGCCCGGCGGAGGCGCGCCGCGCCATCATCGCCATGGAAGGAGGTGGCGGCGCCATTGACGCGGACGCTGCCGAGCAGCGGCGCCCGCATGCCGGCCACCGCCTCCAGCAGTTCGGACTGGCCGTTGCCGGCGACGCCCGCAATGCCGACGATTTCGCCGGCGCGGACCGAAAAGCTGATGCCCTTGACGCGCGGGATCTTGAAATCGTCGGTGACGACGAGCTTTTCGACCTCCAGCATGGTCTTGCCCGGATTGGGCGCGCCTTTCTTAACGCGCAGCAGCACGCGGCGGCCGACCATCAATTCGGCGAGCTGTTCGGGGTTGGTGTCGACGGTGGGCAATGTCTTGACGATTTCGCCCTGGCGCATGACCGATACGGCATCGGTGATGGCCATGATCTCGCGCAGCTTGTGGGTGATGAGGATGATGGTCTTGCCCTGATCGCGCAGCGTTTCGAGCACGCGGAACAGGTGATCGGCCTCAGCCGGCGTCAGGACGCCCGTGGGCTCGTCGAGGATCAGGATATCGGCGCCGCGATAGAGGGCCTTGAGGATTTCGACACGCTGCTGCAGCCCGACCGAGACATCCTCGACGATGGCGTCGGGATTGACGTCGAGGCTGTATTCGCTGGCGAGGCGCTTCAGTTCGGCGCGCGCCTTGGCAAGGCTGGGACCGAGCAGCGCATTGTCCTCGGCGCCGAGCACGACGTTTTCGAGAATGGAGAAATTGTCGACCAGCATGAAGTGCTGGTGCACCATGCCGATGCCGAGGGCCAGCGCATGGCGACTGTCGGTGATGGCCTGCGGCACGCCGTTGACGCGGATCTCGCCGCTATCGGCGGTATAGAAGCCGTAAAGGATCGACATCAGCGTCGACTTGCCGGCACCGTTCTCGCCCACGATACCGTGCACGGTGCCGCGCCTGATCTTGAGGTCGATATTCTTGTTGGCATGCACGGCGCCGAAGCGCTTGTTGATGCCGGTGAGTTCAATAGCCCATGGGGAGGCAGCGGCCGTTGCGGGCCGCTGCGTGTGGGTTTGTCGCTCGGAAGCGGTCATGGGCCCTGGCCCCAGCCTTATGGGCAGGAACTATCTGACGAGTACTTGTGCACCTTGATGTCGCCGGCCACGATCTTGGCCTTGGCGTCATCGATGGCCTTCGTCATGGCATCGGTGATCAGGGGCTTGTTGTTGTCGTCCATGGCGAGGCCGACGCCGTCCTCGGCGAGGCCCAGCACTTCATGGCCGCCCTGGAACTTGTCGGCGTTCTTGAAGGCGTCGTAGACGGCGACATCGACGCGCTTGAGCACCGAGGTCAGCACCGAGCCGGGCTGCAGATAGTTCTGGTTGCTGTCGACGCCGATGCCGAGCTTGCCGGCATCCTTGGCGGCCTGCAGCACGCCCAGGCCCGAGCCGCCGGCCGCCGCATAGACGATATCGGCGCCGCGGTCGAAATCGGCCTTGGTCAGTTCACCGGCCGCGACCGGGTCGTTCCAGGCCGCCGGGGTGGTGCCGATATAGTTCTCGAACACTTCGGCATCCGGATTGGTGGCCATCACGCCCTGCTTGTAGCCGCAGAAGAAATCGTGGATCAGCGGGATATCCATGCCGCCCACGAAGCCGACCTTGCCGGTCGTCGACTTCAGCGCCGCGAGTACGCCGGCGAGGTAGGAGCCGTCTTCGGCCTTGAAGGTGATGGTCTTGACGTTGGGCGAGTTGACGCTGTCGTCATCGATGATGACGAAGTCGGTGCCGGGGAATTCACCCGAGATCTTGGCCAGAGCCGAGGCCCAGTTGAAGCCGGGCAGCACGATGGGGCTGAAATCGCTGGCGGCGAAGCGGCGGAGCGCCTGCTCGCGCTGCGCGTCGTTCTGCAACTCCAGATCCTGGAAATGGCCGCCGGTTTCCTTGGCCCATTGGGTGGCGCCGTTGAAGCCGGCTTCGTTGAAGGACTTATCGAACTTGCCGCCGAGGTCGTAGATGATGGCCGGATCGGCCAGTGCGGTACCCGCCATCAAGGCGCTCAACGCAATGCCCCCGGCCAGGACGCTGGCGCGGCCAGCGAAACGCCGGGCGAAAGTGGTGCCTGTCATGATTTTTCTCCCTGTCCCTGCACCGGGCAACGGCCTTGGGCCGCCCGACAATCCCGGTGCGCTAAGGAGCGATAGAAGCGTGCAAATCTTTTGGCCGCAAGCGAAAAAGCGGCA
Organism: Devosiaceae bacterium; assembly: GCA_036499825.1. Classification (GTDB taxonomy): domain Bacteria; phylum Pseudomonadota; class Alphaproteobacteria; order Rhizobiales; family Devosiaceae; genus Paradevosia. The sequence continues at coordinate 184,625 of DASYCZ010000009.1, forward strand.
ATTTTGTCCGTCCGGTCAAATATTGAGGCGGGCCGGCAGACCCTTGAGGCCACCACCATGGCCGGGCGCCGAACGGGCACACCGGCAGACCTCACAGGCGCAGATATCGGCAAAGACATCGTGGCGCGCCGATGCCAGCGGCGCACGGGCCCCGGGACAGGGCGACCGGGTCATGGCCGGCACAATGGCGGGGGATGGGTCCGGCCGCATCAGCGCATGCCCCCGAAATGGGAAAGACGGGCGAAAACATCGCCGAGGCTGGTACCGGCGGAGAGCACCAGGGCGGCGGCCACCAGGCCAACCAGCAGCAGGACGAGCGTATCGCGGGCGTCGGTACTCATGACAATTTTACCTTTCTCGATAACGAGGAGGTAACCCAAAAACCCACGCCTGAATGTGACCGTTTGCGGGCACTGAATGGCACGGTTAAGCGGAAGTTAACGGGGGATGGAGGGGCGTCGGTCGTCGGGAGGAGGTAGGGCGCAGGGCTGGGTGAGGGGACACGGAGGAAGAGCCGCCAGTGCGAACACAGGCCGGTCTCCTCAATGTCTCCCATCACCGTGGTGGGGAAGGATTTGTGCTGAGGAATTTAGGGGATTTGTATCCGGGCGGCGCTGTCCGGCTGCGCCAAAATAACCCCCGACAGCCCCCTCCTCTACGCTACCTTTTTGGCCAGCCTTGCCTTGATGCTGGCCACGTCGGACTTCGGGGTCGCGGCGAACAGGGTCTGGGTGTAGCTGTGGCGGGGGTTGGCGAAGACTTCTTCGCGGGTGCCGTATTCCACCACGTCGCCCAGATACATCACCATCACCTGGTCGGCGATGTAGCGCACGACGCTGAGGTCGTGGCTGATGAACACATAGGTCAGGCCGAACTCGTCCTGCAGGTCGGCGAGGAGATTGAGGATCTGGGCCTGTACGCTGAGATCAAGGGCCGAGACCGGCTCGTCCAGCACCAGGAGCGAGGGATTGAGCATCAGCGCCCGGGCGATGGCGATGCGCTGGCGCTGGCCGCCCGAGAATTCATGGATGTATTTGCCGGCATCGGACGGCGCGAGGCCGACGGTTTCGAGCGCGGTGGCAATGCGGCGCTGGCGCTCGGCGCCCTGCGGCGCCTCCTTGCCGAGCAAATGGAACGGCTCGGTGACGAGGGTGTCGACGCGCTGGCGCGGGTCGAACGAGCCATAGGGGTCCTGGAACACGACCTGCAACTTGCGGCGGGTGGCGAGGCTGCGGCCATCGAGCGGCACGCCGTCGATGGCGATCGTGCCGCCCTGCACGGTTTCGAGCGCCATCACGGCGCGGGCGAGGGTCGATTTGCCGCTGCCGCTTTCGCCGACGAGGCCGACGTTCTCGCCGCGCTCGATGCGGAAGCTGACGCCGTCGACGGCGCGGAAGGCGCCGGGCGGACCGAACAGGCGTTTCGGCGCAATGCGATAATCGCGAACAAGGTTGTCGACGGTGAGCACGGGCTCGCCGCCGGGCAGTGAGGGATCGCGGCGCGGCACGTGCGAGGACGCAGCAAACAGTTCGCGCGTATAGGGGTGGGCGAGGTTGCGGAAGATGTCGCCGGTCGCGCCGGCCTCGACGACTTCGCCATGGCGCATCACCGCCACCTTGTCCGCGAGGCCGGCGACGACGGCGAGGTCGTGGGTGATAAAGATCAGCCCCATGCCATCTTCGTCGACGAGGCGCCGCAACAGGTCGAGGATGCGGGCCTGGGTGGTCACGTCGAGCGCGGTGGTCGGCTCATCGGCGATCAGCAGTTTTGGCTTCAGCGCGATGGCCGAAGCGATGACCACGCGCTGGCGCTGGCCGCCCGACAACTCATGTGGGAAGCGGTCGCGCGGGAAGCGGTCGGCAGGCAGGCCGACACGATCGAGCACGCGATCTGCCTCGGCCAGCGCCTCGCGGCGCGAGGCCGTGCCGTGCACCCAGATGGTCTCCGCCACCTGATCGCCGATGGTCTTGAGCGGATCGAGCGCGGTCATCGGCTCCTGGAACACCATTCCGACGTCGCGGCCACGGATCTCGCACATGGCGCGCTCGGAGGTGCCGATGAGCTCGGTGCCGGCGAGGCGGATGGAGCCCGAAGCCTTCGAGCCCGAAGGCAACAAGCTCATGATCGACAGCGCCGTCATCGATTT
>DASYCZ010000010.1:0-3184 GCA_036499825.1 Devosiaceae bacterium
AAATCGGCCTGATCGCCGCAGTTTTCCACCGCTGATTTTGCGCTGGCGCCGATAGGCGATTTCGCTAAGCTCCCGCGGGTTTGCCGGAGAGCTGATGATGCGAAGTGCTTTGATCGTGTGGGGTGGCTGGAACGGACACGACCCCGAGGAATGCGCCGCGATCTATCGCCGCTGGCTGCATGAAGATGGTTTTTCCGTGCGCGTCGAGACCGACACCGCGGTGTTCGGCGATCCCTCGATCCACGACCTGTCGCTGATCGTGCCGATCTTCACCATGTCCAAGATCGACAATGAGCATGCCAAGAATTTCGCCAAGGCGGTCGAGGGCGGCGTCGGCGTCGGCGGCCATCATGGCGGCATGAGCGACGCCTTCCGCGAGGCGGTGGACTACCAGTTCGTCATCGGCGGGCAGTGGGTGGCCCATCCGGGCAACATCATCGACTACACGGTCGACGTGACGGCGCCCGACGATCCCATCATGCAGGGCATTCCTGCATCATTCCCGTATCGTTCCGAGCAATACTACATGCACATGGACCCGTCGGTCGAAGTGCTGGCAACGACGACTTTTTCCGGCGAGCATGCCCCGTGGACCAAGGGTGTGGTGATGCCGGTGGCCTGGAAGCGCCGCTACGGCGTCGGCAAGGTGTTTCATTGCACACTGGGCCACAATGTTGCGGAATTCGAAAACCCGAACATGGCGACGATCATTCGCCGCGGCGTCAATTGGGCGGCGCGGGACTGATTCACGCAATGATCACATCTGCTTGGGCAGACGTGACTTGAAACTCGTGCAGAAATAGCGCGTTCCTGACCTCGACTGCGCAGTAATGGCGCGAGGGCAAGATGACGACCATGGAGCATAGCGCGCCGGCCGGCTTAAACCCCGGTCCGCGCAACACATCTGCAGGTCTGAGCCTGCTTGGCGCCATCGCCGGGGCGGCGATCGTCGCGATCCTGATCTTTGCCAACGGCACCGCGGTGGCGTGGGGCATGGACCTGCCGACCGATCCAGTGTCGCTGTCGCTGCTGGCCGCGAGCGTCGTGTTCCTGCTGCTGGGCGCCGTTGTCACCATGGCGCGGCTGGGCCTCGGAGGCGCCATTGCGCTGATCGGCGTGCTGTTCTGGTTCGCCGGCTGCATCGTCTTCAAGAGCTTCGGCTGGGTGCTCGCCATCCCCGTGGTACTCGGCTTTCTTGGCGCCATGACCGGCATGGTCAGCAATGACCGGCAGGCGAGCCAGACCGATGCCAAGCTGATCTATCGCCAGAGCGGCCTGACCCGGCTGACGCATTGGGTGTGGGCGGTGGCGATGTTCTTCCTGCTGCTGTCGGGCCTGCAGATCTTCGAGGCGCGGCCGAACCTCTATATCGGCCAGCAATCGGGCTTCGGCTTCAACAACTCGATCCTCGACATCACCGCCGTGAATGGACCGAACGGGGCGATGGGCCAGACCAAGCTGTTCGGCCAGCCGTTCGACACGACGGGATGGCTCGGCATGACCGGCGCGGCCGACAACCCGAACTTTGCGGCATTCCCAGCGTGGGCGACGATCCCGTCGTATCGCGACCTTGCGACCGGCCGCGTGGTGCATTTCTTCTTTGCGTGGATCTTCGTCGGCACGCTCGCGATCTGGCTGATCCAGGCGCTGGCGTCGGGGCATTTCTGGCGCGACATCATTCTCAAGCCGCGCGACATCCGTGGCTTGCCCAAGGACATCATCGACCATGTCAGGCTGCGCTTCAGCCACGGCAGGAGCTACACGCCGCTGCAGAAGGTCGCCTATTTCGGCATTTTCATCATCGCGTTTCCGCTGATCATCCTCACCGGCATCACCATGTCGCCGGGCATGGACGCGGCGTGGCCATGGCTGCTGGATTTGTTCGGTGGGCGGCAAACGGCGCGGACGATCCATTTCATCACGATGCTGGCGTTCGTTCTGTTCTTCGTCGTCCACATCATCATGGTGGTGCTGGCCAATCCCATCAACGAGCTCCGCTCGATGATCACCGGCTACTACAAGACCAACGTCGATCACGACGCTACCGACGAGGCGAAGTGAGATGGCAAACCTGATTCTCTCTCGCCGCACCTTCATGACCGCCTCGGCAGCGGGCGTGTCGAGCCTGGTTCTCGCCGGCTGCGACCAGTTCGATTTTCTCGGCCAGACCGATCAGCCGGTGCGCAATGTCATCGAACGCGCCAACAGCCTGACCTACCAGGCGCAGCGCATTCTCGCCGGGCAGCAATCGCTGGCGCGGACCTATGACGAGAGCGAGATTCGCCAGCCGCAGCGGCCCAACGGCTCGACCGATCCGCAGACCGACGATTATCTCGCGCTCAAGGCCAACAATTTCGCCGACTACAAATTCCGGGTGATGGGGCTGGTCGAGAACGAACTTACCTTCTCGCTCGACGAGTTGCGCAACATGCCGATGCAAAGCCAGGTGACGCGGCACGATTGCGTCGAAGGCTGGAGCGTCATCGCCAAATGGAGCGGCACGCGGCTCGGCCCCATCATGGACATGGCGAAACCGAAGCCCAATGCGCGGTTCGTGGTCTATCATTGCTTCGACACGATGCCGGGGGGGCTCGCCGGACCCGAGGTCTATTACGAGAGTTCGGACCTGATCGATGCGTACCACCCGCAGACGATCCTCGCTTACGGGCTCAACAACCAGACGCTGCCGGTGAGCAACGGCGCGCCGGTGCGGGTGCGCATCGAGCGGGCGCTCGGCTACAAGCAGCCGAAATACGTGCACACGCTCGAGTTGGTCGACAGCTTCGCGACCTTCGGCCAGGGCAATGGCGGCTATTGGGAAGACCACGGCTACGACTGGTATGGCGGCATCTAGCCGCCCCTTCGACTGTTAACCTTTTATTAACATTGTCTGCCCCGGCCGGCCTCCCTCTGCTACGTTCCCGAGACATGGACTAGAGCGGGGGACAACATGCTTCAGTCACTCAAGAAACTTGCGGCTGGAGCCGCTCTCGTGGCGGCAATTGCAATGCCGGTTGGAGTGCTGGCGCAAGGCATGCCGACCCTGACGATCAGTGCGCAGGACGGCTTTTTCACCGGCAAGTGGGTGTATCGCAGCTTCGGCGTGAGCGCGTCACCGAAGGACACGCTGGCGAAGCTGGCGCTGGGCCTGAACGAGTTGAGCCTGACCGAGCAGAAGGGCCAG
>DASYCZ010000011.1:0-121020 GCA_036499825.1 Devosiaceae bacterium
CACCGCCAATCCGGCGCTGTGGGGCGGGGTCGGTATCGGCGGCACCTACAACTGGGGTGACGACAAGTACTCGCTCTATGGCGAGGTCTCGGCCCGCACCAGCCTCGAGAACGTCGGCGGCAGCTACGCCATCGATGCCTCCGCCGGCCTGCGCATCAAGTTCTGACCCATCGCAACACGCCTCTCGCGGCGGTCTGATCGGGCCGCCGTATCCTGTTCAGAGATCTGTACATACCCATGAAAACCGCGCTCCGAGCTGTGTTGACCCTTATGTGCCTCGCCATGCTGGCGGCCTGCGGCACCACCGGTGGCGGCGTGACGGCCGGCGCCTTGCGGCAGATGCAGGCGGCCTATGCGGGCGAGCCCTATCCGGTACAGATCGTCGACCGCAGCAAGTTCGATGCGCGTTTCCTTCCCACCACCGTTCCGGCCCCGATCGCCGACGCGCCGGGAACCATTTTGATCGATACGACGAACCGTTTTCTCTACCTGCTGGAAGCCGGCGGCACCGCGCGCCGCTATGGCATTGCGGTGGGCGCGGCCGGACATGCCTGGTCCGGCGTGGCCAGGGTGGGCCGCAAGGCCACCTGGCCCGCCTGGTATCCCACTGACGAAATGCGGGGAGGGGCGCCGGGCCTGCCGGCGCGCATCGAGCCCGGTCCGCGCAATCCCCTGGGCGCGCGGGCGCTCTATCTTTACCAGGATGGCCGCGACACGCTCTATCGGATTCATGGCACCTCGGAGCCCTGGACCATCGGCACCGAAGCCTCCTCGGGCTGCATCCGCATGCTCAACGAGGACGTCATCGATCTCTATGGCCGCGTCAAGCTCGGCGCCAAGGTGATCGTGCGTTAGGGCGCTGGTAACGCTCTGGCCGGCGGGCCGGACGCTATCGGCAGGTTTGCGCCGCGCAACCGTTTCGGAACCCCATGCAACCTTATCGGTGACCCGCGACTCCCCCCTATTGGCCGCAAGCGCTTTCGGCTGGCCGCGTAGTCGCACCGGGAGCGGCGCGGGCCACTCGAAAATCATACCAGGAGCAGTTTTATGGATCTGACTTCAATCCTCGTTCAACTCATCGGCGGCGCCGTGGGGGGCTCGACCAGCGGCAAGACCGTGAACGGCCTGGACATGGGCACGCTTGTGAACGCGATCGTGGGCGCCGTCGGCGGCCTGGGCGGCGGCTCGGCCGCCGGTGCCATTCTGGGGAGCGCGGCCGGCAGCGCCGCGGGCAGCCCGGACCTCGCCGCCCTGCTCGGCCAGCTTGTCGGCGGTGGCGTGGGCGGCGCGATCCTGCAGCTCGTCATCGGGTTCATCAAGAACAAGGTTATCGACAAGCAGGCCTGACGCAGAACGCGGCGGCCTCGACCTCACACGGCCGGCAGATCCACTCCGCAGGACGGCGGTGGATCTGCCGGCTTCTTTCTCAAAACTACGGGATGACTGACGATGTATCGGTTCGAAATTTTCAAGGATAAGGCCGGCGAGTTTCGCTTTCGCTTTCGCGCCTCAAACGGCGAGATCATGTTCTCGTCCGAAGGCTATTCGGCCAAGGCCTCGGCGATGAAGGCCATCGATTCCCTCAAGCGCAACGTGCCCGAAGCCGCCATCGAGGATCAGACCCAGACGGTCGCCTGACCCCGGCCACCGCGCCCGGCGATAGGGTGAAGCATCCGGACGGCGTCCGTCAGCCCGGATGCTTCATCACGATCGACGTGAAGGTAACGCTGCCGGTGCCGCTTCCGGTTTCGAGGGCGCCGCCGCCCGCAACGCCCACCTGCACATAGGCGCCCGCCTTGAAGTAAAGCTCCTGGCCGGGCCAGAACGCGCTGATCGGCTCGGACGCCGAATAGGTACGTCCGTCCACCACGGCGCTGACCGTGATGCCCTGGGCATTGGCGGCGATCTTGTAGGAAAAGCTCTTGCCCAGCGGGATCTGCGTCATGCCGCCCGCTTCGTCCTTGAGGGCGAACGACGCCTGTTCCTGCTTTTCTCCCGATTTGTCGTCGTTGAAGTAGAGCACGCCATTGTCATAATAGAGCCGGCAGAGTTCATCGTCCGGCCCGTGAATCTGCCCGATCACGATGCGGCCGGGGCCGGGCACCTTCTGGGGGATGGCGGCGGGTATTTCACCCGCGCCGATCTGTTCGAGCTGCGGCACTTCGTTGATCCGGAGCGTCGCGCTCAGCGTGCCGCCCTGGTCAATCGTCCAGTTCCGTTCCTGCCCGCTGCCATTCATCTCGCGCAGTTCGGAGCGCGGATAATGCGAGCCCGACGTGTGGGAGCCATCGGTCGAAGCGCTGAAGGTAATGCTGTCCGGCTTGACGTCGAAATAGGGTGGAAGCGAGAACCCCGCGAGCTTGGTCACCTCCAGCGCGCTGCCCGGCTTGCCGGCCTTGTCGATGGGCAGCGTCACCTTCCAGTTGCTGAGATCGATGCTGGTCGCCGGCACCGTCACCGCCTCGGCCACGTCCGTGCCCTTGGGGGCGACATCGGACGGCTTGGCGAGGCCGATGACATCGGCATTCATCAGCTGCTTGTCGGCAACCGCGGCGAATTCGACCAGCACGATCTTGCCCCCCAGGGCCTTGAGATCATCCTTGCTGTCGGTGCTTTCGGCCAGGATCAGCGCCTTGCCGTTGAGGGCCGGATCACTCGCCGTATAAACCTTGAAGCGGTTCCGCTCGTCACCCAGCAACAGGCCGATGGCGCACTCGACGCCCGGATGGCTGCACTGGGGCGGCCCCGCCTTCTTGAACACGGATTCGGGGGAGGCGCTCTCGGCCGCCGTATCCGTCTCGGCGGCAAACGCCACCGCGCCCACCAGCGGCACCATCACGGCCGCAAGCAACAGCGCAGCGCACATCCGTAAATGCATCGCAAAACCCTTCAGTTGAGGGAGTCGACCGCCGCGCCGATCCGTTCATGGATTGGGGTCCCCAAGACCTTGGCGACCCGCGGCCGGACGTTAGCGAAGCGGTTCTCCGGGAACAAGCCATCCTGCGCTCACTATGACGGCATGAGGGGTAGGCCGCGTCTAGAGCATTCCCAGATGCCGGCGCATGTCGTCCGCAAAACCCGCCGGCAGGGCCCGTTTGCTGGCCCGGGTTGCCGGCAGCCAGACCGGGTCCGGAAACGTCGGATCGTCCGCAAAGCGGGGGATGACATGGAAGTGGAGGTGCGGCGCCGCCGTGCCCAGGGCCGCGATATTGATCTTGGTGGGCGATAAGAGGTCCAGAAGGCCCGCCTCGACCGCCGCAACCACATCCATCACATGGATGCGCTCATCGCGCGTCAAATCGGTCAGCTCCCGCGCGTGATAGTTCCAGATGACGCGGCACCAGCCCGCAAAGGCGGTATCGTGGATCAGCACCACGCGGCATTTCTCGCCGGTCCACAAACGATCCTCAAGGCCATCGCCGCCCCGGCAATAGGCGCAATCAATCTCCCTCGTCACGCTCTTCCTCCTTGGCGCTCCGCGACCGCGAAAGCGTCGCACACCGTCATCAGAACATCATACGTATAATTTTTAAAAATCATACGTAATATGTTATTGACACGGAAAACCGGCCGGTATTTGCTCACCCCATCGCACCACCCGGACGACAGGTGACTACGCCAAGGCTTGCAAAAGCCCGCCGGCACAGGTGCGTCCATGGAGGAGATCAATGTTTCTCAAGATCGGTTTTATCGCCGCGGCGCTGCTGGCGGCCGTCGGCCAGGCTTCCGCCATCGAGCTGACCATATGGGCTGGCGCGGGCTATACGCCCTCGTCGGGGTTCATTCCCGGCGCCGAGATCCACAAGCAGCTCTACGACAAGTTCCAGGCCGAAAACCCGGACATCACCCTCAAATACGAAATCCTGGATTCCGGCCCGCAGGGTCTGCAGCGCATCCTTACCGGCGCCAGCGCCAACAACCTGCCCGATGTCGCGGTCGTCGACGGGCAATGGGTGGCCCGGCTGGTGCAGGCCAATATCGTGCAGCCGCTCGATACCTACTGGCCCAAGGATGACCAGGCCGATTTCCACCCCGGCGTGATCGCGGCCGAAACCTTCGATGGCAAGCCCTACGCCATCATGTTCCAGACCGGCATGCGCGGGCTGATCTATCGTCCGAGCACGCTGGCCACCGCCGGCCTCACCGAATTCCCCAAGACCTGGAGCGAGTTCGACGCTGCCGCCGCCAAGCTCAAGGAAAAGGGCATGACCGCGGTGCTGCTGCCCTCAAAGGCGACGGACGAGCCCTCCACCATGCATATGCTCAGCCTCTTCTGGGGCCTGGGCGGCAAGTTGGTCGACGATAAAGGCGCACCGGTATTTTTCGAGGGTGACAACGCCAAGGACCTGGCCGAGGTCTATAAGCGCTACCGCGACATGGTGAGCGAAGGCGCCATGCTGCCCGATGTCTCGGTCATGGACGAGGCGGCGCTGCGCCCGTTCTTTTATGGCGGGGAAGCCTTTTCGATCGGCATCAGCTCCTCGGTGATCAAGCAGATCTGGTCCGAACAGCCCAATACGGTCGATGATCTCGCGGTCGCCCAATATCCGATGCCGGACGGCGATCAGCCCGTCACCATCCTGGGCGGCTTCTCCTATGCGATGCTCGCCAAGGATCCGGCGCGGCAGGCAGCCGCCTGGAAGTTCATCCAGTTCATGTCGACGCCCGAGAACATGGGCGCCGTCAACGAGACGCTCGGCCAGTTGCCGGTGCGTAACTCGATCTGGAAGAGCAACCAGTTCTTCTCCACCAACCCCACCATGATGGGCTTCAAGAAGCTCTATGACGGCTCCATGCAGACCCGCCCGTCGGTGCCGATCTACACCACCATCTCGTCGGCCATCTCGTCCCAGCTGGCGGGCGTGCTCAGCGGCGCCGTCAGCCCCGAGGATGCCGTCAACAAGGCCCGTGACCAGGTGATGCCCGAATACGAGCGGCAGAAGACCCGCTGATCCGGCACGCAGCGGCGGGGGCCATGCCCCCGCCATCGAGGGGACCCATGATGACAACCGACATGCACACGATCGCGCTGTCGCCAGTGCGAAAAGCCAGGCCACGCCGCTCGCGGCTGCGGATCAACGGCTACCTCTTCTTCATCCTGCCCGGCGTGCTGATCGTTCTGGCGCTGACACTGTTTCCGGCGCTTTACGGCATCTATATCAGCCTCACCAACTTCAATCTCGGCTACGCCACGTCCAGCTTTGTGGGGCTGGAGAATTACTGGCGCTTCTTCACCTGGCCCGACCTCGGCCTCGTGGCCCGCAATACCGCGACCTTCGTGGGCTCCGTGGTGCTGCTGCAGGCCTCCATCGGCCTGCTGGTCGCCATCCTTCTCAACCAGCGCGTCATCGGCCATCAGTTCATGCGCTCGATCACCATCCTGCCCTGGGTGTTGCCCTCGGTGGTGGTGGGCCTGGTCTTCGCGCAGATCTTCGGGGGCAGCCGGCTCGGCTTCGCCAATTACGTATTGTCCCTGTTCGGCATCGGGCAGATGGCCTGGTTCTCCGATCCGGCGCTCGCCATGGTCATCCTGATCGCGGTGTCGACCTGGCGCGGGGTGCCGTTCTCGGTGATCATCCTGCTGGGTGGTTTGCAGACCCTGCCGCGCGACGTCTACGAGGCCGCCATCATCGATGGCACCTCGCGCTGGCAGCGCTTCCGCTACATCACGCTGCCGCTTCTCAAGCCCATCATCATGATCAGCCTCATCATGGGCACGGGCGGCGCGCTCAACAGTCTCGATATTCCCCTGGCCCTCACCGGGGGCGGGCCCGGCAATGCCACCGAGCTGATCTCGATTTCGCTCTACAAGCAGTCCTTCTTCCAGCTCGACGTCAGCTACGGCGCGACCATCGGCACCATGATGCTGGTCGTCAACCTCATCCTCATCGTCCTTTATCTCGTCGTATTGCAGCCGCGCCGGAGTGCCCCCAATGACTAGCCTCGCCGAGACCGGGCGCCGCCAGCCCAAGGGGCCGCTCGAGCCGAGCCGGGCCGCCTATATCTTCTATCCGCTGCTGGCGGTGGCGGTGCTGCTGCCGCTCAGCTGGGCCCTGTTCGGCGGCTTCAAGAATCCCAACGAGCTGTTCACCTATCCGCCGACCCTGTGGCCGCGCCAGGCGACGCTGCAGAACTTCATCGACATCTTCCAGCGTCTCGAATTCGGGCACTACATCTGGAACACGGTGATCGTGGCGTTCTTCACCGTCATCCTCACGCTGTTCTTCGGCGGGTTGGCCGGATACGCGCTGTCGCGCTGGGATTTCCGCTTCAAGGATGCGCTTCTGATCGCGCTGCTCGGCCTGCAGCTGATCCCCAGCACGGTCAATATCGTCCCCTATTACATGATCATGAATGCGCTGGGGCTGCTCAACACCCTCACCGCCCTCGTGATGATCTATACCGCCACCCATATTCCCATCACCATCTGGGTGCTGAAGGGCTTTTTCGACACCGTGCCGCGGGCCCTCGACGAGGCGGCGGCCATCGATGGCTGCTCGAAATGGCGCACCTTCTGGAGCGTCATCATTCCCCTCAGCCTTCCGGGGCTGTCGGTCGCCGGGTTCCTGGTGTTCGTTTCGGCCTGGTCGGAATTCCTCGTGCCCCTGGTCATCTCCAGCTCCAAGGACGTCGCCGTGGCGAGCGTCGGGCTCTACACCTTCTTCGGGCCGGACTCGTCCACTTCCTACACCTACCTCCTGGCCGCAACGCTCATCACCGTGGCCCCGGTGCTGGTGGGTTACCTCTTCGCCCAACGCTTCATCGTTTCCGGCCTCACCGCCTTTTCCGAAAAATGACGCGCCGCATGGCGAGCAATGTTGAGAGCGGCCCGGGCCGTTCAGATGGAGAATGAACGTGATTGAACTCAAGGGGCTCACGGGGCTGGTTACCGGCGGCACATCGGGCATTGGCCTGGCCACCGCCACCGCGCTGCTCGGGCGCGGCGTCAATGTGGCCATCAATGCGCGGCGCCCCAACCCGCAGGTCCTGGCGCGCCTCAATGCTGAAGGCGCGCCTCATGGCGCCCGCGCCATCTTCGTTGCCGGCGATGCCGCCCTCCCTCAAACCGCCATCGCACTTGCGGCCGAGGCTACCAAGACCTTCGGCCGCATCGATACCGTGGTGCATGCCGCCGGCGGCCCGGCCCCGGGAACGGCGCTCGACATCAGCCCGGAGGATTGGCTCGCCGCCTTTTCGATCCATGTCCATTCCGCCTTTCACCTGTTCCGCGCCACCCATGCGGGGCTGGCGGCGGCGGGTGGCTCGATGACCCTGCTATCCTCGGCGGCAGGCCTGCGAGGCTGCCCGGGCAGCGTCGCCTACCAGGTGGTCAAGGCCTCGCTGATCCAGCTGGCGCGGGCTTTGGCGCGCGATCATGCCGCCGAGGGCATCCGCGTCAATTGCGTCGCGCCCGGCATTATCCGCACCCCGTTCCAGCACGCCATGACCGAAGAGGCGCGGCTCAACAATCTTGCCAACCGCATTCCGCTCAAACGCGAGGGCACGCCCCAGGACGTCGCCGCGCTGATCCTGCAGCTCATCGAGAACGACTTCATCACCGGCGAGACCATGGTCATCGACGGCGGCATGTCGATGCGCATGGTCTAGGCCGGATATCGCAAATCAAGGACCGGCCACCAAGGCCGGTCCACGGATCAACAAACGCGTGCCGCCGGCACCACGACAATCTCTGGAGGATGACATGCCCGCTATTGACCTCGCCGTATTCACCAAGCCCTGGTTCGATCCCATCGAAGTGCTCGCCGACAAGATGGCGGGCCTGGGCGTGCAGGGCGTCGAACTGCCGATCCGCCCCGGCTACCAGGTGACGCCCGACAACGTCACCAATTCGCTGGCCGGGGCCCGCAAGGTGCTGGAGAGCCGGGGCCTCGCCATCCGCAGCGTCGCCGCCCCGCTCGATGACGCCATCATCGCCGCCTGCGGCGACAATGGCGTGCCGCTGGTGCGTTCCATGGTGGGCATCGATCTCGCCAAGGCCGGCTATGCCAGGACCATAGCCCAGGCCCGCGCCCGCTACGACGAGCTGATCCCGCTGCTCGACAGGAGCGGCGTCGCCATTGGCGTCCAGAACCATTCGGGCAATTGCATCGGCAGCGCCATCGGCCTTTACCACCTGATGGAGGCCTATGACCGCAAACATGTCTGCGCCATCCTCGACATGGCCCATTGCGGCATTGCGGGCGAGCCCACCGAACTGTCGGTCGACCTCTTGTGGGACCGGATGCCGAATCTCGTCAATTTCAAGAATGCCTATCGCGAGCGCATCAACGGGCCCGAAGAGGCCGAGGCGGTCTATCGCACCCATTGGACCACGGGGCCGCATGGCGCCTATTCGTGGTCCGGCCTCGTTCGGGAACTCGATCGTCGCGGTTTTACGGGCACCTTCTGCCTGCCGGCCGAATACACCGATCCCAATGGCCAGCCCCAGCGCATGGGCGATGACGTGCTGCAATTCCTCACCGCCGACATCGCCTACCTCCGGGGGCTCATCGGCGCCCGCAAGGCCGCATGACTGCAGCAAGCAACTCAGAGGCAAGCATGATCACCGACCGCAAAGTCCGCATCTGCATCATCGGCGCCGGCAACATGGCGAACAATGTGCACTATCCCTCGCTGACCTCGTTCGACGACGTCGAGATCGTCGGCGTCATCGAAACCCGTGCCGATCGCCTCAAGGCGACCTGCGATAAATTCGGCATTCCCGAAAGCGCCCGCTTCCTGTCCGGGCTCGATACCGACTACCAGGCTATCCTGAAGCAACTGAAGCCTGACGGGGTTTATGTCATCGGCCAGCCCGAGATCATGTATCCGATCTGGCATTGGTGCCTCACCAACGGCTTCAACCTCTATATCGAAAAGCCCATGGGCCTGAACATGCACCAGGCCGAGTCCTTGGCCTATCTGGCCGAAAAGAACGGGCTCATCACACAGGTCAGCCATCAGCGCCGCAATGCGCCCATCATCCGCCAGACGCGCGACCGGCTCCTCGCCAAGGGGCCGATCGTCCATGGCGTGGTGGAATTCTTCAAATGCGACATCACCCCGATGCTGATCGCCCGCGACCGCATGATGGATGACGGCACCCACGCCATCGATACGGCGCGCTGGATCTGCGGCGGCGAGGTGGTGCGCGTCGAAAGCGAATGCCGGCGCATCGGCGTGCCCGATATCAACTGGTTTGCCGCAACGCTGCATTTCGACAATGGCTCGACCTGCTACGTGGTGTGCAACTGGGCTTCCGGCCGGCGCGTTTTCCGGGTGCAGATGCATGTGCCGGGCGGTTACGCCGACGTGGAGGTGGAAGCCGAAGGCAGGCTTTATCTCGACAACAATTACGCTGGCGAAACCATGACCACCCAGCAGGCGGCGGGGAGCGACAAGAACTTCGTATTCGGGGGATTTGCCTCCAAGAATCGTGAATTCATCGATTCCCTGAAGACCGGCGTCGATTCCTGCTCGTCGGCTTTTCGCGATACGGTAAAGACCATGCGGGTGTGCGAGACCATCCTGTCGCAAGCCCTTCAGGATGGTGTCTGACGCAATATCACACCACCCATTGCAACCCAGCCGGGAGTTCGAACACCATGGAGACCAGCAGCACTTTAGGACCCAAGTCCAGGGAAAAGCGCTCTAACCTGCATTTCGCCGTCGCCGGCGAAATCGGCTCCGAAGTGGTGAGCGGACACCTGCCGGTGGGGAAGCTCATCCCCACCGAGCCCGAACTCTGCACGCGGTTCAATGTCAGCCGCACGGTGGTGCGCGAGGCCGTCAAGCTGCTGTCGTCCAAGGGCCTGCTGCGTACCAGTTCGGGCATCGGCACCTGGGTGTCGCCGGCCAGCGAGTGGAATTTCCTCGATCCGATGGTGTTTTCGTGGATCCAGGAAAGCGATAATGCCGAATCCACCATCGAGCATCTGTTCGCCTTCCGCCGGGCGGTGGAGCCGGCCGCCGCCGCCGAGGCGGCACGCGGCGCCACGCGCGAACAGGTGGAGGCGATCGAGACCGCGCTCGAAATGATGTATGCGGCCAAGACCGACTTCGCCAAATGGATCGAAGGCGATGTCGACTTCCACACCGCCATCTACATCGCCTCCAACAACGTCTTCATGGCGCCGCTGGCCAATCTCTTCCGGCAATATTTCCAGATGAGCTTTCGGGTTTCGAGCTCCAATTTCCACCACCAGCATTGCCTGCAGGAACATCGCGACGTGTTCGAGGCCATCCGGGACAAGCAGCCCGACGCGGCCCGCAAAGCCGTTGACATCCTGCTGTTCCGGGCAGATGAGGACGCCAAGACCGTCTTGGCAAAATAGCCCGCCACAGCCGGTCAGCCGGCGTGGGACGGGGCATCGAGGGAGAGGTTTCATGGCATCTGTCGAGCTGGTCAATCTCAGCAAATCCTATGGCAGCGTCGGCGTCATCCACGACATCAGCCTCACCATCGGGGATGGTGAGTTCGTGGCGCTGGTCGGGCCTTCGGGTTGCGGCAAGTCCACGCTGCTGCGGATGATCTCGGGGCTGGAGACCATCACGGATGGCGACATCCTCTTCGATGGCGCCCCCGTCAACGACCTCAGCCCCAAGGCGCGCAACGTCGCCATGGTGTTCCAGTCCTACGCGCTCTATCCGCATATGACGGTGGCGGAAAATATCGGCTTCAACCTCAAGGTGGCGGGCGTCGCCGAGACCGAACGCAAGCGGCGGGTAGAGGAGGCGGCCCGCATGCTGAACCTCGAGCCGTTGCTTGGCCGCCGTCCTTCGCAATTGTCGGGCGGCCAGCGCCAGCGCGTCGCCATGGGCCGCGCCGTGGTGCGCGATCCGGCGGTGTTCCTCTTCGATGAGCCGCTCTCCAACCTCGACGCCAAGCTGCGTGTGCAGATGCGTTCCGAGATCAAGTCGCTGCACCAGAAGGTCAGGACCACGGCGATCTACGTCACGCATGACCAGATCGAGGCCATGACGCTGGCCGACCGGATCGTGGTTCTCAACAGGGGACGGATCGAGCAGCAGGGCAGCCCGATGGAACTCTACACCAACCCGGCCAATGCCTTCGTGGCCGGCTTCATCGGCTCGCCCGCCATGAACTTCCTCGATGCCGACGCCATCGCCACCGAGCAGGGCCCCGCCGCACGCTTTTCAGACGGGCAGATTCTGCCCCTGGGCGATCGCCGCAACATCGAGGCCGGCCGCCCGCTGACCATCGGCATCCGCCCCGAGCACATCCACCTCGCCGCCCAAAACGCCGATCTCAGCGGCCAGGTCGAATTGGTCGAGCCCACCGGCGCCCAGACCCACGTCGTCATCCAGATGGGCGCCGTATCGATGGTTGCCTCCATCGATGGCTCCACCCCCATCCAGGTCGGCTCCCCCTTCCACGCCGCCATCAGGCCCGCCGACCTCTTCGTCTTCGACCAGGCCGACGGCGGCCGGATCAGGGACAGGTGAGGCTGGAAGCCGCGCTTCGGCAATGCGGATACCAGCGTATCGCGTCGGCTCAGGCTTCCAGATCGAGGCTGGCCGCGTTACTCACACCGAACCTGGCCGCTTGCGCTTGGCCGCAAGACGCTCCCGCACCTGGTCAGCGGTTAGCGCACGGGTCGGATCAGCCTTCAACTGGTCATAGGCCGCAGTCCCTTCGGTGCGTAGACAATTATCGAGCTTGTCATGCGCCTGCGAGGCTGGCATCCCGCCCCGGATAACCGCACGCTCGCCGGCATGCTCGCCTGTTGAGACCTTCCTCTGAACCATCTGTGCCATTTCGCTCGTTGGAGTGATGCGGAGTTGTTGGGTGCCGCGCAGGGAGACTCTTCGGCATGCGCCCGGATCAAACCGCCGACGCCCCACAGTCTCGACCCGCATCCTACCACGTACCCTTGAGGCCGATGCGGGGCCCAAAGCCGTGGCCGCCTGTGTCGGTGAGGGAGAGATCGTAGCTGCCGACAGCGAATGCGGAGACTTTATCGCTGAGCTGGCTGGAGACGCCGACATCGAATTGCGCCAGGGTGTCACCCAGATCCGTGCCGAACGTCGTGTCGCCGAGGCCCTGGGGGTTGGAGAAAGTCGTTTGCGCCTCGGCGCCGAAGCCGGACCACAAGCCGGCCCGGGCCCAGGCCGTGAGCTTTCGGCCATCCTCCAGCGTCCAGTCCCGCGACAGGCGGGCGCCCAGCCGCCCGAACCACGCATCGCTGTTTTGGAACGCGATTTGGCCGAAGGCATCGGCGCTATCGGCGAGATCGATATGCTGATAGACGATCTGTGCCTGCGGCTCGAGGATGAACCCATCGCCGATGGTGACCGGATAGCCGCCTTCCAGTGAGGCCAGCATTCCCCAGCCATCGGTGTCGAGCCTCTGGGATTGCCGCAGCTGCGAGGTCGCCGCGATATCGCCGTAGCGTGTGCCCTGCAGCACCGCATCCACATACCGGCCACTCGGGCCGATATGGGTGTAATAGGCGCCCAGCGAATAGCCATCCATCGACACCGAGCCTGCGCGCGTGCCGAAGCCGAAGTCCATTACGGCATCGACATCGGCGCGCGCATGGCCGGCGACGAGATAAAAGCCCGCAAGGGCCGAGCTACAGCTAAATTCCAGGGCGCTCAATCACGACCTATGCCCGGAAAATAAGAAAATGCTGCATCGATATTGGTTTAGGTTTCGCATGATCGGCAAACCTTCGCCCTTAAATCTGGGATGCGGCGTTACAGCTCACAATCCTGAGGATGCCGTTGAAATCTTACGCACGCAAATTTTTGCACTCTACGGCGAACGGGAGATCGAAGAGATCGTGGAAGATGTTGCTTTAGGCAGTCTAGATGCAGACCATATATTGCCAAATATTGGCAACCCGGCAGCGATGGGAGCCTGATTCCCAGCGGTATGAGTCCTTGATAGCGGATTGTCCCAGGTTCGCATCCTATCAAACTGCCTGCGTCATCTGGAAAATACCAAACCGAACGCGGCGCCGACGGTGTTTACCCGAGCCTCGACTTACCATCGGCTAGATCCCGCCATACCAGTCATATCCCTGGTCTTCCCAATAGCCGCCCTTCCCCAGGCCGAACCGCGAAAAGCTGTCGACCAGCTCAATGGTGTGGAGGTATTTGGGCTGCTTGTATCCCAGTGATCGTTCAATCCGCATTCGGATGGGCGCCCCATTGGAGACGGGTAAGGTTTGGCCGTTGAGGCCATAGGCGAGGATCGTTTGGGGATGCCGCGCGTCGATCAGGTCGGAGCTGCCATAGAACGGCACCGGCCCCTGTGCTCCCTCCAGGCTGTCGTAACAATGGTAGACCGCAAATCTGGCCTCGGGCTTGACCCCGACATGGTCCAGTATGCCGGCCAGCTGCGTGCCGGTCCATTTGGCGATGGTGCTCCAACCCTCGACGCAGTCGTGCCTGGTAATCTGTGTCTGCGCCGGCATGTTGCGCAATTCAGCAAGGGAGAAAGCTGTTGGCCGCTCGACCAGCCCCGTTACGGTCAGCTTGTAGTCTGCGAAGTCGTTGGCCTTGAGCGCCAGATATTCCGGGCTGGTCGGGTCGGTCGAGCCATTGGGGCGTTGACCCTGGCGGATCTCGCTTTCCGGATATTCGCGTGCCAGAGCGTTTTGATCGACCAGCAGGCGCTGCGCGCGATAGGTCACGTTGTTGGCTTGCTCCAACGTGTCGCGCACGACGTTTTCTCTGCTTCCCAGAAAATCGAACTGGTCACATCCGGCCAGCACCAGGCTCGAGGCGCCCACGGCGCCCAACCTCAGCAGGCGACGGCGCGATAGCGTGATCGGGCTCATCATTGTTTCTCCCCGCAGGCCGGATCGAATGGCGTGCCGGGGCTGGCCCGGTACCAGCCGGTGATCATCGAGCGCAATTCGTTGATTGGTCCTGCGGCAAAAACCATCAGGATGTGGACGACGAAGAACAGCACCAGCAGCGCCATGACGCAGAAATGGACAGTGCGCGCCGTCTGCCGGCCCCCGAACAGATCGAGCAGCCACGGCCAGGCCGCATCCACGCCGGGGCTCATCGTCAGCCCGGTCAGGATGATGAGCGGAAACAGCACGAAGAAGACCGCGCTATAGGACAGTTTTTGCAGCGTGTTGTAGCTGCGTCCGTGATGGAACCTCAGCCGCGCATGATCGGCAATATCCCGGGGCAAATCCTTGAGATCGGCCGGCGTTGGGAGGACGTCACGCCGGACGTGCCCCGAAATCAGGCTTGCGGCAAACCAGAAGAAGATCGCCGTAACGAACACCCAGCCGAAAAAGAAGTGAACCACCCGGCCCGTTCCCAGATCCCTGAATGATGGAATGGTCAGCGCACCGGGAAAACCCTGAAACTGTGGCCGGGCCTGCGGGCCGCTCATTCCCAGGATGCCGGTCGTATCGAACGTCTTGCCGAAGATTTGTGTTCTTCCTCTCGGTCCCTCGTCGGTGTTGATGGCGTCGATCTGCAAAACCGCGTTGTCGAAACCGAAGCCCGATTGCTGGCCGATATAGAGGCTGGGGTGAGCGTTGAAGATCTGCAGCCCCGACAGCAGTAAGAAGAACAGGGCTATCGCCCAGATCCAATGGGTCAGGCGGGTCCAGACGGACTGCCGGTATATCAGGGGCCCGGAGGCCGCGGTGGGCCCGGCTTGCATGGACATGGTTCCGTCTCCGTTGGGAAAGATATGCGCCCGGCCGCAGCGTGGCTCGGGCGCATAAGAACTGCAGCTATTTGGCCGGCGCCATTGCGTTCGGGGCCATTGCGTTCGGGGCCATCGCATCGGGTGCCATATGGTTGGTGCCCATCGCGTCCGCGCCCATCGCACCGGGAGCCATCGCATTGCAGTTGGCCAGCATCTGGTTCTGCTTGCTCGTGTCCTTTTCGGCCATGGCGTCGGTATGGCATTTCTCCATGGCGTCGGGCGCCATGGCGCTGCTGGCCATTGGCGCCGGCGTCATGGCGTCCTGGGCAAAGCCGGCGCCGGTGGCGCCGAGGCTGACACCGATGAGCAGGGCCGCAAGGGCAGTCGTGCGGGCGAACATTTTCATTTGAACTCTCTCCTGTGGGAAAGCCGCCGGCGTCGATGCCATTGCGCGGCTCATGAAGACGAGTTCGGCCAGACGGCGAATTTGTTACAGGATGACAGCTTCGTGATACGGCTGGTCCGGGGAGAAAAGCCTCGCGGCTGTAACATTTGGCGGCGGACCGCCGAACTACTACATATGACAAAACGCAGACATCTGGGATGCGAGCGGAGCGGCGCCGCCGCTGCCGCCGGGTATGCGCTTTGCCGAGGACGTGGCGATGACCGATAATCTGATCGATGCCCTGGTAGAGGATATGCGCCCGGTAAAACGCGGCGCCATAATCGGCCGCCTGATGCTTGCCCTGGCCTTGGCTCTTCCGATTTCAGCCGTAATCATGCTCGCGCTGCTCGGCTTGCGTCCGGATATGCCGGTGGCGGTGACGACGCCGATATTCTGGATCAAGTCCGGCTACACCCTGGTCCTCGCCGCGTTCGGCGGATTGGCGGTGTTCTATTTGGCCCGTCCGGGTCTGTCGGGCCGTCGCGCGCTTTTAGCGGCCTTGGCCGCCTTCGCCGTGGTGGCATTGTGTTCCGCGTTTGAACTCGCCGCCGCGCCCGCCGAAATCCGCCAGGCGCTGATCATGGGTTCATCCGCTCTGGTCTGCCCTCTCTATATCATTGGCTTGTCTCTGCCGTTCCTGCTCTCCAACCTGCTGCTGTTACGGCGCCTCGCCCCGACCAATCTGGCTTTGGCAGGCCTCGCCGCCGGACTCTTCGCCGGCGCCGCCGGCGCCTGGGTCTATTCCTTCCACTGCACCGAGGAGACATTGCCGTTTCTGGCAATCTGGTACTCCGGCGGCATAGCGCTTGTCGGCCTCTTGGGAACCCTTATGGGAAAATGGACGCTACGCTGGTGAGCGGTCGGCCTCATCCGTTCCGATAGGCTGCCGCGAGCGCCTTGAGCGCCCGATGCAGGGTCACCCGAACCGAGCCTTCGGTCATGGCCAGTCTGCTGGCGGTTTCGCGAACGCTCGCCCCTTGAAGCGATATCTGCTCGACGACACTGCGCTGCTTGCTGCCCAGGGAATCCAGCAGCTTGAGAACGTCGTGGTCGGGAACGTTTTCGATTGGAGGAGCGACAGCCAGGCTGTCGATGACGTCTTCGAGGGCAACCTTGATGACGTGCCCCCGGCGGCGAAGCGCGTCGATCAGCTTGTAGCGGACGATTGCCGCGATCCATGGACCAATAAGGCGCTCGGGATCCCAGGTCTCGCGTTTGAGATGGATGGCGAGCAAGACCTCCTGCACGATATCGTCCGCATCTGCCACAAGGCCCAAAGGCAGGCACCGCCGGCGAACGAGGCCGCGCAGATGGGGCGTGGCGGCGTTCAGGAACTGTCGATAGCTTTGTGCGTCGCCGTCAAGCGCTGCCCGCATCAGCGTGGCCCACGCTTCCTCCCGAGAAGCACTAACCAACTCTCATGCCCCGCGCTTTTGCGTTGCGCTTGTGCCGGCCTGCTTCATGCTCTCCGCCTCGTCAGCTGACAGATGGCGAGACACATGATCGATCGCCATGTCGAGCGCGAGTTCCAGCGCCCTTGTGTTGCGGGTGGTCTTGGCAAGCAGCAACCCACCCTGGATCGCGGCGAGCATGGCCGCCGCGATGTCATGAACATCGACATCCGCAGCGAACGCGCTACGCTCCACGATGGTCTGCAAACCGTCGGCGAGCAGCGTTTCCCAATGCTCGAAGCTTTCCGCGAGGACGTCGCGTGCCGGCTCGGACCGGTCCGCCAGCTCGTTGGCGAGCGAGCCGACCGGGCAACCGCCGCGGGAGTTCACCATTGCGTTGGCCGCCACGATGGCGTCGCGCCACCGGACCAGCGCCGATATTGAATCGAGCGGCTCCAGCTTCATGCGCTGGAAGCCGAGTACGCGTTGCGTCTGCAGCGCGATTACTTCGCGGATCAGCGCGTCCTTGTCGGCGAAATAATGATAAAGCTGCGACTTGCTGACGCCGCTCCTGGCCATGACCTCGTCGAGGCTGGTGCCGCCCGCACCATGAACATCCACGAGATCGGCCGCTGCCGCCACGATGCGCGCCCGCGTCGCTGCCCCGCGCGCCGTCAACCGGCTGGATGTTTTTGCTGCATTGACCGTCATGCCGCTCACATTAGCGCAACTGGACTTGACAGTCCAATGTCGTATGGCACAACTGGACCGATTAGTCCAATTGTGAAAGCTTACGCATGCCCTTGCTTCAAAATGGCCAGACCTTCCCTCATCTTGAAATCTCCGCCGTTGGAGGCGGCACGATTGACCTGCCGGGGGCGCTTGCCGGCTCGTTCGGGGTCATTCTCATCTATCGGGGATCGTGGTGCCCCTATTGCAACGCGCAGCTGGCCTCCTTCGCGCGCGCGAAGGACAAATTCGCCGAGTTGGGTATCAAGGTCGTGGCCTTTTCGGTCGATGACGAGGAGACCACCGCGGCGCTCATCGCCAAGAACCGGCTGGCGTTCCCGGTCGGGCATAGCGCTGATATCGATACCGTCGTCGCCGCGACCGGCGCCTACACCAACGAAAGCCCACGCTATTTGCAAACGACCGGCTTCGTGCTCGCGCCTGATGGCACGATCATCAACGCCGTTTATTCCAGCGCTGCAATCGGCCGGCTGGTGCCTGATGACGTCGCCGGCCTTGTGGCTTACGTAAAGTCCCACGCCTGAGGTTCAATAGGCGAAGGACGCGTACCTGGTCGGGGGCGCGCTCTTTCTGAAACGGGCGAGGCCACCCGTTATCAGGCTGGTTGAGCGAAACTTCACCATGATGTCCTTCGGTATGTTTGCATTTGGATGGCGAGCTCGCTGCCCGGGGCCCATGCATAAGAGCGTGACTGCCCCGGATGGTGGGCAGAATGGATTCACCTGGAAGTGAAATCGCTTCCGGCCATCGAATTCATAGCCGGCCGTAATTGGCTGCACGCACCGGGCCTCGCGGTTCTCGGCAGCGACGACATCGGTGATCGAAGCATCGATGCGCTGGACCTAGGCGGCCACACCCTTCTCGCCGGGCACAACCCACGGGTCGGGCAGTTCACAGACGTGCCCCCACGGTTTCCATGGCGCGGCTTCCCCTGCGGGCCGTGACCATAGGCCCCATTCCGGCGGATCAGGAAACCCATGCCAAACCAGTTGAATGAGGATGAGGTCTTCGCCATTTGCAGTCGCGTAAAAGCGAATGTCGTTGGAAACGAACCAATCCCTGTCGTGGCCGAAAATCCCTTCCGCAGGAAATTCTTGCCAGGGAGTTTTGGTCCACGTGATTACCTTGAGTGCTCGCTGGTGGAAGCCGGCCTCCTGGGCATCGGCTGCAGGACCAGCGAGCTCCCATGGGACGGGCTCCCAGTCAGATAGTAGCTGACTACGATCTTTGATGCCCATGGCAGCAAGTTACCGCCGGCCTGGCCAATTCCGCAATGTATTCGAATGATATCCGGCGGGGCCGCGCAGATGGCTAAGATCCATATCTGCATGAAGCGATCCGGGCTGCAAAAACCTCAGCCGGGTTGGGAAGCGCAGGCATTTTCGAGGTGTCGCATTTGGCGGGCCGCGTCCGACATAATGGGTGACCGCAGGGTAGGTGGCTTCGCATGATATGCACCATGCCTCCTGCGGCGAATCCCATCATTTGTTGGAAAACAGGCCAATATAGGCCAGGCCGTTATAGAGCTTGTCTTCGGTTGGAATTTCCTGCGTGGGGTCCGAATAGACAAACATGGCGTTCGCAGCCGTGATGCCGCGACGCTCGCATTCCTCGACGATGGCGGCACGTGAGGCCTTCGAGTCCAGTGCGCTTAGTCCTACGAGCTTTGCGACCGGCATCGGATCGGTTTCGTGGATCACCAGCATCAGATCTTCGTCGTATAAGTATCGGCTGCCGATGTCCCTGCAGAACTCGCAGCCGGTAACATCCGGGCCGGCGCTTCCGAGCTCGTCCTGCTCGATCTGCCAGTAGCCGGGATCATGATCGAAATAGCGGCCAAAATCCTTGGCGCTGAGCGCGGTGTTGCCAATCCAGAAATGCTGAGCCGAAAACGGTGCCGGCGGCGCGGGTGGCCCAAGTTCCTCCACCCAGTCGAACAGTGTCCCCGCGCGAAGGCCATGGCGTTTCTCCAGCTCGGGAAAGCCGCCCCGTGGCGTGCGATTGAGCGCCTCATCCACCAGTTCGCGGCGAAAGGCTTCGGGATAAACTTTTTTCTTCATGGGACTCCGGTATCGCGTAGTGGTCGGGAAAGCTCGTCGGGACCGTACTCCCTTACCGCAGGCCGGACTGCGATGCTTTCACTGTTTCGATCATGGTTGCAACATCCTTGCCCATGTGAAATTGAGCATCCGGCTATGGGGCCGGCGATGGGGAGAAGGTGGCGAGATAAGCGATCACGTTGGCCACATCGTTGGGATTGCGCAGGCCGGTAAACGCCATGTTCGACCCATTGACGACGCTGCGCGGCTTGGTGATGAACCTGCTCAGTGTCTCGACATCCCAGGCCACCCCGCGCTGCCGCGCTTCAATCATGGCGTCGGAATAGTCAAATCCCTCGACCGAAGCCGCGACTCGGCCGATCAGGTTGTTGAGCGAAGGGGCATTTTTGGCACTTTCACCACCCACGGCATGGCAGCCGGCGCATCGAAGATCGAAGACCTGCTTGCCCAGCGCCACATCGCCCTGCTGGGCCAGCGCCGCCCCGATACTCACCATGAGGGCGATAATTGTAATCGCAGTCCGACGCATCTCACGACCTCCCTGATTGACCGTGCGGCCAAAATCGATTCCCGGATCGTCGGGTCGTCGCACGAGAGTATAGGCCGCTTTCAGGTGTTCAGTCGCCGGCTATCGAATAGCTCGGAAGCAGCGCGGTCGCCGAGTCTCCGTAACCGAGCGCGAAATTCGTATTTGAGGCTCCAACGAAGTTATCGCCAAAGCCTTGGAGAGTCACCCTGCCGGCAGTTTCCGTTGAGATCGAAACCCCTTGGCGAAACGTAGCGGACAATTCCCATGGTTTCCGCCGGTCTCAACAAGGATTGCACGAAATCGCTTTCGACGAAAACGCGAAATCGGATGGTCGAGCCACCGTGAACGAACTCGGAATGGGGGTTCTTTCCTGGCTCGTCATTGGTCGTCGGGGCGCAGGCTTTATTATTGAACTGTTAGCATAGTGAAGTCAGTATTCATTTATTGCTTTGACATTTTTCATACCGGCCATGCTGACAAAAGATTGCATCAATCTCAACGCTTCAGTGTTTCGAAGTCGGCTGCCGCGCGGCGGTAGAGCGACCGACCAACGCCGGTCCTTGCTGCTGACGACGGGCATCGTCACGCTCATCGTCGTGACTGCGGGTCTTGGGCCCACATACGCGCAATCGGTCACCGGCGACAATGTCAGCCCTGCCCCGGACGGCTCGACGGACTGGGCCGTCGGCGGCAATCTCACTGTTGGCGGTTCAAGTGCCGGTAGCCTGACCATCCTGGGTGGCGGCAAGGTAACCAATGAGTTGGGCTATATCGCCAACAATATCAACGGCAATGGGCTCGTCACCGTCTCTGGTTACAATGGAGTTGCCTCGACCTGGATCAATAATCAGACCCTTACTGTTGGCTCCCGCGGTGTCGGCAAGCTTGAAATAGACGGCGGCGGCCAAGTGGAGAGTGCCTGGGGCTATGTCGGCCGATCCGGCGGCACCGGCACGGTTACCGTCTCAGGCAGCGATGGAAATGGCCATCTCTCGACATGGACGAGTACGAACGCCCTTTATGTCGGTAACGGGGGGGCTGGCGTTCTCAACATCGAGGCTGGCGGCGTCGTGCAAAACACGCAGGGCACGATTGGCCTCAACAGTACCGGCATGGTCACCGTGTCCGGCACCGATGGTGGTGACAATGTCTCGACATGGGACATGATCGATAGTGCCAACGTTTGGCACAACCTCGATGTTGGCTCCAGCGGCACCGGCACGCTCATCATCGAGGGCGGCGGCTGGGTCGGCAGTGGGCAGGGTCGTCTCGGTGTCGGTGCCGGGGCCGTCGGCTCGGTTACGGTCTCGGGCGGTGACGGCGGCGATCACGCATCCACCTGGGAAAACAGCAGCCTATATCTGGGAGACAACGGCACCGGCACGCTGACCATCGAGGATGGCGGCGTGGTGAACACAACCGGATATGGCTATGTGGGTTATCAGGACAGCGGCGACCCCAACGCCGGCATCGCCGGAACGGCCACTGTCTCGGGCGCGGGGTCGGCATGGAGCAGTAGCAATCTTATCGTCGGGACGGTGGCGATGGGAATTCTGCAAATCGAAAATGGCGGGGCGGTGACCAGTGGCAGTTTTGTCGTCGGGCAAACGGCAACGGGAACTGTGCTCATCGGTGACGGGGGTGCGGCGGATACTGCGAACGCCACGATCGGCAGGGATCTGGGCAGTTCAGGCAGCGTCATCGTCACGGGAAGCGATGGCGCCGCTGCGTCAACCTGGACCAATAGTGGCAGCCTGGTTGTCGGCGCGGCTGGCACTGGTTTCCTCTACGTCGAGGACGGCGCCAAGCTCAGCAGCACTCTCGGTTATGTCGGCGACAGCATCGACGGGGTGGGCACGATCGAGATTTCGGGGCATGACGGCACCAATGCCTCAACCTGGGTCAACGCCGGGGACCTCTTTGTCGGATATGACGGCACCGGCACGCTGACTATCGAAAATGGCGGCGTGCTGAACAATGATGGCGAAGCCAGTCTCGGCCGCGGCACCGGCGAGGGCAGGGCCACCGTTTCGGGCGGGAATGGTCATACCTCGACCTGGACCAATACGGGCGACCTCTATATCGGCAGGGCCGGTACCGGCACGCTGGAAATTCTCGGTGGCGGCGTCGTCGAGGTCGAGGGGGACATCCGCATCGGTGCGCAGATGGGCGGGGATGGTACCCTCAACCTGTCGGGGAATGATGCCGACGGCCGCGGCATTCTCGAGGCCGGCTCGATAGTCCGGGGCTACGGAACCGCAATCCTCAATCTCAACGGCGGAATTCTGCGCGCGAACCGCGACGAAGACGATTTCCTCGTGGATTTCACAACGCTGACGGTGGGGTCCGAGGGCGCCTGGTTCGATAGCAATGCTTTCGACATCGGCGTTGAAACCGAAATTACCGGCTCGGGCGGTCTCCACAAACAGGGTACGGGCACACTGACCCTGACGGGCGAGAACGACTATACCGGCGAGACCGTCATCGGCGCCGGCACGCTGCAACTGGGCGATGGCGGGACGACAGGCAGCATTGCGAGTGCCGTCATCACCGATAATGGCGCACTGGCGTTCAATCGGTCGGATAATGCGCTCATCATCGACAGCGTCATTTCCGGCACCGGCGCGCTCGTGCAGGCTGGCTTGGGCAAAACCACCCTCGCTGGCACGAACACCTATGCGGGGGGCACGACGATCAGCGCCGGCACCCTGCAGATCGGCGATGGCGGAACGGCCGGCTCCATCACCGGCAACGTGACCGACAACGCGACACTGATCTTCGACCGCTCCAATGCAGCCGAATTCAACGGCAAGATCTCCGGCTCCGGTGCACTGATCAAGAATGGCGGCGGTATCCTCACCTTGACCGCCGACAACAATTATCATGGTTCCACGACCGTCAATGCCGGCACGTTGCGCATCAATGGCGATCAGTCGGCGGCGACGGGGACGGTCGATATTGCGGCGGCCGGCACGCTGGGCGGCAGCGGCACCATTGGGGGCGACGTGAACGTGATCGGCGGCACGCTCGCGCCCGGCAATAGCCCCGGTACGCTCACCATCAAGGGCAATCTCGTCATGGATGCCGCCGCAAGGCTCGATTACGAGTTCGGCGAAGCCTATGTGCCGGGCGGCACATTCAACGATCTGGTCAATGTGGGCGGCGACCTGACGCTGGATGGCACGCTGAGCATCACCGCTTCGCCGGGCCGTACATTCGGCCCGGGTGTCTATCGGGTCTTCAATTATGACGGCACGCTGGCTGGTCCCGGCCTGACTCTGGCCGTCGCCGATCCCGAACTTTACGTGCAGACCTCGATCGACCACCAGGTCAACCTGGTCAACACCGCCGGACAGACGCTGAATTTCTGGGATGGCGCTGCAGGCCCCGGGAGCGATGGCGTGGTTCAGGGCGGCGACGGCACCTGGCAACTGGCCGGAACGGCCGACAACTGGACCGAAATGACCGGTCTTGCCAACACGCCCTATAAGGATGGCGCTTTTGCAGTCTTCGGCGCTGCCGCCGGCACGGTCTCGGTCGATAATGGGAATGGCGATGTCACGGCTTCGGGGATGCAGTTCGGCAGCGATGGCTATCTGGTCGAGGGCGATGTCCTCACACTGGTTGGAGGGGCGGCCCGCATCAATGTGGGCGACGGTTCCACGGGTGGGGCCGGTTACGTCGCGACGATCGCGTCCGAGCTGACCGGCGCCAGCCAGTTGGTCAAGGGCGATCTCGGCACGCTGGTGCTGACGGGTGCCAACACCTATACGGGCGGCACCGCCCTCAATGGCGGCACGGTGCGGATTTCGTCGAATGCCAATCTCGGCGATGCGGATGGCGGCCTGTCGTTCGACGGCGGCACCCTCCAGACGACGACGAGCCTGGTGCTGGATCGCGCCGTGACCCTGACCGGCGCCGGCGCCTTCCTCACGGACGCGGGCACCATCGCCACTCTGGATGGCGATATCACGGGCCCCGGCTCGCTGACCAAGGCCGGCGCGGGCAGCCTTGTGCTTGTCGGCGATGCCAGCCATTTGGGCGGCACCACGATCAGCGACGGCATCCTGCGGATCGGTAATGGCGGCGCATCCGGCAACCTCAACGGCAATGTGGTCGACAATGCCGTCTTGGCCTTCAACCGGGCTGGCAGCGCGCTTGCGGCAGGCAATATCTCGGGCAGTGGTTCACTGGCCCAGATCGGCAGCGGCACCACCATTCTGACAGGCACCAATACCTATGGCGGGGGCACGATGATTTCCGCCGGCGCGCTGCAAGTGGGTAATGGCGGCACCGCGGGCTCGATTACCGGCGATGTCCTCGACAATGGCCTCCTGGCCTTCGACCGTTCCGACAGGTTGATTTTCGATGGCGTCATCAGCGGTACCGGCGCACTGGCCCAGACCGGCAGCGGCAAGACTGTGCTGACCGCGATCAGCAGCCTGAGCGGCGGTACCGACGTGTTCTCCGGCGCGCTTGCGGTCGATGGCTCGATCGCCAGTTCGGCGGTTCTCGTGCATGATGGTGCAATGCTCACCGGAAAGGGCGCGGTTGGCCAAACCACACTGGTTTCCGGCGGCACGATTGCGCCCGGCAACGGTATCGGCACGCTCACCGTCAACGGCAATTATGCGCAGCAGGCCGGCGCCATCTATCAGGCCGAAGTCAATCCCACCTCAACGAGTGCGGACAAGCTCGCCGTCAACGGCGAGGCCATCCTCGAGGACGGTGCCATCCTGCAGGTGGTGAAGAATCCGGTGGCGCCCTATGTGGCGGGTACCCGCTATACGGTCCTGACCGCCACCAACGGCTTGCGCGGCACCTTCGACCTGAACGGGGAAATCGACCTGACGGCTTTCATCAGCCTGACGGACGAATACGATGCCAACAACGCCTACCTGGTGACCAAGCAGCGCCGCAGCATTATCTCGATCGGCGGCTCGCCCAATCAGGGCGGGGTCGGTGGCAGCGTCGACGATTTGCCGGCGTCAAATCCTGTGCATACGGGCGTCATCAACCAGCCCGACGTCGACTCGGCGCATGATGCACTGGACCAGTTATCGGGTGAAATCCACGCCTCCACACAGGCGGCGAGCCTCGAAAACAGCGATTTGTTGCGGGGCGCCGTAACCGACGTCCTGCGCGGTACCTTCTGTTCGGTCGGCGCTGAACCCGAGAAGCGGCGTAACGCCACCGGGAGCCCGGGCGCGTCGGACTGCGCCATCGCATCGGATCGTCCCAAGGTGTGGAGCCAGGCGATCGGGTCGTGGGGACACACCCATGGCAATGACAACGTCGCCGCAATGGATCGATCGACCAGCGGCCTGTTGATCGGCGGGGATGCAACGCTGTTCGACAGCTGGCGCGTTGGCGCTTTCGCCGGCTTCGGCCAGGGCATCATCGATATTGATAAGCGCAATTCTTCGGCGACGGTCGGGGAATACTACGCCGGCATCTATGGCGGCACGCAATGGGGCAATCTGAGCCTTCGCGCCGGTGCTACCAACACCTGGCAAAGCATCGCCACGAGCCGGCACGTCAGTCTCCCGGGGCTCGATAATGACCTGTCGGCCAGCTATGACGCCCGGGTAAGCCAGGTGTTTGGGGATGTGGGTTACCGCATCGATGTGGACCAAATCGCCCTGGAGCCGTTTGCCAGCCTTGCCTATGTGAGCCTCGATACCGATGGCTTCAGGGAGCAGGGGGGCGCGGCGGCGTTGACGGGCGCTGGCGGCACCATGGATACGGTGTTCACCACGATCGGCCTGCGGGCATCGATGGCCTTCGATCTCGATGGCGTTGCGATGGTGGCGCGCGGCTCGCTCGGCTGGCGCCATGCCCTCGTCAACACGACGCCGCAGTCGCGGCTGGCCTTTGCGGGCGCCTCACCCTTCACCATCGCGGGCAGCCCGATCGATGAGGATGCGATCCTCGTCAGTGCCGGGATCGATCTTGCCCTCAGCCCCAATGCCAATCTCGGACTATCCTACGGGGGCCAGTTTTCCGGGGACACGACGGACCAGGCCCTCAAGGGCACTTTCGCAATCGCGTTCTGAGACGGCGTCCCAACGACCTAAAGGCCGACTGATCGCGTCTGCATGCCGTCGTTGGAGCGAAGATCGTCGGGGTGCTTCCGGCGTCACTGACGTACTTCACGTTTAATTCTTTGGCCAGGTCGGCCTCTGGAAACAAAGCCTGATTCGGGCTAAGTTCAAAGCTGACCAGCGGTTAGCGCAGGAGGGCGCCGCTGGAGTGGTCCGTCCGCCGTTGATTGTCCAAGGCGACATCAGCTGTAACCGGAGCAGTTGTTGGGAGTGTCTAAGTATCCGCGCCGAACCCGACAACGGTGGGCTTGAGGGCTTTCTCCGGGCAGCCCGGCACCGCATCTGGACAACACGAATTGCCGGGGCCGTGCTGCGAGGGCTGGCAGCGGCATCGGTTGTCTTTCTCCTCAGCGAGATTGCGCGGGCGGTCGTGGTGCATGTCGGCGCCTCCGGATCGAGCGCCTCCTTTTCACGTCTGGTTTCCGTTCTTGCCGCCATCGTGGTCCTCGCGCTGTGGATTGGAGTGGCACTGGCGCGCGCCACCCTGTCGGCGCCGAACCGCCTGGGCCTCGCACGATTGGCGGATCGTCGGCTTCAGCTCGACGAGCGGCTCAGCACAGCGCTTGAAATCAGCGGGGCCGCACCGCGCCATGCCCTCGATGCGCTGCTCGGGGCAGCGCTGGCCAGGGACGCGCATGGGCGCATTCGCGCGCTCGATCCGGGCGCCATGGCCTCACCCTGGTTGTCGCGCTGGGTCCTGTTGATTCCAGTGGCGATCGTACTGGGGCTTTCAGTTCCGGCAGGCAGTGCAGTGCTCGCACCAGGCTCGGTGACCGATGCTGGCGCGGCCCCTCAGCCAGGCGACGCCGCAAAGGCCGATAGCGCGCTGCCGGTGCAGGTCACCCAGCTGGCTAATACGGATGCCACTCGACAGCAGTCGTCCCTGCCGGGGGGAGCGGCGCCCAAGACCAGCGTATCCGACGCGGAAACATCGGGTGGCACGCCAGGGAGCCACGATGTCACCCAGGTCCAGGGGCAGTTCGCATCGCATACTAATGGAATTGATGACCAAACGCTGAACTCTCCGCAGGCAAGCAAGGCCGCACAGGCTTTGCCGACGCAGGTCTTGTCCCTGCAATCGCCATCTGCCCGCCCGGAAGTTGTCGATCACACCAGGCTGCCGCAACAGGACGCCCCATCGCCTTCCCCGGCGAGCCAGCCGAAGCAACCGCAACAGCAGCAAAGACCGCCCCAGCCTGACGTCAACAATCCCGAACAGTCGCCTGCCGCACTCAAAGACGCGCCGGCAGCGCATGCCGGTAATGGCTATGACGAGGCGTTCAGCACCTTCCAGCAGCCGCAGCCGTCGTCGACGAACGCACAGCTGACGCTGACGGAGCAACAGCAGATCGAGGCGGCTGAGAACGCCTATAGCTCCGGTGTGCAGGCCGGCGATGGGACGCGTCCGCTTGGCAATGGCGGCAGTGACGCGCAACTCGGGGATCTGCTGTCGCACGATGCCGGGCAATTGTCGCTGCCGCAGGCAATCGGGACCGAGGGTGAACGCATCACCGTAAAGGCTGCGCCGCCCACCGGGACGGGCCCGGTGGCGCCCTACACCGCGGGCCCCGTCCCGGATACCTGGACCGGTGCGCCCGATCAGGCCGTCGACCGCCACCAAATCCACCCGTGGGAGCGCGACATTCTTGCTCGCTACTTCCGTCCCGATTCGGATGGTCAGTGATCGGTATGCGTTTTCTTGCCCCACAATGGCTGGCCGTTGCGTTCCTTGTCGTGCCGGTGCTGTGGCTGCACATGCGCCGGGCACGCAGCGTTCGCGTACCCTCGCTGCGGCTGTGGAGTGCCATCGTCACCAAGGCCGCGCATCGCCCCACCCTGCGGCGGCCGCCGCTCACCCTGCCGCTCGCGCTGCAGATTCTGGCCGTGCTCGCCGCCGCCTTGGCGCTGGCCGAGCCCAGCTTCGGCGACCGTCCGGCGCACCGGATCTTCATTCTGGATGCCGCGCTCCACGGTGACGACACCCAGCGAGCGGCTCAGCTCGATGCCGAAAAGCAGGCGCTTCAGCAGCAACTGCGCCTCGCTCCGGCGGAGCCGGCGGATCGTGTGTCGATCCTTGTCGCGGGCGCGGTGCCGGCGATCGTCGGTGCAAGGCTTGATGATGTCTCGGCGCTGGCCACCCCTCTGGGCCGGATCGGGGCGCAGGACGGCGCTATCGACGTCAGCCGCGTGGGCGACCTGGTTCATGAAATTGCCGCCGGCGGCGAGGCCACCAGCGCGCTGCTGTTAGGTCCCGATACGGCCGCCAGCGGCCGCCTGGCCAAAGCCCTGGCGCCGCTCGACCTCAAAGTCCAGAGTGTCCCCGGGGCTGTCGCGCCCACCGAAGCCTTGTCGCTCGCCGTCGCCCCGATCAGTGGCGCCGCCGGCAAGTGGTCGGTGCGAGGCGAAGCCCGATTGTCTTCCGCTCAGCCCGACTACGCACTGCGCGTCCTGTTCGAGCCCGAAGGCGCCGGCGCCTTCGCCGAGCAGATGGATCAGAAGCTGACGGCCAGCCCGGACGCCACGCTCACGCCCGTTTCAGCCGACCTGACGCTGCCCTCGAGCGGCGCCCTCGTGGTGCAATTGCTGCGGAACGCAGAAGTCGTCGCCAGCTACCGTGCTGTGCTCGGGGGCAACTTGCCGCGGGTGCTGGTCATCGGGAAATCGACGGGCGCGCTGGTTGATGCGCTCAAGGCCTTGCCGAACCTCAAATTATTCGCGGCAGACAATTTGCCCGATGACGATGCCGCTTTTGATCTGGTGATCGTCAACGATGCGATCATCGCGCGGCAGCCGGACACCAACACCTTATGGGCGGGCGCGGCACGCCTGAACGGCGATGCCGAGCCGAGCAGCTTCGCCGCCACTCCAACGCGATGGGATTCGAACAACGATCTGTCGCAGGGCGTGGACTGGCCCGGATTCACCGCCAGCAAGGCTTTCGGCTTTCCACTGCTCGCTGGCGCCGAGGCAGTGGCTGAGCAGGCTGCCGGGCCGCTGCTTCAGGCGCGCACCCTCAGGACCGGCCGCGATGTGCGCTTCGCCGTCGACATCGATTCCTCCAACTGGCCCAACCGAGCCGATCTGCCGATCCTGCTGCACGACATCCTGGCATGGTCGGGGATCAGTACCGTTGGGCCCCAGGCCGATGCGTGCGTCGTGGGGCAGGTCTGCCCGCTGCCACCGCGGCTATTGGCTGGCGGCATTTCCCTCATGGACGAGCAGGTTGGCTCCTCGGCCGTGGCCCCTTCGGCCCCCGCCGTGCCTGCCGCAGCCGTCCACGATCAGGCTGGTTGGCTCGACGCCGATGCCGATCGCGCATTCGTGCCCCAGCGCGCCGGGATTTACCGGCTGGAGAGGAATGGTCGGGCGGCCTATCTCGCGGTCAATCCGGCGCCGGAAAGCGCCGCCCCGGCGGAAGAGCCTGCCGTTGAAGTGGGTGGGGCCATCTGGCAGCCGGCGCCGTGGTGGCTCCTCCTGGCCCTGACGGCGTTGCTGATCCTTGCCGAGCTCGGCGTCGCCGGCTGGGTCGTCGAACGCTTCCTGCGGCCCGATGCGCTATCGGGGAGCGACCGGCACCATGTACGCCATCGCTCGATCGGTATTGCGGGGATACTGGCGTGTCTTGCTGTGCTGGCCGGTGTCGCTGGCGCACCGCTCTGGCTGCCAAAACCGGTGGCCCGTATCATGCTGTGGGACAAGATTGCACCGGTTGCGGCCGATGACGCAGGGCGCGTGGCAATAGGCGCGGCGCCCCGCATCGTTGCCGATCTCGGCGGTGGAGCCGTCGCGACGAGCGGAGGAACGGCAGGCAATCTCGCCGATTCCCTGCAATTGGCAACTGCCATGGCCGGCGGCCGTCCCGCCCGCCTGTTGTTGCAGGGCCAAGGCGCCCAATCCGCATGGCTGGCGGCTTTGCCACAGCTTCAGGCGGCCTCGCTTCCCGTCGATGTGGAGGCCGCTCCGGCCGCCCCAGGCGATATCGTTGTCGAGGGCGTCGAGGGCCCGGCCCAAGCCTATGCGGGCGACGGATTGACCCTCCATGCCCTGGTGCACAGTCCGGCGCCAGTCTCGGCAACAGTGACGGTGTCGCGTGACGGCAAGCTGGTGAATACCCGGAACGTGCGATTGCTGGCGGGCAGCAATCGCCTCGATTTGCCGGCCGGCAATGTTGCGGCCGGCAATCCGCTTTATGAGGTGGCCGTAGAGGCAAGCGGCGATCCGGTCCCCGAAAACAGCCGCAATGCGATCCGCATCACGGTCAGGTCGGGGCCGCGTGTCGGCATTGTGGCGTCGCAGCCTGCCGCGGCCAATGCCTTCGCCGCCGCGCTGGCGCTACAGGGCTTGCAACCAAAGGTCATGACAGGAGACACCGCGCCCACGAGCCTGGACCAGTGGCTCGGATACGACGTCGTCGCGCTGATGGATTTGCCGGCAGCGGCTTTGACCACGGCACAGCAGCAGCAGCTGCAGAGCGCCGTACGCGACCACGGCCATGGGCTGCTCATGCTCGGCGGGCAAAGCAGTTTCGGTCCCGGCGGCTACGATCAGACGCCTCTCGATGCGATGTCGCCGCTGTCGAGCCGAATACCGCAGGACATGCCCAAGACCGGCCTCATCTTCGTTATCGATCGCTCCAGCAGCATGCAACTGGACGCCGGCGGTGCCAGTCGTCTGACGATCGCCAAGGCCGCCGCCATCAAGGCCATCAGGTTACTCAATCCGGCGAGCATGGTGGGCGTCGTTGCTTTCGACACACTGGCGTTGCCCGTGGTCGCCTTGCAACAGGTGGACGACACGTCTTCCATCGAAACGGCCCTGAACATGATGGAGCCGGGTGGCGGCACCTCCATCTATCCGGGGCTCGAGCTCGCTTACCGGATGCTCCGCGATGCGCCCTATCCGTCGCGGCACATCATCGTGATATCGGACGGCCAGAGCCAGGCCGGGGATTTCCGGTCGCTCGAGCAGCAGATCACCAACTCCGGGATCACGGTCTCGGCCATCGCGATCGGGGCCGACGCCGATCCCGGCGTCCTTTCGGACATCGCCACCGCTGGACAGGGGATTTTCTACTGGTCGCGCGATTTTCATGCGCTGCCCAGCCTGCTGTCGCAGGAAACGCTGATGGCGACGGCCTCGCCGATCAAACGAGGACCGATACAGCCAGTGCAAATCGGCAAGCCGGCGGATTTTCTTGCGGACACGCACCCCCCCTCGGTCGATGGCTATGTTGAAACGTCGGTCAAGACGCGCGCTCAACTCGATTGGTCGGTGCACAACGACAAGGACCAGGAAATGCCGGTGCTGGCGCATTGGCAGTTCGGTGAAGGCCAGGTCCTGGGGCTGACGACGCAAGCGGCGGGCGACTGGGTCGATAAATGGGTTGCCGATCCGTCCTATCCGCACTTCTGGTCGGGCGTCGTCCGCGCCTTCGCTCCTGCGCCCACCGCGCCCGGCGCCTGGATTGATCTGCGGCGCGACGGCGACGAGGTCGTCGTTTCCGCCGAGCAGCCTGATTTGGCTCCGGGCGAGGCTGCGGGCACGACGCTGGTTGCCGGCTTGACGATGCCCGATGCATCGGCGCCTCGCGACCTCACACTGGCGCGACAGCGCGATGGCAGCTATCAGGCTCGCTTCGCTGCCGGCCGCGAAGGCGACTATTCGGTGACGCTGCCCGACGGCTCCGCCGCAACGATCCACATTGCTTTTTCGGCTGCGCTTGCGGCGCCGCGACCCGGCGATGATCCCGGAGGCATCGCCAAGGCCACGGGTGGAAATTTGCTTGCAGCGGGAGACATGCTGCCGCAGCCTGGAGTCTACTGGTCGGCGGCGCCCAATTGGCGACTATGGGCGTGCCTTGGCCTGATTATATTCCTGGTCAGCCTCGTGGTGCGCTATCGGCCGCCACTGCGAGCCCTCCTTATGTTCGGACTGAACAATCGTAACCGTGTTGCTGCCAGCGCAGCATCGGCTTCTACCCCCACAATTCCTTCGTCAGGGAGACGGACGGCGACATGATGGATCAGATTGAAGAGCGGGCCACCATCGGCGCCGAACAAATGAACCAGCTGCTGGACCGCCTCCGGCGTTGCCGGCAGGAGATCGGCAAGGCGGTGATTGGTCAGGCCAATGTCATCGACGAATTGCTGATCGCCCTGATCGGGGGCGGCCATGTGCTGCTGGAGGGGGTGCCCGGCGTCGGCAAGACGCTGTTGGTGCGCACCATTGCGACGGTTGCCGGGCTGCAATTTTCGCGTGTGCAGTTTACGCCCGATCTCATGCCGGCCGATATCACCGGTAGTTTTGTGCTCGACGCAGCCAATGGGGGCGCCGCCATCCAGTTCCGGCCCGGCCCGATTTTTACGCAGATGCTGCTGGCCGACGAGATCAACCGCGCAACTCCGAAAACCCAGTCGGCATTGCTCGAGGCGATGCAGGAGCACACCGTAACCGTGGGTGGGCAAACCATGATGCTGCCCAGGCCGCTCTTTGTGCTTGCGACGCAGAATCCCATCGAGATGGAGGGAACCTATCAGCTGCCAGAGGCGCAGATCGACCGTTTCCTGATGAAATCGGTCGTCGCCTTTCCCACCGAGAATGAACTCGACGCTATCCTCGATCTTACGACGGGGACGGCGCAAGGCACCCCACAGGCGATCATCACGCCGGCCGATATTCTTGCCCTGCAGGAGCTGACGCGCGCCGTGCCGATCGCCTCGCATGTACGCCGGGCAGTTGCCCGCTTCGTGCTCGCCACGCAGCCAGCCTCCCCTGGCGCCTCGCCGCGCGTAACGCAGTATGTGCGTTTCGGTGTGAGCCCCCGCGGCGCCCAGTCGGTGGTGCTGGCGGCCAAGGCACATGCCCTGCTCGATGGCCGCTACAATGTCAGCTTTTCCGACCTGCAGGCCGTCCTGCTGCCAGCATTGCGTCATCGCCTGCAATTGAGCTTCGAGGCGATAGCCGACGGCATTTCCACCGAATCCATCCTGCAGGAAACCTTCGAGAGAGCGGTCGAGGCGGCGGCGTGAGGCCCGATCCAGGGCTGTTGCAGAAACTCGGCCGCGCGCAGTTTGTTGTGAGCGGCAAGAGCGGCCAGATCGGTAGCGGGCAGCGCCCCTCTGGCGAAAAGGGGGCAGGCATCGAGTTCGTGGACCATCGGCCGTACGAACCCGGCGACGATCTGCGCTATCTCGACGTCATCCAATATAGTCGGCGTCGCGAATTCATGATCCGGCAATATGTGGTGGAACGCGCGCTACCCATCACCATTCTTCTCGATGCCACCGAGTCGATGGATTACGGCACACCCAGTAAATTTGAATATGCGCGCACGCTATGCGAGGCATTGGCCTTTATTGGTCTTGCCGGTGGTGACGTCGTTCAGCTGGCTACCTGGCAAGGCGGCCAGCTGAATTGGTCGCAGCGCGTCCAGGGGCGTGGCGGCGCGGAGCGCCTGTTTACCTGGCTTGAGCAGGCCCAATGTTCAGGAGGGGCATTCGATCGGGCGCTGCCGCAGCTGAGGCAACTCCTTGATAAGAACGGGCTGCTGATCGTCGTCAGCGATTGGTGGGACGGAGCCGCCCTGGAGGCCACGCTGAGGCTGCGCGCGCGCCAGCACGTGCTGGCAGTACAGACGCTCTCGCCAGACGAGCTCGAACCCTCATTCGACGCCCATGCGACCCTGCGCCTTGTCGACAGCGAGAGCGGTCAGGAGGTCGATCTCACCGTCGACGCCGACGCGCTCGACAGTTATCGGGACGCCGTTGCCCAGTGGCGGCAGGACATGCAGCAGAGCTTTGTTCGTGCCGGCGCACGCCTTGCAACGCTAAGGACCGACGAGCCGATCGAACAGGCCCTGCTTATCGGCTGGCGCCGCAGCCGACTTATTGCCTGAGCATCTGTTCCGCCGTTCGCCGCACGGCGGAACGTCAAATTGCGCTCAATATTGATTGTGCCTGGCTCCCTGACGATCCCGGCAGGGCCCGTGTTGGCGATATGCAGGGATAGCGACTGGGCGGACCGTCATTCCAGGAAGCCAAAGCTTACCTTGGCGGAAGCCTCGCAAATGGCCGAAGCGGGAATACGGTTTTCGATATTTCGGCCAGAGAGCGATGAGTTCCAAGTCAGCCGTCCTTATGAAACGATGCAGGAGCTGCCACATCGACGGCTGACATTCAGGCAGGATTCCCGCCATCGCTGTGGGCAAAACAACCGCCCGGCTCGCACAATATGCGGCCAAGCCCTTTCACGCTCCCCATAGACACCCAAGCCGCCATGCCCTTTATGATCGTCGCGCTCGCCGTGCTGGCCTTCTTCGGCAATAATCTGGACCTCTTCACCATACTGCTGGGATTCTTCGGCTGGGAACGTCTTGCCCGTCTGGCGTGTGGACTTGCCATGTCGGCCTCCGAGCAGGGCCATACCATCGCGGTCCGCGATCTCGGTGCATCGCCGTGGCGGATCTATGGGCTGCACATCTTGCCTAATGTCGCCTCCAGCCTGATCGTCGCCATGACGCTCAATCTGCCCGAAGTCATCCTGCTCGAACGGGCCTGAGCTTTCTGGGCCTCGGTGTCCAGCCGCCCCTGTCGAGCCTTGGCAATATGGTCGGGGCGGCCCGCGATCACATCGAGCGCGCGCCATGGCTGGTGCTTGCTCCCAGCCTCGTCATCATGCTGACGGCACTATCTATCTCCTTCGCGGGAGACTGGCTCCGTGACAAGACCGATCTGGCCTCGAGCGGCAGCCTGTAGCTGGAACGCGCGCCGACCATCGATCTTTCTTCTGGCAGCGGACCAATGTGTCTATCGTTCCTCCAGGAAACGCCTCCTGTTGCGACGCTCTTGGCGGTAGGCGCGGCCGTTCGCTCCCGGCAAAGGGCGATCCAGCGTGTGATCAGGCCGATCCGGAGTACGTTCATTCGTGAGCTGGTGGTTGGTCGGGGTCTGGGTGTGATCGCCTGCCGTCACCCTCCCGCCGCCAATGCTGCTCCGCCTGCCGGCGCGCTCGCCGGTAGCCCATGGAGCGACCAGGGTTTCGGGCATGCGGCGTTGGTAGATGGGTGTCGAGGTGGGAAGAACGGTGCGCAGCGGCTCTGAATAGGCCCGTTCGCGTCCCCTGGGACCACGTACTCCGTCGGGTATCAGGGTACGCCCATACGCTATTATGTCCTGTGGTACATATGTCGAAGGCCATGCATCCCCGGGCTCCCTGATCGTGAAGGGATGATCGGCCTGCTTGTCCGTGCGTTTCTCGCTCTTGGACACTTTGCTTTCGCGAAGCGAATAGTGAAGGAAATCATCCTGATAGGTCCCGCGCGCTTCAGGCGGGACTATTGTGTCCAACTACTCGGTTCACTCTTAGCTTGGATGGAATGCGCGGTGCGTCTACATACAGTCAAGTCATGGGTGCTGCTCAGCGCGGAATTGCTGGCTCAGGGCAGTACACTGATTGGGAGATTGGTCAGCTTTATCAGTCAGGTCGCCTAGGCGACACCGGGCTTTATCGTGATGGTCGGTATGTTCCGAACCCCTTTGGACCATGAGACATGAATAACATGCCTATTTTCTCTTCGGATCGCCTGTTCGAAGTGTGGCAATACACGGTTAGTCATCGCCAGCTCCTCATGCGCAGCAACAAGAGCTACTCGGCTCCCACCAGGCTAGAGGTGCTGTTCAAGGATGTTGCCTTCATGGCCGTGCCTCCCGTGATGAAGGGAATGAGCATTACCAACTGCACTACAGCCGACGAGGAGCTGCTTCTAAACTTGGCTGCTCTTCCAAGTTCGAAACCTTGGTATCGCCTCGAGGCGGACGGCGCAGTTGGCTACATCGCCGCGGGCACCATCGTGACCAACGAAGATGAGCTTGGGTATGAAGAGGCTAGCCCTCTGCTTGCAGTTCTTCCATTTGGCTCGTGATAGCGACGAGGCAGGGGTCCAGTTCGCGATATGAAGTCCCCGCGACCAGATTGGCACGCGAAAGGCTTCTCCCATGCGTGACGCATCAGACGTCTTGCCAGCGAACTTCGTACCTCTGAGCGGCGGCACATCGATAGCCTTTGTATTCATGCTGTTTGGAAAAATTCAAATTTGGCTGGCCTGACGTTTCGGCACTTTGGCGATCAGGTTGGGGTGTTTAGTTAGGGTCATACTTTGGGCATTTGGGGGCTTGGAGATGGGTTTTACCCATGGGGCTGGCGCTGCTTTGGCACGCGCTGTTGTATCGTTTTCGCCATATTTCTGGAAGTTGCAGCGGCTTGGGTTTGCCGGGCTGGTCAATGCCAGCCTGGTGCTGACCACGGCGGCGCGTGAGCTGCTATCGGTTCAAGGAACATTCTTCGCTAGGTTCGGAGACGTCTCCGAGATGACCGTGCCGCAATATCAGTCGGATGTGGTCGGTATGGGAGCGGCTGCCGGTCCCGGACAGCCAGTCTCTGGTTTCGTCACGGCAGGGTCCGGCACTGCGGGTGCCTTCGGTCAGGCGGGGGTGTGGAACAACGCGGGTATCATGGAATACACAAACGGGGCACCGTTCATCCCGCATTCCTATGTTCCGCTACCATAATCGATAGAACGTGAATGACTATGACATATTGGGTGAAACGCGTGATCCTCAAAGGCGGCGAATTAGTCACTGAGCGCGAACTCAGGCCGGAAGAAAATCGGTTCGATGGGCCAGCTCCGGTCGTTGGCGACACGTTTACGGTTACGGTGCGAGGGCGAACATTCACTGCGGAGGTGGTTTGGGGGAACTGGCCGGGCCGTGCTGATGATCTTGATCCGCAGGTGGTCGTCCCGCTCCGGGTGAAGGAACTCTAGCCGCAGAAGGAACGGGAAACGTCTGGAATGCGGTTACGGCTACACAGGGTGCCTATGAAGGTACGGTGATACCACGCTCGTTCACCTTGGCTACCAGCGGAGCGGATGAGGAAGTCAACCAAAGGCATGGTGGCCGGATCAGGCGCGAAATCCGGTTCGCCCCTGCGTAGCGAGACGCCAATGGCGCTCCGCCTGCATTTCCATTTTCCGGTCCGATCCTGCTCATCCAGCAATTTTTCCCGCTCAAAGAGCCGAACTGCATGGCCGAAGGCGACGACATGCTGCAGCGAAGTTCGTATCATGGGATCGAAGTCAGAGCTGTTGCGAACGCTCGTGGCCGCTTCCAGCGGGAAATCGGCGGCATTCGGCGTTCACAGTTCTGTACTGAAATGGTGCACCAGTGATGATGAAGAAGAGAACTTTGTTTTGCGCCTAAAGCGGTAGCTAGTCAGAGTTCTAGTGTCCGCATTGGCGCCGATGCGAGACAAGCCGCAATGACGTCAGGACAACGCGTTTCAGGTGCCGACGCGATTTTCTACACACATGAAGTTGCCGAAGCGACGAGGATGACGACGGGCCTTTCATACGACGCAGCCCATGCAGCGGCCCTAGAAAAATATAGAGTGTCGCCCTTCAGCGTGTATCATCCCGACATCCTTCATTCGATGCCAGATGCGTTCAACTCGAAATGGTTCGAGTTCTGGGGAACCAAATAATGTGCCGCCTAGAGTATGAAAATAGGATAGGAAGAAGGGTTAGAATTTGGCTTGATGATCTGCCACGCGATGCCTTCGTTCCTAGCGAGATTGAGCGTGAAACATACGTTTTCACAGCTGGCCTTGCCACCGTTATACGGAAATGTGTCGCCATAGAAATATTCCAGCCTTTTGGAGCATCGTTCCATTACGGCTTATTAGGCGGCGCCTACCATTTCACTGACAAAAATGAGTTAGACGTGATCGTTGCTACGGATACTTCTTTTCCTGGGCAACGCTACGGCGACACTCTTGCACGGACATCAGATGCCGTCTTTGTGGGCGGACTGCCTGAATACGCGCAAGGTATCCAGCTAGGGCTGAGCCAGTTAGATTTCATGGCCAGACCAAGTGGACTTTTGAATCTCACTTGCATGGCCCATGGCGAAATTGGCTCCGCACCTGCGGTGTTTAAGTCCTTGGCTCGTGCTTTAATCTATCTCCTTTGCCGGGCCGACAAGCCAGCATCACTAGATGAAGCGATGGCCCTCTTAACCGCCTAGATTACCGACGGGGCCCGCCTCAAGAAGGTCGTTGGCACCGACGTCACGCTCTATCTGGGCGACAACATCGAGATCGATCCGGCTGGCGCCTACGCCACCTATCCCAATCCCGACGTCAAGCATGCGGCCGGCGCCAACAACTACCTGCTACGCGACAACTCCGTCTCGGTGCGTCGCCTGGTGGATGCCACCGGCACCGTCGCCACCGCCTCCACCTACAAGCCCTTCGGCCAGCAGCTGCAGCAGGTCACCAACCCGCTCGCCGCCCCCGAGGCCAAGGGCTTCATCGGCGAGCGCTTCGATGCCGAGACCGGCCTCACCTACCTCCACGCCCGCTACTATGACGCGACCCTCGACCGCTTCCTCTCCCCCGACTGGTGGGACCCAACCGCCCCAGCCGTCGGCACCAACCGATACGCCTACGCCAACAAAGATCCCATCAATAAGCAAGACATAAACGGACATTGTGCGGAAAATCATAATTCTTGTGACAAAGACCAGCACGACAACAATCCGTTGGATACTTCTAATAATTTCGCTGAAGAGCACAAAAACCAGATCGTCTCTGCCGAAAATAATCTACTCGGGGTAGACATCCATGGTGCCCTCCACGTCCACATGTCAGGCTACGAAGCCATTGCTATCGGCGCAACGGGCGTAGTAACTGGTGGAGTTCTTTTCTCGTCTGTAGCTCAGGATGCGGTAGTCCCGCGAAATCCCGCAGATGTCGCCCTGATGGCAACCACAATGGTGGCGGGACGGTCCCTCTTAGAAATTTTGCCAGAACTACAGGGGGTAGAGGCAGGGAGAACAACGTTCGGAGGGCTTAGCAGTCTCGGTGGTGTGTTTACCTCAGAGACCAACGCAGCGGGAGGTAAAGTTGTGACCTCAGCTGGAACGATTAACCAACTCGATTTCGAATCTTACGTGAATAGTGACTTATATGAGGGAAACGTGAATATCATTAGTGGTATTCGTGGCGAATCCGATGGCAGTACGAGATTGGACCTCAGCCTATTCACAGCTGATGTTGAGGCGTTTGGGCGCCTTTCCGGTGTAACGGTTCACAATTTCTCTGATATGAGGGCGGAGCAAATTGCAGATTTGTTGCGCTGGCCCGAAACAACCATTGGAGATTTCCGTAACAGGGGCGCATGTTCTGAGCCATTTAAATGATAATCAAAATTGATGCGATGAAAAAATATAGCGCAATTATTTGGCTTAACGCAGATGAACCGGGAATTCGGGAAACTTTTATCGCGAGTAGCCTCAATGACGCGAGAAAACAACTAGAAGACAGATATGGAGAGGGCCGCGAATATACGCTTCGTAGCGAGAAGGATGCAGCCAAGCCACGTTGAGGCGCTGACCATAGAGCAACGTCAATGTTGAAGATTTTCAACAAAAATTCCGCAGAGTTTCACAAGATGAATGCGTTAGGGTGGCGCGAGTAGATCGATATATTTCGCCAAAAATGACAATCTATTATGTTCTATATTCGACGATAGCGTTTATCGGTGCAACTCTTTCTGTATGATTTATTATTGACTTCCAGATTTTTCGTTTCCTAATTGGGTCATTCTGCCTCTCATGCTATTGGGA
The DNA here is from genome assembly GCA_036499825.1 of Devosiaceae bacterium. GTDB lineage: Bacteria > Pseudomonadota > Alphaproteobacteria > Rhizobiales > Devosiaceae > Paradevosia. The sequence goes on from DASYCZ010000011.1 coordinate 39,603, forward strand.
TTGGCGAGAACCGGAATTACTAGCTTTGGAAATGCCGGAGTATATACCATTACTGCCGTGACAGGGTATTTGGTTATCTCGTGCTTCGACCAGGTGGACTTTTGAATCTCACTTGCATGGCCCATGGCGAAATTGGTTCTGCACCTGCAGTGTTTCAGTCCCTGCCTCGTGCTTTAGTCTATCTCCTTTGCCGGGCCGACAAGCCAACGTCACTAGATGAAGCGATGGCCCTCTTAACCGCCTAGATTACCTAAGTGATGCAAGTCGAAAGGGCCTCAACTTTAGCCTCAATGTCGTTACGAAACCAAATTGACAGCTCGGCAGGTTTTGCCCAACTGCTCATTCTCGTCCCGCTTGCCATTATTGCGGCGTCGATAACGCTGGCGATCTCGACCACTACGCAGAACGTGTTTCCCATAAGCGAGATCGCCGTTGGCGGCGGACCTGAGCTAATTAGGCCTCATGAGACTGAATTCCAATTCATATCCTGCGTGATTTGCCGCATTACGCGCGCTCTCGTAAAAAATCTTTGCTTGGTTGGAGAGATCAAACTTCGCTATGACATTTATGATGACCGCCCTGCCTGAAGCTTCAGGTATCTTCTCTACAAGTTCGCCGCTTTCAATGAAGCGCAGATACGAATTTATTTTGTCCTGAAGAAGTTTGAGGTGAACCCCCTCATTCTCTGTCCAAGGGAGATGGTCGCTTATCGTTAGCAGCATTTTCCCAGAACCTTTGTCCACGCTGGCAAAATCAATAGTCGTAGCTTGTTCAATGGTCATAGGGGCCTCGAATTATCTGAACCGTAGTTGGTGGTAGCTGCGTACCCCCGGGGAATCCAGATTTCCCGGCACCCTTAATCGTTCCTCCAGTTGCACCAATTTCTGGGAATGCCTTGGATTGGTTTGGTGTCAGGGGCGCCGTAGAGGATGCCTTACACTCTATGGATGCAATCTCACCGGTTAAGCGCTTTGATTTAGTCCGCTATCGTGATGGCTTGATGATTCTATTTCTGGCCACCAATCCGTTGCGACGCCGCAACCTCAGTGCGTTGCGCCTTAATGCGAGCCTCATTGCAGATGCAGCTGGCTATCGCGTCAGCTTTAAGGGTTCGGAAACGAAGACGGGCAACCTGATCGACATGACACTGGCGCAGCCTTTGTCGAATAACATCGACTTTTATCGAACACATGTGCGTCCCGGTTTATTGCGACAGGAGCCCGATGACGGTTGGTTTTGGCTGGGACGACGGGGTAAACCTTTGGCGCCCAACAATATATCGACCAACATCACGACGCTGACGAAACGTTATCTCGGCCGATCAATATCACCTCATTTGTTCCGTGACTGAGTCGCGACTGATATTGCCGTACTCGATCCCAACATGTCGGGATCACCAAAGATGTACTCGGTCACACCAGTCTGGCCACGAGCCAGAAATTCTATAACCAGGCAACGGGAATAGCTGCCTCGCGTCGCTTAAGCGGAGTACTTGAAAATCTCTACCGCGCGGATGAGGAGGAATAGGAGCGCCTGATGCCGAAAGCAGCCATCGAAGACCCCAATCTGAGGGAACGGCTTGTTGGGCTTAAGCTGCAGCGTGACGAGCTGGCATCAGAGATCGCAGCCTACCAGCAGCGACTTACCGCCGGCGAATCGGCGATCACCGACGAAAGGATCGCAAGATTCTCGGCAATTTTGCGCGACAAACTCGATCACGGTCCCGATGAATTGAGACAGGCTTATGCTCGCCTGATGATGCGTGAAGTCTCGGTGACTAACAGCGAAATTCGTATTTCGGGGTCGAAAGCCGTTATCGCCAAAGCCATCGCCAGCGCGCCGGAGGGGACCCCACCGGCAGTTCTCTCTTTTGTTCGAGAATGGTGCACCCGACGAGATTCGAACTCATGACCTCTGCCTTCGGAGGGCAGCGCTCTATCCAGCTGAGCTACGGGTGCATCTGGATGGCCGCGGCGCGGGCGCCGGGCGAATTGCGGCGCAACCTAGCGAAAGCCGTTGTCACGCGCAACTGGCCGATTGCGATCTTGATCATTCAACCGGTGGTTTGCCTGCGCGCAGGGTCTTGATGGCGCCGCGGCGCGTCTTGGCGGCGAGGCGCCGGGTCCTGGAGCCCAGTGTTGGCCGGGTGGCGCGCCGGTGCTTGGGGGCGGGCGCCGCTGCCTGCAGCAGTTCGATGAGGCGGGCGATGGCCTCTTCGCGGTTCTGCGGCTGCGAGCGCGAGCCCGACGCGGTCAAGACGATGACGCCGTCGGCGGTCAGCCGCGAGCCCGCCAGTGCCGCGGCGCGTCGCTTCAGCCCATCGGGCAGGGAGGGTGAATTCTTGAGGTCGAAGCGCAGTTGCACGGCGCTCGAAACCTTGTTGACGTTCTGCCCGCCCGGGCCGGAACTGCGGATGAAGCTGAGCGCGATCTCGCCCGCATCGAGGCTTATTCCGTCGGCGATGGGCAAGCGCTCGGGCATGTCCGCCTCGTTTCCGCAACCGGCAGGGCCAGGTCCTGCCTTGATGGACAGGTCCTGCCTTGATGACAGGTCCTGCCTTGATGACAGGTCTTGCCTTGATGACAGGTCTTGCCCCGACAACAAGTCTTGCCTCTCGATAAACCATTGGCGCGGCGCCGTCATCCTCGGGCATAGTGGCATAGAAGATGGGCGAGCGAGGAAGCTCAATGCTGTATGCGGTGCTTTGCTATAATTCCGAGGAAGTCGTCGGCGCCTGGAGCAAGGAGCAGGATGACGCCACCATGGCGCAGCTGCAGGCGGTCGAGGACCGCATCGCCGCCGCCGGCAAGCTCGGCCCGGTGGCCCGGCTGATGCCCACCCGGACCGCCACCACGCTGCGCAAGCGCCAGGGCAGCGCGCCGCTGATCGTCGATGGGCCGTTCGCCGAAACCAAGGAACAGTTCCTGGGCTTCTTCGTCATCGATTGCGGCAATCTGGATGAGGCCATCGCCCACACGCGTGATCTGGCCGAGGCCAATCCGGGCACCGGGGCCTATGAGATCCGCCCGCTGCAGATCTTTCACCCCGGCGTCGGCCTCAGCTGATCAGAATGGGCAGGGGATGACGAACTGCAGTTTTCGCCCATCCGCCGGGTGCGCGAAAGCCAGCATCTCGGCATGCAGCTGCAGCCGGTCGGCCATGGCGAACGCCGCGCCCTCGCTATAGAACGCATCGCCCAGGATCGGATGGCCGAGGCTGAGCATGTGGACGCGCAACTGGTGCGTGCGTCCCGTCACCGGCATCAGCTTGACGCGGGTGGCATGGGGCTCGCGCTCCAGCACTTCCCAATCGGTCTGCGCCGGCCGGCCGCGTTCGAAATCGACGCGCTGGCGCGGCCGCCGCTCCCAATCGGTGGCGAGCGGCAGGTCGATATGGCCGCTATCGGCCTCCATCCGGCCCCAGACGCGCGCCTCGTAGAATTTTTCCGTCTGCCGTTTTTCGAACTGCATGCTGATGTTGGAATGGGCGACGCGGTTGAGCCCCATCACCACGACGCCCGACGTATCCTTGTCGAGCCGGTGGATGGTGCGGGCTTCGGGAAACGCCTCGCGGGCCCGGCGTTCGAGGCAATCGGCCAGCGCCGGGTCCTTGCCGGGCACGCTCAATAGCCCGCTGGGTTTGTCGAGCACCAGGATGTCATCGTCCTGATAAATGACGCTGAGATAGGGCTCGAGCGGCGGCTCGTAGATGAATTCCGTCGGCACGATATTGGCGGGGGTGGTGGCCATGGGGCCTCTTAGCAGAGCCTTGCGGCCGATGACAGTCCGGCAATCGGGCGGCGTAATGAATACTGGCTTTGCCTTGAAGCTGCCTGTTTTCGGCCCTAATGGCAAAAATGAGAACTGCTTTTGCGCGCATTCCCGGGCTGGCCGGCAGGCCGCAATCTCTGGTAACGATGCGTCGTTCATTGTGAAACCTGGCACACAAGCGTGCTGCCAGCCGATGGGATGATACCGATTTGCTAGCTCGCGCCCTGCCGCTTTCGGCCCTGTTGCTGTTGTCCGTTCCGCTGCTTGCCGGTTGCAGCACCACCGGCATTGCCTTCGCCGACAAGCCCACGCCTGCGCTCAGCGACAGCGCCCCGAGCGCCAGGCTGGCCACCGCCTCGCTGGCGGGCCCCTCCGAAGAAACCATCAAGACCGTTGCGCCGCCCGCGCCCGCCGAGGCCCTGGGTTACGCCACCGATGCGGGCGCCCCCAGCCCCAGCCTCGATGCGCTGGTGGTGAAATATGCCCAGCTCTATGGCGTGCCCGAATCCCTGGTGCGCCGCGTCATCGTCCGCGAAAGCAAATATAACCCACGCGCCCATAACGGCCCTTATCTCGGCCTCATGCAGATCCGCCACGATACCGCGCATTCCATGGGCTATCAGGGCGCGGCGGCGGGCCTTCTCGATGCCGAGACCAATCTCAAATATGCGGTGAAATACCTGCGCGGCGCCTATCTGTGCGCCGATGGCGATCAGGATCGGGCCGTGCGTCTTTATGCCGGTGGCTATTACTATGTGGCCAAGCACAAGGGCCTGTTGCGCGAAGTCGGCCTCGCCGGCTGACGGAGCCGGCCGGGCGTTTCGCAAGAGCTCATAAGCCTTATCCCCAAACTTCTGTGATTTCCGCATGTTGCCGCTATTCGACGCAGCGGCGAGGCCATAGATTCCATCCCATTTCAGGCTTGTGGGATGCACTCTGATGACTAGAAAACTTGCAGCAGAATTATTTGGAACGTTCTGGTTGGTCTTTGGCGGCTGCGGCGCCGCCGTGCTGGCGGCGGGCTTCCCCGAAGTCGGCATCGGCTTTGTGGGCGTGGCCTTCGCCTTCGGCCTCACTGTCCTCACCATGGCCTATGCGGTCGGGGGCATTTCGGGCGGCCACTTCAACCCCGCCGTGTCGCTCGGCCTCGCCATTGCCGGCCGCTTTGCCTGGAAGGAAGTCATTCCCTACTGGGTAGCCCAGGTCATCGGCGGCCTTATCGGCGCCGCCGTGCTCTATGTCATCGCCTCGGGCGTCACCGGCTTCGCGCCGGGCGGCTTCGCGTCCAACGGCTTTGCCGAAAACTCCCCGGGCGGCTATTCGATGCTCGCCGCCCTGGTGGCCGAAATCGTGCTCACCGCGGCCTTCCTCGTGATCATTCTGGGCTCCACCTCGCCCAAGGCCCCGGCCGGCTTCGCGCCCATCGCCATCGGCCTTGGCCTGACGCTGATCCACCTGATCTCGATCCCGGTGACCAACACCTCGGTCAACCCGGCCCGCTCGACCGCCGTGGCGTTCTTTGCCACCAACGGCGCCGCCGGCCAGTTGTGGCTGTTCTGGGTCGCCCCGCTCATCGGCGGCGCCCTCGGCGCCATCATCTGGCGCTACCTGTTGTCCCCCGGCGAATCCCCGGTCGGCATCGGCGGCGAAGGCAACTGACCACACCTACGGCGCGCCGGAACACCGGCGCGCCATTCTGGTAAGCTGAAGGGGCCGCTGGCTTAGCCCCACCAAGTTTCCTCCCCACGGTGTCATTCCGGCGCAGGCCGGAAACCATGTCCGTGGCGAGCCGATACATCCAGCGTACGGGCACTCATCCACCTCAGCGATGGTTGAACCCCTCACCGCCCTGTCGGGCGCCCTCTCACGGAGTGGCGGGGGACAAGAGCCTTTGGGCTGTGAGGGGAGTCACCGGCGTTTAGGACAGGACAAATTCTCCCGTCGTTGCCCCACTAAGTTTTCCTCCCCACGGTGTCATTCCGGCGCAGGCCGGAATCCATGTCCGTGGCGGACCGATACATCCAGTGTATGGGCATTCATCCGCCTCAGCGATGGTTGAGAGACCCCTCACCCCCTGTCGGGCGCCCTCTCCCCGGAGGGGCGAGGGGGCAAGAGCCGCTAGGCTGTGAGGGGGAACCACCGGCGTTTGGGACAGGACAAATTCTCCCGTCGTTGCCCCACTAAGTTTTCCTCCCCACGGTGTCATTCCGACGCAGGCCGGAATCCATGTCCGTGGCGAGCCGATACATCCAGCGTATGGGACATTCCCCGCATGGATCCCGGCCTGCGCCGGGATGACTCCGTGGTTGGGGAGGAATTGGGGACGACACACTTAATTCCCAGCGCTTGTTTCTCCGCCACCTCGCCCCACTGGGGCGCCTGCTCCGCCTTTGGCGGAACGGCATCGAAGTCCCCAGGGGGGCGAGGGGACCAAGAGCCGCAGGGGGGCGAGGGACTTTGTTTCCCTCACAACTGGACCTCACACAATCAACCCATCGACCGCCCTGACCCCGATGCTGTCGGGGAAAATCTTTGTCGTCAGCACTGGCTCTTCGACGCCCAGGTGATCGCGCAGCACGCCTTTCAGCACGCCGCGCAGGTCCGTGGTCGGCTTCAGGTCGCGGTCCTGGTAGAGGTCGCCATCGCCCAGGCCGGGCCAGTCGGCCAGGACGCGGCCGCCCTTCACGGCGCCGCCCAAAAGGAACGCCGTGGTGCCGGTGCCGTGGTCGGTGCCCTCATTGCCATTGGTGCGGGCGGTGCGGCCGAATTCGGTCATCACCACCACCGCGGTGTCCTTCCACACCGGCTGCAATTGCGTCGCCAGCGCATCGAGCGCGTCGTCCAGAGCCGCCAGCAGGCCCGAAAGCCTGCCGCTGTCGGCGCCCTCATTGGCATGGGTGTCCCAGCCGTCATAGCTGATTGCCGCGAGGCGCGGGCCGTCATCGGCGGCGATGAGCTTGGCCGAGCCCGAGGCCAGGGCCACGAACGAGGCCGCAACCCCGCCGCCGCCCTTGCCTCCAATGGCCGAGCCGTCGCTTTTGGCCAGCGCTTCCACATCGACGCCTTCGCTCAGCACCTTGTAGAGGTCGGGAGCCTCATGGGTATAAAGGTCGAGCAGCCGCGTCATGGTGTCGGCGCTGGCGGTCTGGAGGTTGGGCGGCGTCCAGGTCAGCGTCGGCGCGTCGCCGCGCAGGATCAGCGGCACCGTCGGCATGGCGGCGAGCCCGGTCACCGGGCGCACCCGGTCGCCCTGCGGCAGCGCCGCGGCGACGCGGTTGAGCCAGCCATCCTTGCTGGCGCGCGGGCCCGTCATGCCGCTTTCCAGCACATCCTGGCCATCGAAATGCGAGCGGTCGCGATAGGCCGTCGCCGCCGCATGGATCATCAGCGCCTCGCCAGCCTTGTAGCGGGCATGCAGCTTGGGCATGGCGTTGTTGAGCCCGAACATGCCATCGAGCCCCAGCACCGCTTCGAGCCCCGGCGTGCCGATGGCGAGGTCGCCGCGCAGTTTGGGATAATCCGGGTCGCCCACCGGCGGCACTGCCGCCAGTCCATCCATGGCGCCGCGCAGGATCACCGCGATGAAGCGCGGGTCTCTGGCCTGGCCGGCGAAACTGGCCTTGGGCATGCTGGCCCAGGCGACGAACGCTCCGGCCGAGGCGAGGAAGACGCGGCGGCTGGGGCAGAGCATGGCGTCGAGCAAGGCGTTGCGGTCCATTTCTACCTCCTCTGGAATTCCGGGCTCATCAGCAGCAGCGCCGTGCCCTGTTGCGGGCTCTCCGCCCGCTCGATGGCCTGCCTGGTATTGTCCGACAGCGCCGCGCCGAACAGGTCCGCCGCCAACAGGCGCGGATCGTCCACCTGCGCCTGCTGGCTGACCAGCTGGGCGAAATCGAGCCGGTTGGTCATGGCGTCGGGGGCGAGCCAGGTGGCCGCATCGTCGTGAAAGCCTTCCGGCGAGGGCGGATTCCACAAGGGTTGCCCGAGCGCCGCGAGGCTCCTTTGCGCCAGAGCGGGCTTCAGCTTCAAATCCAGCGCCCGCACCGTGGCCCACACGAATTCCTGCGGCGTTCGCAGTTTTTGCGGTGGCGCCGCCCAGGCCGCATCGGCCTCGATCAGCGCCGTGCTCACCGCATGGAGGTCGCCCTGCGTGTCGTCGAAGGTCCTGGCGAGCGTGTCGACCAGGTCCTGGGGCGGCGTGTCGGCCACGAAATGCCGGGCCAATTTGCCGGCGATATGCTGCGCCGTGGCCTTGCTATGGGCGAGGGCGGAAAGCGCTGCTCTGCCCTGGCCGATACCGGGCTGGCTGTAGCTGACCCCCATCACGGTCTGCGGGCCGGGCTCATGCGCCTGTTTCCTGAAGGTGAAGCGGCCGAAGATTTTGGGCTGTTTCTCGCTTTGCCCGAAACTCCAGCCGGTCAGCACCTTGGCCAGCGCAATCACATCGGCCTGGTCATAGCCGCCATCGACCCCGATGGTGTGGAGTTCCATGATCTCGCGGGCATGGTTTTCGTTGAGGCCCTTGTGGCGCCTCAGCCCGGCCTTGGAATCGGGCCCGATGGAGGTGGCGTTGTTGAGATAGGCCAGCATCGCCGGGTGCTGCGTCGCCGCCAGCAGCAGGTCTTCGAAACGCCCCAGGATATGGGGGCGGATGGCCTCGCGCTCATAGGGCCCAGCGAGGCCGCGCACGATGCCGCTGGCATCGGTCTCGATGGCGAAATGGTTGGCCCAGAATGCCGCCAGCCGCTCCGCAAAGCCGATTTGCGCCTGCCGGGCGCGGGCGATGCGCGCCCCATATTCATCGAGCATAGGGTTGCGCTCGCCCTTGGGCACCGGCTGGTTGGCGCGGCGCATCTGCTGGCGGTCGCGCACGTTTTTCAGCGCCGCGACGCTATCGGGCAGTTGCAGCGCGCTGATCACCGCCGCGTTCGGGTCGGCGATCTCCGCACGAAGCGCGGCGCGTACATCGGCGCCGATAAGGGCGAGGTCACCCGGGCGGGCGCCGAGGCCAAAACGCGAAAGGGCGGTGGCGCGTGGATCGATAGCCATGGCTTGCTCCTCTGGGGGCGCTGCGGGCAGCAATTGCATCGACGCTGGCCAGGAGCCTGCCATCCCTTGCCTAACCTCGTCCTTGCCGCCACATGACAATCCGGAAAGGTTCGGGGCCTTTTGGCGCGCGCCGCCATGCCCGGCCGGACGCCGGGCCTCTTCGCTTAACGCCCCACATCCCTTAAGGTCGCCGCAAGTCTTTCATCGGAATCAGCCTAAATGCATCTGCTGCTCGTCGACGGCTCCTCCTATATCTTCCGCGCCTTTCACGCGCTGCCCCAGTTGAACCGCAAGTCGGATGGGCTGCCCGTCGGCTGCGTGCAGGGCTTTTGCAACATGCTGTTCAAGCTCACCGAGGACCTCAAGGGCGAGGACGAGCCCACCCATATGGCGGTGATCTTCGATCATTCGGCGAAAACCTTCCGCGACGATATCTATGACCAGTACAAGGCCCACCGCCCGCCGGCGCCCGAGGAACTGGTGCCGCAATTCCCGCTGACCCGCGCCGCCACCCGGGCCTTTTCCATTCCCTCCATCGAGATGGAAGGCTGGGAGGCCGATGACATCATCGCCACCTATGCGTGCAACGCCCGCGCCGCCGGCGGCAAGGTCACCATCGTTTCCTCCGACAAGGATCTGATGCAGCTGGTCGAGCCCGATGGCTCCATCCGCATGCTCGACACCATTCCGCGCCCCGGCCAGCCGCCCTTGCGCTGGATCGGCATGGAGGAAGTGTTCACCAAGTTCGGCGTCACCCCCGACAAGGTCATCGACGTGCAGGCGCTGTGCGGCGATGCCGTCGACAATGTCCCGGGCGTGCCCGGCATCGGCGTCAAGACCGCCGCCGAACTCATCAATACCTATGGGGATCTGGAAAACCTTCTGGCCCATGCGGGCGAGATCAAGCAGAACGCCCGCCGCGAAAAGCTCATCCAGAACGCCGAGCTGGCGCGGATTTCCCGGCGCCTGGTGACGCTGGAGCAGAAGGTGCCGGTCGAATTGGGCCTCGACGCCCTGTCGCGCGTGCCCATCGATCCCAGGACGCTGTTTCCCTTCCTCAAGGCGATGGAATTCAACACCATCACCAAGCGCCTCGCCGGCCTGCTCGATGCCGATGCCGATGCCTTCGCGCCCGATCCGGAACTGGCCGCCAAGCCGCTCTCCCCGGTGGGCTTCAACAACGAGGCGCGCGCCGAGGCCCGCGCCGCCCGGCAGGAGGCCGAGGGCCGCAGCGGCGAGCCCGTGGTGCTGCATGCCGCCGCCATGCATGAGGCGGTCCGCGCCATCCCGTGGACGCCCGAGGCCTATGAGATCATCCGCGACGCCGGGCATCTCAAGCGCTGGATCGATGCCAGCTATCGCGAGGGCCTGGTGGCGACCGATGTGGAAACCACCGGCCTCGACAACCAGACCGCGGATCTGGTCGGCCTGTCCTTTTCAACCCGTCCGGGCAGCGCCGCCTATCTGCCGCTCGGCCATATCGATGGCGATGGCGATATCTTCGGCGGCGGCCGCCTCGAAGGCCAGATGGATATCCGCCAGGCGCTCGACATGCTGCGCCCGCTCTTCGCCGATGCCTCGATCCTGAAAATCTTCCACAACGCCAAATACGATCTTGGCCTGCTGGCCCGTTACGATATCGCGGTCAATTCCTATGACGATACGCTGCTGTTGAGCTATTCGCTCGATGGCCCGCAATACAACACCATGAGCGAACTGGCCGATCATTGGCTGGGCGTTGCCGGCCAGTCCATCAAGGATCTCATCGGCACCGGCAAGAGCCAGAAGACCTTCGCGCAGGTGCCCATCGAGGCGGCCGCCCGCTACGGGGCCGAGGACAGCGACATGACGCTGCGGCTCTGGCGCATCCTCAAGCCGCGCCTCGCCGCCGAAAACATGACGGTGCTCTACGAAACCATCGAGCGCCCCCTGGCCCCGGTGCTGGCCCGCATGGAAGGCCGCGGCATTTCCATCGATCGCCAGATCCTGGCGCGCCTGTCGGGCGATTTCGCCCAGCGCGCCGCCGCGCTCGAGGCCCATGCCTACGAGCTGGCGGGCTCCAATTTCAACCTCGGCAGCCCCAAGCAATTGGGCGAAATCCTCTTCGACCGCATGGGGCTGGAAGGCGGCACCAAGACCAAGACCGGCGCCTGGTCGACCGGCGCCGATGTGCTCGAGGACCTGGCGCTCAAGGGCGTGCCGCTCGCCCGCACCATCGTCGACTGGCGCCAGCTCACCAAGCTCATGGGCACCTACACCAATGCGCTGCCCGAATACATCAACCAGCGCACCGGCCGCGTCCACACCACCTACAGCCAGCATTCGGTGCTGACCGGGCGGCTGTCCTCCAACGATCCCAACCTGCAGAACATTCCGGTGCGCACCGAGGATGGCCGCAAGATCCGCACCGCGTTCGTCGCCGCGCCCGGCAATGTGCTGATCTCGGCCGATTACAGCCAGATCGAATTGCGCGTCCTCGCCCATATCGCCGACATCCAGGCCCTCAAGGATGCGTTCGAGGAGGGCAAGGACATTCACGCCATGACGGCCTCGGAAATGTTCAACGTGCCCATCGAGGGCATGCCCTCCGATGTGCGCCGCCGCGCCAAGGCCATCAATTTCGGCATCATCTACGGCATCTCGGCCTTCGGCCTCGCCAACCAGCTCGGCATCGAGCGCGGCGTCGCCGGCGATTACATCAAGACCTATTTCGAGCGCTTCCCCGGCATCAAGGACTATATGGATGAGCAGCGCCGCCGGGTGAAGGTCGATGGCTATGTGACGACGCTGTTCGGCCGCAAGATCAACTTCCCCAACGCCAATTCATCGCATGCCGCCGAACGCAGCTTTGTCGAGCGCGCCTCCATCAACGCCCCCATCCAGGGCAGCGCCGCCGACATCATCCGCCGCGCCATGATCCGCATGGAACCCGAACTCAAGCGCGCCGGGATCACGGCCGACATGCTGCTGCAGGTCCACGACGAACTGATCTTCGAAGTCCCCCTCGGCACCGAAGCCGCCGCCATCCCGGTCATCAAACGCGTCATGGAAGGCGCCTCCGAACCCGCCGTACGCCTGACGGTGCCGATCCAGGTGGATGCCCATGCGGCGCATAACTGGGACGAGGCGCATTAAGGGGCATCCGCGCGCAAGAAGTGCCGGCGCCCCGGCCCGCATCACCCCACGGGTCATTCCGGCGGAGGCCGGAATCCATGCTGGAGCGCTCCACACACTGGAGGTATCGGCCCGCCACGGACCTGGATTCCGGCCTCCGCCGGAATGACCCGGTGTGGGGGAGGGAATGTGACTGGGGTCTGACGTTGCTGTGGCGCACAGCATTTGTTCTTTCTTGCCCCTCCACCAATCTCTCAGCCACCTCGCCCCTCTGGGGACTTCGAACCGTTCCGCCTTAGGCGGAGCAATCGCTCCGGTGGAGCGATTGGAGGTGAGAAGGCCATGAGAGCTACGCTCGAATGGCAGGACGCGCGGCAGCAATCACCGGTCTCTCCGCCACCTCGCCCCTCTGGGGAGAGGTCGACGCGATAGCGTCGGGTGAGGGGTGCGGAGTCCTCAGCATTCCTGGTGTTGCGGTTCACGCCACTACCGATGTCTCAGCGCAACCCCTCACCCACCCTCCGGGCGCCCTCCCAGAGGGGCGAGGAGCTGGAGATGGCGGCCCGCCTGGGCGAGGCATTATTCTGTAACGCCTTGCGTTATATAACGAGACGCGTTATATCATGTCATGATCCAAAGCTTCGCGGATTCCGAAACGGCATTGATCTGGTCGGGACGGCGAAGCCGCAGATTGCCATCGGACATACAGACGATCGCCCTGCGCAAATTGCGTATGCTCAACCAGGCACGCATTCTGCAGGATATGCGCGTGCCGCCGGGCAATCGGCTCGAGGCCCTGAAGGGCTCCCGCGATGGCCAGCACAGTATCCGCGTGAATGATCAATGGCGCATTTGCTTTATCTGGCAGGATGGAGGGCCAAGAAATGTTGAAATCGTCGACTACCATGACTGAACTTTTGCCCAATCCGCATCCGGGGGAAATCCTGTTGCTGGAATTTCTGGGGCCCATGCAGCTCAGCCAGAATGCGCTGGCCCGCGCCGTGCATGTGCCGCCGCGTCGTATCAACGAGATCGTGCTCGGCAAGCGCGCCATCACGGCCGATACCGATCTGCGGCTGGCGCGTTACTTCGGGCTCTCGGAAGGGTTTTTTCTCGGGCTGCAGGCGGATTTCGACCTGATGCAGCGGCGCCGCGAGATCGGCGGCGACCTCTCTGCGATTGAACCGAGAGCCGCCTGAAGGACTTCCCGGTAAGGCAGCGCCTCTCATCCCCCACCTGGTCATTCCGGCGGAGGCCGGAAGCCATGCGGGGAGCGCCCCGCACGCTGGATGTATCGGCCCGCCACGGACCTGGATTCCGGCCTGCGCCGGAATGACCCGGTGGATGTTGCCGGCACAGGAAACTGGCACAAGCCTCTCCGCCACCTCGCCCCTCTGGGGAGAGGTCGACGCGATAGCGTCGGGTGAGGGGTGCGGAGTCCTCAGCATTCCTGATGTTGCGGTTCGCGCCATGACCGATGTCTCAACGCAACCCCTCACCCGCCCTCCGGGGCCCTCTTCCCAGAAGGGCGAGGAGCTGGGACGGAACCGCGAGATCGGAGGCACCCACCGGGTCATTCCGGCGGAGGCCGGAATCCATGTCCGTCCCTATCGGCAACCACGAGCCCACATCCCACCCCAAAATTTCCACCCATCCGTCCGCCCCATTTCCCATCCGGCCTTGGTTCGGACGATTTTCGTGTTAGGCAGGGGCAACACAATCAAATCGGTATGCGAAGCGGTGCTCAGGCTGTTCGAAGTTTTGTCGTTCTCCCGGCGGCTTTTATCCGTCGCAATGCTTCTCGGCCTGTTGGCGACCCCAGCCCTCGCGCAGGGCTTGCCCGGCATGCCGGTGCCCGCCCCCGAGGCTGCCGCAACGCCCGCACCGGCGGACGATACGGCGCTGCAAACCCTCATTACCGTCCTCAAGGATGATGCCGCCCGCCAGCGGCTGATCGATGAGCTGGAGGCCCAGGTGGCGCCCGCTGCGGCGGCGCCGGCCGTCACCGAGGAGGCCGCTACCCCCGATGCCATTTCCATCGGCAACCGCATCGGCGACGTCACCCAGCAGACCGCCGAAATGGCCGCTGATTCGGTGCAGCGCTTCTGGCGCCAGCTCATGGGCGTGCCGCATCTGTTCAGCCTTCTGGGCCGCAGCGATTATTCCAACATCGCCTCCATGCTGGCGGATCTCGCCTTCCTCGTCGCCACCACCTATCTGATCTTCCTCTTGGCGCGGCTCCTGACCGAACGGTTCCGCAACAACCTCAAGCTGCGCGGCGTGCATTCGGGCTGGTTCGCCGCCGTGCTGGCCGTGCTGGTCCTGCTCATCACCAATCTGCTGCTGGTCGTCGCCGCCTGGGCGGTGGGCTATATCGTGGCCCTGTCGCTGCTCGGCGAGGGTGGCCGCATCGCCTATCACCACACGCTCTTCCTCAACGCGTTCCTGGTGGCCGAAGCCGTGCAGGCCGTCATCGGGGCCCTGCTGTCGCCGCGCCGCGCCGAATTGCGCCTGGTGCCGGTCGATGATGCCACCGCCAACATGCTGACACGCTGGCTGCGCATCACGGTCTCGATCCTCGCCTTCGGCGTATTGCTGGTGGTGCCGCTGTTCACCCGCTATGTGGCGTTCGGCGCCGGCGCCGCGGCGTCCGCGCTGATCTATCTCGTGGTTCTCGGCCTGGTGCTCAACCTGGTGCTGCGCCTCAAGGAGCCGGTGACCCAGTGGCTGGTGGCGCGCACCGGCAACAGCGATAACCAGTTGCTGCGCTTCCTCGCGCGCTATTGGCATGTGCCGGTCATCCTCTATGTGCTGGCGCTCATGGTGGTGGCGCTGACCCGGCCCGAATGGGTTTTGGCGCGCATGCTGGCGGCGACTTTCAGCATCGCCGTCGCCATCATCATCGGCATGGTGGCGGCGGGCCTGCTGACCCGGCTCATCATGGCGGGCGTCAAGCTGCCGCCGACCTTTTCGAGCCGCGTGCCGTTGCTGGAGCGCCGCCTCAATGCGTTCGTGCCGCGCGTCCTCACGGTCCTGCGCCTCGTCGTCGTGCTCGCCGTTGCCGGCTATGCCATCGACACCATCGGCATTTTCGATGTCTCGGGGTGGCTGGAATCCGATTTCGGCCTGCGCATGAGCTCCGCCTTCATCACCATCTTCATCATCGCGGTACTGGCGTTTCTCGCCTGGCTCACGCTCAATTCCTATGTCGATCACCGGCTGGAGCCGCGCGGCCGCCGCACCGCCGCCATCAAGGCCCGCGAGCGCACCCTGCTGACGCTGATGCGCAATGCGCTGACCATCGCCATCATCGTGTTCGCCGGCATGTTCATCCTCTCCGAGATCGGCATCAACATCGCCCCGCTGCTGGCCTCCGCCGGCGTCATCGGCCTCGCCATCGGTTTTGGCGCCCAAAAGCTGGTGCAGGACATCATCACCGGCATCTTCATCCAGCTGGAGGGCGCCATCGATGTGGGCGACGGCGTCACCATCGGGGGCATTTCGGGCTCGGTCGAGCGGCTGACCATCCGCTCGGCAGGCCTGCGTGATCTGCACGGCACCTATCACATCGTGCCGTTCTCCTCGGTCACCACCGTCTCCAACGGCAATCGCGGCTTTTCCTTCGCGGTGTTCGATCTCAACGTCGCCTATCGCGAAGACCTCGCCGATGTGCGCAAGGCCATGTTCGATGCCTATGCGGAGGTGAAGGCCAATGAGGCGCTGGCCCCCGACATCATCGACGAGCTCGAATGGATGGGCCTCGAAAAGTTCGGTGAAAACGGCATCACGGTGCGCGCCCGCATCAAGACCCTGGCGGCCCGCCAGTGGGGCGTCACCCGCGCCTATAACGCCATCGTCAAGCGCATCTTCGAGGAACGCGACATCGCCATTCCGTTCCCGCACCAGACCGTCTATTTCGGCGAGGACGTAAAGGGCAATGCGCCGCCGCTGCACCTGTTCGCCGAACAGAGCGATCCTGCCGCCAAGGCCGAGGAAGCCAAAAAGCCCGCGCCCCGGCGCCGGGCTCGCAAGACCCCCATCGACATGCCCGTCGCCGAAGTCACCTCGGACAACCGCAAGCGCAAGCCGCAGGTGCCGCCGCCGGCGGCCGGGCAGGCGGGCAGCGGCACCGAGGATAGCGGCAATCCAGGGAGCTGAGCATGGCGCCCATGCTCGCCGCCCGGTGGTAACCGGGCACAAATCGCCTTATGTATCGACCATGATAAAATCGCTGAAACCCTTTTCCGCCGTCATCTTCGACATGGACGGCACCGTACTCGATACCGAGCTGGTGTTTCGCCAGATCGTCTTCGACGTCACCGCCGAACTCGGCTTCGAAATGACCGACCTGATCCACAAGTCCATGGTCGGCTCCAGCCACGAAACCACCAACAGGCTGCTGGTCGAGGCCTATGGGGTTGCCTTCCCCTATGCGGCGTTCGATGAGAAATGCCGGGTCTCCATGCACCAGCGCATGCAGATCGAGGTGCCCGTCAAGGCCGGGGCGCGTGAACTGCTGACGGAATTGCGCGGGCGCGGCATTCCGGCCGCCATCGCCACTTCATCGCGCAGCCCCCATGCCATCCCCCATCTGGATACGGCGGGCCTGCTCGATATGTTCCAGACCATTGTCACCCGTGACGATGTGGTCAACCCCAAGCCGCACCCCGAACCTTACCTGACGGCGGCGGCGCGCCTGGGCATCGATCCCTCTGCGTGCCTGGCGCTGGAGGATTCGCATTCGGGCGTGCGCGCCGCTGCGGCCGCCGGCATGCAGACCGTCATGGTGCCCGATCTCGTCGGTCCCACCGATGAAATCGCCGCGCTGTGCTTTGCGGTGATGGAAAGCCTCCACCATGTGCGCAACGCCGCCTTCCCGGCCAAGGCCGAGAGCGCGGCGGGCTAGAGCGTTTTCAGGAAAAGTGAAGCGCTCTAGCGCCGGCGTACAGGCCTAGCGCCGGCGTACCGGCTAGCGCCGGCTAAGCCACACCTCGTCGCTCATCGCCGCCGGCAGGCTCTCCTCGAGATCGAAGCCCGCCTCTTCGGCCAGCGCCCGGAAGGCCGCAAGGCCACGGGGGATCGTGCCGAAACGCACGCCGCTGCTGTTCAAGAGCCGCGTCGCCTCATTGTCGCTCGTCACCGACCCCACCACGGCGGAGCCGGGCGCGAGGCCTGCCTGCAGGGACCCGAGGTTGGTCTTGATCGCCTGGTCGTCGCCATATTCGAACAGGCCGCCTTCCGACGACACCGCGATCACGGCGCCGCCGGCACGCAGCCCCGCCAGCAATTCCGACAGCGGGCCGGTCTGCGTCCAGTCATAGACCCGGTGCTCGACCCGCGCATCGACGCCCGCAAGCGGCGCGCCCTCGGCCCTTAGGGCAGCCAGCGCCGCTGTGGCGAAGCCCGGGCCGCCGGCATCGATGTCGAGGATATAGAGCGTAACGCTCCGGCCTTCGAGCAACGCCGCGTGGTCCTGCCGCAGCAGCAGCAGCGCGTTGATGCTGTCCATCGCCGGGCCGCCCGCGATGTTGATCAGCGCCAGCGGCGCATCGGGCTGCTGCGCCAGTTGCGGCGCCAGCGCCGTGGCCAGCAGCCGCGCCACGTTTTCCATGCGCACCCTTGTGGAGCGCGCCGGCAGGCTGTTGGCCACGGCCTTGTCGACCGGGCCATCGAACGGCTTCACCAGATGGTTGGGGCCAAGTTTTAGCAGATACGTGGTGAGGCCGGGCAGGAACTCCCGCGCGCCCGATACGGCCCGCAGCAGCGGCGAGCGCCGGCCCACGATCCAGAAGATGATTCGCGTCACCCAGATGGGTGCCTTCCGCCGCGCCTTTTCCTCGCTGATGTAGCGCGCCATCTCGTCCGGGATCCGGGCGACGTCGAGGCCGGGCGCGAAGGCCGGATTGGTCACGTCCAGCACCGGCAGCGCATGGCCCTCGCTCGACATTGCGGTCAGCACCGGATGTGAGGACGGGGGCATGGTCATCTGGGCAGCTCCGGCAAATTGGTCGAGCGACGGGCAGTGTGCCGCCCGGCCGGGGGCGGTCTTTGGCGGTCCCGATTACCATGCCGCAATGGCCCGGCGCCACCCCATGGGGGGCGCGCTGGCGCACCCCCAAAACCGTCCACAGCGAATCCATAAAGTTTTAGCCATTGGGTTAGTTAACCTTTATGCATCCCGCCAGTTGACTGCAACTCCTTCGATTTATTGGGTTTTCAAGCGCTGCCAGGCGCATTAACCTCGATTTAATCGGTTAGGGAACATGGTTAAGTAGCCGTAAATTTTGGGTTCCCTCCGGCAGCTCCCTCCGCTAGGGTGTCGCCGGAATTGACGAGACAAAGCTGGGGTCGCGTGTCCGCGTTGGGCTTGGGGCGGCATCCGGGGAAAGTCGGGGCATATTGACGAGAGCCACTCTCGCCACAAGGATTCGCGCACTGATCAATGCCGCCACCCTTTGCGTGGCGGTCATCATCATGCTGGCGAGCTTCAGCGCGACTGCCGCTTTGGCGCAGGATCGTGCCGCCGACCTCAAGGTCGCCGAAATCGTGCCCGCCGAAGCCTCCCATGCCCTCGTCATCGACCGCCTTCGTCCCACCATCGTTACCGCCAGTCTGGGCGGCTCGCTCAGCGTCACCGCACTTGATGCGAACCAGCAGCAGGCCGCGGCCGAGCCGGCCCAGCCCAAGCTGACGCCGCAATTGCTCGCCGCCTATGTGGCCCGCCAGCAGCAGCTGCGCGCCTTCAATCATTTCGACGTCAACCCGCCGCCGGCCCTGACCCCCGAATTGCTCTCCGGCTATATCGAGCGCCAGCGCAATCCGGCCCTCGATGCCATCGATGCGGCGACGCCCGCCGGCGCCACGGCCTCGGCCGATGACGACAAGGCGCTGAACGCCAAGATGCTCGAAGCCTATGCGACGCAGAAATTCGTGCCCACCACCAAGCGCATCAAGCTGGCGGCGGGCGAGCGTCTCTGCCTCACCCAGGCCATCTATTACGAAGCGCGCGGCGAAAGCGTCGAGGGCCAGTGGGCCGTCGCCAACGTCATCATCAACCGCGCCTTTTCGGGCAAGTTCCCGTCCACCATTTGCGGCGTCGTCTTCCAGAACGCCAGCAAGGGCTACCACCAGTGCCAGTTCACCTTCGCCTGCGACGGCAAGACCGATGTCGGCACCGAGCGCCAGGCCTGGAACCGCGCCGAGGATATCGCCGACCGCGCCTTCGCCGAATTCCAGCAGGGCGACCGCCCGCATGTGCTGCCCAAATCGGCGCTCTATTACCATACGCGCTCGGTGGCGCCGCAATGGTCCTACACCTATCAGCGCGTCGCCTCGATCGGCGCCCACATTTTCTACTCGCCGTGATCTGAAGCCGCTGGCAACGACTTGCCGCCATGCCGCGTTAGGGCTGCATGCGCTTTCTCATCCTTCTGATCTCGCTGCTGTTTCCCCTGTCGGTCCTGGCCGAGGACGTGCCACAGCCGCGGCCCCGTCCCGAACCCGGCGTCTTGACGCAAAAAACCGCGCCACCCGCGCCTCTCGCCGCCGCCGAGCCCGATAGTTCCAATCCGCCTTTGCCACGCCCCCGCCCACAGGATGCGGCCAGCACCGAGCCCGCCGCCGAAGTGCCGGCGCCTCAAGCACCTGCTCCTCCGGCCGGCACCCCGCCGGGCGCCCAGGAAGGCCAGCCCGCCCAGCCCTCCACGGAACCGCGCATCTTCCAGGCCGCCTGTCCGGCCGTGATCCTGGGCGAGGTGGAAGCCACCATGCTGCCCCCGATCAGCGATGACGGGGCCGGCGAGCATGCCCCGCTCGCCCTCAAGGCCGTGATGGCGCGCGGCCAGCGCGTCGCCGTCACCGGCGATGTCACCACCAACTGCCAGATGGCTACCGCCCTGCCGCATTGGGCCGATGCCATCGACGGCTACCTGTGGGCCCGTGACAAGACCCATCTCAAGGCCATCAATGTCGGCACCTCCTACATGCACCGCGACCGCGTCACCGGCTCGCCCAACGACACCTTGTCCGAACACGCCTTCGCGGACGCCATGGACGTGACCGGCTTCACCCTTGCCGATGGCCGCACCATCACCGTCGCCACGGGCTGGACCGGCAGCGAGCAACAAGGCAGCCGCATCGTCCGCTTCGCCCACGACGCCGCCTGCTCCCTGTTCATGACCACCCTCGGCCCCGAAGCCAACGAACTGCATCACGACCACCTGCATGTGGACCTGGGCTGCCACGGCAAGGCATGCACGTATCGGTTGTGTGAGTAGGGGCGGCGGCTGAGCCGCCCCCTCGCCCCTCTGGGGAGAGGGCTGGGGTGAGGGGTGGGAAGCCACCGCGGTCACGCTGCCATCCCCGAGTCATTCCGGCGGAGGCCGGAATCCATATCCGTGGCGAGCCGCCACATCCAGCGCGTGGGCAATCCCTCACATGGATTCCGGCCTCCGCCGGAATGACCCGGTGGGTGGTGGAGTATCGGTGGTGAGCACCGTCGCGGTCCGTGGCTCCCCACCCCTCATCCGGCGCTGCGCGCCACCTTCTCCCCGGAGGGGCGAAGGGGCTGAGGGGCTGGTGCCAGTCGCCCCCTCGCCCCTCCGGGGAGAGGGCTGGGGTGAGGGGTCTCTCAACCGTGTGCTGAACCCTCAATTATCTCGGAGTCATTCCGGCGCAGGCCGGAATCCATGTCCGTGGCGACCCGCTACATCCAGCGTGTGGGCAATCCCTGACATGGATTCCGGCCTCCGCCGGAATGATCCGGTGGGTGGTGAAGTATCGGTGGTGAGCACCGGCGGCCCGTGACTCCCCACCCCTCATCCGGCGCCGACGCGCCACCTTCTCCCCGGAGGGGCGAAGGGTCTGAGAGCCGGTGCCTCACCCCCGCTTGCCGACTCCACCCCGCCCGCTCTAAAACCTCTCAACTCTATCATCGAGGCCCCTATGCAGGATGCCCAGCCCAGCCGGACGGCGCTTGCTGCCGCCATGTATCGCGCGGCCCATCAGCGCCTCGAACAGGGGCGCATTTTCAGGGATGAGCTGGCTTTGCCCATTATCGGCGCCGATGCCCAGGCGCATCTCGATGCCTGGGCCGAGCGCAAGGGGCGCGGCATGCGGATCTTCATCGCGGCGCGCAGCCGCTTCGCCGGTGACAAGCTCGCCGAGGCCGTGGCCGCCGGCACGCGCCAGGTGGTGATCGTGGGCGCCGGGCTCGATACCACCGCCCTGCGCAACCACAATCCCGACCTTCGCTGTTTCGAAGTCGATCACCCGGCAACCCAGGCCTGGAAGCGCGAGCGGATCGCCGAGGCGGCGCTTGCCATCCCCCAGACCCTTACTTTCGCGCCGGTCGATTTCGAGCGTGAAACCCTGGCCGGCGGCCTCGCCAAGGCCGGTTTCGATGCCATGGCGCCGGCCTTCTTCATCTGGCTCGGCGTCGTGCCCTATCTCACCGAGGGCGCCATTTTCGCAACCCTCGGCTTCGTCGCCACGGTTCCCTCGGCCGGCATCGTCTTCGACTATGCCAATCCGGCCGAGCAATATGAGGGCGAACTCCGGGTCTTCCATGAACGCCGCGCCGCCGGCGCTGCCGCCATCGGCGAGCCCTGGCTCAGCTTCTTCGACAGCGACGACCTGGCCATGAGGCTGCGCGACCTGGGCGCGCTGGTCATCGAAGACATGGGCCCGCAAGGCCTGCGCGACTGGCTGGGTGGCCCGTCCGATACGCCTGCGCCACGTCATGGCGGGCACATCCTCTACGCGAACTGGCCCGCCTGATCCGCCGAAACCGCCTCTCCATGTCAAAGGCGGCAGAGTGGGCTCTGCCGCCTTGCCGACATTCTGAGGGTGGAGGTCTCCCGCTTCAGAACGTGAGGGGGTTGCCCTTTGGCTCGCGCCACACCTGCCACGAAAAATGGGCAAACATGGGGCGGCGGGCGATTGTCTGCCGCCGGACTTTACCTTAGAATAGTTCCAAACTAAGGATTGTAACCATGTTGACCCGCTGGCTCGAGCCGCATAAGCGCGATTTCGCTTCCCTCAACGAGCGCGAAGTGCTGGCCCTGGCCGTCGCCGCCGAAGAAGAGGATGGGCGCATCTATTCGGCTTTCGCCGAGCGCCTGGGGCCATCCTATCCGGGCTCGGCCAAGCTGTTCGAGGGCATGGCGGCCGAGGAAAACGACCATCGCCGCCGCCTGCTCGATCTTTACACCGAGCGCTTCGGCCCGGTGCTGGTGCCGATCCGCCGCGAGCATGTGCGCGGCTTCCTCGCCCGCAAGCCGCTCTGGCTGCTGCAGAACCTTTCCGTCGAAGCCGTGCGCCAGCAGGTCTGGGAGATGGAAGAGGGCGCCTCGCGCTTTTATCTCGCCGCCGCCGCGCAGACCACCGATGCGGCGGTGCGCAAGCTTCTGGGCGATCTCGCCCAGGAGGAGCAGGCCCATGCGCATGTGGCCGATGATCTGGAGGCCTCCCATCTGGGCACCGAGGCGCGCGACAAGGAAAAGACCGAGGAACAGCGCCAGTTCGTCCTGACCTTCGTGCAGCCCGGCCTTGCGGGCCTCATGGATGGCTCGGTGTCGACCCTGGCGCCGGTCTTTGCCGCAGCCTTTGCCACCGGCAATACCTGGCAGACGTTCCTCGTCGGCCTTGCGGCCTCGGTCGGCGCCGGCATTTCGATGGGCTTCACCGAAGCCGCCTCCGATGACGGCAAGCTCACCGGGCGCGGCTCCCCCATCAAGCGCGGCATCGCCAGCGGCGTCATGACGGCGCTGGGCGGGCTCGGCCACGCGCTGCCCTATCTGATCGCCGATTTCTTCACCGCCACAGCCATCGCCATGGTGGTGGTCATTGTCGAACTCTGGGCCATCGCCTTCATCCAGAGCCGCTATATGTCGACCCCGTTCTGGCGCGCCGCCCTGCAGGTGGTGCTGGGCGGCGCCCTGGTGTTCGGCGCCGGCATCCTGATCGGCAACGCCTGAGCGCTTTCAGGAAAAGTGGGGCCCACTTTTCCGTTTCGAAAGCGCGAGCAAGCAAAGACCTGAGCGATCAGAAGCGATCAGACGAAAGCTCTAGCCGGCGCCCACCAGGTCGGCGGCCTTGCTGCCGATGGCCATGGCGGGCGCATTGGTGTTGCCCGAGGGAATGAACGGGATGATCGAGCAATCGATCACCCGCAGCCCCTCTGTGCCGCGCACCCGCAACTGGCTGTCCACAACCGCCATGGGGTCGCTGTCCGGGCCCATGCGCAGCGAGCCCGACGGGTGGTAATTGGTCTTGACCGTCTGCCCGCAGAATTTGGTGAGGCTCTCCTCGTCCTGCAGCGCCCGGCCGGGCAGCAGTTCCTCGGCGATCTTGGAGCGGAAGGGCTCGGTCTCCAGCAATTGGCGCGCATGCCGCACCGAGGCGATGGTCAGCCGCAGATCATCCGGATCGCCGAAGAAATTGCAGTCGACCAGTGGTTGCGCCGCCGGGTCGGCCGAGCGGAGCTTGACCGAGCCGCGCGCCTTGGGCCGCAACAGGCATGAGGTGAAGGTCACCCCATAGGTGGGCTTGGCCGACGACACGTCGCGGTCGAGATAGACGATGGGTGCGCAATAGAGCTGGATCGTCGGCCGCTCGCCGCCATCGGGATCGTAGAAGAGGCAACTCTCGATGCCGGTGGTCGTCACCGGCCCCGAATTGAACAACAGGTATTGCAGGCCATTGCGGAGCATCGGCCAACCCTTGTCCTCGCCGAAATAGCCGGATTTGCCGCGCGTCGTCGCAATCACCGGCACTTCGTGGTGATCCTGGAGGTTGGCCCCGACCCCCGGCAGATCGGCCCTGACCGAGATGCCGTGCTGGCGCAGTTGCTCGGCGGGCCCCAGGCCCGACAGCAGCATCAGCTTGGCGCTGTTATAGGTGCCCGCGGCAACCAGTACTTCGCGGCTGGCGCGTACCTCATGCTCGGCGCCGTCTTTGCGGTAGCGCAGCCCCACGGCGCGCTGGCCGTCGAACACGATGCTGTCGACGCGCGCCCCGGTGATGATGGTCAGCCGGTCGTCATCGGCCAGCGGCTTGAGGAACGCCTTGACGGCGTCCGAGCGCTCCATGCGGCGGCCCCATTGCGCATAAGTATGCTGCATGATGCCGACGCCGTTCTGGCGCGCCCCGTTGAAATCGGGGTTGTGGGGGTGCCCCAGGCCCTGTGCGGCCAGCAGGAAATCCTGCGTGGTGTCCGAGATATGGCCGGGCTCGGAGACGCGCAGATTGCCCGAAATGCCGTGATAGGCATTGTTGAACCGGGTATTGGCCTCGATGCCCTTGAAGTGCCCCAGCATATCCGCATAGGACCAGGAATCGTTGCTGCCCAGATACGCCGCCCAGTCGTCATAGTCCTGCTTCTGGCCGCGCATATAGACCATGGCGTTGACGGCGCTGCCGCCGCCCAGGGCCTTGGCCACCGGCACGATGGGCCCGCGCCCGCCCAGTTGCGGCTGCGGCACGGTGTGGTGCATTTCGAGAAAATCGTCGCGCGCCAGGTATTTCATGTAGCCGGCCGGCATCGCCATCAGCCGCGCCGTGCGTTCCGGCCCGCGCTCGATGATGGCGACACGCAAGCCATAGTCGCGCACCAGCCGCATGGCAGCCACCGACGCCGCCGAGCCGCCGCCCGCGATGACGATATCGAAGTCTAAAGGCATGGCGCTGATCTCTCCCTGCCTTCATGCATAACCGAGGGCAGGGCGCTTGATAAGAGGCGGCGCCGGTCTATGGCTTGCTGTTCGTCCGGGTTTTCTCGCGGCGGGTTTTTTCGAGCCGGGCCTGCTTGGCCCGGAGCGCTTCCCCGGCCGAAGCGATGGCGGCATCGCCCAGATGCTTGAGGCCGCGGCTTGCCATGATGGCCATCTGCCGCTGGCGTTCCGCTGCCGCCTCGTGCTTGTGTGTCTCGCCGGCACAATAAGGGCAGCTGATGCCCTCGCTATAGGCGGGATCATCCCGCTCCCGGGGTGTCAGCGGGTGCCGGCAGGCGCGGCAGAGCGTCGCCTCGCCCTCCGCCAGCCCATGCGTGACCGCGACGCGCTCGTCGAACACGAAGCATTCGCCCTGCCAGCGGCTATCGGTTTCCGGCACTTTTTCCAGATAGCCCAGAATGCCGCCCTTGAGGTGGAACACTTCCTCAAAGCCCTGCGACAGCAGATAGGACGAGGCCTTCTCGCAGCGGATGCCGCCGGTGCAGAACATCGCGACCTTCCTGTCCCGCTGCGGATCGAGCCGTTCGGCAACGAACGCCTTGAACTCGGTAAAACTCTGCGTCTGCGGATCGAGTGCGCCCGCGAACGTGCCCAGCCCCACCTCATAGTCGTTGCGCGTATCGACCAGCGTCACGTCACCCCGGCTGATCAGGGCGTTCCAATCCTCGGGCGCCACATAGGTCCCCACCTGCACCGAAGGGTTGGCCTCGGGCGCCCTCAACGTCACGATCTCGTCCTTGATCCTGACCTTCATGCGCAGGAACGGCATGGCGGCGGCGCTCGAATATTTCACCTCGGCGCCCGCGAAGGGAAAGTGCTCTTCGAGATACAAGATCAGCTCATCGATCGCCGCGGCGCTCCCCGCCACCGTGCCGTTGAGGCCCTCGGGCGCGAGGATAATGGTGCCGCAGATTTTCCGGGCGCAGCAGAACAGCGCCAGTTCGGGCTTTTGCGCCAGCAAACCGGAACAGTCGGCGAATTTGTAGAAGGCGGCGACCTTGAAGCCGTCCGGAGATTTGTGCAGATTGTTCATCGAGGGGCTTGTACCACCGCCCCCGCGCCGCTGCCAGTCCGGCCCGCCGGCGCCAGGCGTTCCGCATTCATCTGCCCAGGAGGAAATCCCCATGACCTATCGTGCCCATTCGGCGCGCTACGACGCCATGCAATACCGCAATTCGGGCAAATCCGGCCTCAAGCTGCCGGTGATCTCGCTGGGCCTGTGGCAGAATTTCGGCGGCAACCGCGATTATCCCGGCGCCTTCGAAATCCTCAGCCATGCCTTTGATGCGGGCGTCACCCATTTCGATCTCGCCAACAATTACGGCCCCCCGCCGGGCTCGGCCGAGGAATTGTTCGGCGACGTCATGGCCCGCGACTTCCGGCCCTATCGCGACGAGATGATCGTCTCCTCCAAGGCTGGCTACCGCATGTGGGATGGCCCTTATGGCGAATGGGGCTCGAAGAAATACGTCATCGCCAGCGCCGAGCAGAGCCTGAAACGCATGGGGCTCGACTATGTGGATATCTTTTATTCGCACCGGTTCGACCCCAATACGCCGCTCGAAGAGACCATGGGGGCGCTGGCCCAGCTGCATCGGCAGGGCAAGGCGCTCTATGTGGGCATTTCGAGCTATCCCCGGCAGCAGACGCGCGACGCCTACCGCATCCTCCACGACATGGGCGTGCCGCTGGTCATCCACCAGCCGAGCTATTCCATCCTCAACCGCTGGATCGAGGATGACGACACCATCGGGGCCTGCGGCGAGTTGGGCATCGGCATAATCGCCTTCTCGCCCCTGGCGCAGGGCATCCTCAGCGGCAAATACAATCAGGGCGCCGATATCGAGGGCACCCGCGCCGCCGAGAACCGCTCGCTATCGGCCCGCGCCATCGAGCCGCGCCTTCTGGAAGCGACCCAGAAGCTCGCCGAGATCGCCCGCTCCCGCAGGCAATCCATGGTGCAGCTTGCCCTGGCCTGGGTGCTGCGCCGCAAGGAAATGACCTCGGCCCTGATCGGCGTGCGCACCCTCGACCAGCTCAAGGACAATCTCGGCGCCCTCAACAACCTGGCCCTGAGCGCCGAAGAAATCGCCGCCATCGACACCGCCACCAAGGGCGCCCTGCTGGACCAGCGGCCGCTGAAATAGGCGAGGGGGGGGAGTGGGAATCTCCCGGGCACAATCCCTCCCCACCACCGGGTCATTCCGGCGCAGGCCGGCCGGAATCCATGTCCGTGGCGCACCGCTCACATCCTGCGTGTGGGAAGGCCCCCGGCCTGCGCCGGGATGCCCCCGTGGACAGGAGAACTTGGGGACGCCGCCCCCACCCTCTACGCGCTGTGCTTCAACCGCCCTTGCCCGCGGCTGACGAGGCTTTCGTCGCCGCGGACGAAATCGACTGCGGCGGCGATGTGCAACAGCGTCGTATCGAAGGCCGGCAGGTGCGGCACGTCTTCGGGCTTCAGCAGCAGGCAAAGCTCGGTGCAGCCCAGGATTATGCCCTGCGCGCCGCGCTCTTCCAGATCCGCCACGATATCGAGGGCCTCGTCCTTGCTGTCGGGGCTCACGACGCCATGGCAAAGCTCCTGCAGGGTGATGTGGTCGATGAGATCGCGATCCTCGGCATCGGGCACGATGATCTCGACGCCCCAGCGCTCCGCATAGCGCCGGTGCATCCCGGTCGCCCCCATGGTGAACTTGGTGCCCAGCAGGCCGATGCGCTTCAGCCCGGCATCGCGAATGGCGCGCCCGGTGGGATCGACGATGTGGATGTAGGGGGTTGTCCGCCGCTCCACCACCGGCTCGAACGCCAGGTGCATGGAGTTCGAAGCGCACATCACCACATCGGGCCGTGCCGCCTCCAGCCGGTCGAGTTTTTCGGACAGATAGGCCTCGGCTTCCGACCACAGGCCATTGAAGACGAAATATTCGATATTGCCGTAATTGACCGACACGACGGCGAGCTCGCCCGTGTTGCCCGCATTGGCGGTGGCGAGCTGGTCGTTGAGCAGGCGATAGTACTCGGCCGTGGCGTGATTGCTCATGCCGCCAAGAATTCCAATGGTTTTCTGCTGGAAGAACTGGGTTGGAATTTGCATTGGGTTCTCCCGGAAATACAAGAAAAACAAAACCTTAGCGATCCCACAAAGGACCCAGAGGTCGTTGCTGCAATAAAGGCCAGCCACCAGAGTGCCGGGATAGGCACGACTGCGCAATCGTTAATATTCCTCACAAACCACGCGCTGAACGCATGGCAAGTTTTGTGTAAATACCATGACAGTCGCTTGCTCTGGTGGTTTACGGGTCTATGGTCGGGTTGTGACCTGTCATTTGCTAGGAGGCATGAATGACATTGAGTGCACCCACCCAGGCCCTGTTCTGGATCTCCGTCGTCCTCGCCATCATCGCCCTGATCGGCTCGTTCGGCGTACTTGGCGTAGCCCTTGCGGGCTACTCGTTCTGGATCCTGCTGCTGGGCTTTATCGTCCTGGCCATCGGCTGCCTCTTCCGCGGCACCTGACATTTCCGGCTCGAGCCCGCGCGGCGCATGACCTGAGGGCGGCGCCGCGCTAAAGACCTTGCGCGAGGGCGCCGCCAGGCAGCATTGTTTGCCCCATGCGCATCTCGATTCTCCTCATTTCCGCTCTTGCCCTGATCCCGTCGCTGCCCGTCCAGGCGGCCGAATGGAGCACTTATGCCAACAGCCGCTACGGCTATGTGGTGGGCGTGCCGCCCGGCTTTACCGGCCAGGGCGAATCCGACAGCGGCGACGGCCAGGTTTTCCGCTCCGGAAAGGGAACCGAGACGCTGCGCGTCTGGGGCGGCTTCCTGACCGAAAAGGATTTTTCGGCCGAAATCGCCTGGCGCCAGAAACAGGACGCCTCCGACGGCCTCAAGATCACCTACCAGGCCAGCACCCCCAAATGGGCCAGCTATTCGGGCACCAAGGGCGGCCTCATCCACTACAGCCGCGCCATAGCGCGCTGCGGCGACCAATACGCCATGTTCGAACTGGATTATTCCAAGGCCGAAGCCGCCAGGCTCGATCCGGTTGTGGGGAAGCTCGTGGGCTCGCTGCAGGCGGGTCGCTGCTGAGGGGAAGTGTTGGTGGCGAGGCTCTTGGGGAAGAGCCGCGGGCTTTAGGTCCTGCTCACAGGCCTCTCGGCCACCAGTAAGGCAATTAGAGGCGAGGCACGTAGGGGCGGGTGAGGGGAGCGGGGCCACCGGTATTTCGGATGGTCGCATCCCTCTCTCTGCGGTAGTGGAAAGCCCTCCACCCCACCGGGTCATTCCGGCGGAGGCCGGAATCCATGTCCGTGGTGGGCCGCTCGCATCCAGCGTGTGGGCCGTTCCCCGCATGGATTCCGGCCTCCGCCGGAATGACCCGGTGAAAAAGGGAAAAATCATGCGCGGCCCGCCACCGATCTCTCTGTCACCTCGCCCCTTTGGGGACTTCGAGCCGTTCCGCCTATAGGCGGAGCAATCGCCCCAGTGGGGCGATTGGAGGTGAGAAGGCCACGAGAGCTACGCTCGAATGGCAGACGCGTGGCAGCGATCACCAATCTCACCGCCACCTCGCCCCTTTGGGGACTTCGAGCCGTTCCGCCGGAGGCGGAGCAATCGCCCCAGTGGGGCGATTGGAGGAGAGAAGGCCATGAGAGCTACGCTCGAATGGCAGACGCGTAGCAGCAACCACCAGTCTCTCGGCCACCTCGCCCCTCTGGGGAGAGGTCGACGCGATAGCGGCGGGTGAGGGGTGCAGGGTTTTCAGCGTCCCTGGTGTTGCGGTTCGCCCACTGCTGATGCCTCAGCGCAACCCCTCACCCGCCCTTCGGGCACCCTCTCCCCAAAGGGGCGAGGGGACAAGAACCGCAGGTCTCATAGGCTATATTTCACAGGCCTCTCAGCCACCTCGCGCCTCTCATGGTGAGAGGCGTCAGCGCCGGATGAGGGGTAGCGGAGCCCCGCCCCCCTAAAACTCAATCCCCGCCTGCGCCTTCACCCCGGCGCGAAATGGATGCTTGATCTCCGTCATTTCGGTCACCAGGTCGGCGATCTCGATCAATTCGTCCTTGGCGTTGCGGCCGGTGACGATCACGTGCTTGTCGGCCGGCTTGTTGCGCAGCACCGCGATGACTTCCTCGAGCGGCAGGTAGTCGTAGCGCAGCACGATGTTGAGCTCGTCGAGCAGCACCAGTTTGTAGCTTGGATCGGCGATCAGCGCCTTGGCCTGCTCCCAGGCGGCGCGGGCGGCGGCGAGGTCGCGCTGGCGGTCCTGGGTGTCCCAGGTAAAGCCTTCGCCCATGGCGTTGATGGTCACGAGCTCGGGAAACTTCAGCAGCACGTCGCGCTCGCCCGTGGCCCACACGCCCTTGACGAACTGCACCACGCCGACCCGAAAGCCATGCCCGATGGCGCGGAACACCATGCCGAAGGCGGCGGTCGATTTACCCTTGCCCTTGCCCGTATGGACGATGAGCAGGCCCTTTTCCTGGGTCTTGGTGGCGAGGATCTTGTTCCGCGACTCCTTCTTCTTGCGCATCTTTTCGGCATGATAGGCGTCGCGCTCGGCCTCGGTCATCAGGTCGGTCTTCTTGGGGGCGCGGTCGGTCATTCTTGGGTCTCCTCCAGCAGAGCGTAGGCGGAATTGGAGCGTGGGGTCCATAGGCCCCTGCGGCGGGCCTCACGGAATTTCGCCAGCAGCTCGTCATAGCCGAAACGATTGGATTGCATGAGGAATGCGCGCATCGTCGCATTCTCCACATAGGCCTCGAAGGCGAGATCGAAATGGTGCGTCTTCACCGCGCCCGTGGTGGCCGCGAAGGCGAACATGAAATCCACCGTGGCGATGATCTCGAAGGCGCCCTTATAGCCATGGCGCCGCATGCCCGCGATCCATTTGGGGTTGACGACGCGGGCGCGCATGACGCGGGAGATCTCTTCCGCCAGCGTGCGGGCCACGGGGTTTTCCGGGCGCGAATGGTCGAGATGATAGGCGGCTGGCTGCCGCCCCGTCAGGGTTTCGGCTGCTGCCGCGAGGCCACCCTCGAACTGGTAATAGTCGTCGGAATCCAGCAGGTCGTGCTCGCGATTGTCCTGGTTGTGGATGACCGCATCGATATCGGAAAGCCGCGCCGCAAAGCGCGCGCGTTCGGGCAGGCCCGCCGCCTGCGCCCCGAAGGCGAACTGGCCCCAATCGAGGAAGACTTCCGCAAGATCGGCCCTGGATTGCCATTGGCCGCTATCGATGAGGCCGCCGAGCCCGGCCCCGTAGGTGCCGGGTTTGGAGCCGAAAATCCGGTGCCCGGCCCGCAGGCCTGCCTCGGCTTCCGACGCCCCTTCGGCCATCAGGCCGAGCGCATCGGCGCGCATGCGGGCCGCGACGGGATTGTGGTCGTCGGGCTCGTCGAGCGCCCCCACGGCGCGGATGGCGCGGTCGAACAGCACGATGAGCTGCGGGAAGGCATCGCGGAAGAGCCCCGAAATCCTGAGCGTCACATCGACACGCGGGCGGCCGAGCCGGGCCAGGGGAATGATCTCATAGCCCGAGACCCGCAGCGATGACGGATCCCACAGGGGCCTGACGCCGATCAGCGCCAGGGCCTGGGCGATGTCGTCGCCGCCGGTGCGCATCGCGGCGGTGCCCCAGACCGACAGCGCCAGCGACCGCAACGGGCTGCCATGATCCTGGAAATGCCGGACCAGGAGGTTTTCCGCCGATTTGCGGCCGAGTTCCCAGGCGGTCGGCGTCGGCACGGCGCGGTTGTCGACCGAAAAGAAATTGCGCCCGGTCGGCAGCGTGTCGAGCCGGCCGCGCGACGGCGCGCCCGAGGGGCCGGGAGCGATGAATCGGCCATCGAGCCCCTCGAGCAGCGCCCCCATTTCATTGGGGCCGGACGCCAGCAGCCGTGGGCGGATGATGGTATCGATGGTTTCGAGCACGGCGGCGGTGGCCGTCCAGTCGGAGGGGCAGAGCGCACCCTCGACCAGCGTCGTGGCGATGGCCTCCAGCGCCTCCACCACATCGCCTACCCGCCGCAGGCCTGCCCCGGCGCCGGGGCCATATGGGGCGGCAAGCGCCGGCCCCGTCCACGGATCGCCCAGCCGGGCGGTCAGCGGATCGAAGCCAAGCTTCAGATCATCCGCCAGGGCGCGGATGAGCGAGGCATCGCCTGCCGTCTCCCCACGCGGCACGCGGGCGAGGGCGACGGTCAGATCCGTCAGCATGCGGCCGGCCGGCGCCTGGCCGAACACATGCAGGCCATCGCGGATCTGCGCCTCTTTCAATTCGCACAGGAAATTGTCGATGGTCTTGAGCGCCTCGTTGTCATCCTCCGGCAGCGCCATGTCGCGGTCGAGCCGCGCATCGCGGGTGAAATCGAGGATGCGTTTCTTGAGATTGTCGAGCCGGCGCCGGTCCATCCCCATGGCGGCGTAATATTCGTCGAGCAGCGCCTCCAGATCCTTCAGCGGCCCATAGGTCTCGGCCCGCGTCAGCGGCGGCGTCAAATGATCGATGATCACCGCGCCGGAGCGGCGCTTGGCCTGCGTCCCCTCGCCGGGGTCGTTGACGATAAAGGGGTAAAGATGCGGCAGCTGGCCATAAAGCGCATCCGGATAAGAGGCGGCATCGAGCGCCACCGCCTTGCCGGGCAGCCATTCGAGATTGCCATGCTTGCCGTTATGGATCAGGGCATGCGCGCCGAACTCGTGGCGCAGCCACAGATAGGCCGCGAGGTACGCATGCGGCGGCACCAGGTCCGGATCGTGATAGTTGAGCGCCGCATCGCCCCCATAGCCGCGCGACGGCTGCAGCACGATGGCGACATTGCCCAGGGTCAGCGCCGGCAGGTGGAAACTGTGGCCCCGCACGAACGGATCGGCTTCGGGCTCGCCCCAACGGGTGGTGACTTCCTGCCGGATGGCCTCGGGCAAGGTGTTGAGCAACTGGCGATAGCGGGCGAGCGGGAAGGCAATGCCGGCTCCGCGCTCCGGGTTGGCATTGGTGGGGCCGGCCTGAAGCCGGGCGATGAGGGCCGCGGCATCCGGAATGCCGCCCACCCCCCTCCCATCCTCCCCCACAGGGGGGGAGGTGCCCGCCGGTGGTATGGGCTCGATCATGCCACCTTCTTCCTTCACCTCCCCCCTCGTGGGGGAGGCTGGGAGGGGGGGCGTGCCGAGGGCTGGTGCTTGCGGTCCAACCCCATACCCCGCCCCCGCCAGCGCCCGTAAAATCTCGACCGTCGATTCCGGCGCGTCATAGCCGACGCCATTGGCGAGGCGCCCGTCGCGCAGCGGATAATTGGCCAGCACCAGGGCGATGCGCTTGTCTTCATTGGGCAAAGCCCGCAGCCGCGCCCAGTTGGCCGCAAGGCTCACGGCGCGTCCGATCCCCGCAACGTCGGGTGCATAGGCGGAGAGGGCGCATTCGGTGGATGCATGCCAGACCGAGGCCTGCTTGTGTCCCACGATCAGGCCGCCGATGCGGCCATCGAGTTCGGGCAGCACCACCTGCATGGCGAGATCCTTGGCCGACAGTCCCTGCGGGTCTGCCTGCCACTGCTCGGCGGCGCGCCCCGCCTGCACCAGCTGGATGACCGGTGCATCGGTCCCGGCAAACGGATTGGCGGTCGCCGTGATGCCGTCGAGCCCGAGCGCGAAACCGGTGAGATTGAGGATCACCGCCGGCGGAAAGGCCCCGAAGGTCGATTTGACGAAGTCGATGCAGGCCGCTTCCTTCAGCGTGGAGACCACGATGGGCACGGGCGCAAGGTTGCGGGCTTCCAGCGCCGCGATGATGGCCTCGAGCGTCGCCGTGCCGGCGCCTTCGAGGGCCGCGCGATAGAACAGCAGGGGGATATGGGGGTGAGGAGCATCAACGCCGACCCCCGTCCCATCCTCCCCCGCAAGGGGAGAGGTGCTGGCCGGTGGCGTGGGCAAAATCGCGCCCCCATCCCCCTTCACCTCCCCCCTTGCGGGGGAGGCCGGGAGGGGGGTGGGGGTCCCCCCCGCATGTATCTCCGCCAGCTCCTCGCCCCCCACCATCCCATGGCCCGGATACCACAGGCCAAAGCGCGGGAACGGGGTGACGGCGAGGGCGGCGAGCTTGGCCATCCCCCTCCCATCCTCCCCCACAAGGGGGGAGGTGCCTGCCGGTGATATGGGCAAGATCGCGCCCCCGTCCCCCTTCACCTCCGCCCTTGCGGGGGAGGCCGGGAGGGGGGGCGTGCCCAAAACTGGTGCCTTCCCCGCCAGCACCCTGAACCCCCTGAGCAGCGTATCGGCATTTGCCGGCCCGCCGGCAGTGAACAGGGTCAGCAGCCGCGTCCAGTCGTCGGGGTGAAGGCTGGAGCGATCGCGCAGGATCGGGTCGGGATTGGCGTCATGTGACAGAATCGCCAGCGGAATGCGTTTGCGGGCGGCGAGGGCGGTGATTTCGTCGACGCCATACTGCCAGTAGGAGGGGCCGCCGATGAGCCGCAGCACGATGAGCCGGGCATGCTGCACCGTCGTGTCGAGCCACAGGTCCACCGACAGATTGTGCGAAAGCCGCAATAGGTTGGCGAGCCGCAGCCCCCCATAGCCGGCGCGGTCGGCGGCGCCGGCCAGCATCGCCAGCTCGCTGTCGGCGGCCGTGCCGAAGACGATCTCTCCCGGCGATTGCCTGAGATCGATCGCTTCGCCGTCCTGCTGTATGGCGCCGGCCTGGGCGGCGAGAAGATGCATGGGCTAGGCCGCGACGCCGCCGAGGCTGGCGGTGATGGCGTCGCGGGCGAGCGGGCTTTCGCCGATGACCACCAGGGCGGTTTCGCGCTTTTCGCCGGGCTTCCAGTTACGGTCGAACCAGGCATTGAGGCGCGGGCCCACGGCCTGGATGGCGAGGCGCGCATTGCTGCCGGGCAGGGACGCGAAGCCCTTGAGGCGCAGCACGTCATGGGCCCTTATGGTGGCCTCGATGCTGGCCAGAAGGTTGTCCTTGCCCACGGCCTCGGGGAGGCGGACGACGAAGGAATCGAAATCGTCGTGCTCGTGGCCTTCCCCGCCATGCTCCATCTCATGGGCGCTTTCGCGGCCGGCCAGATTGTCCTCGGTGGCAAGGCCGAGGCCGAGCAGCGCCGCCGCATCCACATGGCCATTGTGGGCGCGCAGCATGCCGGTGCCGGGGCGCATCTCGGCCTTGAGCCGGGCTTCGACCGGCGCCAGCGCGCCATCGTCCACCAGGTCCGTCTTGTTGAGGATGATGAGATCGGCCGAAACCAGCTGGTCCTTGAACAATTCGCCGAGCGGGGTTTCGTGGTCGAGCATGGCGTCGGAGCGGCGCTGCGCATCGACGGCGGTCTCGTCCGATGCGAAGCGCCCTTCGCTGAGCGCTGCGGCGTCCACCACGGTGACGACGCCGTCAATGGTCACCTCGGCCTTGATCTCGGGCCAGTTGAAGGCGCGGATCAGCGGCTGCGGCAGGGCCAGGCCCGAAGTCTCGATGACGATGTGGTCGGGGCGGTCGGGCCGCGCCAGAAGATTCTGCATCACGGGGATGAACTCGTCCGCCACCGTGCAGCAGATGCAGCCATTGGCGAGCTCGATCATGTCCTCCTCGCGGCAGGTCTCGTCACCGCACCCGGCCAAAACTTCCTTGTCGACGCCGATATCGCCGAACTCGTTGATGATGAGGGCGATGCGACGCCCGCCCGCATGGGCCAGCAGGTGCCGGACGAGCGTGGTCTTGCCGGCTCCCAGGAAGCCGGTGATGACGGTGACGGGGATTTTTTCGGTCATGGGGACACCAGGAAAAAGCAATGCAGGGGGGAAATGAAACATTGAGCGGCGGCAGGCCCGCGGGCGCTGTGTCGCCCCATGGTCCAATGCCAAAGCCGGCCCGCGCCGATGGCGGCGGTTCTTGTCATGCGGACACCCTCCGTGTGCGCGGTTGATCGATGGGCTCTGCGCCCGGTGGCGTTGGCAGGTCTCCTGACTCACGGCACTCTTGTCGTCCCTGCCGCCTTCCCGGACCCTGTGGTCCAGTGGCTTGTGGCAGGCACTCGCCGTTCACAGTTGCGGGGGCAGTCACGGTTTTGGCCCCTGATGGGTAATCCGCACCGTGTTCCCTTTTGATCCCTGTCGCCATCCGGCTTTCGGGAACCAACGTCTGCTCGACAAGTGCCACGGCGCGGCCACACCGTCAATGCGGTGCTTTGGCCCCGGCATTTGTCGGGGGACCGTGGGCTTCCTATGTGATGAACAGCAGATTTGGACTGCGGGAGACCATGACCATGAGCAGGCAAGACAGCCAGCAGCGCTGGAAAAGCTTCACCGAGGAATTCGAGATCGCCGGCAACCAGCTGGTCGACAGGATCACCCAGCTCCTGCGTGACGGGAATGTGCGGCGCCTGAGGGTGCGTTCGGAAAGCGGCGAGATCTATCTCGATATTCCGCTGACCGCGGGCGCCATCGGCGGCGGCGTGGTGGCGCTGGCGGCGCCGTGGCTCGCCCTGTTGGGCGCGGTCGCGGGCGTTCTGGCGCGCGTCAGGATCGAGGTGGTGCGCCAGGAAGCTGAGGACGAAGCGTCCGAAGGCAAGGCATCCAAGTCGGACGCCGACATCGATATCTGATCAGTCGGTATTGCGGGCGTTCGGATCGCCGAAGCTGATCATCACTTCGCTGACCGTGGGGGCCAGCCGTTCAAGGAGCGGTTCGGTCGAAGCGATCTGCTTGTCGCCGCTCACCGGGTCGGGGTCGACATCGGGCGGCAGTTCCCTGGTCGGGTTGAAAGTCAGGTTGACGAAGCAGTCGCCGGGCAGCTTGGACAGCGGGCCGTTCTCGAACGTCGCGATGCCCCCATAGTCCCAGTAGAAGCCGTAGAGATAGAACGGCCCGCCATTGAGCTGTTCCACCTCGGCTATGGTCTGCCCGACCCGAAGGCCGCCCGGCGCCGTATCCCTGGCGGGTACGGTGAAATAGTTGAGGAATTTGCGGTTGGGCTCATCCCACCAGCCGACCCGGAAGGTCTTGTCGGGATCGTTGGGAAACACCGTCGTGGTGAGCAGCGTCGAGCCTTCCGGCCCGTCGACCTCGGCGGTGACCACATTGTCCTTGCCGAAGGTCGCGATCAGCTGCGCCTCCGAACTGTCGGGGCCGAGCGGACCCGTACAGGCGATGTCGTCGGCAAAAGCCGGGGTCGTGGCAGCCAATAGCGCAAGGACGAGCAGCGGGCGCAAGGTCATCTCGCGAAAGGTCATGGTGAGCCTCCTGGCTGGCGAGCCTCGTGGACGGGCGCCAGTGTGACCCAGATAAAACACAGCCACAAGACATCAGGGAGGAGGCCTCCGAAAGCCCGTTGACGGCTGGCAACGGCGGAGACAGGGTGCGCGGCCTCCCGCATTTGACTGGTGCCTCATGCAGTTCAACGCCGCCGCTGTCCTTCCCATCGTCATGCTGATGGGATCGAACCTGTTCATGACCATCGCCTGGTACGGCCACCTGAAGTTCACCAATATCAGCATCTGGGTCGCCGTGATGGCGAGCTGGGGCATCGCGCTGTTCGAATACTGGCTGGCGGTGCCCGCCAACCGTATCGGTTACGGCACCTATTCGGCGGCCGAACTCAAGACCATCCAGGAAGTCATCAGCCTCACCGTCTTTGTCGGTTTCGCGGTGTTCGTTCTGGGCGAAAAGCTCACCTGGAACCATGCCGTCGGCTTCGGGCTGATCTTTGCCGGCGCCTTCTTCATCTTCAAGGGGCCGCTGAAATAGCTGCTACTGCGCCATCCAGCTCGGGAACGGATCCGGTAGCGCCGTCCAGTTCTCGGGCGTGAAGCGCGTGGCGGGAACCAGGCACTGATCGAGGTCGCGGCGGATGGCGGCCTCGTCCATGTCGGCCAGCCCGATGAACACCAGTTCCTGCCGGCGGTCGCCCCATATGGGGTCGAGATAGGGCGACATCGCCGCCTGCCAGTCGCGGTCGTCGGGCCAGCGCTGGCGCGGCACCGATGCCCACCAGACGCCGCGGCGGCTGGTGCGCACCAGCGCCCCGGCCTGGCTCAATTCCCCGACATGGTGCGGGCGCGTCGCCAGCCAGAAAAACCCCTTGGCGCGCACCACGCCCGGCCAGGCCCGGCTGACGAACCTGTCGAGCAATAGTGGGTTGAACGGCCGCCTGGCGCGATAGACGAAGGAGCGGATGCCGTATTCGAGCGTCTCCGGCACGTGGTCCTTGAAGCCGCTCAACTCCTTGAACCACAGCGGGTTGCGCTCGGCCATTTCCAGGCTGAACAGTCCCGTATCGAGCACGCGGTCGAGCGGCACCTGGGCGAAATCGGTCTCGATCAGTTCTGCCGAGGGGTTGAGGGCCTTGATGATCTTTATCGCGGTGGCGCGGTCGGCGGGGCTGGCGGTCGACACCTTGTTGAGGATGATGACATCGGAAAACTCGATCTGCTCGACCAACAGGTCGACAAGCGCGCGGTCATCCTCGGGGCCCAGCGTTTCGCCGCGGTCGCGGAGAAAATCGGCGGAAGCGTAATCCCTGAGCAGGTTGGCGCAATCCACCACCGTCACCATGGTGTCGAGCCGGGTGAGATCGGCGAGGCTCTCGCCATTTTCGTCGCGGAAATCGAAGGTCGTGGCCACCGGCAGCGGCTCGGAAATGCCGGTGGATTCGATCAGCAGGTAGTCGAAGCGGTCGGCTTCGGCCAGGGCGCGCACTTCCTTGAGCAGGTCGCCGCGCAGCGTGCAGCAGATGCAGCCATTCGACATTTCCACCAGCGTCTCGTCGGTGCGGCTGAGATTGGCGCCGCCGTCGCGCACGAGCGCCGCATCGATATTGACCTCGCTCATGTCGTTGACGATGACGGCGACGCGCCGGCCCTCGCGATTGTTGAGGATATGATTGAGCAGCGTGGTCTTGCCGGCGCCGAGAAAGCCGGAAAGCACGGTGACGGGGAGGCGTTTGGTCATGGGAGAGCCTTTTTGAGCTTAGGTATGTAATTTTATAACGTAACAAAAACTGCCTGCGCAAGATTGACGATGTAATGTTATTACGGTACATGACCCTCATTCAGCGCGCCGGCCGCATGGCCTCGTGCCCCCGGAAGCGGACGCATGGCCGATCATCACCCCCACACCCCGCATGAGCATGCCCACCCCCATGCCGGACCCGAACGCCGCGTCGCCCATCAGCCGCGCGCCTTCTCGCTGGCCCAGCAGGGCGCCGGTGCGCGCCTTGCGGCTGTCGCCCTGGTGGTGGTGCTGATCTGGGTCGCGCTCTATTTCCTCATCCGGTAGCCAGATGCTCGATACCGCGCCCATCACCCTCAGCGACGTCACCCTCGGCTATGACGGTCACCCGGCTGTGCATCATCTCGACGGCACGTTCGAGCCCGGCTCGCTCACCGCCGTCATCGGCCCCAATGGCTCGGGCAAGTCGACGCTGCTCAAGGGCATTATCGGCATCCTGAAACCGCTGACGGGGCGCATCGAGCGCGGCCAGGTGGAATCCATCGCCTATCTGCCGCAAAGCGCCGAGATCGACCGCAGCTTTCCGGCCACCGTCGCCGACCTCGTGGCGCTGGGGCATTGGCGCAGGCGCGGCCTTTTCGCCCGGATCGCGGGGCCCGACTACGCCGCCATCGAGGCGGCCCTCGAGGCCGTGAGCCTCACCGGCTTCGAGAACCGCCCCCTCGATACGCTGTCGGGCGGCCAGTTGCAGCGGGCCCTGTTCGCCCGCGTGCTGTTGCAGGATGCGCGCGTCATCCTGCTCGACGAGCCTTTCGCGGCCGTCGACGAGAAGACCATCGTCGATCTCATCGGCCTGGTGCAGCGCTGGCAGGCCGAGCGGCGCACCGTCATCGCCGTGCTGCACGATGCCGAACTGGTGCGCTCCGTCTTCCCCCGCACGCTGCTGATGGCGCGCGAGCCCGTGGCCTGGGCGGCGACCGACGAGGCGCTGCGGCCCGAAAACCTCACCCGGGCCCGGCACATGACGGAAGCCTGGGACGAGCACGCCCCCTGGCACGACAGCCATGTCCATCATGGAGCCGCCAGATGAGCCTTTACGACCTGCTGCTGGCGCCGTTCTTCAACTATGCCTTCATGACAAGGGCCTTGGCGGGCGCCGTCATCCTGGCGCTGAGCGCCGGCCCCGTCGGCGTCTTCCTGACGCTGCGGCGCATGAGCCTTTCGGGCGACGCCATGGCGCATGCCATCCTTCCGGGCGCCGCCGCCGGCTTCGTGGTGTCGGGCCTCGCCATCCTCCCCATGACCATCGGGGGCTTTATCGCCGGCCTCGTGGTGGCCCTGCTGGCGGGCCTGGTGTCACGCCTCACTATCCAGCGCGAGGATTCCAGCATGGCGGCCTTTTACCTCATCTCGCTGGCGCTCGGCGTCATGTTGGTGAGCCTTCGGGGCTCCAGCGTCGATCTCATGCATGTGCTGTTCGGCACCGTCCTGGCGCTCAACAATGATGCGCTGGTGATGATCGGCGCCATCGCCACCGTCAGCCTTTTCGCCCTGGCGCTGATCTGGCGGCCGCTGTTCGCCGAATGCCTCGATCCCCTGTTCCTGCGCTCGGTCAGCCGCGCCGGCTCGCCCGTGCACATGATCTTTCTGGCGCTGGTGGTGCTCAATCTCGTGGGCGGCTTCCAGGCGCTGGGCACGCTGCTCGCCGTCGGGCTGATGATGCTGCCGGCCGCCGCCGCGCGCTTCTGGGTCCGCGGCCTCGAGGCCATGTGCCTGCTCGCCATGGGGATCGGCGTCGTCTCCTCTTATGTGGGGCTCGTCATCTCATACCATCTCGGCATCGCCTCCGGGCCTGCCATCATCCTCACCGCCGGGGCCATCTATGCCGCCTCGCTGGTGCTGGGGCCGCGCGGATTGATCCGCACGCGCCTCGTCACGACCCGTCACCGTATAGCCTGATCGGAGAACTTCATGATGCTTTTCAAAAGCGCCTCGGCGCTGCTGCTTTCGGCTGCCTTTTTTTCAGGCGGCCTGGCCTTGACCGCAAGCGCCGCCATGGCGGCGCCCCTCGATGCCGTCGCCAGCTTTTCCATCCTTGGCGACATGGTGTCGGTGGTGGGCGGCGACCGCGTGCATGTGACCACGATCGTGGGCCCCAATTCCGATACCCATGTGTATGAACCCACCCCCGCCGATGCCAGCGCCGTGGGCAAGGCGCAGGTCTTTTTCACCTCGGGCCTCGGCTTCGAGGGCTGGATGGATCGTCTCGTGCAATCGACCGGCTACAAGGGCCCGCTCGTCGTCGCCAGCAATGGCGTCACCAGCCGCACCATGGATGAGGACGGCAAGACCATCACCGATCCCCATGCCTGGCAGAGCCTCGCCAACGGGCTGATCTATGTCAAGAACATCGCCGCTGGCCTGTGCGCCGTCGATGCCGATGGCTGCCCCACCTATGAGGCCAATGCCAGGACCTATTCGGATGCCATCGCGGCGCTCGACGCCGAGGTCAAGGCCAGCATCGCCCAGGTGCCGGAGGCCGAGCGCAAGGTCATCACTACCCACGACGCCTTCGGCTATTTCGGCGCCGAATATGGCGTGCAGTTCCTCGCCCCCGAGGGCATCAGCACCGAAAGCGAAGCCTCGGCCGCCGATGTCGCGGGCCTCATCGACCAGATCCGGGCCGAAAAGGTCCATGCCCTGTTCATCGAGAACATGAGCGATCCGCGCCTCATCCAGCAGATCGCCGACGAAACCGGCGTCAAGGTCGGCGGCGCCCTCTATTCCGATGCCCTGTCCGAACCCGGCGAAGGCGGCGGCACCTATCTCGAAATGTTCAGGCACAACATCGCCCTGCTGGTGCCGGCGATGGAGGGGAAATAGGAGAGGGCGGGCTTCGGTATCTGCCGCCAACCCCCTCCTGGCCTCCCCACAAGGGGGAAGGTTGGCACAGTGCCTGTGGCACGATGTTGCCCGTTACGCCGGACGGCACCCCCCTTGTGGGGGAGGATGGGAGGGGGTGAGGGAGGATGGGAGGGGAGATGCGATCGCTGACGACCTCTCCGTCCCTCCCACCCCCGCCTCGTCTTGGATCGGAGATCAAACTGCCCTACATTAGGCCCAACGTGATGGAGACGAGCATGAGTCACATCCATGAGGCGCCGGCCGAGCTGACGCGCAATCAGGGATTGGTGTTGAGCGCGCTGACGGGGGCCGAGGCGCCGCTGTCGGCCTATGACATTCTCGACCGGCTTCGGGAGGATGGCCTGCGCGCGCCGCTGCAGGTCTATCGCGCCCTCGACAAGCTGGTCGAAAAGGGCCTGGCGCATCGCCTCGAAAGCCTCAATGCGTTCGTGGCCTGCGCCGATACGCATTGCCATGAGACCGGCGTCATCGCCTTCGCCATCTGCGAGGATTGCGGCAAGGTCGATGAGTTCGCCGATGACGTGGTGCGCGAACGCCTCAAAGCCTGGGCCGCCGAAACTGGCTTCCGCCCCACCCGCACGACCATCGAGTTGCGCGGCCATTGCGAGGCCTGCACGGCCGCAGCCGCTTAGGGCCTGCCCACCGGAGCCGTATGCCACCCGCCCACCGGGTTCCCTTCTTCCCCTCTGGGAAAGGGAAAGCGAGGCCGACGGGTGGTGAGGCGTACACGCTGAAGCGTCAGGCCTTCGTCACCGATTTCACCAGCCAGCGGGAAACCCTGTCGCCCGCGCCACCCACCGCATCGCAATGGGCGTGGCGGTGGAACTGTCTTTGCTCGATGGTGATGGAAAGCTGCTGCCCGGCGATCGTGGCGACGAAGGTTTTCGACATCGGGGCCTCCTCGGTTTCCTCGAGCACGACATCGCCATCGCCGAAATTGCCCGTCACCGCCCAGCGCCGCGCCGCCATCTCGGCGACCTGCTGCGGCTCGCCAAGGCCCGAGCGGCCCCTGAAGGCGGGCAGGTAAGTGCGGCCCGCCCCGATCATGGCCAGGAATTCAGGCACCTCGTCGGGCGCCAGCCGCCCATAGCGCTCGCCACGGCCGAGCACGGCCACCGAAGTGGCAAAACGACAGCCGCCGATATGGTTGCATTGCATGACGTTGAAAACCGCCGGATCGGCTTCCCGGGCGAGGCGCTTATAAGTGGCGAAGCCATAGCGCGCGCAGCACGCATCGGTGCGGCTGTCGGTGCAGCAGATGATGGTGATGCGCGGCTCCGGCGTGCCGCCGATCTCCCCGCCATCGGCCCAGCGCCGGATCGTTTGGGCGAGGGCTTCCTCGCCGAGCCCATCAACGAAGCGATTTTCGGGGAACGCCAGCAATTGCGGCAGCGAGCCGCGCCTGTCGACACGGTCGATGAACAGCGCATGGCTGGTCTTGTGGGCCGCATGCGCCTGCGCCGCCGCGAGTGGCGGGCTCATGCCGGCGCCCAGCCGCCCCGGCCGCCACAGGCGGCGCGGCCAGGCCAGCAGCAGCACCCGTTCGGGCAGCCCGCCCGAGCCGGCCAGCGGCTCGCCGCGCGTGAGCGCCAGATCTCGGCAGAAGACATGCGTGTTCATCAGGCCATGGCTTTGCGGCGGGGAGCAGCTCCGCTAACAATGATGATGCATGGTGTCAACTTTTGTTGACAAACTTTAGAATGGTTATAATCTGTTGAGGTCATTAGGGAATTTCCGCCAGCCCCCGAAAAGCAGGAATTCCAAGGGCTTGAAGCCTCTTGAGCATGCCGGCGCTTGGGGTTAAGGCTTTCTTGAAACGAAGCGCCTCTGCTTCGGAAAGGCACTCCATGCGGCTGACCAAACAATCGAGCTACGCCATCCGTACGCTCATCTACTGCGCCGTCAACGATCCGGGTCTGAGCCGCGTCGCCGATATCGCCAAGGCCTATGCGATCTCCGAACTGTTCCTGTTCAAGCTGATCAAGCCGCTGGTCGAGGAAGGCATTATCGAGACCGTCCGTGGCCGCCATGGCGGCATCAGGCTCGGCCGCCCGGCGGAGCAGACGACGCTGCTCGACGTCATCAAGCTGACCGAGGAAAGCTTCGCCTTGGCCGAATGCTTCGAGGATGACGGCGACATTTCCTGCCCGCTGCATGCCGGCTGCGATCTGAGCTCGGCCCTGTCGGAAGCCCTGCAGGCCTTCTTCGCCGTGCTCGAAGGCTACACCATCGCCGATCTCGCCGGCAGCAAGCGCAAGAACCTGCGCCACCGCCTGGGCCTCGACATCGAGCCGGTCGCCGCCATCGCCCACTAGGTTTTCGAAGACGGTTTGAGACGCCGGTAAGCCCCCGCTTGCCGGCGTTTTTGCGCGCCGGCGCTGGTGCTGGTTGCCACCCCCTCCCAGCCTCCCCCAAAAGGGGGGAGGTGCCGCCCTGTTGTGGTGCCACGATCTGTGCGCGCCCACTCGCTTCTCTTCACCTCCCCCCTTGTGGGGGAGGCTGGGAGGGGGGAGCCCCCAGCATGGTGCCTTCGTGGCTCCCGCCAGATATTCCCCCCAAGCCTATTCCGCCGCGACCGCCAGTTTCGGCCCGAAGGCCGCGCTGGTGTGGTCGGAGAACTTTTCGAAGTTCTTGGAGAACAGCGCCACCAGCTTTTCGGCGGTGCGGTCATAGGCGGCGACGTCGCCCCAGGTACGGCGCGGCTCCAGCAGCGTGTCGTCGATGCCCGACACATGGGCCGGCACCGCCAGCCCGAAGATGGGGTCGAGCCGGGTCGGGCCGCGGTCGAGTTCTCCCGAAAGCGCCGCATTCAAGAGGCGCCGGGTCGAGGCGATGTCGATGCGCTTGCCGGTGCCGTAGGCGCCCCCGGTCCAGCCGGTATTGAGCAGCCAGATGGTGGCGCCGCTGGCCTTGAGCCGCTTGGCGAGCAGATCGCCATAAACGG
Organism: Devosiaceae bacterium; assembly: GCA_036499825.1. Taxonomy (GTDB): domain Bacteria; phylum Pseudomonadota; class Alphaproteobacteria; order Rhizobiales; family Devosiaceae; genus Paradevosia. The sequence continues at coordinate 84,088 of DASYCZ010000011.1, forward strand.
TCGGATGCAGCGACATGAACGGCGCGCCAAAGCACGTCGAGAACGTCGCCTGCGGCTCGGTGACGCCGCGCTCGGTGCCGGCGACCTTGGCGGTGTAGCCGGAAAGAAAGTGATAGACCGCCTGCTCCGGCGTCAGCCGGGCGATGGGCGGCAGCACGCCGAACGCATCGGCGGTGAGGAACACCACGGTCTTGGGCACCCCGCCGGTGCTGCCCGGACTTACCGCCGGCAGGGTTTCGAGCGGATAGGCGGCGCGGGTGTTCTCGGTCAGCGAAATGTCGTCGAACAGCGGCAGCAGGGTCTTTTCGTCCAGCACCAGGTTTTCGAGCACGGTGCCGAAGGAGCGGGACGCCGCATAGATTTCGGGCTCGGCTTCGGCGCTGAGCTTGACGGTCTTGGCATAGCACCCGCCTTCGAGGTTGAAGATGCCGTCCTCGGTCCAGCCATGCTCGTCATCGCCGATCAAAAGGCGGTCCGGATCGGTGGAAAGCGTGGTCTTGCCGGTGCCCGAAAGGCCGAAGAACAACGCCACGTCGCCCGCCTTGCCCACATTGGCCGAGCAGTGCATGGGCAAGACGTTCTCATGCGGGGCATGGAAATTGAACAGCGAGAACACCGACTTCTTGATTTCGCCGGCATAGAAGGTGCCGCCGATGATCACGAGGTTGCGGCTCACATCGAGCGCGATGACGGTGTCGGTCAGCGTGCCGTGGCGCTTGGGGTCGGCCTTGAAATCGGGGGCATGGAGGATCGTGACGTCGGCGGTGCCGACCTCGGCTCCCGCCTCGGGACGGATCAGGAGGTTGCGGATGAACAGCGCATGCCAGCCGCGCTCGGTGAACACGGTGACGCGGCGCTGCTGGCGCGGATCGGCGCCGGCCAGGAGATCCTGCGCCAGCAGATCGCGATCCTTCATGAAATCGGTGACGTCGGCCAATAGCACGTCGAACTGTGCCGGGCTCATCGCATTGGTATTGTCCCACCACACCGTATCTTCGGTGTTGGCATCGCGGACGATGAACTTGTCCTTGGGGCTGCGTCCGGTATACTTGCCGGTAGTCACCGACAAGGCGCCGTCGGCTGTGAGAACGCCCTCATTCTGGCGGAGGGCTTTGGCGACGAGCACCGGTGCCGGATCGTTGGCGGAAAGGCTCGCCGCTCCGGCAGTGATGGTTTTTCGCAAGGCGGCGTGATCGAAACTCGGCATGGTGAACCCCGTTACTCCCGGCGCACACTCGATATGAGTGGTCGTTTTCGGCCGGAATAAAGGCCTTTCCGGGAGCGCAAGACCATCCCGCAATCGGTCTTACGACAGAAGTCGCATCGCCTGAAGACGATGGAGTAGGGCTGGTACTAAGCCTTTTGACGCCTTACTTTACGCTAATTGTGGCAGCAAACGCGTGGCATGCCGGTCGGCGGCGGAGAGCACCCACTGTCCGGCCCCGAGCTGACGAAAGGGAAGCGAATGCCCAAAATCGCCCTGGTGGATGACGATCGCAATATCCTCACCTCCGTGTCGCTGACGCTGGAAGCCGAAGGCTATTCGGTTTCCACCTATACGGATGGTGCATCGGGCCTTGAGGGCCTGACCACCGACAAGCCCGACCTCGCTATCCTCGACATCAAGATGCCGCGCATGGACGGCATGGAATTGCTGCGCCGCCTGCGCCAGAAATCCGATGTGCCGGTCATCTTCCTGACCTCCAAGGATGAGGAGATCGATGAATTGTTCGGCCTCAAGATGGGCGCCGACGATTTCATCACCAAGCCCTTCAGCCAGCGTCTCCTGGTCGAGCGCGTCAAGGCCATCCTCCGCCGCTCCGCCCCGCGCGATCCCTCGGCGCCGCAGGCCGCCGGCGATGCCCCCACCGGCAAGGCGCTGATCGAGCGCGGTGCGCTGCTGATGGATGAAGAGCGCCATACCTGCACCTGGAAGGCGCAGCGGGTGACCCTCACCGTCACCGAATTCCTCATCCTGCAGGCGCTGGCGCTCAGGCCCGGCGTCGTCAAGTCGCGCAATGCGCTGATGGATGCCGCCTATGACGACCAGGTCTATGTCGACGACCGCACCATCGACAGCCACATCAAGCGGCTGCGCAAGAAGTTCAAGGCCGTCGACGACGACTTCGAGATGATCGAGACGCTGTATGGCGTCGGCTATCGCTTCAAGGAGCAATAAGCAGCAAGTGGCGGTTACCGAGCACGAGCCGGAAGCCAGCATCGGCGCGTCGCGACGCCGCGCCACGGGGCTGGCGCGCCTCGGGCGCGGTCTGCAGATGGTCTGGCGCGCCTTCAACCGCGTGCTGGCCGTCACCATCTTCGCCAGCCTGACGCGCCGCATCGTGGTGCTCAACCTCGTGGCGCTGGCCGTGCTGGTGGGCGGCATTCTCTATCTCAACCAGTGGCGTGCCGGCCTCATCGACGCCAAGGTGCAGTCGCTGCGCGTGCAGGGCGAGATCATCGCGGCCGCCATCGCGGCCTCCGCCACCGTCGATAGCGACGTCATCTCGGTCGATCCCGACCGGCTGCTGCAATTACAGACGGGCGATGCCGTCTCTCCCCTGAGCTTTTTCGACCCGACGCTGGAATTTCCCATCAATCCCGAACGGGTGGCGCCGCTTCTGGGCAACCTCGTGACCCCCACCCGCACCCGGGCCCGCATCTATGACCAGGGCGGGCTGCTGATCCTCGACAGCGCCAATATCTATGCGCGCGGCGAAGTGCTGCGCAAACTCGCCACCGAGGAAACCGGCACCGGCTTCTTCCTCTTCGACTGGTGGAACACCCTCATGGGCTGGCTGCCCGGCGACCAGTTCCCCGTCTATCAGGAATATGGCGCCGACGAAGGCAAGCGTTACCCCGAAGTGGCGGCGGCCTTGACCGGCGCCGCAGCCGATATCGTGCGGGTCGATGCCCAGCACGAGCTGGTCGTGTCGGTGGCGGTGCCGATCCAGCGCCTGCGCGCCACCGTCGGCGTGCTGCTGCTGTCGACGGCGCCCGGCGAGATCGATTCCATCGTCACCACCGAGCGCTGGGGCATTTTGCGCATCGCCCTGGTGGCCGCTGCCGTAACCATCCTCTTGTCGCTGATGCTGGCCGGCACCATTGCGGGGCCGATGCGGCGCCTGTCGGAGGCGGCCGAGCGCGTGCAGACCGCTGGCAATGCCCGCGCCGAAATCCCCGATTTCACCGACCGGCCCGACGAGATCGGGCATCTGAGCGGAGCGCTGCGCGCCATGACCGATGCGCTCTATGCCCGCATCGAGGCCATCGAACGCTTCGCCGCCGATGTCGCCCATGAGTTGAAGAACCCGCTGACTTCGCTGAGGAGCGCCGTCGAAACCCTGCCGCGCGCCAAGCGCGCCGAGGATCGCGAACGGCTCAACGCCATCATCCAGCATGACGTCAAGCGCCTCGACCGGCTGATCTCCGATATCTCAAATGCCAGCCGGCTCGATGCCGAGCTGGCGCGCGAGATCACCGAGCGCGTCGATGTGGTCAAGCTCGCCGAGACCATGGTCTCCATCCAGCACGATCTCGCCGCCGCCCGCGACATCGAGGTCAGGCTCGAAAGCCGCACCAGCCGCTATGCGCCCACGGTCTTCGGCCATGACGGCAGGCTGGCGCAGGTGTTCAACAACCTTATCGACAACGCCGTGTCGTTCTCCGATCCGGGCGGCAAGGTGGTGGTGCTGGTGACGAGCGATCAGGAGCGGGTGACGGTGACGGTGACCGACGAGGGCCCCGGCATCAGGGGTGACATCTCGCGCATCTTCCAGCGCTTCTATACCGACCGGCCCGAGCGCGAGCATTTCGGCGATCATTCGGGCCTGGGCCTGTCCATCTCGCGCCAGATCGTCGAGGCCCATAAGGGCACGGTGACGGCCGAGAACCGCACCGACCGCTCCGGCGCCCGCTTCGAAGTCGTGCTGCCAAGAGCCCGCAAATGACCGGCCCGCAAATGACCGGCCCGCAAGTGACCGGCGCGAAAATGACCGGCGCGTAAGTGACCTCAAAACCCCTCAACGTGCATGGCACCGGCCTGGTGCTGGGCCAGATCGGCGTGTTGCTGCGCGGCCCCTCGGGTTCGGGCAAGTCCCTGCTGGCGCTGGAACTGCTCGACCGCTGGACCCAGAATGGCGATGGGGCCGTGCTGGTCGCCGACGACCGCCTCGATCTCAGCCTCGTGGATGGCGCCATCGTGATGGCGGCCCCCGCCAATATCGCCGGCCTCATCGAACTGCGCGGGCGCGGCATCGTCCGGCGGCCCTACCGGCAACAGGCATTGGTGCAGCTCGTTGTCGATCTGGTCGACTCGCTGGAGCGCATGCCCGAAACCGCCGCCTTTCAGATAGATCTGATGGGTCACAAAGTGGCGCGGGCCCCGGTGCCGCGGCGCGGCGTCGTCGATTCCCAGCACCAGATAATGCTGGTGCGAGAAGCGCTTGCCGATTATGCACATCACGGTCTTCAACAGTGCCAAAAAACCACTTGAAACCGCCCCTTATCGGGACAAGACTCGCAAAGTGTGCCAGCGGGGGCATTGGCATCTCAGGGATTTATGCATGCTAGGTTTGGTTCTGGTGACCCACGGCGCGCTGGCGGTGGAGTTCAAGTCGGCTCTTGAGCACGTGGTGGGCCCGCAAGAGCAGGTCGAAACCATCGCCATTGGTCCCGATGATGACATGGAAGCCCGGCGCAACGACATCATGGCGGCGGTCGATGCCGCCGACACCGGCGATGGCGTCGTCATCCTCACCGACATGTTCGGCGGCACGCCCTCCAACCTCGCCATTTCGGTGATGCAGAACCGCGAGGTCGAGGTGATCGCCGGCGTCAACCTGCCCATGCTGGTGAAACTGGCGCGCGTCCGGCCCGAAATGGCCATCAAGGATGCGGTACGCGTTGCAGCCGAGGCCGGCCGTAAATATATCAATGTGGCCAACGACGTGTTGAGCGCGGGCTGACGGGAACACCATGAATTCGATGCCTGGGGCAGGCCGCGCACTGGCGCAGCAGCTGACGATCCAGAATCGCAAGGGCCTGCACGCCCGCGCCTCGGCGCGTTTCGTGCGCACGGCCGAATGCTTCGATGCCTCCGTGCAGGTGACGCGCGACGGCACCACGGTCAACGGCAATTCCATCATGGGCCTGATGATGCTGGGCGCCGGACCGGGCTCGACGATCCTGGTACAGGCCACCGGCAAGCAGGCGCGCGAAGCGCTCGATGCCATTACCGAGCTGGTGAACAACGGCTTTGACGAGGACAATGAGGGCGCGGCTCTCTGAGCGCAGTTCGCCGCGAACGTAGTTCGCCGCGAATGCAGTTCGCCGCAACCCTTTCTTTTCCGCCGCCGTTGAAAATCCGCCAACATATTGCGGCTAGGATGCCCCGAAGCGGCGGAGAAAACATGCATGCGGCGATCATTGAGCCTGTTGGGCGGCCTCGGGCTGGGGCTGGCACTGAGTCAGTTCCCCGAATATGCCCAGCAATATACGCAGCGCCTGGGTGGCGCCGTGGACGAGCTCAAGCACGTCACCGAGGAATTCGACGCCACCGCCCTGGCGGGCGGCCTGACGCGCGATCAGGCGCTGGTGCGCTACAGCACCTCCACCGATAGTTTCCTGTCGCGGGTGGGCGCCAATATGACCCATACCTTCAGCCGCTATGACGACCTCAAGGCGACGCTGGCCGACGTGCAGGGCGCCGATCCCTGGCACCGTCTCACCCAGCTGCCGGCCTATTTCGACACCGAGATCGGCGGCCGCACGCTGGACAATTTCAAGCCCGCCGTGCCGGTGACGCCCGAAGGCTTCATCTATGCGGCAGTGGGCGCCGTCTTCGGCTATGTGGTCATCTCGGCGCTGATCAGCCTGATCCTCCTGCCCTTCCGCCTGCGGCGCTATCCGGCGTACAGGCGGTAGATCGGGTGCGCTGCCCACCCCCACCCGCCCCCGCGGGGCCACCCTCCCCACAAGGGGTAGGGATAAAGGGTGGGGTGGCAACAAACACCGCACCACCCTTAGGCTCTCCCTAAGGATATAAAGCTTTCTTTATATCCCTGTTGATCCGGGCGGCTGCGGCGGCTATAAGGCCGGCAAACAGCATTAGCGGAGCAGAAATGAGCGCCTCGAAGGATTATTCGGTCAAAGACATTGGCCTTGCCGACTACGGCCGCAAGGAAATCGTGATGGCCGAGATCGAAATGCCCGGCCTGATGGCTATCCGCGAGGAATATGCCAAGCAGCAGCCGCTGAAAGGCGCCCGCATCGCCGGCTCGCTGCACATGACCATCCAGACCGCCGTGCTCATCGAAACCCTCGTGGCGCTCGGCGCCGAGGTCCGCTGGGTGTCGTGCAACATCTTCTCGACCCAGGATCATGCCGCCGCCGCCATCGCGGCCGCCGGCGTCTCGGTCTTCGCCCACAAGGGTGAAAGCCTCGAGGAATACTGGGAATTCACCGACCGCATGATGGATTGGCCGGGCAACCAGACCCCCAACATGATCCTCGATGATGGCGGCGACGCCACCATGCTGGTGCTGACCGGCGCCAAGGCCGAGAAGGATCCCTCGATCCTCGACAAGCCCGGCAATGAGGAAGAGGAAATCTTCTTCGCCACCATCAGGAAGCGCCTGGCCCAGAGCCCGAACTTCTATTCGCGCATCCGTGAAAACATCCGCGGCGTCTCGGAAGAGACCACCACGGGCGTCATGCGCCTCTACCAGCTGCACGCCAGGGGCGAGCTGCCGTTCCCGGCCATCAACGTCAACGACTCGGTCACCAAGTCCAAGTTCGACAACAAGTACGGCACCCGTGAATCGCTGGTCGACGCCATCCGTCGCGGCACCGACGTCATGCTGGCCGGCAAGATCGCCATCGTCTGCGGCTATGGCGACGTCGGCAAGGGTTCCGCCCAGTCGCTCGCCGGCGCCGGCGCCCGCGTGCTGGTCACCGAAGTCGATCCGATCTGCGCCCTGCAGGCCGCCATGGATGGCTTCGAGGTCGTGACGCTGGACGAGGCGGCCCCCCGCGCCGACATCGTCGTCACCGCCACCGGCAACAAGGACATCGTCACTGTCGACGACGTGCGCAAGATGAAGGACATGGCCATCGTCTGCAATATCGGCCATTTCGACAACGAAATTCAGGTCCAGGCGCTGCGCAACTTCAAGTGGACCAACGTCAAGCCGCAGGTCGACATGATCGAATTGCCCTCGGGCAAGCGCATCGTGCTGCTCTCCGAAGGACGCCTGGTCAACCTCGGCAACGCCACCGGCCATCCGAGCTTCGTGATGAGCGCCTCGTTCTCCAACCAGACCCTGGCCCAGATCGAACTGTGGACCAACGGCACAAAGATCGAGACCGGCGTCCACGTGCTGCCCAAGCACCTCGACGAAAAGGTCGCCGAACTCCACCTCGCCAAGCTCGGCGCCAAACTGACCAAGCTCAGCAAGCCCCAGGCCGACTACATCGGCGTGCCGGTCGAAGGCCCCTTCAAATCCGAGCAGTACCGGTACTAATGAACTTACCCCTCGCCCATGGCGGGCGAGGGGGCTGTCTCGCCTCTATCCACGGGGTCATTCCGGCGAAAGCCGGAATCCATGTCTACGAGAGCTATGCTCGCATGGCGAGATCCGCAAAAGCGACCACCAATCTCTCGGCCCACCTCGCCCCTTTGGGGAGAGGTCGACGCGCAGCGGCGGGTGAGGGGAAGCGGAACCACGGGTATCTCGGGTGGGCCCATTTCTCTTTCCGCGCCCACTCCACCCCCCGCCCCATCCTGCTTATCCCCAGCCCCTCTTGACTCTTGCGGCCCCGAGCCACCGGGGCTTTGCGGCCACCATCACTCCGTTTCTCCACAGTAGCGGCAGTTTGACTCTTTTGCGCGATTCCGCGCCCCGGTATGTTGTTGTGATTCGGGGGTCATGGGTTGCGACCAACGGGGCGCGCGCCATCTCTGGCTCTTTCGGGCAGGGCGGCGTGCGGGCTTGATGTGCATGCGTATTGCTGGGCGTCATCGCCGGCAGCCGATTGCAGTTTGGTTCACCAAGGGGTTGGGCATGGGGCCGGAAACTTTCCGGAAAGATGGAGGATTCGTGGGCTTGCCCGTGCTCCTCGTCGCCGTGCCTGCCACGCTTTGCTCCACCATGCCAGCCCTTGCCGCCAGCCCCTTCGATGCCGCCAGCATCAACGGCACCGTGCCGCTGGCGCTCGCCATCGGCGCCGGCGCCTTCGCCCTCATCGCCATGACGGCTCTGCGCACCGCCAAGCGCAACGGCGCCGCCGCGCGTGAGCGGGCAGGCGCCCAGATTTCCGGCCTCAGGGCCCTTGTGGACGAATATGAGGCGCTGCTTTCGGGCACCAGGGAATTGACCGTCCTGTGGGCCGAGGGCGCCACCGAGCCTAAATTCCTCGGCCAGGCCGGCGCCGTGCTGCCCGCCGGCCGCCGGCCCGAAACCGCACTGTCGCCCCATGGCTGGCTCGTCGAAAACGACGCCCAGACCCTCGCCACGGCGCTCGAAGCGCTGCGCGTCGATGGCCGCGCCTTCGATCTGGCCCTCAAGACCCTCGATGGCCGGCAGGTGCGCGCCAGCGGCTGGGTGCTGGGTGGCGGCACCGCCATGCGGCTGCGCCCGTCGCTGCTGCAGCGCCAGGCGCTGCCCGAGCGGCAATCCCCGCTTGCCGATATCGACAGCGCCAAGGCCATCTTGTCGCTTCTGGGCAAGCCCGCTTTCGTCCGCGATGCCGATGGCAGGCTGGTCTTCGCCAATGCCGCCTATCTCCAACTGGCCCGCAGCCTCGGCAAGACTGCCCCCGATGGCAGCGTGCCCGAGGTCTTCGGCGGCCAGCCGCTGCGCCTTGGCCCCGATGCCAAGACGCGCCTGCGCACCGTGGACATGGCCCAGGGCGGACGTTTCGAGGCCGTCGAGTTTCCGCTCGAAGGCGGGCAGGGCGGCTATCTCCGCCCGCTGGCGGCGGCTGTCGAGCCCGTGCTCGATACCGGCCTCGCCCAGCTCAGCGGCGTCATCGACGTGCTGTCGACGCCCATCGCCATCTTCAATGCCGGGCGCGAACTGGTGCAGTTCAACCGCGCCTATGTGGCCCTGTGGGGTCTCGATCCCAAATGGCTGAAGCTCGGCATGGACGAGCGCTCGATATTGGATCGCCTGCGCACCGATGGCATGCTGCCCAGCGAGAGCGATTATCACGCCTGGCGCGCCAAGCACCTGACCGCCTACCAGTTGACCGCCCCGCGCGAGAGCGAGCCCTGGCATTTGCCCGATGGCCGCACCCTGAGGGTGATCGCCGCGCCCGCCGGCCCCAATGGCGGCGTCATCTATGTGTTCGAGGACATCACGGCGCGGCTCAAGCTCGAAAGCCTCAACAAGGCGCTGTCCAACGTCCAGCGCGAAACCCTCAATGCCCTGAGCGAGGGCGTCGCGGTGTTCGGCACCAATGGCCGGCTGACGCTGTCCAATCCGCGCCTGTCGGTGTTGTGGAAGCTGCCCATGAATACGCTGGGCCAGACCCCCCATATCGACCAGATCGCCGAGGCCTGCGCCGCCGTCATGGAAGATGGCGGCATCATCTGGCGCGATCTCAAGCGCCGCATCATCGATCTCAACCCGACCCGCTCCGATACTACCGGCCGCATCACCCGCGCCGATGGGCGCCTGCTCGATTATGCGGTGACCCGCCTTCCCGACGGGCAGACCATGATGACCTTCCTCGATGTCACCGAAAGCGCCAGCTACAGCCGGGTGCTGAAGGAGCGCAACGACGCCCTGGTGACCGCCGACAAGCTCAAGGACGCGTTCGTCCAGAACGTCTCCTACGAGCTGCGCTCGCCCTTGACCAACATCATCGGCTTCGCCGATCTCCTCGCCTCCGAGGATATGGGGGCGCTCAACGAGCGCCAGCGCGCCTATACGGATTATATCCGCGCCTCCAGCGTGACGCTGGGCGTCCTGATCGACAACATCCTCGATCTCGCCACCGTCGATGCCGGCATCGCCGAACTCCAGCCTGAGCTGCAGGACGTGCCGGCGCTGGTCGAAAAGGCGCGGGCCGGTCTGGCGGCGACCTTCCCCGAGATCAATGGCGAAAAGCCCCTCAACCTCATCATCAACCTGCCGCCGCAATTGCCCAGCTTCGTGGCCGACGGCACGCGGCTGGTGCAGGTGCTCTATAACCTTTTATCCAACGCGGCGCGCTTCTCCGAGCCGGGCGGCGAAATCCGCCTCACCGTGCAGGCCCGCGCCGAGCGCATGCTGTTCATCATCGAGGACGAAGGTCCGGGCATGAGCGAGGAGATGCAGGCCACCATCCTCGAACGCTTCGACGCCAGCCAGGCCTCGGGCCGCCAGCGCGGCGCCGGGCTCGGCCTTGCGATCGTGCGCACCTTCGTCAACCTGCATGGCGGCACCATCAGCATCGAAAAGCGCCAGCCGCGCGGCAGCCGCGTCATCGTCAACCTGCCCCGCGACGCCGCCATGGCGGGCGCGGCCGAATAGGCCATGGCGGGCGACCTCTTCCTCCCCGACGATGCCGCCACCGCGCAACTGGGCGTGACCCTGGGCCAGGTGCTCAAACCCGGCGATGTGGTGCTGCTCGAAGGCGATCTCGGTGCCGGCAAGACGGCGCTGGCCCGCAGCATCATCCGCACGCTGATGGGGGACGAGCGGCTCGACGTGCCATCCCCGAGCTTTTCGCTGGTGCAGCCCTATGAGGGCAATGCCCGCTTCGTGCTGCATGCCGATCTCTACCGGCTGGCCGCCGAGAGCGAGGTGGACGAACTTGGCCTCCTCGACCGGCCCGATGCCATCGTTCTGGTCGAATGGCCTGAACGGGCGCCGGGGTTGGTGGCCGAGGCCTCCGTCATGGTGCGTTTGCGCATCGCGGCAGGTGGCGAGGGCAGGCTCGCCGGCGTTACGTTCAGGGATGGCCGGACGCTCGCGCCCTGAGGCTGGACTTTGAGGTCCCGAAGCGCTCAAATCCACCCATGTCAGACCGATTCCTGCCCGATGTCATGCTGCTGGCCGCCGGGCTCGGCAGGCGCATGCTGCCGCTGACCGAGACGACGCCCAAGCCCCTGCTCGAAGTCGCCGGCAAGCCCTTGCTCGACCGCGTCGTCGCCAATGCCTGGGCCGAGGGACTGACGCGCTTTGCCATCAATACCCATTACCTCGGCCCGCAGGTGGCCGCGCATGCGCGCACCCTGGAGCGGCGCTATGCGGGCATAACCATCAAGGTGTCGGATGAGAGCGACCAGCTGCTCGATACCGGCGGCGGCCTCAAGCGCGCGCTGCCGCTTTTGGCCACCGATCCGGTGCTGGTGATGAATACCGATGCCTTCTGGCCGCAGGGCGCCGATGCCCCGCTCGGGCGCCTCACCGATCTTTATGGCTTCAAGGGCGCCGAACTGGCTTTGCTCTGCGTGCAGCCGCGCCGCGCCAGCGGCATGCGCCACAGCCATGATTTCTGCCTCGCCCCCGATGCCGCCATCACCAATGATCGCGGCCAGCCGGTGCTCTATGCCGGCGTGGCGCTGATTTCCGCCGCGGTGGTCGCCGCGGCGCCCGACGGTCCGTTCTCGCTCTACCGGCTGATGGAGGAGGCGCTGGAGCGCGGCACCGTCCATGGGCTGGTGCTGGATGCCCCGTGGTTCCATGTGGGCGATCCGCACGGCCTCGCCGAAGCCGAAGCCCGGCTGCGGGCGACGGCATGAGCCGGCCACCGCTCTATACGATCGCGCCCGACGCATCGTTCCTCGAAACGCTGGCGGCCCGCATTATCGATGGCACGCTCATCGGCGACTGGCCGCGCACCGGCCCGTTCTGGCTCAGCGATATCACCATCGTGCTGCCCACCCGCCGCGCGCGGCTGGCGCTGGCCGAGGCCTTCCGCGCCAAGGGCCATGGTCTTCTGCCCGATATCCGCACCTTCGGGGGCGAAGCCCCGGATGAAGAGCCCTTCCTGCCCCCGCTCGATGCCGAGCCGCTGCCGCCGGCCGTGTCGCGGCTGGAGCGGCGGCTGGTGCTCGCCCGGCTGATCGCCGCCTGGTCGAGAACGCCGGCCGGCGCCACGGCCCTGTCGACGCCGCCCCATATGGCCGAAATCCTGGCGCTGGCGGATTCCTTGGGCGAAGTCATCGACGACCTCAACACCGAACAGGTGCCGGTCGAGGCGCTGCGCACCCTGCCGCCGGAGGATCTGGCGGCGAACTGGCAGCAGACCCTGGCCTTCCTCAACCTAGCGCTCGAAGTCTGGCCGCAAATCCTGGCCGAACGGCACAAGGGCGAGGCCACGGCGCTGCGCAACGAGCGCCTGCGCCGCAGGGCCGAGGCCGCGCCGCTGCTCTATGGCGACCGGCCGGTGATCGCCGCCGGCTCCACCGGCTCCATTCCGGCCACCGCCGCGCTTTTGGCCGCCATCGCCCGCCTGCCGCGCGGCGCCGTGGTGCTGCCGGGGCTCGATACCAGCCTGGGGCCAGATGGCCACCAGGCGCTGCTGCGCGCCGACAATGCCCCGCACGGCCATCCGCAATATGGCCTCATGCAATTGCTGCGGCGCCTGGGTGCGGCGATCACCGATGTCAAGGAAATCGGCACGCCCACGCGCCCCGATCGCGTCGCGATGGTGCGCCGCGCCCTGGCGCTGGCCGATGCCACCGCGCACTGGGTCGATGATCGCGCCGCCCTCGGCAAGGGCCTGCGCGCCGCCACCGACGGCCTCGGCATGCTGGCCGCCCACACAGCCGACGAGGAAGCGCGGGCCATCGCGGTGGCGGCGCGCGACGGGCTTGAGCGCGGACAGCGCGTCGGCATCGTCTCGCCGGACCGGAACCTGGCGCGGCGCATCGCCGCCGAGCTGGCGCGGTTCGGCGTCTTCGTCGATGACGCGGCCGGTGCGCCGCTGTTCCAGGCCCCGGCCGGACGGCTGGCCCGGCAGATCCTTTCAGTCGCGACCGGAGAATTCTCGGCCGTCGACCTGATGGCGCTGCTGCGCAACCGGGCCGCAACGCTCGGCCTCGGCCGCAATCGCGTAACGGGTGTGGCCGATGCCATCGAGCTCGGCCTGTTGCGGGGGCAGCGCCCCGGCACCGGGCTTTTGGGCCTGCGCCAGGCTTTGGCTGACAATGTCGGCGAGATCACCAGCCACCCGGCGCGGCGGCTGACTGCGGTGCAGGGCGAGGCGGTGGAAACGCTGTTCGCCGCTCTCGATGACGCCATCACGCCCATCTGCACGCTGTTGCGCCGCGAGCGCTTCACCGCGCCCGAATTCGCGCTGGCGCTGGCCGATGCCATGATTCTGGTGCTGACGCCGGGGCCGGATGAAAGCCCCGATGCGCTGCCCGGGCGGCGGGAATTCGAAGGCTGGATCGAGGAGATCGCCGCACGGCAGGGCGATGGCCCGAATCTGCCCGTCACCGGACTCGACCAGGTGCTCTACAAGCTCATGGCCGGGTTCGACGTGCGCAACGTACAGCCGCGCCGCGACGACATCGCCATCTGGGGGCAATTGGAAGCGCGGCTGCAAAATCCCGACCTGATGATCCTGGCCGGGCTCAACGAGGATATCTGGCCCGCGACCGCCGATCCCGGCCCCTGGCTCAGCCGCGGCATGCGCCTCAAGGCCGGGCTGGAGCCGCCTGAGCGCCGTCAGGGGCTGATGGCGCATGATTTCGAAATGGCGCTGGGCAATGCCCATGTGATCATCGCCTTCGCCGAACGGCTGGGCACCAGCCCGGCTCTGCCCTCGCGCCTGGTGCAGCGGCTGGAAGCCTTCATGGGCGCCGAGCCGGCGGCGGCCTTGCGCGCCAAGGGCCGCGTCTGGATCGAGGCCGCAAGGGCGCTCGACCGCGTGCCCGAAACCCGCGCCGCCAGCCGTCCCGCGCCGCGCCCCAAGGCCAGCGAGCGGCCACGGCGCCTGTCGGTGACCGAGATCGAGACGCTTTTTCGCTCGCCCTATGACATCTATGCCCGGCACGTGCTGCGGCTCAGGCCATTGGATCCGCTGGCGACCGAGCCGGGCGCCCGCGAGCGCGGCTCGATGATCCACGACGTCTTCGCGCGCTTCGTGCTGGAGGGCCACGATTTCGCCGCCGCCGATGCGCTCGCCGTCCTCAACCGGCTGGCGGCGGAGAGTTTTGCCGGGCTCGACGGCATCGGCGAGCGCCGCGACATCTGGCTCAAGCGCTTCGAGGTGGCGGCGGCGGCTTTCCTCACCTTCGAGCGCGGCCGCGACGCACAGGTGGCCCGGCGCCATGCCGAGATCGATGGCGACTGGCTGTTCCCCACGCTCGATGGCTTCCGCCTCACCGGCCGCGCCGACCGTCTGGACCGGCTCATCGATGGCACGCTGGAAATCATCGACTTCAAGACCGGCGGCGTCCCGCAGAAAAAGGCCATGGTGGCGTTCGATGCCCCGCAATTGCTGCTGGAGGCCGCGATGGCCAGGGCCGGCGCCTTTGCGGCCATGGCCCCTGCCGAGGCCAGCGCCCTCACCTATATCAAGATCGGCCTTGGCCCCGATGCCTTCCAGCCCTCGCCGTTCCGGCCGCGTGACGATTTCAGCCTGATGGAGGCGGCCGAAGAGGCCAGCCGCCGCATGCAGCGGCATGTCATCGAGTTCCTGCTCAGCGACATCCACCCCATGCATGCCCGCATCCGGCCCGACACCATGGCGCGCTTCGCCGGAGCCTATGACCATCTGGCGCGCACCGACGAATGGACCCTGGTTGAGGGGGACGACAGCGAATGAGCCGCAATATCGCCGTTCCCGAATTGACGCGCCGTCGCCAGCAGCAGGCCGCCGATCCGCGCGCCTCCATCTGGGTGGCGGCCAATGCGGGCTCGGGCAAGACCCATGTGCTGACGCAGCGCGTGCTGCGTCTGCTGCTCTCGGGCGTGGCGCCCGAAGCCATCCTCTGCCTCACCTACACCAAGGCCGCCGCCGCCGAGATGCGGGCCCGCGTCTCGCGTGAGCTGGCGCGCTGGGCCGTCAAGCCCGAGCCGGCGCTGCGCGAGGAATTGACCACGCTGGAGGGCGCCCCGGCCGATGACCGCATGCTCGAAAGGGCGCGGACCCTTTTCGCCCATGCGCTCGAAACGCCGGGCGGGCTGAAGATCGTCACCATCCATGCCTTCTGCGAAAGCATCCTGCACCGCTTCCCGCTGGAAGCCGGGGTGCCTTTCGATTTCGCCGTGGTCGAGGACAGCGATCGAGCCGACATGGTGCTCAAGGCGCGCGACAGCGTCCTTGCCGAGGGCCTCAAGGGGCATCGGCAGGTCGCCGACGCGGTGGCGCTGCTGTTCGAGCATCTGAGCGATTTCGCCATCACCGAGGCTATCGACGTGGCGCTGGCCGATGGCCGCAAGCTCCGTCCGGTCCTGGCCGACCCCGTGGGCGCCAAGCGGCGCCTGAGGCGGCTGGTGGGCGATGTGGGAGTGGGCAGCGCCACCCTGCTGGCCGATGTGGTGGGGCGCCGCCTGATCGGGCCGGCCGAGCGGGCGCGCATTCTCGCCATCACCCCCGCCAAGGGCGAAGGCAGCAGTTTCGAGGACCGGCTGACCCGGCTCGACGCCGCCCACCCGGCGCCCGGCGATTGGCTGAAACTGTTCCTCACCGCCGACCAGGCGGTGCCGCAGCGCGGCTTTCCCAAAAAGGCCATCGTGGAGAACGATCCCCTCTTGGCCGAATTGATGCTGGAGGAAGCCCGGCGCCTCGAACGGCTGGCCATGGCGCTGCGCCGGGCTCTCCTGGTCGAGCGTTCGGAAGCGCTGCTCGATGTGCTGGGCGCGATCTCGGAAAAATACGAGAGCGGCAAGCGGGCCCGCTCGCTGCTCGATTTCGACGATCTCATCGCCCGCGTCCATGCGCTCTTCGATGACCAGGCGCTGGGCCCCTGGGTGCAGTACAAGCTCGATGCCGGCATCACCCATGTGCTGGTCGATGAGAGCCAGGATACCAATCCCGAGCAATGGGCGGTGGTGCGGGCCATCGCGCGTGAGTTCTTCGTGGGCGACAGCGCCGTCGAGCGCCCGCGCACGCTGTTCGCGGTGGGCGACGAGAAGCAGTCGATCTATTCCTTCCAGGGCGCCAATCCGAAGATCTTCGGCGAGACGGGCCGGGAATATTTCCGCCGGGCGCTGGAAGCCCGCAAGGCCTTCGAGCCCATCGACCTGCAGACCAGTTTCCGTACGCTGAGGGAAATCCTCAACGCCGTCGACATGGTCTTTGCCCGCCCCGATATCCGCGAAGCGGTGCTGGCCCCCGAGGACAAGCCCGTCCACCACGACACCGCCCGCACCGATATCGGCGGTACGGTGACGCTGTGGCCGGTGATCCAGCAGCAGGAAGCCGCCACCGACCCCGACAACTGGCCCCTGCAGGCGCCGCCCGCCGAGAGCAACGCCCCGCGCGCGGTGGCCGAACGCATCGCCCGGGAAATCCGCGGCTGGGTCGATATGAAACGGCCATTGGGCGCGCGGGGGCGGGCCGTCACCGCCGACGACGTACTGATCCTGGTGCAATCGCGCCATGCCCTGTTCCACGAACTGATCCGGGCGTTGCTGCGCGAAGGCCTGCCGACGCCGGGCGCCGACCGGCTGGCGGTGACGCGCCATATCGCGGTGCTCGATCTCCTGGCCCTGGGCGATGTGGTGCTCAACCCCGCCGACGATCTGCAACTGGCGGCCCTGCTGCGCTCGCCGCTCTTCGCCATCGACGAGGATGC
Organism: Devosiaceae bacterium; assembly: GCA_036499825.1. Classification (GTDB taxonomy): domain Bacteria; phylum Pseudomonadota; class Alphaproteobacteria; order Rhizobiales; family Devosiaceae; genus Paradevosia. Next base: position 100,829 of record DASYCZ010000011.1, read on the forward strand.
GCTGTTCGCCATCGCCCATGGGCGGCGCGGCCGGCTATGGGATGCGCTCGAAGCCTCCGGCCTGCCCGCGGCCAGGGCCGCCTATGCGCAGCTTCATGCCTGGCGCGGCCGGGCCGATTTCGAGCGGCCCTTCGAATTCTTCGCCCGCATCCTTTATGCCGAGGGCGGCCTGCAGCGTTTCCACGCCCGGCTGGGCGGCGAGGTCGATGACGTGTTCGCCGAATTCCTCGACCTGGCCCTGGCCCATGAACAGAGCGACCAGCCCTCGCTGCAGGGGCTTCTGGCAACGCTCAGGGCGCGCGACGTCTCGATCAAGCGCGAACTGGCCGAGAGCGGCGGCGGCGTGCGGGTGATGACCGTGCATGGCGCCAAGGGGCTGGAAGCCCCCATCGTCATCCTCGCCGATGCGGCCGGCAAGCCCGATGGCAAGCAATTGGCCAAGCCCGTCTATGTGGCCGATGGCCCCGACGGGCCGCTATTGGTGCATGCCTCGGCGAGCCGTGACCACGTGCCCGAAACGCGCGCGCTGCGCGATGCGGACGAAGCCAACCTTCGCAACGAATATTGGCGCAAGCTCTATGTGGCGATGACCCGCGCCGAGGATGAGCTTTATGTGACAGGCGTGTTGACGCGCACCGGCAAGCTGGATGGCAGCTGGTACGAGGCCATCGCCATGGCGCTGGAGGACGACAGCGAGGTCAAGGGTTCACCCGTTGCGCCCGAGGCGGTGATCTATCCGCGCCAGCGACCGGCGGTAAAACCCATCCAGGGCGAGCTGGCCTTTCCGGTGCCGGCGCCCGCGCCCCTCATCCTGCCGCCCCTCGTGGAGCATCGCGACCGCATCGTGGTGCATCCGTCCTCCGCCGATACCGCCGCCGATATCGACAGGAGCCTCGGCACGGCCCTGGAAGCCGCCCAGGATGCCGAGATGGCGCGGCGGCAGGGCACGGTGCTGCATGCGCTGCTGCAGCATCTGGAGAAAAGCGCGCCAGCCGATCGGATGCGAATCGGCCTCAAGGCCATGGGCGCGCTGTTGCCCCAATATCCTCAAAACCACGCCGCCCTCGTCGCCAAGGCCGTGAACATCCTGCAACGGCCTGAGCTGCAAGAGCTTTTCGGCCCCGATAGCCGGGCCGAAGTGCCGTTTCTCATGCAGGCGCGACGCAACGGCGCCCCCATCACGCTGGCGGGGCGTTTCGACCGGCTGATTGTGGGCGATGGCCAAGTGCTTGTTGTCGATTACAAATCCGACGCCAATCCGCCATCGCAACCACAAGATGTGCACAATCGTTACCTTACCCAGCTCGGGCTCTATGCGCTGGTTGCAGGTCAGCTCTTCCAAGCGCATAGTGTGCGGGCGGCGATCTTGTGGACCAGTTTGGAATCATTGATGATTCTGCCGCGGTCCCAACTCGTGGAGGCGGTTACCGCCTACACACCGGAGTGATCCGGCTTGAAGCAGGTCTGGACTCTTCTTAACTTTTGCGTTCAAACAGCCGTCGCTTTTCAACTCCAAAGGCAACATCTTATGACCACACACGTTTCCGACGCCAACTTCGGCGAGGAAGTCCTGAACTCCAAAGAGCCCGTGCTCGTAGATTTTTGGGCCGAGTGGTGCGGGCCGTGCCGGGCGATCGCTCCCGTTCTCGATGAACTGAGCAGCGAATTGGCCGGCAAGGTGAAGATCGTCAAGCTCAACATCGACGAGAATCCCTCGACCACGGTCAAGTACGGTGTCCGTTCCATCCCCACCATGATCCTCTTCAAGGGCGGCGAAGCCGCCGACATGAAGATCGGTGCCGGCACCCCCAAGGCGGGCCTCACCAAGTGGCTCGAAAGCCACGCCGCGTAACGCGCGCTTTCGACACCCTGAATTCCAGCGCCGTCGGCCCCAGGGCCGGCGGCGTTTTGTTTGCGGGGCGGGGTCCGCAAGATGCGGTTCCACGACTGCCCCCGGATACCAACCGCCGGAATGGCTCCGTGGATGTTGTGGGCACGGGAAACCAACACAGGGCTTTCGGCCACCTGGCCCCTCTGGGGAGAGGTCGACGCGTGGCGTCGGGTGAGGGGCGGGGAGTTCTCGGCATCCCCGGTGTTGCGGTCGGCACCATTGCCGACGCTTCGGCGCACCCCTTCACCCGCCCCTTGTCCCCACCCCCAAAACCTCACCAACCCGGCTTCCGTCGCCGCCCGACTCCTCCTAGCCTCCACCGTCCATCAAAGGAGAAGCCCATGTCCCTCAATGTCAACGACGCCAATTTCGATGCCGAAGTGCTGGCGGCCGAGGAGCCGGTGCTGGTGGATTTCTGGGCCGAGTGGTGCCCGCCCTGCAAGGCCATGGACCCCATCCTCGACGATTTGAGCCGGGAGCTCGCCGGCCGCGTCAAGATCGTCAAGCTCGACGTCGAGACCAACCCTCGCATCGTCAGCCGCTACAATGTGCGCGCCATGCCCACCATGATCGTGTTCAAGGGCGGCGAGCCCACCGATATGAAGGTGGGCGCCGGCCAGTCACGCGTACAGCTGGTCAAATGGCTGGAAGCCCATGCGGGCTAGGCGTTCCTGAGGAAACGCCCTAGCGCAGCGGCGTGCCGTCCAGGTCGAGCACGTGCCCGGCCAGGTGCAGCGAGCCGCAGATGACGATGCGGGCCCCGGCGATTTCGGCCGCGGCCGTGATGGCGGCCTGGATGGAGCGCATCGGCCGCGCCTCGAGCCCCAGGCCCCTGGCGAGATCGGCCAGGGTCCTGGCCTTCCAGGCGGCGCGGTCGCCGGGGATCGGCACCGTCAGCACCCGGACCGGGTCCTTGCCGAAATGCGCCAGATAGCCCTTGGCGTCCTTGTTGGCGAAAGTGCCCATGATCAGCACCAGCGGCTTGGGATTGGCCGCCGCCATTTCCCGCAGCGCCGCCGATAGCACATTGCCGCCGGCCTCGTTATGGCCGCCATCGAGCCAGAGTTCCTGGCCGGGCGACAATAGCGCCGTCAGTCGGCCCTTGAGGGGCGCCAGGCGCCCAGGCCAATCGACACTGCGCAGGCCAATCGCGATCTCGGCCTCGCTGACCGGCAGGCCGAAATGGCGCGCCGCCGCGATGGCGACGGCCGCATTGTCGATCTGGTGCGGGCCGGCGAGCTTGGGCGGGGGCAGGTCCATGAGGCCCGTCTCGTCCTGGTAGATCATGCGGCCATCCTGGAAATAGCCGTCGAAATCCTCGCCGCCGATAAACGGCCTGACGCCGAGGCTCTTGGCCTCCCGGAGGATGGAGGCGAGGCCTTCATCGGTCTGGCGCGCCGTCACCGCCTTGGCGCCGCGCTTCAGGATCCCGGCCTTTTCGAAGGCGATGCCGCCGATCTCCGAGCCCAGATATTCGATATGGTCGATGGAAACCGGCGTGATCACGGCACCCAGCGGATGGTCGACCACATTGGTGGCGTCAAAGCGCCCGCCCAGGCCAACTTCCAGCAGCAGGTAATCGGCAGGCTCTTCGGCGAACAGGTGGAAGGCCGCCGCCGTGGTGATTTCGAAATAGGTGATGGGCTTGCCGCCATTGACCTGCTCGCAATATTCCAGCGCCGCATTGAGGCGGCGCGTATCGACGAGCTTGCCCGCAAGGCGGATGCGCTCGTTGAAGCGGATGAGATGGGGCGAGGTATAGACATGCACGCTCTTGCCCGAAGCCTCCAGAAAGGCGCGCAGATAGGCAATGGTCGAGCCCTTGCCATTGGTGCCCGCCACGTGGATCACGGGCGGCAGCCGATCCTGCGGCCGGCCGAGATCGTCCAGCAGCCGTCCCATGCGGTCCAGCGTCAGGTCGATCAGTTTCGGGTGCAGCGTCAGCAGCCGCTTCAAAATGGCATCGGTACGGGACAAGGCAGCAATCCACAGAATCGGGAGACCCACAGTTTACGGCATCGCGGGTCAGGGCGGTATAGGGCGCGGCGCCCGCTTTCGTCAGGGCCGCAATGGCGAGGGCTGTGCTCGTTGCCCACCCCCACCAGGTCATTCCGGCGGAGGCCGGAATTCATGTCCGTGGCGTACCGCATGCATCCAGCTCCCGGGGCGTTCCGAACCTGGATTCCGATGATCCTGTGGATGGGGGCTCCCCCACTCCCTACTTCACCGTCCCGTACATCAGCGCCGTCATCCTGGCGTCATCGGCCTTGGCTCCGGCTTCATCGCCGGCGCTGTGGCGTGCGGCGGAGCGGAAGCCGTAAAGGCCGGGATCGTCGGGGGCGAGGGCGAGGGCCGCATCGAAATCGGCGAGGGCTTGGGTAGTGTCGCCCTTGTTGAAATAGGCCAGGCCCCGATTGCTCAGCGCATGCACGTTGCGGGGATCAACCGACAACGCGTGGTTGAGATCGGCCAGGGCCGGGTCGGGCCGGCCGAGCCAGCCCAGGATCGAGGCACGGGTGACGAGGAATTCCGCCTCCGACGGGGCGAGGCGGATGGCCTCGTCGAGATCGCCGAGGGCCGCCGAAAGGTCGCGTTCGTAAAGCAGGTTCGCCTTGCCGCGCCGCCAATAGGCTGCGGCGGAGTCGGGCACAAGGGTGATGGCGCGCGCATAATCGACCAGCGCCCCAGCGTAGCCCTGCGGTCCGGCCATGGCCAGATCGGCCCGGTCCAGCAGCGCCTCGGCGAGATCGTGGCCTTCGACGAGATTGCTGTCGATCAGCCGGTTGCACGCCGCCACGCCCTGATCGTGGCGTTGCAGGATGGCGGTCGCGTCGACATCGAAACGTTCGGGCGTCTCGACATTGCCCTCGGCACATTGGCGCATGAGGTCCGCCGTCGACATGGCCGCAACCGGCGTGCTGGCCGCGGCGGCGGGCAAGACGAGGTCGAGTGTCACGAGGCCAATGACGGCAAGGCCCGGCAAGGCACGAAATAACGACGGCACAATGCAATTTCCTTCGTTACGCAATCCGCGCTCGGCCCGCCAGACGCCCTCAACCCACGGAGTCATTCCGGCAGAGGCCGCAATCCATGTCCGTGGCGTGCCACACGCATCGAGCTCCTGGGAGGTTCCCCGCCGGGATGACCCGGTTGGTGGGGCGAACTATCGACCCCCCCTGTCGTATAGTAGGGCTCCTACTCAGCGTGCGCGGCCTGTGGCGGGGCCACGGCCAGATCGTCGTCGCCTTCGGCCGCGACCACCACGTCGCGCATCGAAACCGTGGTGGCGGGGGCGGTGGCGGCCAGCTCGGTGGGCGCTTCCAGCCTTGTCAGCATGGCCACCAGCGAGCCGATGGTGGAGCGGAGGTTGTGCCGGTGCACCACCATGTCCACCATGCCGTGGCTGTAGAGATATTCCGAGCGCTGGAAGCCCTTGGGGAGCTTTTCGCGGATGGTCTGCTCGATGACGCGCGGGCCCGCAAAGCAGATGAGCGCGCCGGGCTCGGCGATATGCACATCGCCCAGCATCGCATAGGAGGCGGTGACGCCGCCGGTGGTGGGGTTGGTGAACACCACGATGAAGGGCAGGCCCGCCTCGCGCAGGCGCAGCACCGCGACGGTCGTGCGCGGCATCTGCATCAGCGACAGGATGCCTTCCTGCATGCGGGCGCCACCCGAGGCGACGAACAGCACGAACGGCGTGCGCTTCTGGGCCGCGGCCTCGAGCCCGGCGATGATGCCCTGGCCCACCGCCATGCCGAGCGAGCCACCGATGAATTCGAAATCCTGCACCGCCGCCACCACGGCGTTGCCGAACAGCCTGCCGGTCGCCACCGTGATGGCGTCTTCGCTGCCGGTCTTGTTGCGGGCTTCCTTGAGGCGATCGCTATAGCGCTTCTGATCGCGGAACTTCAGCGGGTCCTGCGGCACGGTGGGCAGTGGCACGGTCTCGTATTTGCCGCCATCGAAGAAGGTCGCCAGCCGGTCGCTGCCCTTGATCTTCATGTGGAAGCCCGAATTGGGCACCACCCACTGATTGGCTTCGAGGTCGCGATAGAACACCATCTCGCCGGATTCAGGATCCTTGACCCACAAATTCTCCGGCGTCTCCCGCTTGTTCAGGAACGACCTGATCTTGGGGGGGACCATGTTGCTGATCCAGTTCATGCGAGAACCTCTCTGCCAAAGGCGCCAGGGGCGGATGGCGCCCAGCGATATCTAGTGATTGTGGCGATTATTAACAGGGTGCCAGCCCCGGCGCAAAGCGCGGGGCGGCCTTATCCCGCACTCAGGCGCGGGCGCGCCTGAGGCCTGTGGCGAGCCCGGCAACCAGCGTCGTCACCGCGCCCACAGTGCCGGCGGTCGCCTTGCCGTCATCGAGCGAGCCCAGCACCGCGTTGCACAGCGCCGTGCCCACCGCGATGCCGTCGGAATCGCGGCCCATGCGGGCGGCGTCGTCGGCCGTCTTGATGCCGAAGCCCACCACGACCGGCAGGTCCGTATGGGCCTTGATGCGCGTCACCGCCTCGCCCACGGCGGCGTGGTTCTTGATGCTGGCGCCCGTAATGCCGGTCATCGACACGTAATAGACGAAGCCCGAAGTGTTGTTGAGCACCGCCGGCAGGCGCGCATCGTCGGTGGTGGGCGTCGCCAGCCGGATGAAGTTGAGCCCGGCCCTGAGCGCCGGAATGCACAGTTCCTCATCTTCTTCTGGCGGCAGGTCGACCACGATCAACCCATCGACGCCCGCCGCCTTGGCGGCGGCGAGGAACGCATCGACGCCGAAAATATAGATGGGGTTGTAATAGCCCATCAGCACGATCGGGGTGTCGGCGTCCTTGCGGCGGAACGCCTCGACCATCGATAGCGTCCTGTGCAGCGTCTGCCCGGCCAGCAAAGCACGCTGGCCCGCCGCCTGGATGCTGGGGCCATCGGCCATCGGGTCCGAGAACGGCATGCCGAGCTCGATGATGTCGGCGCCGGCAGCCGGCAGCGCATCGAGGATTGCCTGGCCCACAGCCATGTCGGGGTCGCCCGCCATGATATAGGTGACGAGCGCGGCGCGGCCTTCGGCGGCGCACTGCTTGAAGCGCGCGGGGATACGGGTGGTCATTTGTTCATCCCCAGATAACGGCCGACCGATTCCACATCCTTGTCGCCGCGGCCCGACAGGCACAGCACGATGGTCTCGTCCTTGCCCATGGTGGGGGCCAGCTTCATCACCTGCGCCAGCCCATGCGAGCTTTCGAGCGCCGGGATGATGCCTTCGAGCCGGGTGCACAGCTGGAACGCCTCCAGCGCCTCGGCATCGGTGATGGGCACATAGGTCACGCGCTTGCTGTCATGCAGGAACGAGTGCTCCGGCCCGACGCCCGGATAATCGAGGCCCGCCGAAATCGAATGGCCTTCGAGGATCTGCCCGTCCTTGTCCTGCAACAGATAGGTGCGGTTGCCGTGCAGCACGCCGGGGCGGCCGCCGGTCATCGAGGCCGCATGGCCGTTCTCGATATGGATGCCGTGGCCGCCGGCCTCGGCGCCATAGATCCTCACCGTCGGCTCGTCGAGGAAGGCATGGAAGGTGCCGATGGCGTTGGAGCCGCCACCCACGCAGGCAACCACCGCGTCAGGCAGTCTGCCTTCCATCTCCTGGTGCTGCGCCTTGATTTCCTCGCCGATGATCGACTGGAAGTTGCGCACCATTTCCGGATAGGGGTGGGGGCCTGCCGCCGTGCCGATCAGGTAATAGGTGGTCTCGACATTGGTCACCCAGTCGCGCAGCGCCTCGTTCATGGCATCCTTGAGGGTGCCGGCGCCGGCGCTGACCGGCCGCACTTCGGCGCCCAGCATCTTCATGCGCAAAACGTTGGGATATTGCCGCTCGACGTCGGTGGCGCCCATGAAGATCACGCAGGGCAGGTCGAACTTGGCGCACACCGTCGCCGTCGCCACGCCATGCTGGCCGGCGCCGGTTTCGGCGATGATGCGGGTCTTGCCCATGCGCTTGGCCAGCAGGATCTGGCCCAGCGTGTTGTTCACCTTGTGGCTGCCGGTGTGGTTCAGCTCTTCGCGCTTGAAATACACCTTGGCGCCACCGAGCTTTTCGGTCAGCCGTTCGGCGAAATACAGCGGCGACGGCCGGCCCGTATAGTGCTTGCCCAGATATGCGAGCTCGGCCCTGTAGGCCGGGTCCGCCTGCGCGGCGCGATAGGCCTTTTCGAGATCGAGGATCAGCGGCATCAGCGTTTCGGCGACGAACCGCCCGCCATAAAGGCCGAAACGGCCGCGTTCATCGGGGCCGGTGCGCAGGCTGTTCGCCCCGCGGGCATTCAGGTCGGTTTCGTCCATGGCACTCAGCTTGGGGCTCTCAGCTTTGGGCGGCGGCCCGCGCGTTGGAAATGAAGGACGCGATGAGTTCTGCATCCTTTTCGCCGGGGCTCGATTCCACCCCGGACGACACGTCGATCCCGAAGGGCCTGACGGTCCGCACCGCTTCCGCCACCGTTTTCGGTGTCAGGCCACCCGAAAGCATGAATGCCACATTGGGGTCAAGCGCCTTGAGCAGGCCCCAGTCGAAGGGAACCCCGAGCCCGCCCGGCCGGTCGGCGCCCTTGGGCGGCTTGGCGTCGAGCATGATGCGGTCGGCGACATCGAGAAATCCCGTGACGGCATCGAGATCCTCGGCCGTCCCCACCGGCAGCGCCTTGAGGATGGAGACACCCGCCTCGGCGCGGATGGCCTCGACGCGGTGCGGGGTTTCCGGGCCATGCAGCTGGATCCAGTCGGGCCCCAGCGCCGCCACTTCCGCCACCAGCGAATTGTCGGGGTTGACCAGCAGCACGCAGGTCTCGACCCGCCCGCGGGCCTCCGAGATCAGCGAGCCGATGGTCTCGATGCCGGCATGGCGCGGCGAGCGCGCGAAATGCACGAAGCCGACCATGTCGGCGCCCGCCTCGATCGCGGCTTCCAGGATGGCCGGCGTCTTGATGCCGCAGATCTTGATGATGGTGGGGTCGGTGGTCGGGGCGCTCATCGGGTCTCAGGTCTTATCGAGAAAGTCGTCGACTTCCAGCAGGGCCCTGCCATCCTGCGGCCGGGCGGACGATTTGCGCAAGCCGTCGAGCTCGCGCGTCAGGTATTCGGCTTCCTTGCGCCACTGCCGCTTTTCGCGGCGGACGCGGCCCTGCGCCAGCCAGGTGGCGACGCCGCCCAGCAGCACGCCGATGAGCAGCACCGCATAGATGACCAGGAACAGCGGCACGCCGAAACCCGGCGCGGTCAGCGCCTGCGGCGAGACAAAGGGGTTGAAGTTGACGATCACCAGTTGCCGGTTGGCCAGGGCAAAAACGATGAGCAGGCCGCATAGCGGCACCAGCACAATCCAACCGGCGATGCGTTTGACCATGATGCCTAAGCCAGGAAACAACCGCTATTCACGGTTGAGCCGTTCGCGGATCTCTTTGCCGGCCTTGAATTGCGGCACATATTTCTCGCCGACATCGACCTGCTCGCCCGTTCGGGGGTTGCGGCCGACGCGGGCGGGCCGGTTCTTCACCGAAAACGCCCCGAAGCCGCGCAGCTCCACACGGTCGCCGCGCGCCATGGCGTCACCCACCTCATCGAGGATGGCATTGACGATATTTTCGATATCGCGCTGGAACAGATGCGGATTTTCGCCTGCCAGCTGTTCTACGAGTTCGGATTTAATCATCGCCGTCCCCGGGCATGGTACCGCGCGTGCCGAGCACGCACGGCCTCAGAATGCGGGCCCAACCTGCCAAAGCGACACGAGCCCGTCAAGCACGATAGGTCCGGTGGCGCCAAGGCCAAGCGCCGAACGCGCCTCCGAGCCCAATATTTTGCCGATCCAGCCGAATTTATCGTCGGCGATGGGATAGACCGTGACCACCGGAAGGTTGGCGGCCACCTGCTTGTCGCTCTCCATCCAGGCCTGCGCTTCCGCCTCGCCCCCGATGGCGTCGATGAGCTTGGCGTCGACGCCCTGCCGGCCCGTCAGGATGCGGCCATCGGCCAGCGCCACCGTCTGGTCATGGGTGAGGCCGCGGCGTTCCGCCACGATATCGACGAACCAGTTGAAACTGTCGGTGATGAGCGATTGGAGGCTGTCGCGCACTTCCGGCTTGATCGGGCCGTTGAAATCCGGTTCCGCCTTGAGGGGCCCGGAGGCGACTTTGTCGGTCGAGATGCCGATGGTCTGCATCAGCTTGCCGGCATCGACATGCTGGTAGAGCACCCCGATCGAGCCCACGATCGACAGGCGCCGCGCAAAGATGCGGTCGGCGGCGATCGCCGTCATATAGGCGGCCGATGCGCCCAGCTCGGCGATCACCGCGGTCACGGGCTTCCTGGCCCGGAGCGCGCCCAGCGCTTCATAGAGTTCTTCCCCGCCGGCGGTGGTGCCGCCCGGCGAGTTGATGGTCACGATCACGCCTTTGACCTGGCTGTCATTGGCGAGATCCTCGATGGTCTTGAGCCGTGCCGGATCGGTCGCGATGGTGCCGTCGATGACGAGGCGCGCAATATGCGGGGCCGCGCCCCCCTGTTCGAGCGCGAAGCGCCCGGCGATCGCCAATACGGCCAGCCCGATGGCGATAAATGCCAGAATCCGCCAGCGCTCGCGCGAACGCCGCAGCTGGCTGGTGGCCGGAATGGCATCCAGGCTCTGGTCGCCGTGAGGGGCGGAAGGCGTGTCGGTCATGGCGCGCTGAACCGGAATGGCATCGATGGCAAAGACTTAGGCCCCGCCTGCCCCAAAAGCAAGGCAAAGGCTCAGCCGCCCTTTTGGGGATTTGAGCTGCGCGCTGCCACGGCCCCGTCAAGCCAGCGGTTTCACCATCAGCCGCGCCGCGTCTTCGTAGCTGCCGAGCTTGGCTGCCAGCGCCGGGGCGTCGACCGGCATAAATCCCTGGCGCTGCCAGAAGCCGAGCGAACCGTTGACGGCGATGAGGCTCATGGACTGAAAGCCGCGGTGCCGGGCGTGCTGGGTGAGGTCGCCCACGAGGCGCGTGGCGGCGCCGGTGCCGCGGGCGGCGGGCAGCAGCGCCAGGTCATGGAGGTAATAGGTGTCGGCGGCAGCGGGCAGGGCGCCGAGGAGGCTGTCGAGCGCCGGCGGCGCATCGAGCTGCCAGGGATGGCTCAGCACATAGCCGCAGGCCGCGCCATCGAGTTCGAGAAGTCTCACGCCATCGGGATAGAGCGCCAGCCGCTCGGCGAAAACCTCTGGCCGCTCGAAAAATCCCGGATGCACGATGGCGGCCACGGCTTCGACCGCCGGCAGGTCGAGCGTCGTCATGGGGCGCCAGTGGATATCGTGAGGCATGAACAGTGACGCCAACAAAAAGGCCCGCACCAGATCGGTGCGGGCCCATACTAGCAGAAAACCGCGAAAAGCTTAGTTGTCGTCGCGGTTCTTGAGGGCGGCGCCCAGGATATCGCCGAGCGAAGCGCCCGAATCCGAGGAACCGTACTGTGCCACGGCTTCCTTCTCCTCGGCGATTTCAAGCGCCTTGATGGAGAGGGCGATGCGGTGGGTCTTCTTGTCGTACTGGGTGATGCGCGCGTCGACCTTCTCGCCCTTGGAGAAACGCTCCGGGCGCTGGTCGTTGCGATCGCGGCTGAGATCGGCGCGGCGGATGAAGGCCGTCAGATCCGTATCGGCGATCTTGACCTCGATGCCGCCTTCGTTGACCTCGGTCACCGTGCCGGTGACGACGGCGCCCTTGCGGAGCGTATCGCCGGCCTCGACATACGGGTCGTCGCCGACCTGCTTGATGCCCAGCGAGATGCGTTCCTTCTCGACGTCGACGTCCAGCACCTTGGCCTTGACCATGTCGCCACGGTTATAGTCCTCGAGCGCCAGCTCGCCGGCCTTCTGCCAGTCGAGATCGGAGAGGTGCACCATGCCGTCCACATCGCCGTCGAGGCCGATGAACAGGCCGAACTCGGTCTTGTTCTTGACTTCGCCTTCGATGACGGAACCCACGGGGAACTTCTCGGAGAAGCTTTCCCAAGGATTCTGCAGGGTCTGCTTGAGACCGAGCGAAATGCGGCGCTTCTCGGGGTCGACTTCGAGCACCATGACTTCCACTTCCTGCGAGGTGGAGACGATCTTGCCCGGATGCACGTTCTTCTTGGTCCAGCTCATTTCCGAGACGTGGATCAGGCCTTCGATGCCCGGCTCCAGTTCGACGAATGCGCCGTAGTCGGTGATGTTGGTCACGCGGCCGGTGAAACGCGCGCCCAGCGGATACTTGGCGGCGATGCCTTCCCACGGATCGGCCTGGAGCTGCTTCATGCCCAGGCTGATACGGTGGCTCTCATGGTTGATGCGGACGATCTGCACCTTGATGGTCTCGCCGATCGACAGCACTTCGGACGGGTGGTTGACCCGGCGCCAGGCGATGTCGGTGACGTGCAACAGGCCGTCGATGCCGCCCAGGTCCACGAACGCACCGTAATCGGTGATGTTCTTGACCACGCCGTCGACGATCTGGCCTTCCTCGAGCTGCTGGACGATTTCCGAACGCTGCTCGGCGCGGCTCTCTTCGAGGATGGCGCGACGCGACACCACGATATTGCCGCGGCGCTTGTCCATCTTGAGGATCTGGAACGGCTGCGGCACGTTCATGAGCGGGCCGATGTCGCGGATCGGACGGATGTCCACCTGCGAACGCGGCAGGAAGGCGATGGCGCCTTCGAGGTCGACCGTGAAGCCGCCCTTGACCTGGTTGAAGATGATGCCTTCAACGCGCTCGTTCTTGTTGTGCAGCTCTTCGAGACGCACCCAGCTCTCTTCGCGGCGGGCCTTCTCGCGGCTGAGCACGGCTTCGCCCAGCGAATTCTCGACGCGGTCGACATAGACCTCGACGGTCGAGCCGACCTTGATGGTGCCGTCACGGCCGGACTGGCCGAATTCCTTGAGGGCGATGCGGCCCTCGGTCTTGAGGCCCACGTCGATGATGGCGAGATCGTTCTCGATCGCCACGACCGTGCCTTTGACAACGGTGCCTTCCAGGGGCTCGTTATCGACGAACGAATCCATCAACAGGGATTCGAAATCTTCCTTAGTCACAGTTTGCTGTGCCAAATTCTTCTCCAGATGCACCGGTGGTTTGGGGTTTGAGGAGCGGCCGCGCGGCCCTTCGGCAATGCCTGAAGAACCCGGTGCGGGGCGACCGATCCCGAACGACGATGTTTCTAAATTCCGCTGCCGAAGTCCCGATAAGGAGCCACAGGCCCTTCGTGAGAACCAAAGTCCTCGTGAGGGTCAAGGCCCCGCCGGGGATGGCGTCCAGCGGTCCAATGCCGCAAGGATGGATTTCAGGCTATTGCCCGGCCTTGCGTGCAGTGACCGCATCGACGATGGCGACGGCGGCGCGGAGTGCGGCTTCTATATCCAGAAGCGTCGTATCTAGCAAGTGCGCGTCTTGGGCCGGAAAAAACCCGCCATTGGGATTGTTCATGTCCCGCGCGTCACGCTCTTCTATCTGGTGATAGAGCGCATATCTGTCAACCGGCAGGCCCCGGCGTTCCAGCTGCCGGGCGCGCCGTTCCATGCGCGCCTTGCTGTCGGCCCGGATGAAGAGCTTCACATCCGCATCCGGGCAGATATTGGTGCCGATGTCGCGCCCGTCGAGCACGGCGCCGCCCGGCTGCAGGGCGAAATTGCGCTGGAAGGCGAAGAGCGCCTGCCGGACTTCGGCGATCACGGCGACCTTGGAGGCCAGCACCCCGGTCTCGGCGGTGGTCAGTTTATCGACGTCGGTCAGATGGGCGGCGTCGAGTGCCCGGGCGGCCGCGATGGCGCGGGCCTCGAATTCGGCCTGGTCCTCATAGGGCGCCACCGCATGGCCCACGGCGCGATACAACAGGCCCGTATCCAGATGGGGCAGGCCGTAATGGCCCGCGAGCCCGCTCGCCAGCGTGCCCTTGCCGGAGGCAGCCGGCCCGTCCACGGCGATGATCATAATGCTGCCCCCCACTTTGCGGCCCTCCGCCGCACCCACATTGGTGCGGTGCCGCACCCCGCGTCGGTGCGCGGGCGCACCCGCAATGGTGCCCTTAACACGCCGGCGGGCCGTGCAGCCAGTCCGGCCACGGCGCCATCCTGGGACGGTCTGCCGCCCTGGCGCGCGCATTTTCGGTTTGACAGGCCAAAAGTTTCCCCATAACCGGACGACAAGGCGGCGACGCCGCTTTCCATTCACCGTGAGGACGAAAAGATTGGCTAGTTCCGACCGCGGCACCAAGCGTACCGATCCCGAGACCGGGCGCAAATTCTACGACCTGAACAAGGATCCCATCGTTTCCCCGTTCACCGGCAAGTCCTATCCTCGTTCCTATTTCGAGCAGGTCCTGGCCGGCAAGCCGTCCCCGGCGCGCGCCAAGCCGGTCGATGACGAGGAAGAGACCGAAGAGGAAGAGGTGGAAGATGCCGCCGCTCCCGAAATCGTCTCTCTCGAGGACGCCGAGGAAGAAGTCGAGGGCGAGGAAGACATTCCAGATGTCGAGGATGTCGAGGTCGAGGAAGACCTGGGCGACGACGAAGACGTGTTCCTCGAGGAAGAGGAAGACGACGAGGAAATCGGATTCGACGTCAATACCGAGGACGAGCGCTAGAGCGTTTTTGGGAAAACCGGATGCCGCTTTTCCGGTTTGAAAGTGTTATAAAACAAGGATTTAGAGCGTCTGTTTTGATACAGTCAAAACCCAAGCCGCTCTAGGGAATCCAGGCTTCCGGCGGTCTTTTTCAGACTGTCACAGAAACCTAAAATAAGCTCTTGCGCATCGTTGGGAGCTTGACTAGGTTGCACCGCGCTTCGGCAGGGGATGTTCTCCCGGCGAGGCGCAAATCCCAAGGGAAACCCATCAGGGCTTCCCGATTGGACATGGGGCCATAGCTCAGTTGGGAGAGCGCTTGAATGGCATTCAAGAGGTCGTCGGTTCGATTCCGATTGGCTCCACCAAGTCCTCCCGCTGATGCGGAATAGTCCTCGGCCCTGAGGCTGGGACGCACCGAAGCCAGGAAGCTTCGGCCACCGGAGTTCAGAACTCCGGCTCCTCCGACAGACTTCGATGTGAGCGGCCTGCCTTCCAGGAAGGGCGATGAGCCGGCGTCGTACCAGGCCGCGCCGGCCCGTAATCGTTGCGGCCTTCGCCGCCCGAAATCCCGCATGTCCTACTTGATCCGGCCTTCGGCCTTGGCCTGCTCATAGGCGCGCTGCGCGAAGACGAATTCGTCCGGGTCGAGCCTGCCGTCATTGTTCCCATCGGCGCTGATATACATTTTGAGCGTCAACTCGGGCACCGCCGTCTGCGCCTCGTTGATCGACAGGTTTCCGTCGCCATTGAGATCGAGCTTCTTGAAGTCGGCCTGGGGGCCGGCCTGGCCGAAAGCCGTGCCCGACAGCAGGGTGGCCGACACGGCGGCGAGGAGGAGGAGCTTCTTCATGACTATTCTCCGATGTTGTGTGCTCGGTTATCGAGGCACCGGGAGCACCCGCGGTGATGGGCACGGCTGGCAGAGATTGTCCTGCACGCGGCGCCCTCTGGCCGTCGCGTGCCGTCGGCGACGCTCCGGCGCGCGGCGCTGCCCGCAATGGGGCAGGCATGATGGCGTGCCGGCAGCGGCGGTGCCGTCAATGGCTCCCGCATACCGCCAAACACTCGCCCTGTCGGAGCGCTGGCTTTATTGAATTGAGGTCACAGAACCTGCCGGCCCAAGCGGCCGGCTAGTGTCGATGTGTGAGGATGATGCCTGTGCATCACGCTAAAATCCTACAGACTGCCAAATAGACGGTCAATTTGTAATTTCACATCATATTACTAAAGCTATCGAAAATTGCCCAATACAAGAATGACGCATGAATTTTAGTCGGAACGATTTTAGTCCACTTCGACCGCGGGTCGGCGGCAACTGTTCGCAAGGCTCCCTCCGTCACATCGTCCCGCCCGGCTTTTCCTTTGGCGGTGCGGATCGGCCGCGCTAAACTGGCTGGCATGAACCTTTCCCTCCCCATGCGCGCCTCCGCCTGCCCCGGGCTCTACCGGCTGGCTCCGGCACGCGATGGCGGCATCTGCCGCGTCAAGCTCGATCTCGGCACCATGACGGCGGCCGAGGCGCGGGCGCTGGCCGCCGCGGCGCAACGCTTCGGCAATGGCATCGTCGAAATCACCAACCGCGCCAATCTTCAGCTCCGTGGCATTGCGGAGTCCGACGCCGAGGCCCTGGCCGACACCCTCGTCGCCGCCGGCCTTGGCGCCCCGAGCCCTGGTGCCGACGATGTGCGCAACGTCATGGTGAGCCCCGCCTATGGGCTCGACCCGGCGGCGATGCTCGATGCCGGCCCGCTGGCCCGGCAGGTGCTGGCCCTGCTGGCCGGGGAGCCCCGCTACCATCTCCTGTCGCCGAAATTTTCGATCCTGGTCGATGGCGGCGAGGCCCTGGCCCCGCCCGCCCATGCCCATGATCTCTGGCTGGCGGCGCTGGGTGACGGCCGCCTGGCATTCGGTCTGGCGGGCTCGCCTGCCGACGGCGCCCTGGCCACCCTGCCGGTGGCCCATGGGCTCGACCTCGTCGCCGCGATTCTCGATTTTCTCGTGCTGAAACGGGCGGCCCGGCTGCGCGATCTTGCGGCCGATGATCGCCAGGCGCTGCTTGCCACGCTGGGTGCGCGTCTGCCGCTGCAGGAAACCGATTGGCGCCGCCTCCCGGCGTCGGGGGCGCCTCTGGGCGTGCTGCCGCAACGCGGCGGCGCCATGGTGGGCGGGCGGCCCGTGCTGGGCCGGCTCGATCCGGCGGCGCTGCTCGCCCTGGCGCATCTCGCCCAGGCCCATGGCGATGGCACGCTGCGGCTGACCCCGTGGCAATCTGTGCTCCTGCCCCAAATACGCGATGCCGTGGCCGTCGAGACCCGCTTGCGCGACCTTGGGCTGGTGATCGACCCGCGCGCCGCCGCGGCGAGCCTCATCGCCTGTTCGGGCGCCACCGGCTGCCGGTCGGCACTGGCCGATACCCAGGCCGATGCCAAGACCCTGGTCGGGCTGGTGGACCAGCCGGGCCTTCACCTTTCCGGCTGCGAAAAGTCCTGCGCGTCGGCCAGCCAACGCCCTGTGACGCTCGTGGCAGTTGCGCCCGGGCGCTATGACCTCTATCGAGGGGCCAACGATCAGGCCGGGCGCTTCGGCATGCGCCTGGGCGATGGCCTGAGCCTCGCCCAGGCCGCCGCGGTACTCGCCGCCAAGGCCTGAACAGCTCTTTCCGGGGACAAGCGTGCTCGACTACATCCGCGATGGCGCCGAAATCTATGCCCGCTCCTTTGCCATCATCCGGGCCGAGGCGCGGCTCGATGCGATTCCGCCCGATCTCGAAAAACTCGCCGTGCGCATGGCCCATGCCAGCGGCATGGTGGATATCGTGGGCGATCTCCGCTTCTCTCCCGGCGCAGGTGCGGCGGGGCGGCAGGCGTTGGCCGCCGGCGCCGCGATCCTCGTCGATGGCGACATGGTGCGCCGTGGCATCACGCGGGCCAGGCTGCCGGCGGACAACCGCGTCATAACGCTCGATCAGGGCGATGATATCGCCCCATGGCTGCCCCACATCGAGGGCAGCGTCACGGCCATTGGCCTTTATCCCACAGCGCTCACGGCCCTCCTCGAAACCGCTGCGCGCCCGGCGCTGGTGCTGGGCTTTCCGGCCGGCTTCGAGGGCGCGGCCGATGCCAAGGCGCGGCTGGCGCAAAGTGGCCTGCCCTTCGTCATCGTGGCGGGAACGCGCGGCGGCAGCGCCATGGCGGCGGCGGCGCTCAATGCGCTGGCGCAAGAGCGCGAATGATGGCGGGCCGGCTTTTCGGATTGGGCGTCGGTCCCGGCGATCCCGAACTCATCACCCTCAAGGCGCTGAAGCGCCTGCAGGCAGCTCCGGTCGTCGCCTTTTTCGCGGCGCGCGGCCGCAAGGGCAATGCCTATTCGATCATCGAAACGCTGCTGCGCCCCGGCCAGCAACAGCTGCGGCTCGATTATCCGGTGACGCGGGCGACGCTGCATGAAACCAGCGACTACGAGACCTTGCTGTCGGGCTTTTACGATAGCGCCGCCGCAACGCTCGCAACCCATCTCGATGCCGGGCGCGATGTCGCCGTCGCCTGCGAGGGCGATCCGCTGTTTTACGGCTCCTATATGTATCTGCACGACCGGCTGGCCGATCGCTATGTGACCGAGGTCGTGCCGGGCGTATCGTCGGTCTTTGCCAGCGCCGCCGTCCTGGGCGCGCCGCTGGTCTATCGTGACCAGGGCTTTTCGGTGATCGCCGGCACGCTGTCGCCCGAGCTCTTGAAACAGCGCCTCGCTGCCGCCGACGCGGCGGCGATCATGAAGCTGGGCGGCGGCAATCTCACCAAGGTCCGGCAATGCCTTGCCGAACTTGGCCTCATGTCACGCGCCCTCTATGTCGAGCGCGCCACCATGGCCGAGCAGCGCATCGTGCCGCTGGCCGAGGTCGAGGCCGACACCTCGCCCTATTTCTCGCTGGTGCTGCTGCCGGGACGCAAATGGCTGAGCTAGAAGCCCCGTTCATCTTCGTTTTGGGCGCCGAAAGCCTCATGACCGCGCAACGCCTCAAGGCGGCGCTGCCGGGCGCCGTCATTCACGGTCTTGCCGGCCGCGTCGAGGGCGCCGATGTGGCGATCGCCGAATTCGGCCCCGCGCTGCGCGACAGTTATGGTGCCGACCGGCCCATCATTGCGCTGTGCGCCGCCGGCATCGTCATCCGCGCGCTGGCCCCGCTCCTGCAGCAAAAGCGCAGCGAGCCGCCGGTGCTGGTCGTCGCCGAGGATGGCTCGGCCGTAGTGCCGCTGCTCGGCGCCGGCCGGGGCGCCAACGATCTGGCCCGCCATCTCGGCGCCATCCTCGATACCCGCCCGGCCATCACCACCACGGGCGAGTTGCGCTTCGGCATCAATCTTCTCAACCCGCCGCGCGGTTACGAACTGCTCAATCCCGATGCCGCCAAGGGCTTCATTTCCGACCTGCTGGCCGGCGCCGCCGTGCAGATCGATGGCGATGCACCCTGGCTGGAGTTTTCCGGCCTGCCCGTCGATCCCTCGGCGAGCCGCGTCATCCGCATCGTCGATGTGCCCGAAGCGCCGGGCCCCCAGCAACTGCTGTATCTGCGCACGCCCGTGCGGGGAAGGCTGGCGGTGCTGGGCCTGGGCCCCGGCGATCTCACCCTGCGCACGCCCGAAGTCGGCGCCGAACTGCGGCTGGCCGAAGACGTGCTGGGCTACGAGACCTATGTGAAGATGGCCGGCCCGTTCCGGCCCGACCAGCGCCTCCACATGACCGACAACCGCGAGGAAATGGCCCGCGCCCGCGCCGCATTGGCGCTCGCCGCCACCGGGCGGCGCGTCGTGCTGGTCTCCTCCGGCGATCCAGGCATCTTCGCCATGGCGGCCGCCGTCATGGAAGCGCTGCACCATGACCCGCAGCCCGAATGGCGCGACGTCGATCTTGCCATCCTGCCCGGCATTTCGGCCGCCTTCGCCACCGCCGCCGTAAGCGGCGCCCCGCTTGGCCATGATTTCGCGGTGATGTCGCTCTCCGACAACCTCAAGCCCTGGGCGGTGATCGCCGACCGGCTGGACGCCGCCGCCAGGGCCGATTTCGCCCTGGCGCTCTACAACCCCATCTCCCGGGCCCGCCCCTGGCAACTGGGCGAAGCGCTGGACATCCTTCGCCGTCACCGCACCCCCCAAACCCCGGTCGTCCTCGGCCGCGACGTCGGCCGCCTTGGCGGCCGGGTAACAGCCACGACCCTGGGTAGGGTAACCCCGTCCGATGTCGACATGCGCACCGTCGTGCTGGTCGGCTCATCCCAGACAGTCGCCTTCCCAAACGGCCAAGGCAGCCACTGGGTCTATACGCCCCGGAGTTACAGGGCGTAGTGATCCCGCCCTTCCTCCAATCTCGCCCCTCCGGGGACTTAGAGCCGTTCCGCCCTCAGGCGGAGCAATCGCCCCGTTGGGGCGATTGGAGGCGAGAAGGCCATGAGAGCTATGCTCGAATGGCGAGGCGCGCAGCGGCGGGTGAGGGGGCGGAGCCACGAGCATTTCAGGTGAAACTCATTCTTCTAGTCCCCAAGGCTCCACACCCACCGGGTCATTCCGGCGCAGGCCGGAATCCATGTCCGTGGCACACCACGTACACCGAGCCCTTGGAGCATTCCCCGCATGGATCCCGGCCTTCGCCGGGATGACTCCGGGAAAATGGAGGGATTGGGCCACCAACG
>DASYCZ010000012.1:0-115578 GCA_036499825.1 Devosiaceae bacterium
CGGCAAGCCTTCGTCAGCCCACGATTCCGACCGGAACGGAATTCTGGATATTGCCATCGGCGCGCTGGTGCATCTGAGCTTTGCCGCGCAGACAGCCTTTCGCCGGGCACTGACCACCGCGAAGAACAACGCCGCCGCCCGCCGCGAGGCTGACGCCGCCGAGTGGCGCGATGGTGCGCAGGAGCCGACCACGACCGCGCCCCGCATTCCCGGCGTCGCCGTGCTGCCCGATGAACGCCGCGAGCCCGGCGCCTATGACCGGCGTGAGCCTGGCCTCACGGTCGAGCGCCGCATCTTCACCCCGGCCGAGCCGGAAGTGAACGAGGACGATTTCTATCCGCCCGAGGCCGAGGACGACGACGTGCCGATGGCGCCCGTTGCCCCGGCGCGTGCACCGCGGGTTGTGGCGCCGCCGCGCCGTCCCGTCGCCGGCAATCGCGCGGCCCGCGAGGCGCAGCCCTCGCTGCTCGACGACAATAACGGCTTTGAACTGCCCGAACTCAGCCTCCTCGCTGAAGCCAAGCATCGCGGCCTGATGGACGAGCACCGGCCGGAACGGCTCGAGGCCATGGCCCGCCGGCTCGAGGGCGTGCTGGAAGATTTTGGCGTCAAGGGCGACATCATCAATGTCCGCCCCGGCCCGGTGGTGACGCTTTACGAGCTGGAGCCGGCCCCCGGCATCAAGTCGAGCCGCGTCATTTCGCTGGCCGATGACATCGCCCGCTCGATGAGCGCCATTTCGGCCCGCGTCGCCGTGGTGCCGGGCCGCAATGCCATCGGCATCGAGTTGCCCAACGAGAATCGCGAAACCGTTTATCTGCGCGAAATGCTGGCCTCGACCGATTTCGAGAAGATGAAGGGCAAGCTGCCCATCTGCCTGGGCAAGACCATCGGCGGCGAGCCCATTATCGCCGATCTCGCCAAGATGCCCCATTTGCTCATCGCCGGCACCACCGGCTCGGGCAAGTCCGTGGGCATCAACACCATGATCCTGTCGCTGCTCTACCAGATGACGCCCGAGCAGTGCCGGCTGATCATGATCGATCCGAAAATGCTCGAACTCTCCATCTATGACGGCATTCCGCATCTGCTGACCCCCGTCGTCACCGACCCCTCCAAGGCGGTCGTGGCGCTCAAATGGGCGGTGCGGGAGATGGAAGACCGCTATCGCAAGATGAGCAAGATCGGCGTCCGCAATATCGATGGCTTCAACCAGCGCGTCGGCGAAGCCCGCGCCCGCGGCGACGTCATCACCCGCACGGTGCAGACGGGCTTTGACCGCGAAACCGGCGAAGCGATCTTTGAAAGCGAAGCGTTCGACCTGCAGCCGCTGCCCTATATCGTCGTCATCGTCGACGAAATGGCCGACCTGATGATGGTCGCCGGCAAGGACATCGAAGGCTCGGTGCAGCGCCTCGCCCAGATGGCGCGCGCCGCCGGCATCCACGTCATCACCGCCACCCAGCGTCCGTCCGTCGACGTCATCACCGGCACCATCAAGGCCAACTTCCCGACCCGCATCTCCTTCATGGTGACGTCCAAGATCGACAGCCGCACCATTCTGGGCGAACAGGGCGCCGAAACCCTGCTTGGCAATGGCGACATGCTCTATATGGCGGGCGGCGGCCGCATCAAGCGCCTGCACGGCCCGTTCGTTTCCGACAGCGAAGTGGAATCGATCGTCAACCACCTCAAGAGCCAGGGCTCGCCCGACTATCTCGAGGCCATCGTCGCCGAGGAAGACGAGGACGACGTGCCGGCGGGCGACGATGATTTCGGCGGCTCGGGCGACGAGCTCTACGACAAGGCCGTCAACATCGTGCTGCAGGACAAGAAGGCCTCCACCTCTTATATCCAGCGGCGCCTCGCCATCGGCTACAACAAGGCCGCCACGCTCATCGAGCGCATGGAAAAGGAAGGCGTCATCAGCCAGGCCAACCATGCGGGCAAGCGCGAGATCCTGGTCGGCGGCGACTGACCACCGGCGGGCAGAAGCCAGAATATACAAGGTTTGACTTATATAAGCCTATCCTTGTATATTGCCTTCGTTCCCGTACGGAGGCCCTGCCATGTCGAGAGATCCCGTTGCCGCCATCGGCGCCACCACCCGCAGCGTCGAAAAGCGCATACATGATGGTGTCGCGGTGCATGCCGTCATCGCTGGCCGCACCTATCCGACCGATGCGGCAGACCTCTGGGACGCCATCACCAATGCGGAGCGCATTCCGCGCTGGTTCCTCCCGGTTTCCGGCGAACTTCGCCTTGGCGGCCGTTACCAGTTCGAGGGCAATGCGGGCGGTACGGTGACTGCGTGCGAGCCGCCCCGGCGCCTCGCCGCCACCTGGGAATTCGCCGGCCAGGTCAGCTGGGTGACCGTCACCCTTTCCGCCGATGGCGCCGCCACGCAACTGACGCTCGAACACCTCGTGCCCGACGATGACCACTGGCGCCGGTTCGGCCCGGGCGCCGTCGGGCTCGGCTGGGATTCGGGCTTCATGGGGTTGGGCAACTATCTCGCCGGCGGCATCGGCGTTACCCCCGCAACGGCTGCCGCCTGGCTGGCGACGCCGGCGGCCACCGCCTTCTTCCGCAACAGTTGCGTGGGCTGGCTCGCCGCCGACCTTGCGGGGGGCGAGGCCGCAGTGCCGGCGCGCCAACGGGCCGACCAGACCCTTGCCGCCTATACGGGCGGCACGGCGCATCTTTAGGCCATGCACGCCTTCGACGTTCTCGGCGATCCCGTCCGCCGCCGTATCCTGGAACTTCTGGCCGGCGATGAGCTGGCCTCGGGCAAGATCGTCGAAACGATCCAGGCCGAATTCGGCATCACCCAGGCCGCCGTCTCCCAGCATCTCAAGGTCTTGCGGGACAGCGGCTTCGCAACGGTGCGGGGCGATGGCCAGCGCCGGCTTTATTCCCTCGATCCGGCCCCGCTGGCCGCGATCGATACCTGGCTGCAGCCGTTCCGCAACTTCTGGACGCACCGGCTCGAAGCCCTTGCCACCGAGGTGGCCCGCGGCAAAAAAACCAGCAGGAACAAGGATTCATGATCGCGGCGTGAACGGAACCTTCCCGCTGTTGCCGCAATTGCTTTCTAGGTTAGTTTATCTCCCAGACAGCCAAGGGACCACATGTCCATGATTCGCCGCGACGTCCTGTTGCTCGGTACGGCCTTTGCGGCCGCCATCGCCCTCCCCACCATGCCAGCACTGGCGCTCGACCGGCAATTGACCGCTGACGAGACCAAGCTCATCAACGACATCAGCGCCCACAATACCGCCATCCGCACCATGGCGGGGCGGTTCCTGCAGATCGACAGCGCCGGCGGCCGCATCGAGGGCACCTTCTACCTGCAGCGCCCCGACAAGGTCCGCTTCCGCTACAATCCACCCAGCCGCCAGGAAATCATTTCCGTCGGCCGCGGCTTTTACGTCGTCGACCGCAAGGAGCAGACCCAATACGCCTATCCGCAGGACCGCATTCCGCTGCGCAATTTTTTGGGCGACAAGATCGACCTGTTGACCTCCAACATCGTCGATGTCGCCACCTCCGACGGCTATATGACGGTGACGGTTTCGGACGATACCCCCATCGGCACCGTGCAGGTCGGGCTGACCTTTGGCACCGACAGCCTCGATCTCAAGCAGTGGAACCTGGTCGAGCCCAGCGGCGAACAGCTGACCTTCTCGCTCTATGATATCGAAAAGGACGTGGATATCCCCAAATCCTTCTTCTATATCGATCCCACCTACAAGGCGCTGGAACCCAAGTAACAGCGCCCCTCTCGCGCTGGAAACTCCCGCCATGTCCGTGACTGTCGCCACCTGGAACATCAATTCGGTGCGTCTGCGCCTGCCGATCGTGCTCGATCTGCTCAGCCAGTATGGCCCGGACGTACTGATGCTGCAGGAGATCAAGTGCACCAATGACCAGTTTCCCGCCAAGGCCTTCGCCGAAGCCGGTTATCCCTACCAGGCCGTGCACGGCCAGAAGGGCTATCACGGCGTCGCCACCGTCTCGAAATTCCCGCTGACCGATATTTCCAGCCGGGTTTTCTGCGATATCCCCGAAAGCCGGCACGTCTCGGCCCTGCTGGATTTCGGCCAGGGGCCGGTAACCTTCCATAATTTCTACATTCCGGCCGGCGGCGACGAGCCCGATCCCCTCATCAACCCCAAGTTCAAGCACAAGCTGGGCTTTCTGGATGAGCTCAAGACCTGGTTCGCCGAGCCCTCTTTTGCGCGCGGCCATCTCATCGCCGGGGATTTCAACGTCGCCCCGCATGAGAACGACGTCTGGAGCCACAAGCAGCTGTTGAAGATCGTGAGCCATACGCCGGCCGAAACCGAGCGCCTCGACGCGCTCCTCGCCGGTGGCCATGGCTGGGTCGATCTGGTGCGCAAGCACGTGCCCTATGACCAGAAGCTCTATTCCTGGTGGAGTTATCGGGCCCAGGACTGGCAGGCTTCCGACCGCGGCCGGCGTCTCGACCATATCTGGTCCACCGCCGATATCGCCGCGCATTCGACCGGCGCCGAAATCCTGCGCCCGGCGCGCGGCTGGAGCGACAAGCCGTCCGACCACGTCCCCGTGATGGTGCGCTTCAGCTAGATCTCGTCCTTGTTCATCCGGCCGTGCAGCGGCGTGATGGCGCCGAGATAGGCGCTCAGCTCCATGCGGATGTGATCCGCCGCCCGCTCGGCGAGGTCGGGATATTGCTTGGCAAGCTTGAGGAACGCCTGACGCGGCACGAACAGCGTTTCGACCGGCGTCAGCGCCGTCACCGTCACCGGCCGGGGCTTGGACAGGACCAGCGCCATGGCGCCGATCAGCGCCCCCTCCATGGTGATGTCCTTGGGCTTGCCGGCGCCTTCGCCCTGCGGGGCGATGCGGATGCGGCCCGAGATCAGCACATGGGCGCCCTGCGGCACCTCGCCTTCGGCGAACAGCGCCCCGCCCGCCGTAAAGCTTTGCCTCTCGCTGGCGAAAGCCAGGAGCCGCCTTTGCTCATCGTTGCAGATGGCGAAGAAATCGGCATGCGCCAGGATCGTCGCCGCGTCGTCCAGTTGCATGCTGCCCCAATATCCCCGCCGGAGCGCAACCGGCATCCGGCTGCAATTCGCCCCAGACGCAGTTATAGGAGCGCGCAAGCCGTTGGGGAACCGGTTTCGGCTCGTTTCCCAACGCTAGCGCCCCCGGCAGCGTGCCTCAGGGCACCAGCCGGTAGCCGCCTTCTTCGGTGACCAATAGCCGCGCATTGGAAGGGTCCCGCTCGATCTTCTGGCGCAGGCGGTAGATATGGGTTTCGAGCGTATGGGTAGTGACGCGGTTGTTGTAGCCCCACACTTCCTTCAGCAGCACATCGCGCGTGATGGTCTTGGGACCCTGGCGATAGAGATATTTGAGGATCGAGGTTTCCTTGTCGGTCAGCCGCACCTTGCCGCCATCCGTGCCCTCGAGCAGCTTGGCGGCCGGCTGGAAGCTGTACTGGCCGATGGTGAAGACCACGTCCTCGCTCTGGTCGTGCTGGCGCAGCGCCGCGCGCACGCGGGCCAGCAGCACCGAAAACCGGAACGGCTTGGTCACATAGTCATTGGCGCCCGATTCCAGCCCGAGGATCTCGTCGGCGTCGCTGTCATGCCCGGTGAGCATGAGGATGGGGCTCTTGAAGCCTTCGCGCCTCAGGATTTTCACCGCCTCGCGGCCGTCCATGTCGGGCAGCCCCACGTCCAGGACCATCAGGTCGACATGGCTTTCCCGCACGGCCTTCAGGGCATCGTTGGCCGATCCGGCCTCGGCGATGTCGAATTCCCGATACTGGGTCAGTTGTTCGACCAGGGTCTTGCGCAGGTCGGAATCGTCGTCGACGATCAGCAGTCGGCGCTTGTTCATTGCATAATTCCTCACGGACATGCCCCCCATCATGCACATTAGGCATGGAACGGAGGGCTTCCAATCACATCGGCGTTACGGTCGCAGCAACGGCTGCTGCGTCGAAAAAGTTGCAGCAAGCCGCTGCACCGGCTGGCTTTAATGGCGGGCGCCGAAAAGAGCGGACCCAACCCTTACATGGGTGGCCCCCATGCCGATGGCAATCTCGAAGTCGCCGCTCATGCCCATGGACAGCAAAGGCAGCGCCGCAGCCCGCCCCAGCATCGCCAGTTGGGCGAAATACGGCCCCGGCGGCTCGCCATCGGGCGGAATGCACATCAGGCCGCAGATATCGAGCCCGTGTGTGTCCCGGCAGCGCGCCGCGAAGGCCAGGGCTTCATCGACCGCAATCCCGGATTTTTGCGCTTCCCCGCCGATATTGACCTGGACGAAGCAGGGCAGCCGCTTGCCCTGGCGCTCCATTTCGGCGCGCAGCGCCACCGCCAGCCGCTCGCGGTCGAGTGTTTCGATGACATCGAACAGCGCTACGGCTTCCCGCACCTTGTTGGTCTGCAACGGCCCGATGAGGTGCAGCTCCGTATCGGGGTATCGGGCTTGCAGCGCCGGCCACTTGTCCATGGCTTCCTGCACCCGGTTCTCGCCGAACCGGCGCTGCCCGGCCATGAGGAACGGCGCGATCGCCTCGGCCGGCACGGTCTTGGAAACCGCCACCAGGCGCACTATCTCCGGAGGCGCCCCGAAGCGGGCCTCTGCCGCGGTGATTCGGGCCGTAATGGCGGCAAGACGTTCGGCGGCGGAAGTCTCTGGGAACTCCATCAGCGTCTTCCTGTTGACCCGGCACAGCTTTTCTGGTGATGGTCCGGTAGCCAAAATCCCCCCATAACGCAACAGGTGAGCAGTTATCTGCGCCTTAGAGCAGTAATCTGCGCCTTATAGGACTGATCCGACAGTGAGCGTCGAACGCTACAACCCGCGCGAAAAAGAGCCGTATTGGCAAAAGGTCTGGAACGACCGCAAATCCTTCGTCGTCGGCGACGACCTGCCAAGCGATCCTTACTACGTCCTCGAGATGTTTCCCTATCCGTCAGGGCGCATCCATATGGGCCATGTGCGCAATTATTCCCTGGGCGACGTCGTGGCGCGCTACCAGCGCGCCAAGGGCCGCACCGTGCTGCACCCCATGGGTTGGGACGCTTTCGGCCTTCCCGCCGAGAACGCCGCGCTGGAGCGCGGCATTCCGGCCGGCGCCTGGACGCACCAGAACATCGCCACCATGCGCGACCAGCTCAAATCCATGGGTCTGTCGCTGGACTGGAGCCGTGAGATCGCCACCTGCGATCCCTCCTATTACCGGCACCAGCAGGCCCTGTTCCTCGATTTCCTCGAGGCCGGCCTCGTCACCCGCAAGAAATCCAAGGTCAACTGGGACCCGGTCGATCATACCGTGCTCGCCAACGAGCAGGTCATCGATGGCCGCGGCTGGCGTTCCGGCGCCGTGGTCGAGCAGCGCGAGTTGACACAGTGGTTCCTGCGCATTTCCGATTTTTCCGAAGAGCTGCTGACGGCCCTCGATGGCCTCGACCAATGGCCCGACAAGGTGCGCATCATGCAGCGCAACTGGATCGGCCGCTCGGAAGGCCTCCGCCTGTTGTTCGAGGTTGCGGAGGGCCATAACCATGCCGACAGCATCGAGGTTTTCACGACGCGCCCCGATACCATTTTCGGCGCCTCGTTCGTCGCCCTGTCGCCCGATCATGCCCTGACCACCGCGCTCAGCGCCAACGATCCGGCGCTGGCGGCGTTCGTGGCCGAATGCCATCGCCACGGCACCGCCACCGAAACCATCGAAAAGGCCGAAAAGCAGGGCTATTTCACCGGGCTGACCGTCCGTCACCCCGTGCATGCCGACCAGACCCTGCCGGTCTATGTGGCCAATTTCGTTTTGATGGATTATGGCACCGGCGCCATTTTCGGCTGCCCGGCCCATGACCAGCGCGATCTGGATTTCGCCCGCAAATATGGGCTGCCGGTCATTCCGGTGGTGCTGCCGCCCGATGCCGATGCCGAAAGCTTCGCCGTCGCCGACGAGGCCTATGTGGGCCCCGGCCGCATCTATCATTCCGATTTCCTGAACGATCTCACCGTCGAGGCCGCCAAGGCACGCATCGCCGCTCATTTCGGCGACATCCGCATCGGCGATCGCCCGCAGGGTGTCGTCGAGGTCAACTATCGCCTGCGCGACTGGGGTATTTCCCGCCAGCGCTACTGGGGCTGCCCGATCCCGGTCATCCATTGCGAGACCTGCGGCACCGTGCCGGTCCCCAAGAAGGACCTGCCGGTGAAGCTGCCGGAGGACATCGACGTCAAGGTCGCCGGCAACCCGCTGGATCACCATCCGACCTGGAAGCATGTCCATTGCCCGCAATGCGGCGGCGCGGCACGGCGTGAAACCGACACCATGGACACGTTCGTGGATTCGTCCTGGTACTTTACCCGCTTCACGGCCCCGCAGGCCGATACGCCGACCGTGCCCGCCATGGCCAATGCCTGGCTGCCGGTCGACCAGTATATCGGCGGCGTCGAGCACGCTATCCTGCACCTGCTCTATTCGCGCTTCTTCACGCGCGCCATGCACAAGACCGGCCACGTCAACGTCGACGAGCCCTTCAAGGGCATGTTCACCCAGGGCATGGTGACCCACGAAACCTACCGCACCCCCACGGGTGACTGGGTGGCGCCCGTGGATGTGCTGATCGAGGGCATCGGCGAAGGCCGGACCGCCCAGCACGTCACCAGTGGCGCCGCGATCACCATCGGCGCCATCGAAAAGATGAGCAAATCCAAGAAGAACGTCGTCGATCCCGACGAGATCGTGCGCACCTACGGCGCCGATACGGCGCGCTGGTTCATGCTCTCCGACTCCCCGCCCGAGCGGGACGTGCAGTGGACAGAGGCCGGCATCGAAGGCGCCAGCCGTTTCCAGCAGCGTATCTGGAAGCTGGTGGCTGAATCGATCGATATCATTGGACAGTCTCCCGCAACCGTTCAATCGACCGATGACGCCCTGCCCCTGCGCAAGCTTGTGCATCGCGCTGTCCGCAGCGTCGGCGAGGACATCGAGGGCCTGCGCTTCAACCGTGCCGTCGCCCAGATCTACGAATTGACCAATGCCCTGGCCAAATTCGTGGTGGGACTGGAGGCCGGCGCCACCGCCGAGCAGCAATTGGCACTGGCCGAGGGCGTCGAACGCCTGGTGCAGCTGGTGGCCCCGATGATGCCGCATCTGGCCGAGACCTGCTGGCAGGCCCTCGGGCGCGACGGCCTCGTCTGCGATGCGCGCTGGCCCAGCGTCGATCCGGCCCTGCTGGTCGATGACACCGTGACGATCGCCATCCAGGTCGCCGGCAAACGCCGGGCCGAAATCGAGCTGCCCAAGGGCCTGCCCAATGCGGAAGTCGAGCAGCGGGTCTTGTCTCTGGAGGCAATCGCCCGCATTCTCGACGGCGCGACACCGCGCAAGATCGTTATCGTACCAGACAGGATCGTCAATGTGGTCATCTAAGCGCCTGGCCGGCAAGGTCTTGTTTGCATTGGCATTTTCCATGCCGGTGCTAGCCCTCGCCGGCTGCACGCTGACCCCTGTCTATTCGGAGGCGAACACCGAAGGCAAATTCGCCGTTCGTTTCGCCCCGCCCGCCGATCGCCTGCAGCAGCTCGTCTATCAGGATCTGGCGCTGCGGTTCCCCGGCACCGCCGGTCCGGATGCGCCCACGGTTCACATAACCGTACGGCCCCGGGCGCACCTCCTGGCGCGCACCGCGACCGACAACCCGTTGCAATCGCTCGAGGTGGGCGTAACCGGAACCATCAAGATCATTGCCGCCGACGGCAAGACGGTTTTGCCGTCCACCAGTCGCACCGCGAGCGCCGGCTATGAAGTCAGCGGTCAGGTCTTTGCCGATACCGAAGCCCGCACCGAGGCGACGGAGCGCGCCACCCATGAGCTGGCCGAAAGCCTGCGTCTCGCCATGCTCGCGGCGCTGGCCAGCCGTTAGATGACGGCCCTCAAGGCCCACGAGGTCGCGCGCTTCCTGCAGCGGCCCGACCTCGATGAGGGTATCTTTTTGGCCTACGGCCCCGATGCGGGCCTCGTCAGCGAAACCGCCAAGACTCTTGCCAAGCGCCTTGCCGGCACCAAGGGGCAAGGCACCGAGGTGCTGGTGTTTGAAGGCTCCGAACTCGACGCCGAACCTTCACTGCTGGCCATCGAGGCCAAAACCCAATCGATGTTCGGGGACAAGCGCATCATTCGCGTCCGCGGCGCCACCAAATCCCTGCTGCTGACGCTGACTGAGCTGCGCGACGATCCGCAGGGCGCCGTCATCATCCTCGAAGCAGGCAATCTTCTTCCCAAGGACGCCTTGCGGGCCTTTGTCGAGGCCGCCAAATCCGGCCGCGCTCTGCCCTGCTATCCCGATACGGATGAGAGCCTCAGCGCTCTCATTCGCGAAACCTTCAATCAGAATGGCATTC
Source organism: Devosiaceae bacterium (assembly GCA_036499825.1). Lineage (GTDB taxonomy): Bacteria > Pseudomonadota > Alphaproteobacteria > Rhizobiales > Devosiaceae > Paradevosia. Next base: position 10,426 of record DASYCZ010000012.1, read on the forward strand.
GGGTCGATGCCGACGTGCTACCGGCCCTGCGGGGCATTCTGGGCAATGATCGGGAGGTGACGCGGCGCGAACTTGAAAAGCTGACGCTCTTCGCCGCGTCCAGCAAGGAACTGACCCTGGTGGACGTCATGACGCTTTGTGCCGACAACGCCGCGTTGGTGATGGACGAGATCATTGATGCCACCGGCACCGGCCACGCCCAAAAGCTCGACGATGCGCTTAATCGTGCCTTTGCGGCGGCCGTCGACCCGCAGCGACTACTCGCCGTGAGTCTCAATCATTTCAGTGGCTTACGGCGACTGCGCGGAGAAGTCGATGCCGGGCGTTCGCCACGCGACGTGCTTGAATCGGCCCGGCCCCGTCCACATTTTTCCCGCAAGGCCGCCATGGAGCAGCAATTGCGCCTATGGAGCGACGGCGCCCTGGCCAATGCTTGCGAGCGGCTCCAGGACATGGTGGCCGAGAGCCGGCGCAAGCCGGCACTGGCCGAAGCCCTGCTGCGCCGCAGCCTTTTGGCACTCGCCACGATGGCCGCCGGTCATTGAGCCGTTTCACGTGAAACGACGTCAAAAACCTCATCTGTTTCAGAAGCTTGCCTAGTTCCCCGACAATTTCGTGCAAATGGCGTCGAGCTGCTCCAGCGTCCGGTAGCGTATTTCGAGACGCCCGCCATTAGAGGCATGGTTGATGCTGACCGCCAGCCCCAGCACATCCGAAAGCTGCTTTTCGACGGCTCGCGTATCGGCGTCCTTTTCCTCACGCTCGACGCTCGGGCGGCGCTTGGGAACATTGAGATCGCGCTGGCTCAACGCCTCCGCTTCGCGCACCGATAATCCACCACCGACGATCTGGCGCGCCAACGCCGCCGGATCCTCGGCCGTGATCAGCGTCCGCGCATGGCCAGCCGTCAGTTCGCCGCGCGCCAGCATATCGCGCACGTCATCCGGCAGACGCAACAGCCGGAGGGTATTGGCGACATGCGAGCGGCTCTTGCCGATGACCTGTCCGAGATCCTGCTGCGTATAGCCGAACTGCTGCATCAGCTGGTCATAGCCCATCGCCTCTTCGAGCGGGCTGAGATCGGCGCGCTGCACGTTCTCGATAATCGCAAGCTCGAGGGCTTCCTTGTCATCGACCTCACGGACGATGACCGGTACATCATGGAGGCCAGCCCGCTGCGCGGCGCGCCAACGGCGCTCGCCTGCGATGATCTCAAAGATATTGGGATCCTGGCTCGGACGCACCAGCAGCGGCTGCATGACGCCCTTCTCACGAATGGAACTGGTCAGCTCCTCCAGCTGATCCGGATCGAAATCCCGTCGCGGATTCTGCCGGTTGGCGATGATGAATTCAACCGGTAAACGCTTGATGCCATTGGATGATTCCGCGACACGCGCACCCTCCAGCGTTGCCATGTCGCCGATCAGCGCCGCAAGGCCGCGTCCAAGTCGTGAGGGTTTGTCAGTCATCATCGTTCCTTCCTCAAGCTGCTACCAGCTGCCGCTCACGCCGGATTACTTCCGTCGCAAGCCGCAAATAGGCCTGGCTGCCGGCGCATTTGAGATCATAGAGCAGCGCCGGCTTACCGTAGGACGGAGCTTCGCTGAGTCTCACGTTACGGGGAATGACCGTATCGTAGACAAGATCGCCCATTTCATGGCGCACATCCTGCAACACCTGCTCGGAGAGATTGTTGCGCTTGTCGAACATGGTCATCACCACGCCCTGGATAGACAGGCGCGGATTGAGCGTCGAGCGAATCTGCTCGATGGTCTGCAACAGCTGGCTCAGACCTTCCAGCGCAAAGAATTCACATTGCAACGGCACCAGCACCGCATCCGCCGCCACCAGCGCATTGATGGTCAGGAGATTGAGCGAGGGCGGACAATCGATGAGCACATAGCTCACCGCCTGGTTGTTGATGGTAAGTTCGCCGATTGCCTTGAAGGCGTCACGCAACCGGAAAGCCCGATCGGCATGCAACGCAATGGTCAGCTCGACGCCGAGCAGATCCATGGTCGACGGCACGATCGCCACATTGGGGACCGAAGTCATGACCGCCGCCTGCGCGATGCGGGCCTCGCCCACCAGCAGGTCATAGCTCGAAACTTCACGCCCGGCACGGGAAATACCCAGGCCCGTGGAAGCATTGCCCTGCGGGTCGAGATCGAGGATCAGCACACGCTCGCCGATCGCCGCCAAGGCGGTCGCGAGGTTAATCGCCGTCGTGGTTTTGCCGACGCCGCCCTTCTGGTTTGCCAGAGTCAAAATTCGTGGAGCCACTGCCGGCCTCCGCAACTATTTGGTTTTCAAGCTTAAATTGCTAAGCTCTAGAATGACGCCGCCACTATCGGTAACGCTTGGATGTTCTATCACGTCAAAGCGCCAGCGCGCATCCGTTTCCGCCAGCTCTTCAACATATTCCCGGCCTTTATGCAGCAGCGCGCGGGTTTGTGATGTAAAAAACGGCATCATCATACCGCAGAGATCGTTGAGACTCGCCAGTGCGCGTGCGGTTATCACGTCAGGCGGCAATGTTTCACGTGGATCAATGGCGTCGCTCCGATTCGACAGCACAGTGACATTCAGCGAAAGGTCCCGTGCAACGGCTCTGAGAAAGCTCACCTTTCTGGAGTTCGAGTCGATCAGGACGAAGCGCGGCTTACCCTTCAGCGCGATGGCAAGCGGCAATGAGGGGAAACCGCCGCCGCTGCCGAAGTCGAGAAAGTTCGCCGCGTCCCCCACAAGGCTCAGAATCTGCAAGCTATCGGCGATATGGCGTGTCCATAGCGTCGCCAATGTTTCACGTGAAACAAGATTCTGTATCCTCTGCCATTTCTGCAATAACTGAGAAAAGGATTCCAGATCACTGGCGACTTCGCTGATCGGCCGCGTCAGCCACTGCTCATAGGGAGCGAGCGTTGCGAGAGCCTCTTGTCCGGCCACTTAGCTGGCCTTCGCCATGGCACCGCGGCGGATAACCGCCAGGAGCAATGTAACCGCAGCCGGCGTCATGCCATCGATCGCCTGCGCCTGCGCTAGCGTTGCGGGCTTGCGCATCGCGAGCTTCTGGCGCAATTCCATCGACAGGCCCGGCATGGCATCGTAATCGACCCATCCCGGAATCGCGCGACTCTCATCACGCCGGACCGCTTCGATGTCGGCTTTCTGGCGATCGAGATAAACCGCATACTGCGCATCGATGGATAACTGCTCCAAGGTCGCTGCCGGGATGCTGGCGATTTCCGGCCACAAGCGCTCCAAATCCGTGGCAGCCACATCCGGATATGACATCAACTCGAAGGCCGAACGTACCCTGCCATCGGCATTGACGGCGAAGCCCGCCTGGCGGGCCACCGTCGGCGACGACGTCAGGCTATCGAGCAGCACCCGGCCTTTAGTCAGGCGCTCGCGTTTTTCTTCAAATATTTCAACCCGTTGTGGCCCGACGAGGCCCGTCTCGGTCCCCATTGGGGTAAGCCGTTGATCGGCATTATCGGCCCGCAGATGCAAGCGAAACTCAGCGCGTGAAGTGAACATGCGATAGGGCTCGCTGACGCCACGGGTTACCAGATCATCCACCATCACGCCGAGATAGCTCTCGGTGCGGGACAGCACGATCTGTTCGGCTCCACTCGCCATCAGGCCCGCATTGGCGCCGGCGAGCAGGCCCTGGGCGCCCGCTTCCTCATAACCTGTCGTGCCGTTGATCTGTCCGGCAAGGAACAGTCCCGGGAGCCGTTGCAACTCCAATGTCGCCCGCAGCTCGCGAGGATCGACGTGATCATATTCGATGGCATAGCCCGGCCGCACGATGCGGACGTTCTCCAATCCGGGCATGGAGTGCAGGAACGCCTCCTGTACTTCCGCCGGCAATGAGGTCGACAGGCCGTTCGGATAGATGGTGGTATCGTCGAGGCCTTCCGGCTCCAGGAAAATCTGGTGGCTGTCGCGGTCAGCGAAGCGTACGATCTTGTCTTCGATCGACGGGCAATACCGTGGTCCCCGGCTCTGGATACGCCCCGAATACATCGCCGATCGATGAATATTGTCGGCGATGATGCGGTGCGTTTCAGCCGTCGTCCGCGTGATGAAGCACGACACCTGGGGCGTCGTGATCACCGACGTGAGCGCCGAGAAGGGCTCCGGCGGCACGTCGCCCTGCTGTTCTTCCAGCGCGCTAAAATCGATTGTCGCACCATCGAGCCGCGCGGGCGTGCCAGTTTTCAGGCGTCCCAGGCGCAGGCCGAGCGTTTCCAGCCGCGTCGACAGGCCGAGCACCGGCTTTTCGCCGACCCGCCCCGCAGGCACGGTCTCTTCACCTCGATGGATCAGGCCGCGCAGGAATGTTCCGGTCGTCAGCACCACGGCCTTGGCCGAAAAGCTACGCCCATCCAACAACCTGACCCCCGCCACCGCGCCATCTTGGACGATGAGATCATCGACTTCGCCCTCGATGACATCGAGATGGCTCTGCGCCGTGATCGCCGCCTGCATGGCCTCACGGTAGAGCTTGCGATCTGCCTGGGCGCGCGGCCCACGCACAGCTGGCCCTTTGCGGCGGTTCAGCACGCGGAACTGAATGCCGGCAGCATCGGCGACACGACCCATGAGGCCATCCAGCGCATCGATTTCGCGCACAAGATGGCCCTTGCCGAGGCCTCCGATCGCCGGATTGCAGCTCATCTCGCCGATGGTTGCGAATTTGTGGGTAATGAGCGCCGTCGGGACGCCCAGGCGTGCCGCGGCCGCAGCCGCTTCACAGCCCGCATGTCCGCCGCCGACAACGATGACGCCAAAATCACTCATGGAATTCTCCGGAAGTCCGGCGGTTTAGGCCAATGTTTCACGTGAATCAAGCGTCACACGGTCCTGGCCGTGTTTCACGTGAATCATTTGCCGATGCAAAAGCTCGAAAACAGTCTGTCGAGGATCATCTCCGGGTCGATCTTCCCGAGGAGGCGCTCCAGCTCGGTCGATGCGATACGCAATTGTTCGGCCGCCAACTCGGGCTGCCCCAGGCTACGTATGGCGAACTCCAGCGCGGCGACCGCTTCCGCGAGGCGCTCCCGATCGCGCTCGCGGCTGACCAGCGACGGCTCGCCCTCGCCAGCCAGCTCGGCTGCAAACACCGAAAGCCGCCGTGTCAACGCGGCTATCCCCTCATCTGTGACCACCGAGATAGCCAAGTCGAACGTTCCGGCTGGCGTACCCAAATCCCGCTTTGTAGCGATGCGCCAGATCGGCGCCTCAACATCGAACTCTTCTTCCAGCCCTGCATCGGGCGCCTCGAGCTTAAGAACCAGGTCAGCCCGGCTAAGCTCCAGGCGCGCGCGCCGCACACCCTCGGCCTCCGCCTTGCTGTCCGTGTCCCGCAGGCCGGCGAGGTCGACGACGATCAGTAATTGCCCATCGAGATCGATGGCCACCTCGCGCACGTCGCGCGTCGTTCCCGGCTCCTCGGTGACGATAGCCACGTCCGATCGGGCCAAGGCATTGACCAGGCTGGATTTTCCGGCATTGGGCGCACCCGCCAGGGCGACGCGAACCCCCTCGCGCACGATACGGCCACGCGTCACGCTTTCGAGCGCCCGGCTGAGTTGCCCCATGAGGGTGGCAATGTCGGCGCCGAACGACGCCGGCAATTCCGCCGATACGTCGCCTTCGTCGGAGAAATCCAGACGCGCCTCGATCTCGGCCCTCAAATCCAGGAGTCGTTCACGCCAGTCGGTCACTGCGGCCGACAGGCCACCCGATGCGCGCATCAGCGCCTGCTTGCGCTGGCTTTCGGTTTCCGCATCGAGCAGATCGCCAAGACCCTCGATCTCGGTGAGATCGAGCTTGCCGTTCTCGAAAGCGCGCCGGGTAAATTCGCCGGCTTCAGCCAGCCTTATCCCGGACTCTGCCGTCAGTGTGCGCAGAATTGCCCGCACGCCCGCAGGCGAGCCATGCACCTGCAACTCGGCGCAATCTTCGCCCGTAAAACTACGGGGGGCCGGAAACCAGGTGACCAGCCCGCGATCGAGGATCGTATCGCCGATCTTCACATCGGCAAGCACCAGGCGGCGCGGCTCAGGCAACCGCCCCAGGATGGCTTCGACCACGCCTGCCGTCGCGGGCCCGGAGAGGCGGACCACCGCCACCCCGGAGGGCAATCCGCCCGACGACAACGCCACGATGGTATCGCCGGCACGCATGATCGGATCGCGGTATCAGGTGTTCATGGACTCGAAGAATTCGCCATTGGTCTTGGTCTGGCGGATCTTGTCCATCAGGAATTCCATGGCGTCGATCGTGCCCATCGGCGTCAGGATGCGGCGGAGCACATACATCTTCTTCAAGATATCGGGCTCGACCAGCAGCTCTTCCTTGCGGGTGCCGGACTTGGTGATATCCAGCGCCGGGAACACGCGCTTATCCGCCACCTTGCGGTCGAGAATGATTTCCGAGTTACCCGTACCCTTGAACTCTTCGAAGATCACTTCGTCCATGCGCGAGCCGGTATCGATCAGCGCCGTGGAAATGATGGTGAGCGAGCCGCCATCCTCGATATTGCGCGCCGCGCCGAAGAAGCGCTTCGGGCGCTGCAGCGCATTGGCGTCCACGCCGCCGGTCAACACCTTGCCCGAGCTTGGCACCACGGTGTTGTAGGCGCGGCCCAAACGGGTGATGGAATCGAGCAGGATGACGACGTCACGCTTGTGTTCGACCAGGCGCTTGGCCTTTTCGATCACCATTTCGGCGACTTGCACGTGGCGCGAGGCCGGCTCGTCGAAGGTCGAGGAAATCACCTCACCCTTCACAGAGCGCTGCATGTCGGTCACTTCTTCGGGCCGCTCATCGATCAGCAGTACGATGAGGTAGCATTCGGGGTGATTGGTAGCGATAGACTGTGCGATATTTTGCAACAGTACCGTCTTACCAGTACGGGGCGGCGCAACAATCAAAGCACGCTGGCCCTTGCCGAGCGGCGCCACCAGGTCGAGTACGCGGGCGCTGCGATCCCTGATCGTGGGGTCCGGCAGTTCCATGCGCAGCCGCTCATCGGGATAAAGCGGCGTCAAATTGTCGAAATTGATCTTGTGGCGGACCGCTTCTGGGTCCTCGAAATTGATGGTGTTGACCTTGAGCAGGGCGAAATAGCGCTCGCCCTCCTTGGGTGAACGAATCTGCCCTTCGACCGTATCGCCGGTGCGCAGCGAGAACCGCCGGATCTGCGAGGGGCTGACATAGATGTCGTCGGGACCGGGCAGGTAATTGGCATCGGGCGAACGCAGGAAGCCGAAGCCATCGGGCAGCACTTCGACCACGCCCTCGCCGGTGATGTCGACCTCTTTGGCCGCCAGCTCCTTGAGGATGGCAAACATCAATTCCTGCTTGCGCATGGTCGAGGCGTTCTCGACCTCGTGTTCCTCGGCGAAAACCAGCAGTTCGGCTGGGGACTTGGCCTTGAGCTCGCTGAGCTTCAGATTTTGCATACGGAGTAACCCTTTGGGGAAGTCGGGTGAGGGCATGGTGGGGAGGGAAATACACCGCCGCGGCGGCTGGAATCAGCCGCGCTCTCTGGGTGAGATGGGCACTGATTTACCCAAAAGCCGCGCCGGTTTCAAGGCGATTATCGCCGGAGACCGGCGATTCACGTGAAACAGGTTATGCCCGCGCCGCGATCAGAATGGTTTGACGATGACCATGATGACGATGACGATCATCAGGACCGTCGGAATCTCGTTGATCATGCGGAAGAATTTGGCCGGCTTGTCGTTCCGGTCCTGGGCGAATGCCCTCAGATACCGGCCCAAAACGCCGTGAAAACCGCTGAGCGCCAGAACGAACACGGCCTTGACCCAGGGCCAGATGCTGCTCCAGTCGACCGCGCCGCCAAAGATCATCGCCAGGCCGAACACATAAGCGGCGATCATCGCCGGCGTGGTGATGCCGCGATAGAGCCGCCGCTCCATGATCTTGAAGGTTTCGGACTGCACCGAGCCTTTTTCGGCATCGGCGTGATAGACGAACAATCGCGGCAGATACAGCATGCCCGCCATCCAGGCGATCACCGAGATCACATGCAGTGCCTTGACCCATTCGATCCACATCAGCGGCGACCCTTTACGATTTCGACCAGTTCCGCCACGTTTTCGATCGGCGTTTCCGGCACAATGCCATGCCCGAGGTTGAAGATATGCGGCCGGCCCGAAAAGCCCCTGATGATGGCTTCCGCCCGCTCCCGCATCTGTGTCCCACCTGCCACGAGGCGCAGCGGATCAAGATTGCCCTGCACGCCGAGCGTCCTGGGCAGGATGGAATCCGCAAACCCCACCGGCATCGAATAATCGAGGCCGACGAGATTTACCTTAGTCGATTCGGCGTAGCGGGAAATCATGCCGGCGGCACCACGGGGAAAACCGATGATGGGCGCGTCGGCGATCTGCTGCCGGACGCCGGCAACGATGCGGCAGTTCGGCTCAATCACATGGGAAACGAAGGCGTCTTCGTCAAGGTTCAGCGCCCAGCTTTCAAACAGCTGCACCACATCGGCGCCGGCGCGGAACTGCGCCACCAGATGGGCGATACTGGCCTCGATGAGGATATCCAGCAATTGCCCGAAGGCCTCGGGTTGTTGCAGCGCGAACAGCCGGGCCGCCGCCTGATCGGTCGAACCCCGGCCGTTTATCATGTAGGTCGCAACAGTCCAGGGCGAGCCGCAAAAGCCGATCAGCGTCTTGTCGGCCGCAAGGCTCGCTTTCACCCGCTCCAGGGTTTCGTAGACCGGCGCCAGAAACTTGACCACGCCTTCCGGCTTCAAAGCCGCAAGGCTACCGGCATCCACCGGATCGAGACGTGGTCCCTCGCCCACTTCAAAGCGAACTTTCTGGCCCAGCGCATCCGGGATGATGAGAATGTCCGAAAAGATGATCGCCGCATCGAGATCGAAGCGGCGCAGCGGCTGCAGCGTCACTTCCGCAGCCATTTCGGGGTTGTAGCACAGCTCGAGGAAGCTGCCGGCCTTGGCACGCAGCGCCTTGTACTCGGGAAGATAGCGCCCTGCCTGTCGCATCACCCACATGGGCGGCCGTTCCTGGCGCTGTCCCAGAACCGTGTCCAGTAAAGGCTTGCCGCTCGTCTTCGGGCTCAATGGGATACCCCGCTTCCCTTCCAGGAAGAGAATCTTTTCTTGTTTATCTTTATTATCATAGCGGTGTTTTGCCCCAATTCCTGGCCGTCCACAATCGCTGGCGTGATGACACAAGCGCACAGCCACAAAGGTAAACTATGTGTAAACGCCGGCCGTGATCCCAACGGGGAAAAGCCCGGAAAATCATGGTTAACGAACCGTTAATCCGGGCCTTTCGGAGGGCGGCGGAATTTTCTCCATTGGGGAAAACTCCTGCACCGGCACGGGCTTGCGGCTTTGGGTTTTCCCCAGAGTTACCAGTCTTGGGCCATGAGGCGTCCACAGCACCATGCCTGTGCACGAAAAAGCGCGGCACTGGGATAAACCCGTCTCGCCGGTCTTCCCGACGGTATTTTCACAACCGGGGTCTTGAGCCAGCGTGAACTGTGTGGAAAACCTCAACGCATGCTCATCCTTGCTTCGCAGTCACCGGCCCGGAAATCCTTGCTTTCAGGGGCGCGCGTGGCTTTCGCCACGGCACCTGCCTTTATCGACGAGCGGGGGATAGAGGCCGAGGCCCGCGCCAGTGGTGCCGATGCGCCGGCGGTGGCGCGGCTGCTCGCGCGGCACAAGGCGCTGGCGGTTTCTGCCCATTCGCCCGATGCCATCGTCATCGGCGCCGACCAGACTTTGGCGCTTGGCGACGAACTTTTGCACAAGCCGGAAGACATGGCGGCCGCCCGAAAGCAGATCCAGCGCCTGCGCGGCCAGACCCACCGCCTCTATGCCGGCATCGCCCTGGTGCGCAAGGACACCTTGCTCTGGGACCATGTCGATAGCGCCGAGTTAACCATGCGGGCGGTTTCGGATGCCGAAATCGACGAGGTCCTGGCCCTGGAGGGTGAAGATATCCTCACCTCCGTGGGCGGTTATCGTCTCGAAGGGCCGTCCATTCGCCTGTTCGACACCATTTCGGGTGATTATTTCACCATTCTGGGCCTGCCCCTGCTGCCGCTGCTGTCGGCCCTGCGCCAGCATGCGCCGCAATTCCTCGTCGGTGCCGCATGACCATCAACGCCTTCGTCATCGGCCACCCGATCGCCCATTCGCGCTCGCCGCTGATCCACGGCACCTGGCTCAGGGCCGGCCACATCGATGGCACCTATCTGCCCTTCGATATTGCGCCGCCCGACCTGGCCGGCTTCTTCGGACGCATCCGGGCTGGCGAATTCGCCGGCGGCAACTGCACCATCCCCCATAAGGAAAAGGTCTTCGCGCTCTGCGACGATATCGATCCGCTGGCGCGCCAGATCGGCGCCGTCAACACGGTCGTTCGCCGCCACGATGGCCTTTATGGGTTCAACACCGATTACATGGGCTTTTTGGGCAATCTCGACCAGAACGCCCCCGGCTGGGACCACGACCTTGAGACCGCCATCGTGCTGGGCGCCGGGGGCGCGGCCCGCGCCATTCTGGTGGCGCTCGCGGCCCGCGGCTTTAGGACCATCGCCATCCTCAACCGCTCGCTCGACAAGGCTGAAGCGCTTGCCGCCGGCTTCGGCCCGCGCTTCAAGGCCCATGGTCTCGAGGCCTTCAAAGCCCTGGCTCCTCAAGCCAGCCTCCTCATCAACACCTCGTCGGTGGGCATGCATGGCACCCGCTTTGAGGCGCTGCCGCTTACGGCCTTGCCCAGGACCGCCCTGGTCACCGATATCGTCTATACGCCACTGGTGACGCCGCTCCTGGCCGAGGCCCAGGCGCTCGGCCTCAGGACCGTCGATGGGCTTGGCATGCTGTTGCACCAGGCGGTGCCGGGCTTTGAGGCCTGGTTCGGCGTCCGGCCACAAGTTACCCCGGAACTGCGCGCCGCCGTCGAGGCGACGCTCGGACACTGACCATGCTCAGCCTTGGCCTCACCGGCTCCATCGCCACCGGCAAATCCACGACGCTCGAAGCCTTCAGGGGCCTCGGCATCCCGGTGTTTTCCGCTGACGCCGCCGTGAGTGAACTCTATGCGGGCGATGCGGTGGCCCCGGTTGCGGCCCTCTTTCCCGGTGTGGTGCGCGACGGCGCCATCGACCGCGTCGAGCTGAGCCGGCAATTGCTTGCCGCGCCCGAAAAGCTGGCGTCGCTGGAAGCCACCGTCCATCCGCTTGTGCGCCAGCGGATCGCGGCGTTTCTCGCGCAATCCCGGCAATCCGGCGCGCCGCTGGCAGTGGTCGAAATTCCGCTGCTCTTCGAAACCGGCTTCGATTATGGCCTCGATCGCATCGCCGTCACCGTCTGCAGTCCCGAAAGCCAGCGCCGCCGCGCGCTGGCCCGGCCGGGCATGACGGTGGAAAAGCTCGAAGCCATCCTTGCCCGCCAGCTGCCGCAGGATGAAAAGCGGAAGCGGGCCGATTATGTCCTCGACACGGACCTGCCGGTCCAGACCCTCGTCATCATGGTCGAGGCGCTGGTCGGTGAACTGGTTGCCGGAGAGACGTCGTCATGAATCGTGAAATCGTCCTCGATACCGAAACCACGGGCCTCAGCCCCGCCACCGGCGATCGTGTCGTCGAAATCGGCTGCGTCGAATTGATCAATCACATTCCGACCGGCCGGCACCACCACATCTACATCAACCCGCTGCGCCCCATGCCGGAGGAAGCATTTCGCGTGCACGGGCTTTCAGACGAGTTCCTGAGCGACAAGCCGGTGTTTGGCGACGTGGCGGAAAAGTTCCTCGATTTCATCGGCGACGCCACGCTCATCATCCACAATGCCCCGTTCGACATGGGCTTTCTCAATGCCGAACTGGAAAAGCTGAAGCGTCCTTCCTTGACCAACGGCGTCATCGACACCGTGATGCTGGCCCGCAAGGTGCACCCGGGCGCCCGCGTCAGCCTCGATGCGCTGTGCAAGCACTATGGCATCGACAACTCCAAGCGCACGCTGCACGGCGCCTTGCTCGACAGCGAGATCCTTGCGGAAGTCTATCTCGAACTGCTCGGCGGCCGCCAGGTCGGCCTGGCGCTGGTCGAGGAGATCGAGGTGAGCCTGGTGGATGCCGCCGGCGCCATCATCCGCGCCGCCCAGCGTGCGGTGGCCCTGCCGCCCCGCCTCAGCGAGGCCGAGCGCGCCGCCCACCAGGCCCTGATCGGGCGCCTGGGCGAAAAGGCCCTGTGGGCCGAATATCTCGCCCAATAGAGCGTTTTGAGGAAAAGTGGATGCCACTTTTCTGGCTCGAAAAGGCGATCAAAAAGAGCTGCGGCCACCCCGGCTTTCGCCGGAATGGCCGCAAAATTCATTGATTGGATAAAGGCTTAGTTCGGCCGGTTGGCCGGTGCGCCATTGGCGGCCTGCTGGGCCTGGAGCTGGCGCAGGTTCTGCAGATAGAGTGCGTTGAAATCGACCGGCTCCATCATCAGGGGCGGGAAACCGCCCTGCTGGGTGACGCTGGCCAGGGTCTGGCGCGCGAACGGGAAGATCAGCCGCGGTGCTTCCACCATCAGCAGCGGCGGCAGCTGCGCCTCGGGAATGTTGCTGGCGCGGAACACGCCGCCATAGATGAGCTCGACATTGAACAGCACGGTATCGCCGCGCTCGGCCTTGGCGTTCAGCGTCAATTCGACCGCGTAGATTTCCTCGGTCTGCTTCTTCACCCCGACATTGATCGAGACGTTGAAGCCGGGATTGCCCTGGCCGTTCATGATCGAGCCCGGAGCGCCCGGATTTTCGAAGGACAGGTCCTTGATGTACTGGCCGATCAGGCTGAACACGGGCGTCTCGCCTGCCTGGGTCGGGTGCGGTGCCGGAGTTTCGTCGGCCATTGGTTTCATCCCCTGGAGAAAGCTTCGGCGGTGGCTAACACTTTTGTTCCGGGCCGACAAGCCAGACGCCTATTGCTCCCGGTAGCTGTCGTCGTCGAGCTCGATGGTGCGGGGGCGCGTCGGAGACGGCCCGGCGGTCGACACCACCGTCATGTTGCGCGTAAGACCGGCGTAAAGCGCCTGCCGGACCGGGGGAATCAGCAGCAGCAGCCCAAACACGTCGGTCACGAAGCCCGGCACCAGCAGCAGGACGCCGGCGGCGAACACCAGCATGGCGTCGAACACCGCCCGCGCCGGCATGTCGCCGCGGTCCATGGCGGCGCGAATCTGCCCGGCCAGCGCGAGGCCTTGCGTCTTGAGCACATAACTGCCAAGCAACGCCGAGGCGATGACCGCCAGAAGCGTCGGCCACAGCCCGATCAGCTGTCCGACCTTGATGAACGTCGCGATCTCGATCAACGGGGTTGCGACAATCCCCAGCAGCAGAAACCGTACCAAGGCCGGAATCCTCATGTTTATCGTGGCGCAGGGATTGCGCCAAAGTTAACCCACCCAATCGTGAACTGGTTTCGGGGTGAAGCTTTCCCTATATATAGGTCTGAAAGCCGCACTATGCGACCCGGCGCGTTCCGCCCGATCAATCAGGTGTCTTATCCCCATGGATGAATTTTTCGATCTGCCCACTCTCATCGTCATCGGATTGGCGATCGTCATTCTTTTCAGGCTGCGTTCGGTGCTGGGCACCCGCACCGGCAATGAGCGCTCGCCGCTCGAGCGACAAAAGCCCGAAACCGTCAAGGCCGAGGACGGCACGACGTCCTTGCGCCCGCGCCCGGTCGAGGCCGCGCCCGTCATGGATGACGAGCGCCGCAATCGCAAGCTTGCCGCCGAGGTCGAGCAGTTCGCCCATGGCGACGCCGATATCGCCACCGGCCTCAAGGCCATCGGCGACGCCGATACCAGCTTTACGCCCAAGACCTTTATCGAGGGCGCCAAGGCCGCCTATGAGATGATCGTGACGGCCTTCGCCTCGGGCGACCGCCAGACGCTCAGGAACCTCCTCGAAAAGGACGTGTTCGAGGGCTTCCAGAGCGCCATCGCGGCCCGCGAAGCCGCCGGCCAGAAGGTCGATTTCACCTTTGTGGGGCTCCCCAAGGTCGAAATCTCCGAGGCCGGGCTCGACAAGCGCAACGCCCAGGTGTCGGTGCGCTTCAATGCGGAAATCGTTTCCGCCACCCGCGACAAGGACGGCGCCATCGTGGAAGGCAATGCCGACCAGGTGCAGACCATCGCCGATGAATGGACCTTCGCCCGCAATCCCAAGGCGCGCGATCCCAACTGGAAGCTGATCGCCACCAACCAGCTCGCCTGACCAAAGCGTCGGGCGGGCGGTCATGGCCAAACGCGGCAAGCCGCAGAGTCCCGTGCGGGACTGGCATTTGTGGGCCGACGTCAAGCGCACGGTGACGCCGCTGCGGCCCGAGCCCGAAGAGCCCTTATCCGGGGAGCCGCTCCCGCTGCCGCCGGTCGAGGCGCCCCATGTCAGCATGCCGCGCCAGTTCCGCGTCGGCGAGGCCGCCGCTCCCAAGCCGCCCAAATCCCCCTACAGGCCGAAGGCGCCGTGGGAATCAGGCCATCCGATCGAGCCCAAGCTGCGCCGCAAGCTGATGCGCGGCCAGATGGCGCTCGATGCCACCATCGATCTTCACGGCATGCGCCAGGGTGAAGCCCGCGCCGCCCTCATCCGCTTCATCCATGCCCGCATCAATCGCGGCGACCGCACGGTCCTGGTCATCACCGGCAAGGGCCTCAAGAAACTCGACGACCGCGCCACCACCATCATCGAACGCGGCGTGCTGCGCTCCATGCTGCCGCTGTGGCTGTCGGAAGCCGATCTGGCGCCGCTCATCGCCGGCTGGGATGTCTCGGCCCAGAGCCATGGCGGCGAGGGTGCCTATTACGTTCGTCTCAAGAGGTTAGCGCCATGACCCCGCTCGGCGCCCGGCTCCGCTCCATGCGCGAGGAGCGCGGCATCACGTTGAAACAGATGGCCAAGGCCCTCGATGTTTCGAGCGCCTATCTGTCGGCGCTTGAGCATGGCCGCCGCGGCAAGCCCACCTGGTATTTGCTGCAGCGCATCATCGCCTTCTTCAACGTCATCTGGGATGAAGCCGAGGAATTGCAGCGCCTCGCCGAACTCTCCGATCCCAAGATCAGCATCGATACGGGCGGGCTGACGCCCGAAGCTACCGAATTCGCCAATCGCCTCGCCCGCGATATCGGGCGCCTGGCGCCCGATGACCTGACTTTCCTGACCACGGAACTGCAGCGCCGCGTCAAATAACTGTTGCGGCGTCGCAACAGTATCCGCCAGTACCCCAAGTTACTGTAATCCGCAGCTTGCCGGGCCGGCGGCGGCGGGAATATACGCCCGCTCCCGGCAATTGCTGCCGGTCGAGCAAAGGGTCGCGTTCGTGAACGTGCCTGGCGCGCCGATGCCCTGCATCGGGCGTGTACCGCTCGGCCATCGGCGTCGGGAAGCGATGTAGCTCATCTGGATAGAGCATCAGACTGCGAATCTGACTGTAGGGGGTTCAAATCCCTCCATCCCATGTGAAGTGACATTCACACAGCCAGCCTAGCTGGCTTCAGACTATCGGGTTTCGGGGCGGGCCTTGCGGTCGTCCCGGCAGAGACCGGTTCGCCGGTCCTGCCGTGCCGGAGCCGCCCCTGCGGCGCTGCCTGGCGCCGGATGAAGGATGACTATGGGTCCGGCCCGGCAATGGTGCGCTCGCGCCATCGCTTCGCCTGTCCTGGCGCCATCCCCCTCGCCGTCGTCCGCAGACCGCAAGGCCGGCTCGCCCCGGACCTTTCTACATTCCACCGGTCCCGCATGGTGCGGCGCCGGGGAGAAACCGCCCTATCGGGCAAACGCGAAGGACGAACTCAACGCATGACCTGACGGTAGCTTGAGACGACGGAGGTATCCCATGATGATCGAACTCATCGATGCAGCGCTTGGTATGAAGCGGCTCATCGTCAAGGAAAACCAGCGCGCCATCGTGCTGTACAAGGGCAGGTTCCAGCAGTTCCTGCTGCCCGGCGAACACCGGCTGCGCAATGACCGCGGCCGGCTGGAGGTCGAGTGGCACGATCTGGCCCGGCCGGAATTCGTCTCGGTCTATGACCGGACCCTGTTCGGTGATCATGGCGACAGTGCTCGCGCTCAGCTCGTCGACTTTCGCGCGGCGGCCGACGAGGTGCTGGTGATTTCGCGCGACGGCCGGCTCCATGCCGTGCTGAAGCCGGAAGAGCGGGCCGTGTACTGGATCGCTGCCGGTCCCTGGACGGCGGAGGCCTTCTCGCTGGCGGGCGATCTCGAAGTGCCGGAAGCCGTCGGTCGTCGGTTGACAGGGCTGGCGCGGCTCGCCTCCATCGCGGCCCTCGAAGTGCTGGAAGGCCATATCGGCCTGCTGTTCGTCGATGGCGCGTTCACCAGGGCCCTGGCCCCCGGTGCGCACCAGTTCTGGGCCGTCGAGCGCAAGCCATCGATGAAGGCCGTCGATATGCGCCGGCAGTCGCTCGATGTGACCGGGCAGGAAATCCTCACCCGTGACCGGGTCACGCTGCGGGTGAACCTGTCGGTGGATTACCAGGTGGTGGATGCCGTCAAGGCTGTCACCACGGTCAGGGATTTCGCCGATGCGCTCTACCGGGCCCTGCAGTTTGCGTTCCGCAAGTCGCTGGGTGCCAAAAACCTCGACGAAATCCTTGCCGACAAGGTGACGGCCGAGGCTGAGGTGGTGGAGCAGTTGCGCAGCGACATGGCGGCGATCGGTGTTTCGGTCACCGGCATCGCCGTCAAGGACATCATCCTGCCCGGCGATATGCGCGACATCCTCAACAAGGTCGTCGCCGCCGAGAAGGAAGCCGAGGCCAACGTCATCCGGCGGCGCGAGGAGACCAACGCCACGCGTTCGCTCCTCAACACCGCCCGTATCATGGCCGAAAACCCGGTCATGCTGCGGCTCAAGGAGCTGGAGGCGTTGTCCGAGATCGCCGGCAAGGTCGAACGCCTGACCGTCCACAACGGTACCGAAGGCCTGATGAACGATCTCGTGAGGCTGCGCGATCCGGCCTAGCCGGATACGAAAAGGCCGCCGGGGGTAATTCCTCCGGCGGCCTTTTTGGGGTTACAGCACGAACTTGCTGAGGTCGGTATCAGCCGCGAGCGTGCCGATCTTGTCGGCCACATAGGCCTTGTCGATCTTGATGGTCTGCCCGCCGCGATCGGGCGCGTCGAACGAGATATCCTCGACCAGGCGCTCCATCACCGTCTGCAACCGCCGGGCGCCGATGTTTTCGACCGTCGAGTTCACATGCACGGCCGCATCCGCGATGGCCTCGATGGCGTCCTGGCTGAACTCCAGCACCAGCCCCTCGGTCCCCATCAGCGCCACATACTGCTTGATGAGGCTGGCCTCGGTGTCGTTGAGGATGCGGATGAAGTCCTCGCGCGTCAAAGCCTTGAGCTCCACCCGGATCGGCAGGCGCCCCTGCAGCTCGGGCAAGAGGTCCGACGGCTTGGCGACATGGAAGGCGCCCGAAGCGATGAAGAGGATATGATCGGTCTTCACCGGCCCGTACTTCGTCGCCACCGTGGTGCCCTCGATCAGCGGCAGCAGGTCACGCTGCACGCCTTCGCGCGAGACGTCCGCACCGCCGCGCGAGCCCGACGAGGTGATCTTGTCGATCTCGTCGATGAACACGATGCCGTGGTTTTCGACCAGGTCCACCGCCTCGGTCTTGAGCTGTTCCTGGTCGAGCAGCTTGTCGGCTTCCTCGGCGATCAGCAGGTCATGGCTTTCCTTGACCTTCAGCTTGCGCTTCACGCCCCGGCCGCCCATGGCCTTGCCCAGCATGTCGCTGAGATTGATCATGCCCACATTGCCGCCCGGCATGCCGGGAATCTCGAACATGCCGCTGCCGGCGGGCGCCGCCACCTCGATCTCGATCTCGCTGTCGTCGAGCTCGTTGTTCCTCAGCTTCTTGCGGAAGCTCTCGCGCGTCGAGGGCGAGGAGGACGAACCCACCAGCGCATCGAGCACGCGCTCTTCGGCGTTCTGGTGCGCCTTGGCCTGCACTTCGCCGCGCCGCTTGTCGCGCAGCAGCAGGATGCCGGCCTCCACCAGGTCGCGCACGATCTGCTCGACGTCGCGGCCCACATAGCCCACCTCGGTAAACTTGGTGGCTTCCACCTTGATGAACGGCGCCTGCGCCAGCCGCGCCAGCCGGCGCGAGATCTCGGTCTTGCCGACGCCGGTCGGCCCGATCATCAGGATGTTCTTGGGGGAAACCTCGCGGCGCAATTCGGGCGACAGCTGCTGGCGCCGCCAGCGGTTGCGCAGCGCCACGGCCACCGCGCGCTTGGCGTCCGCCTGCCCGACGATGTTGCGGTCGAGTTCGGAAACGATCTCGCGCGGGGAAAAATTGTTTTCACTCATGTCAGTCTGCTTTCCTGGTGCCTTCCACGAAGCGCACCATCAGGTGTTCGTCGATATATCGACCGTTCACGAAAAGGGCATTGGGTTCGGTGCCATAGGTTTCGAACCCGGCTTTTTTGTAGAGCCGGATCGCCGGCTCGTTATCCACCGCCACGCCGAGCTCGACCTGCATCACCTGCATGCTCGCATGCTGCAACACCGTCTCGACCAGCGCCAGCGCCATGCCGGTGCCCCGCCCTTCCGGGCGGACATACATCGACACCAGCCGGCCGATATGGGCCGATTTCCGGCCCGTCTCGGCATAGAACGACGAAGTGCCGATGAAATCGGACCCCGTAAAGGCGCCGAAGACCGCCGAACGCCCGATGCGTGCGGCAAACCAGTCGGCGTCATGCACGGCCTCGTCGGCGAAGTCGGACCCGAAGGCTTCCGGATGCCGCTGCAGCGCCTCGAGCCGGATTTCCCGGAACAGGGCGCCGTCGTTGCCCGTCAGCCGGCGGATGGTCCAGCTCACTTGTCGGTCTCGATGGCTTCGAGGGTGACGTTCTCATTGGTGTAGATGCAGATCTCGGCGGCGATTGCCATGGCCTTGCGGGCGATGGTCTCGGCGTCGAGCTCGGTGTTCTGGGCCAGCGCCAGGGCTGCCGACTGCGCATAATTGCCGCCCGAGCCGATGGCGATGACCTCGTGGTCGGGGGTCAGCACGTCGCCCGTGCCGGTCAACACCAGCGTATCGGACTTGTCGGCGACGATCATCATGGCTTCGAGGCGCCTCAGGTAACGGTCGGTCCGCCAATCCTTGGCCAATTCTACCGCCGCCCGCATCAGCTGGTCGGGATATTGCTCGAGCTTGCCTTCCAGCCGCTCGAACAGCGTAAAGGCATCGGCCGTGGCCCCGGCGAAACCGCCGATCACCTTGCCGCCGGCCAGCCGCCGGACCTTTTTGGCGTTATGCTTCATCACGGTGGAGCCCACCGAGACCTGGCCGTCGCCGGCGATCACCACCTTGTCGCCCTTGCGGACCGCCACGATCGTGGTGCCGTGCCAGCCCGGAAATTCATTATCCTTCGACATCAATACTCTCCAAAGGGATTTGCCCTCATATTGGGTGTTGTGGCGCAATTGCAACGGTCTTGGACCTCACCCTTTTCGTGCGGCCCTCAAGCTGTTAGACACAGGCCCGAAACGGAGTGTGTGCCGCGATGCGCAAGGCCGAAATCGCCCGCAAGACCAACGAGACCGACATCACCGTCGCCGTCAATCTGGACGGCACCGGCAGCCATGACATCAAGACCGGCATCGGTTTTCTCGACCATATGCTCGATCAGCTGGCGCGCCATGGTCTGATCGACATCACAGTCAGGGCCAAGGGCGACCTCCATATCGACTATCACCACACCGCCGAGGATGTAGGCATCGCGCTCGGCCAGGCCATCGCCAGGGCCCTGGGCGACAAGAAGGGCATTCGCCGCTATGCGAGCTGCCACCTGCCCATGGACGAGGCGCTGACCCGCGTCGCGCTCGATATCTCCGGCCGGCCGTTCCTGGTCTGGAAGGTCGAGTTCACCCGCGACAAGGTGGGCGAGATGGATACCGAGCTCTTCCGCGAATGGTTCCAGGCCTTCGCCATGAATGCCGGCATCACCTTGCATGTGGAGTGCCTTTACGGCGACAACAACCATCATATCGCCGAAAGCGCCTTCAAGGCCCTGGCCCGTTCGCTGCGCGACGCCGTCGAGATCGACGCGCGTGCCGCCGACCGTATTCCCTCGACCAAGGGCACGCTCTAGTCCCTTGCGTCTGGCTCACCCTGATAGGAGCCCGCGATGACCATCTATACCGTCTTCGACCGCAACGACCGGGCGCGTCATGACGCGCCCGCCGTGGTGCCCGAAAAATTCTCCTGGTTCGCTTTCCTGCTGCCGCCCGTCTATGCGCTGGTGCATCGGCTGTGGCGGCTGCTGGCGGGCTATGTGGTCGCCGTGCTGGCGCTGCAGGTAGCCTCGCGCCTCGTCGGCGGTGAGGCCGGCTTCTGGCTCTATTGGCTGATGGCGCTGTGGATCGGCTTTGCGGTTCCCGGCATGCGCCGGCAGCGGCTCGCCCGTTCCGGCTGGTCCGATCGCGGGGCGGTGGTGGCCGCCGGCCCCGATCTCGCCCAGCTCGCCTATTTGCAGCGGGAGGCCCTGAAGTGAGCACTGTCGCCATCATCGACTATGGTTCGGGCAACCTCAAATCCGCCGCCAAGGCCTTCGAGCGCGAAGCCGCCGGCAGCGGTGCCGGGATCGTCGTCACCGCCGATGCCGAAACCGTCCGCCGCGCCGACCGCATCGTTTTGCCCGGCGTCGGTGCCTTCGCCGATTGCAAGGCCGGGCTCGAAGCCGTGCCCGGCATGATCGAGGTCCTCAACGAGCGGGTCATTATGGGCGGCGTGCCGTTCCTCGGCATTTGCGTGGGCATGCAGCTGATGGCCGAGGAAGGCCGCGAAAAGGGCACCACCCCCGGCCTCGGCTGGATCAAGGGCGCCATCGTCAAGCTGCAGCCGGCCGATCCGGACCTCAAGGTGCCGCATATGGGCTGGAACACCCTGCGCTTCGAGCAGGCCCATCCCCTCCTCGCCGGCATTCCGGATGGTCCGGATGGGCTGCATGCCTATTTCGTCCATTCCTACCATTTGGCGGCGGAAGACCCGGCATCGCTTGTCGCCACCGCCGACTACGCCCAGACCGTCACCGCCGCCGTCGGCCGCGACAACCTCTTCGGCACCCAGTTCCACCCGGAAAAGAGCCAGGCCCTGGGCCTGGCCCTCATCCGCAATTTCCTGGAGTGGCGGCCGTGATGGCCCGCTCCGCGCCTGCCACCAGCCTCCCCACAAGGGGGAAGTCCGGGGACGGGCGCCTCCACACATTCTTGAGACCATCCGCATGATCCTCTTCCCCGCCATCGACATCAAGGACGGCCAGTGCGTCCGCCTGAAGCTGGGCGAGATGAGCGAGGCGACCGTCTTCAACGATTCGCCCGCCGCCCAGGCCAAAAGCTTCGAGGACCAGGGCTTTCAATATCTGCATGTCGTCGATCTCAACGGCGCTTTCGCCGGTGAAAGCGTCAATGGCGCGGCGGTCGAGGCCATCCTCCGTGAGGTGAAGTTCCCCGTACAGCTCGGCGGCGGTATCCGCAGCCTCGCCCATGTGGAGGACTGGCTCGGTCGGGGCCTCGCCCGCGTCATCCTCGGCACCATCGCGGTCCGCGATCCGGCGCTGGTCAAGGAGGCCGCGAAGAAGTTTCCCGGCCAGGTTGCGGTCGGCATCGATGCGCGCGGCGGCAAGGTCGCGGTCGAAGGCTGGGCCGAAACCTCCGAACTCGACGTCGTCGATCTGGCGAGGCGCTTCGAGGGCGCCGGCGTTGCGGCCATCATCTATACCGACATCGATCGTGACGGCATCCTCACCGGCATCAACTGGGAATCGACCCTGGCGCTGGCCCGGTCGGTTTCCATCCCGGTCATCGCCTCGGGCGGCCTCGCCTCCATGGCCGATATCCGCCGCATGACGGCGCCCGATGCCCAGGTGCTCGAAGGCGCCATTTCGGGCCGCGCGCTTTATGACGGGCGCATTGATTCACGTGAAGCACTCGCCCTGCTGCGGGACATCGGCAGATGAACACGGCCCCCGGCCAACGCCGCCGGCGCTTCCCCTGGCTCATCTACTGGCTGGTGCTGGCGGTCGTTCTCATTCTGATGCTGCTGCCGGTGTTCTCGGTGATCTTCGCCGCCACCGTCGCCAACACCCATGGCTGCGCGCTGGATGAAGGCAGCGTGCATCCCTGCATGGTCAATGGCTCCGATTGGGGCGAGGCCCTTTATGATTTCGCCGTCATGGGCTGGCTCGCCATCGCCACCCTGCCGCTCGGCGGCGGCGCGCTCATCGTGTGGCTGGTCATCCTTATCATTCATCGCCAGGCTTGGCGCCGTAACAACCCGGAAGGGATATCGCCATGACCCTCAAGACCCGTCTTATTCCGTGCCTTGACGTCAAAGATGGCCGCGTCGTCAAGGGCGTGCAGTTCGTCGATCTCGTCGATGCGGGCGATCCGGTCGAGGCCGCCATCGCCTATGATGCGGCAGGCGCCGACGAATTGTGCTTTCTCGATATCACCGCCAGCCATGAGGGCCGCGACACCATTTTCGACGTCGTCGCCCGCACCGCCGAACACTGCTTCATGCCGGTCACGGTCGGCGGGGGCGTGCGCTCCATCGAGGATATCCGCAAGCTCCTGCTGTCGGGCGCCGACAAGGTCGCCATCAATTCGGCCGCCGTTCGCGATCCCGATTTCATCGCCCGCGCCGCCGACAAGTTCGGCAACCAATGCATCGTGGTCTCCGTCGATGCGCGCCGCCGCCTCACCCAGGCGCTGGGCCGCGACAATTCCAACGAATGGGAAATCTTCACCCATGGGGGCCGCAACGCCTCGGGGCTCGACGCCGTCGAATTCGCCGGCCGCATGGTCGAGCTCGGTGCCGGCGAACTGCTGGTCACCTCGATGGATCGGGACGGCACCAAGTCGGGCTTCGATCTAGAACTGACCCGCGCCATCGCCGACGAGGTTTCGGTGCCGGTCATCGCCTCGGGCGGCGTCGGCACGCTCGATCATCTGGTCGATGGCGTCAAAACCGGCCATGCCAGCGCCGTGCTGGCCGCCTCGATTTTCCATTTCGGCACCTTCACCATTCCCGAGGCCAAGGCTTACCTGGCAGCGCACGGGGTGCCGATCCGCGCCGACAAGGTTTCCGGAGAAGTGTTCTGATGACGCTCGATGAACTCGACCAGCGCCTCGCCATAAGGGCCGGGGCTTCGCCCGACGAGAGCTATACGGCCAAGCTGATGGCGCGCGGCGTCGAAAAATGCGCCCAAAAACTGGGCGAGGAAGCCGTCGAGGCCGCCATCGCTGCCGTCACCCACGACCGCGCCGGCCTCGTGGGTGAGGCCTCCGACGTGCTTTATCACCTATTGGTCCTATTGCGCGTCAGCGCCATTCCGTTGGAGGAGGTCATGGCCGAACTGGAGCGCCGCACGGCGCAATCCGGCCTTGCTGAAAAAGCCTCGCGCCCCAAGGAGTGACAGTGGCCCATTCCAAGCCGCCGAAATCGACGCCCGATTTCTCCGCCTATCATCACTTCACCAAAGCCGAATGGTCGAAATTCCGCGCCGACGAGCCGATGACGCTCGATGCCGCCGACATCAAGCGGCTGCGGGCGCTCAACGATCCGATCTCCTTCGAGGAAGCAGAGGATATCTACCTGCCGCTGGCGCGCCTGCTGTCGCTTTATGTCGAGGCCACGCAGGGCCTCCATCGCGCCTCGATGAAATTCCTGGGCACCACCGATGGCAAGGTGCCCTTTATCGTCGGCGTCGCGGGCTCGGTGGCGGCGGGCAAATCCACCACCGCCCGTATCCTTCATGCGCTGATGCAGCGCTGGCAGACCTCGCCCAAGGTCGATCTCGTCACCACCGATGGGTTCCTTCATCCCAACGCCGTGCTGCAGGCGCGCGGCCTCATGGACCGCAAGGGCTTCCCCGAAAGCTACGACCGCACCCGCTTCATCAAGTTCCTCTCCGACATCAAGTCGGGCAAGGGCAAGGTGCATGTGCCGGTCTATTCCCACCTGGTCTATGACGTGGTGCCCGGCAAGGAGATCATCGTCGATCACCCCGACATCCTGATCGTCGAAGGGCTCAACATCCTGCAGCCCGGCGAATTGCCGAAATCCGGCAAGCCCATCGTCTTCGCCTCGGACTTCCTCGATTTTTCCATCTACATGGATGCCGACGAAGCCGACCTCACCGACTGGTATCTCGAACGCTTCCTGCGTCTGCGCGAAACCGCCTTCGCGGACGAGAAGTCGTTCTTCCACAAGTTCAGCCTGATGAGCGAGGAAGAGGCCAAGACCTTCGGGCGCTGGGTCTGGGCCTCGATCAACCGGCCCAACCTCATCGAAAACATCATCCCCACCCGCAGCCGCGCCGACCTCATCCTCAAGAAGGGCAAGAGCCACGTCATCGAGGAAGTCCACCTGCGCCGGGTGTAGGGGTACCTAAGGGGCGGGATAAAGCGGTGCGTGCCGCCCCACCCCACCCTTAATCCCTCCCCATCAAAGGGGAGGGAAATCCCGACTGAGAGTCCTGCGGCTCCATCGTCTCCCTCCCCCTACGTGGGGAGGGATTAAGGGTGGGGGGCTACGATCTTGAGGGGTTCGCTGCTCTATGCGGTAGCATCCCAGCCAAACCCAAACTCAGACCGCCACGCCCTTCTCGGCCGCCAGCTGCCTCAAATCCACGATCGGGCGTGCCCCGATATGGGAGATCACTTCGGAGGCGGCGAGGCACCCGGCCTTCAGCGCCATCTGGAAATCCTGCCCGCGGCCTGCCGCCAGCATAAAGCCTGCCGCGAAGAGATCGCCCGCGCCGGTTGCATCCACCACGTCCACCGGGAAGGCCGGCACGGTGACGATCTCGCCGTCATAGATCGCCATGGCGCCTTGCGCCCCCATGGTGACGGCCGCCAGTTCGGCGTCCTTGGCTACCTGCTGCACCGCTTCGGGCAGGCTGTCGGTCTGGTAGAGCGCTTTCAGCTCATCGATATTGGCGAACACGTAGTCGATGGTCTTGGACCGCAGCAGGTCGAGGAATTCGTCGCGGAAGCGGTTGACGCAGAACGGGTCCGACAGCGTGATCGCCGTCGCCCGCTCGTGCCGGTGGGCATAATTGGCGGCGCGCACGAAGGCTTTCTTGGCCTCCACCGGGTCCCACAGATACCCCTCCATATAGGTGATGGTGGCCGAGCCGATCTCGTCCTCGTGGATGTCGGCCTCGGTCAATTCGTGGCAGGCGCCCAGATAAGTGTTCATGGTGCGCTCGCCGCCCTCGCTGATGAGGATCATCGAGCGGGCCGTGGCGGCGCCGTTGATCAGCCTGGTGGTCGAGTAGTCGACGCCGATGGCCTTGAGGTCGTTGGCGAACACATCGCCCAGCGCGTCGTCCGCCACCTTGCCGATGAACCTGGCGCGGCCACCGAGCGAGGCGACGCCCGCCGCCGTATTGGCGGCGCTGCCGCCCGAGATCTGCTGCTTGTCGGCCGGCATGCGGTCATAGAGGTAGGCCGAGCGGTCGCTGTCAACCAGATGCATGATGCCCTCGGTCAGTCCCTCACGGGCGAGGAACCCCGCATCGATAGGGGCGATGACGTCGACAATGGCATTGCCGATGGTCAGAACGTCGTAACGGGTCTCGGCCATCGGGGTCTCCATAGGGTGCGAGTTGCGCCGGAGATAACGGATTGACGGGTGTGGCGCAACCGCGGGCGCCTCGATTTCAGCGGTGCCCGAGCCCTGCCATGAAGGCGCCCGTCACTGCGCCGATCAGCGCATCGTCCGATTGCCCCGGCCGCCGGTTGATCTGGTCATCGAGCAGCAATTGCGCCAGCCCGTGCACCAGCGACCATGCGGCCAGCGCCGTCGCGTGCGGATCCTGCGGATTGGCGCTCGCCGCCAGGGCTTCGAGCGAAAAGAACGCCGTATCGGCTGACTCCTTCAGCGCCGGATGCTCGCTGCGTTTCACTTCCGGCGAAAACATCAGCCGGAACAGCGCCGGATGCGTCAGCGCGAAGCGCACATAGGCTCGGCCCTGTTCGAGCAGGTGCCGCTCGACCGGCACGCCCCGGGCGGCCTTTTTCAGATCGGCGCCAAACCGCCGAAACCCTTCGGTCGCCACCGCTGCCAAAAGCGCGGTCCGGTTCTTGAAATGCCGGTAGGGTGCCGATGGCGACACCCCCACGGCTCGCGCCACTTCGCGCAAACCAAGCCCGCCCTGCCCGTCCCGGGCCAATAGCCCGAGCCCCGCTTCCACCAGCGCATGCCGCAAATCCCCATGGTGATAGGGGCTTTCAGCCTTCATGTTGACATTGCTCACATTGGCTTCCACTATACGAACACCGTTAACATTGAAAATGCCGAAACGGAAGGCTGCGCCATGACCGATCTCGTCCTCGCCATCGCCCACCACCTCGTCGTCTTCACTTTCGTGGCGCTCATCGCGGCCGAAGTGCTGTTGCTGCGTCCGGGGATCACGGGCGAGCGCCTCGCCCAACTCGGCCGCATCGATGCGGCTGTCGGCCTCGTCGCCACCTTCGTTCTGGTCGTGGGCTTCCTGCGCGTCTTTTTCGGCGCCGCCGGCTCGGCTTACTATTTCGCCAACTGGGCCTTCTGGGCCAAGCTCGCCGCCTTCGCCGCCGTCGGTCTCCTCTCTGTCGTCCCCACCCTTGCGATCCTGCGCTGGCGCAAAGCCGCCCGCGCCGACACCGCCTTCGCGCCACCCCTCGCCGAAGTCACCCGTGTCCGCCGCTTCTTTGCCGCCGAAGCCATCACGCTCATCCTCATCCCCACCTTCGCCGCCATGATGGCGCGGGGGTATGGGAGTTTTTGACGGGAAGGACGAGGTTGGGGAAGGCACTACGAGTTGCCTCATTGCCTTGCCATTCGGGTTCCGAAATCCTGTCATCCGACGCTGCGCATCGACCTTCTCGCAACCTGCGGATGAGAACCCGGAGCAGGCCACCATCCAGCCCCCCTCCCCAGAGGGGCGAGGTGGCTGAGAGATTGGCGGCCGCTTCTACGCGTCTGGCCATTCGAGCGTAACTGTCACTCCGCCTAGAGGCGGAACGGCTCGAAGTCCCCCCAGGGGCGAGGTGGCCGAGAAGCCTGCACCCCCACCCAACACCCCTACCCCACCGGCGTCCGTGTCTTTGGCTCAAACCTGCACCATTCACGGATGATGCAGCGCCAGCATTCCGGCTTGCGGGCCTTGCACACATAGCGTCCGTGCAGGATCAGCCAGTGATGGGCGTGCAGCATGTATTCGGGCGGCACCACCTTCAGCAGTTGCGTCTCCACCGCCAGCGGCGTCTTGCCGGGTGCGAGGCCGGTGCGGTTGCCGACGCGGAAAAGGTGCGTGTCCACGGCGATCGTCGGGTGCCGGAAGGCGATGTTCAGCACCACATTGGCGGTTTTCCGCCCCACGCCCGGCAGGGCTTCCAGTGCTTCACGTGAATCAGGCACTTGCGAGCCGTGCCGGTCGATCAGCATCTGGCTCAGCGAAAAGACGTTCTTCGCCTTGGTACGGTAGAGCCCGATGGTGCGGATCTTGTCTTCGATGCCGGCGACGCCCAGCGCCACCATCTTTTCGGGCGTGGGGGCGGCGGCAAACAGTCCGGGGGTCGCCTTGTTCACGCCCGCGTCGGTCGCCTGTGCCGAAAGCACCACCGCCACCAGCAGCTCAAATGGCGATTCCGCCACCAATTCGCCCTTTGGCTCTGGATTAATGGTGGCAAACGCGCGAAAAATTGCTTCGACATCCGCCCTCGGAAGGGTTTTGCTTTTGCTGCCGGCCATTCCGTCCCCGCGATTCTCAGCCTATAGTGATGCTGATATGACCACGAAAACGCAAGCCGAGCCGATCTTCGCCGCCAAGCTGACGCCGCACCGTTCGCTGTCGCCCCGCGGCCGGCAGGTCCTGATCATCGCCCTCGCCATCTGCGCGGCCATTCCGGGCTTCGTCTTTTCGCGCCTGGGCGCCTGGCCCATCGTGGGCTTCATGGGCCTTGACGTTCTGGCGGTTTACTTCGCCCTGCGCTGGTCGATGCGTGACGGCGACCGCTTCGAGGAAATCACCCTCTGGCCCAACCGGCTGCAGCTGCGCCGTGTCTCCGCCAAGGGTAAGGAGGCCATCAGCCAGTTCAACCCGCGCCAGGTCCGTCTCGTGCTCGAGCGCGATTACGATGAGCGCACCACCGGCCTTAACCTGCGCACCGAGGACGGCGATGTCGAAATCGGCGGGTTCCTGGCCGCCGCCGAGCGGGCCAGCTTCGCCAAGGTGTTCGGCACGGCGCTGCGCAAGGCCCGGCGCTAAAGCCCGCGAAAAAAGCGCCTGGCGCCAAAACCGTCAAAACCGGGTCGTAACCCTATTGGGGCAGGCCTAGATTATGCCCATGACAATGCATCAGAGCCTTTCACCCCATTCCGATTACGAAACCGTCCGTGCCGCCATCGCCTATCTTAGCGAAACCGGCGCCGACGAAGTCGACCTCGCGCGCTTTTCGCGGGCGCTGGGCCTGACGGAGCGGCAGTTGACCGATCTCTTCCGGCGCTGGTGCGGGCTCAGCCCCAAATCCTTCGCCCAGGCGGTGGCGCTCGATCATGCCAAGTCGCTTTTGGCCCAGAACGGCAGCGTGCTCGACACCACCTATGAGGTTGGCCTGTCCTCGCCCTCGCGCCTCCACGATCTGTTCGTCACCTATGAGGCCATGCCGCCTGGCGCCTTCCGCGCCCGCGGCGAGGGCCTCACCATGACCTGGGGCGCGGTGCCCTCGCCTTTCGGCACCGCCGTCCTCACCGTCACCGATTATGGTCTTTCGGGCCTCGGCTTCGCCGATGACAACACCAGCGTGCAGCAGGCCTTCGAGGATCTGGCCAATCGCTGGCCCAACGCCAAATTCGTGCGCAACGACAACCACGTCGCCCCCATCGCCCAACGGGTCTTCGATCCGGGGCGCTGGTCGTCCGAGCAGCCGGTGCGGGTGGTGTTCATCGGCACCGATTTCGAGGTCAAGGTCTGGGAAACGCTGCTCTCGGTGCCCTTCGGCAAGGCCACCACCTATGGGAGCATCGCCAGCCAGCTCGGCCGCCCCAGCGCTTCGCGCGCCGTCGGCGCCGCCGTGGGCAAGAACCCGATCTCGTTCGTGGTGCCCTGCCACCGCGTCGTGGGCAGCTCCGGCGCCCTCACCGGCTATCACTGGGGCGTGCCCCGCAAACGCGCCATCATGGGCTGGGAAGCCGGCGTCATCTCCAGCCGGGGGTAGTTGGACTTTCGGCAGGGGGCTTTCGATGTTCGGCGGCGCACCCGAAATCCTCCCCTACCACCGGGTCATTCCGGCGGAGGCTGGCCGGAATCCATTTCCGTGGCGCGCCACGCGCAACATCTCTCAGTCCAGGCGCGCCAACCCCTAGATCGCCACCTTGTCCTTGAGCCTGCCCTGTGCGTCCAGCGTGTAGATCACCGGCTCGCCCGTCGCCAGTTCACGTTTCAGGATCTGCTCGGGCGTCAGGCCTTCGATCGCCATCACCAGCGCCCTCAGCGAATTGCCATGCGCGGCGACCAGCACCGTCTCGCCGGCGGCGACTTTCGGCTCGATCTCGGCCTTGTAATAGGGCAGCGTCCGTGCTGCCGTGTCCTTGAGGCTTTCGCCCCCCGGCGGAGGCACGTCGAAGGAGCGGCGCCAGATGAGCACCTGCTCCTCGCCCCACTTCTTGCGGGCATCGTCCTTGTTGAGGCCGGACAGATCGCCATAGTCGCGCTCGTTCACCGCCTGGTTGCGGACGATCGTGACGTTCAGGATGTCCATTTCCTCAAGGATCAGGTCCAGCGTGTGCTGGGCCCTTTTCAACGCCGACGTAAACGCCAGGTCGAACGCAAAACCTTTCTGCTTCAACAGCCTGCCAGCGGCACGCGCCTCCTCGATGCCCTTTTCGGTAAGGTCTGGATTGCGCCAGCCGGTGAACAGGTTCTGAAGGTTCCATTCGCTCTCGCCGTGGCGGACGAGGATCAGCGTGCCGGTCATTTGACTATTGTCTCCGATGAGAAGTGCGGCGTGAGGATTGCCCTGCCCTCAGGGCTTGGGCAATGCGGCGAAAGACGGACATAAGGACAGGCTGCGTCGGATTGGTGACAATCCGGCCCGCATCAGTCGAGCCCCAGCACGTCGTTCATGGAATAGAGCCCGGGTCGCTGGCCCTTCGCCCAGTGCAGCGCCCGGATGGCGCCATTGGCGAAAAGGCTGCGGTCTTCGGCATGGTGAACCAATTCGATCCGCTCCGAGGGGCCGGCCAGTATGACGCTGTGTTCGCCGATCACCGTACCGCCGCGCAGGCTCGCAAAGCCGATGGTGCCCGCCTCGCGCGGGCCCGTATGGCCATCCCGCCCCTTGACGGCGCGTGCGCCGAGCGATGTCTGCCGCCCCTTTGCGGCCGCCTCGCCCAGCATCAGCGCCGTGCCCGAAGGCGCGTCTACCTTGCGGTTGTGGTGCATCTCCAGCACTTCGACGTCGTAATCGGCGAGCTTTGCGGCCGCCTGCTTGACCAGATTGGCCAGAATGGCGAGGCCCAGCGAGAAATTGCCGGCCTTGACGATGCGCGCCCCGTTCTGCCCGGCCTCGGCGATCTGCTGGTCATCGGAAACCGAACAGCCGGTGGTGCCGATGATGTGGATCAGCCCGCGATCGGCGGCCTTGTGGGCCAGCGCCACGCTGGCCGCCGGCGCGCTGAAATCGATGATGGCGTCGGCATCGGCCAGCGCCCTGTCGACATCGTCTGTCACCGGCACGCCCAGCGTCTCGAGCCCGGCCAGGATTCCCGCATCGCGCCCGATCGCCGCGGAGCCGGGGCGATCGATGGCGCCCACCAGCCTCAGGCCTGCCTCGGCGGCGACGGCGCGAATATTGGCGGCGCCCATGCGCCCGCCGGCGCCCGCAACCACAACCCTCAGATCGGCCATGACGAAAACTCCTCGTTCAGGGGCCTATAGCAAGGCGTGGCCTTTTGGCCAACGCCCCTGTTCAGGCGCGTCGCATGCCGCCCTTCATTTCATCGAGGATGTGCCGGGCCGCCACGGCCGGATCGGCCGCCGCGGTGATCGGCCGGCCCACCACCAGATGGCTGGCGCCGCGATCCAGCGCCTCGCGCGGCCCGGCCACGCGCTTCTGGTCGCCCTGCTCGCCGCCCGCCGGCCTGATGCCGGGCGTCACGATAGACATCTTCTCGCCCACGATCGCCCGCACCATTTCGGCCTCGCGGGGCGAGCACACCACCCCGCCGATGCCGATGTCGCGCGCCTGCTCGGCCCTCAGCGCCACCAGCCCCGCCGCATCGCGCGCATAACCGGCCGCCGCCACGTCCACATCATCCATCGAGGTCAGGACCGTCACCCCCAATATGCTGAGGTCCGAGCCCGCGCTGCCCTTCAGCGCCGCCCGCATCGCCTGCGGATAGGCATGCACGGTCAGCATGTGGGCGCCGGTCGCCGCAATCGCCGCCACGCCGTGTTCGACCGTATTGTCGATATCGAGCAGCTTGAGGTCGAAGAACACGCGCTTTCCGGCCTTGATCAGCGACTTGCCGAACGCCAGCCCGTCACCGCCGTAAAACAGCTGGTAGCCGATCTTGTAGAAATCCACCGTCTCGCCCAGCGCAGCCACGATCCCCTCGGCTGCGGCGCGCGTGTCGACGTCCAGGGCAACGATCAACGTTCCCGACATGGCAGTCTCCCCAATTTTTGCAATGCCGCTCCCTCGCACATCGACCGCCCCGACGCAAGCCGCCGATGCTATGGCGCCATACTGCCCAACAAAAAGGGCGCGCCCGAAGCGCACCCTCTGCTTATCGGCGATGGCGGGCCGCATCAGGTCCGCTCGCTGCCGTCCTGTTCCTCCTCGTGCAGCACCGCCACATCGGCATTGGCCGACAGCCGCACGGTGTTGCCTTCGATTTCAGCCACCAGTTCGCCGCGGATGAAATGGTGATGCCCCTGATGGGAGCCCTCGCCGCTCGAGGCCCTGGTGAGCTTGATGCGCCCGCCTTCCACATGATCGACCACGCCGACCGGCACCCCATCGGCCCCGATGACATCCATATGCGGCTTGATCCCGGACAGTTGCGACATGGTAGTTCTCCTTGCTTGTGGAGCCACAACGTTTTGGGTGTCGGCTTGGATGCACGATCGGGTTGTGTGGGTCGGCATAGGGCGACTGTGCGGCGCGGTGGCGAAGAACGTGCGTGCTGCCCCACCCAGGTTCATAGATTCAAGCCCGTTGCGCGTCTCCTCACGCCTTCCGAAGGTGACCACCCTCCTCGATCCCCTTGCGAATCTCGATATTATGCCGCCATAACATCCTTATGCAGCAACAAGCTCTTTCCGCCATCATCGCCTGGGTCCGGCTCGACCGGGCCATCGAGTCCCTCAATGCCGAACTGCGCAAGACCCTTGGCCTCACCGGCCTGCAGCTCGCCGTGCTGCGCATCCTGAGCGAGCGTCCGCAATTGCCGCTGGCCGCCCTGCGCAAGGCGCTGGTCATGCATCCGGCAACGCTCGGCCAGGCCGTGGATGAATTGCGCATCATGGGCCTTTGCCTCGTGCGCCGCGATAGCCGCGATCGGCGGGCCCGCCTCGTCGCCATCACCCCGGAGGGCACGGCGCTGCTGGAGCGCGCCCCGCTCGCGGGGCCGGTGCGCCTGCGCCAGGTTGCCGCCGAGCCCGAGCGGCTCGAACGCCTCGCCGCGGCGCTGGAAGATGCCGTCGACCTGTTCGGCCTGACCGGCTGGGCACCCGGAGCCAAACCATGACCCGCCTGCAGGGGCTGCCCAATATCGGCCCGGTCCTCGCGCAACGCCTCGAGAAAGCCGGCATCGCTTCCGCCGAAGAATTTCTGGCGCTGGGTGATGAGGCCGCTTTCGCCCGCCTCGTCGCCCTTTATCCCGAGGATGCCTGCACCCATACGCGCCTGGCGCTGGCGGGCGCTGCGCGCAACACCCGCTGGATGGCGCTCGACAGGCAATTGCGCCAGAGCCTTTGCCAAGGGGCTGCGCTGAAACGCCATCGAACAAAAACCTAAAGCTCTAGGCCGAAAAATCCTCCATCGCGCGCCAGTCGCTCAAGAGCCGCAGGTCGCGCGAAAAGGCAAAGATATTGCCACCGCCCGGCGCCGCCATCAGCCGCTGGTCTTCGCTGAGTGCGACGGGCCGGTTGCCCAATGCGCATTTCAGCAGTGTGCCCACGCACCCATGCCCGCAAAAGGCCACGTGGGTATCCTGCGGCAGTTCCGCGAGCTTCCGTTTGACGGCCGCAACGATCCGGCTTTGGGCCGCCGCGGCGGTTTCCCAACCCCGATAGCTGACCTCGGGCTTACCGAACAATTCGCGCACAGCCTCGGCAAACCCGTCGCCCGCAAGAAACCCGGTGGAGGAGCGATCGTTCTCATCGAACGCCTCGTCGTGGCTCACGACGCCGGCGCAGGCCGTGGCGAGAATCGCCGCCAAATCCATGGCCTTCTGCTCGGTGCTCGCCGCCAGCCTCGTGCCCGTCGCCAGCAGTCCGCGCGCCGCGAAGCGCTCGGCCCGGGCCCGGCCGATGGCGTTGAGGCCCCAGCGCGGTGTCGGCACCTGCGGATCGATATCGACTTCCGGATGCGTGATGTAAAGCAGGGGCTGCATCAGATGCCGCCGCGCGAAAAATGCGTCAGCTCTTTGATGAGCTGCCCGACCTTCCAGCGGATGCTTTCCTCCAAGGGCTCGCCATCGGCGCTGAACGCCTCATCGGCGGGGCCGACGCCCAGCAGCGTCGGCGCCAGCAGCGCGCCGAGCTTGGACAGCGTATCGCGCAGGTGCGCTATCCCCACCACGCCGCCATATTTGCCCGACGACACTGCCGCCAGTCCGAACACCGCATGGCGCCACTGTCCGTGCTTTTGCCGGCTGATCCAGTCGATGGTGTTCTTGAGCAGCGCCGTGGTGCCGGAATTGTTCTCGGGCGATACGATCAGCACGATATCGGCGGCCGCCAGCTTTCGCGCCAAGATCCCCGCCGCCGCCGGCGTCCCCTCGGCTTCGATATCCTCGTCGAAGATCGGCATGGGGTAATCCCCGAGGTCGATATCCTCGACCTCGACACCGGCCTCCCGCAGCTTCTGGCTGAGATGGCGCCGCAAGAGTTCATTGTAGGAGCCCTTGCGGAGCGACCCGCAAAGGGTGATAGCCGTCTTCATCGTCGCGCCCCATTCCATCAGGTTCGGGCGGACACTACCGGCTTGGCGGCCATTGGCAACCGCTGCCGTAGAGCCACTGCGTTCGTCATGCCGGAACGGTGCGGTTCAGCGCGCGTGGCCACCCCCACCCGACCCCCATGGGGCCACCCTCCCCACAAGGGGGAGGGAGAGTGAAGGAGCCGCAAGCACTGCGCGGGTTTCCCTCCCCCTTGTGGGGAGGGATTAAGGGTGGGGGTGGAGCAGCGCTGCGCATTTGCGGCGCGGCAAGGTCCAGGTTCTCCGGTACTATCGCTCCCCACCACCGGGTCATCCCGGCGGAGGCCGGGATCCATGCGGGGAGCGTCCCACACGCTGGATGTGTCGGCCCGCCACGGACATGGATTCCGGCCTCCGCCGGAATGACCCGGTGGGATGATTTGAGGCAAGAAGGCCATGAGAGCTAAGCTCGAATGGCCGGGATTAAGGGGGCAGCGCTGCGCATTTGCGGCGCGGCAAGGTCCAAGTTCTCCGGTACTATCGCTCCCCACCACCGGGTCATCCCGGCGCAGGCCGGGATCCATGCGGGGAGCGTCCCACACGCTGGATGCATCGGCCAGCCACGGACATGGATTCCGGCCTGCGCCGGAATGACCCGGTGGGATGATTTGAGGCAAGAAGGCCGTGAGAGCTAAGCTCGAATGGCCGGGATTAAGTGTGGGGGTGGGCAACGCGCGCCGAGTTCTCAGCCCGTGCCACGCCGCTTACGCGTCGAAAATATGCTTCAGCTTTGAGAAGAATCCCGTCGAGGTCGGGCTGTTGTCCTGGGTCGACAGCTTCTGGAATTCTTCCATCAGTTCGCGCTGCCGCCGGTTGAGGTTTTGCGGCACCTCCACGTCGAGCTGCACATAGAGATCGCCGATATCCTTGCTGCGCAGCACTGGCATGCCCTTGCCCTTGAGCCTGACGCGCTGGCCCGGCTGGGTGCCGGAGGGCACCTTCACCTTGGCGCGGGCTTCATCCAGGGTCGGCACTTCGAACTCGCCGCCCAGCGCCGCCGTCGTCATGGCGATCGGCACCCGCGCATATAGGTCGGCGCCGTCGCGCTGGAACAGATCGTGCGGCTTCAATGAAATGAAGATGTAGAGATCGCCCGGCGGTCCGCCGCGCAGGCCAGCCTCGCCCTCATTGGCCAGCCGGATGCGGGTGCCGTCCTCGATGCCCTTGGGTATATCGACCGACAGCTTGCGGTTTTCCTGCCGCCTGCCCTGGCCGCCGCAATCGGTGCAGGGCTGATCCATCATCTCGCCGCGGCCCTGGCACACGGGGCAGGTCCGCTCGATGGTGAAGAAGCCCTGCGCGGCGCGCACCTTGCCATGGCCATTGCACTGCCGGCACGTATGGGTGCCGGTGCCGGGCTTGGCGCCGGTGCCGTCGCAGGTGACGCACCCCACCAGGGTCGGCACGTCGATCTCGACGGTGCGGCCCGCGAACGCTTCTTCGAGCGAAATTTCGAGATTGTATCTGAGGTCCGAGCCGCGCAGCTTGGCGGCGCCGCCGCCGCGCCGGCCCTGGCCGCCGCCCATGAAATCGCCGAAAATGTCCTCGAACATATCCGACATCGAGGAGGCGAAATCGGGCCCGAAGCCATGGGCGCCGCCGCGCGCCCCGCCATTCTCGAACGCCGCATGGCCGAAGCGGTCATAGGCGGCACGCTTTTGCGGGTCCTTCAGCGTGTCATAGGCTTCGCTGATTTCCTTGAACTTGTGCTCGGCTTCTTCATTGCCGGGGTTGCGATCCGGGTGGAACTGCATGGCGAGTTTGCGGTAGGCGCTTTTCAGCCCAGCCTCATCGGCGCCCTTTTGCACGCCGAGCACTTCGTAGAAATCGCGTTTGGCCAAGAAAGCAGTTCCCCGATCGGCCCGCACGGGGCCTGAAGTCAATATTGCTTGCCTCTAGATGGCGCCTCCGGCCCTTAAAACAAGGGCTCGGCCACTGGGCCGCGCAACAACCATACAGCCAACAATGATAAAGCGCGCCGCTCTTATCAAGAGGCAGGCGCGCTTTCAACCTTGGCGGGGAATATCGAAACTTCTCAGGACGAGCGCTTGTCGGTCGAAAACGCCTCGTTCAGCGTATTGATCACCTGCGACTGCGCGAACAGCGCCTTGGTGACGATGCTGCCAAGGCCGAAGAAATCATGGCCGACGCCCTCATAGGTCTTGGCGTCCACCCATACGCCCTGCTCGTGCAGGGCCTGCGCCAGCACTTCGCCCTCGGTGCGCAACGGGTCGAGTTCGGCCAGGATCAGCGTCACCGGCGGCAGGCCGGAAAAATCCTGCCGCTCGACCAGGTTGATGCGCGGATCAGCGGTGTCGCCGCGCGCCTCGAACGCATGGCGGGTGAACCACTGCATCATCGGCGTATTGAGCGGCTGCGCCCGCATCGCTTCCAGATAGGATTCCCGCGTCATGTCATTGCCCACGATCGGGTAGATCAGCGCCTGGTGCACCGGCATCGGCATGGCTTCGTCCCGCGCCTGCAGGGCGATGTTGAGCGCCATGTTGCCGCCCGCATCCTCGCCCACCACGGCCGCACGGCTGGCATCGCCACCCAGGGCTTCGGCCTCTTCCAGCATCCACAGCCAGGCCGCGTAGCTGTCTTCATGCGCCGCCGGGAATTTGTGCTCCGGCCCCAGCCGGTAATGGGCCGACACCACGATGGCGCCGGTGCGCTTGGCCAGGATGCGCGGCACCGGGTCGGCGCTGTCGAGATCGCCCAGCACCCAGCCGCCGCCATGCAGATAAAGGATCATCGGCAGCTTGCTCTCGCCTTCGAGCGCCGCGGGCCGATAGAGGCGCGCCGCGATCTCGCCGATGGGGCCCGGAATGCTCACATCCTCGGTGGTGATTCCCATGTCGTCGGCAAGGTCGCGCCCTGCCGGCGCCAGGACCTGTTTCACCGCCTCGGTCAGCTTGGGTTGCCGGCGCGCCTGCGCGGGCAGGCAGCTTTCGATCGGACGCCCGCCAAGATCGGCCAGCGTATTGAGCACATGCCGCATATCGGCATCCGCCTTCACCATCGGATCATTGGTCAGATAGTCGCCGATTGCCACGACGTTGTCGCCGAAGCTCTTGTCGATTGAACTCATTTACTTAGCCCCACGGTTTGGTTGGGCCGCGCCGCCGCGCGCCGGCCCAGACGTTCGTCTCCCCATGCGGGCAAACCGTGATGCGTTTATGGACATTTGGTGGCAAGGATGGGGAAACAAAAAGGCCCGGGAGCAATCCCGGGCCTTGTGATTCACGTGAAACTCCGCGCCTTACGGCACTTTCCGGCGAAGCCGTGAGGGCGGTGCCAACGGCAGCGCCCTCAACCAGCCCTGGACTTAGGCCGACTTCTGGTTGTCGTCCTTGACCTCTTCGAAGTCGGCGTCGACCACGTCGTCATCCTTGTCGGCGCCGCCATCGGCCTTGGCTTCGGCTTCCGCCTGGCTGGCCTTGTACATGGCCTCGCCCAGCTTCATGGAAGCCTCGGCCAGCGCCGCGGTCTTTTCCTTGATCGCCTCGGCATCATCGCCCTCGATCACGCCCTTGAGGTCGCTCAACGCTGCCTCGATGGCATTCTTGTCATCGGCGCCGACCTTGTCGCCATAATCCTTGAGCGACTTTTCGGTCGAGTGGATCAGCGATTCGGCCTGGTTCTTGGCCTCGACCGCTTCGCGCTTGCGCTTGTCGCTCTCGGCATTGGCCTCGGCTTCCTTGACCATGTGCTCGATGTCGGCGTCGCTGAGACCGCCCGACGCCTGGATCCGGATCTGCTGCTCCTTGTTGGTGCCGCGATCCTTGGCCGAAACGTTGACGATGCCGTTGGCGTCGATGTCGAAGGTCACCTCGATCTGCGGTACGCCGCGCGGTGCCGGCGGAATGCCCGTCAGGTCGAAATTGCCCAGCAGCTTGTTGTTGACCGCCATTTCGCGTTCACCCTGGAACACGCGGATGGTCACGGCCGACTGGCTGTCCTCGGCGGTCGAGAAGACCTGGCTCTTCTTGGTCGGGATGGTGGTGTTGCGGTCGATCAGCCTGGTGAACACGCCACCGAGCGTTTCGATGCCCAGCGACAGCGGCGTCACGTCGAGCAGCAGCACGTCCTTGACGTCGCCCTGCAGCACGCCGGCCTGGATGGCGGCGCCCATGGCCACCACTTCGTCCGGGTTCACGCCCTTGTGGGGTTCCTTGCCGAACAGCTTCTGCACGGTTTCCTGCACCTTGGGCATGCGGCTCATGCCGCCCACCAGCACCACTTCGTCGATCTGCGCGGCCGAAACGCCCGCATCCTTGAGGGCCTGCCGGCACGGCTCGACCGTCTTCTGGATCAGGTCGTCCACCAGGGCTTCGAGCTTGGCGCGCGTCAGCTTCAGCGCCAGATGCTTGGGGCCAGAGGCGTCGGCGGTGATGAAGGGCAGGTTGATTTCGGTCTGCGTCGAGGACGACAGCTCGATCTTGGCCTTTTCGGCGGCTTCCTTCAGCCGCTGCAGGGCCAGCTTGTCCTTGCGCAGGTCGATGCCCTGCTCTTTCTTGAACTCGTCGGCGAGATAGTCGACGAGGCGCATGTCGAAGTCTTCGCCACCGAGGAACGTGTCGCCATTGGTCGACTTCACCTCGAACACGCCGTCGCCGATTTCCAGCACGGAGATATCGAAGGTGCCGCCACCCAGGTCATAGACCGCGATGATGCCGGTGTTCTTCTTGTCGAGGCCATAGGCCAGCGCTGCCGCCGTCGGCTCGTTGATGATGCGGAGCACTTCGAGGCCCGCGATCTTGCCGGCGTCCTTGGTGGCCTGCCGCTGCGAATCGTTGAAATAGGCCGGCACCGTGATCACTGCCTGCGAGACGGTCTCGCCGAGATAGCTTTCGGCGGTTTCCTTCATCTTCTGCAGGATCATGGCCGAGACCTGGCTCGGCGAATACTTGTCGCCATGGGTTTCGACCCAGGCATCGCCATTGTCGCCCTTGACGATCTTGAAGGGGACGAGGTTCTTGTCCTTGTCCACCATCGGATCGTCGTAGCGGCGCCCGATCAGGCGCTTCACGGCGAACAGGGTGCCTTCGGGGTTGGTCACCGCCTGGCGCTTGGCCGGCTGGCCGACGAGACGCTCGCCGTCATTGGAGAACGCCACCATGGACGGCGTCGTGCGCGCGCCCTCGGCATTCTCGATTACTTTCGGAGTGGAGCCGTCCATAACCGCCACGCAGCTATTGGTCGTCCCCAGGTCGATACCGATTACTTTTGCCATTCACTTAGCCTCTTTCTCAGCAGACCCGATGGGGAACCCCTTCCAGAGAACGGCAGTTCCATGAGCCCTAAGGGCCCGGGTCCCTTATATAGATTGGTGAAGTGCCCGTTGCCGGGCCTGGCGCTGATATAAGGGCATCGCCATTACCCTTCAAGCGCGCTGCCCAAAAAGAATGCCGTTCGTCCCGCTTGCTTTATGACGGCCGAACTGCCCGGAAAACCGGCTTTCGCACGGGACCCGGCGTGTTGCGGTTTTGCCGTATCGGTACGCCGTTTTCCCGGCTAGAACTAGGCATTCCGGCAGTTGGCGGTGTCATTCCGACTCTGGCCATGTTCTGACCAACAAACCCCGCTAGTCAGGCCTCACGACCTGCTGGTCGGCAGACCGGTAGACTTTCGCAGCGGGCCGTGCCCGAACTAGAAGGATTGAGACTATGCGACTGACTTCCGCCCTGGCCTCCGCCATTGCCCTTTGCCTGCTCGCCGCGCCCGCTTTGGCGCAGGCTCCCGCCGCCCCGACGACGCCTGCCGCGCCCGCTCCCGCAGTAGAGCCGGCCCCGAAGGCGCCCAAGGCTCCCAATCCCGAAGGCGTCTCCGACGAGGCCGACAAGGCCCTGTGGTGCGGCCATGCCTTCACCTTCGTTTCCGCGCAGGCCAAGGCTGCCGGCGATGAAGCCAGCGCCACCGCCATGAGCAAGAACGGCGCCGACCTCATCGACAAGGGCTCCAAGCTCCTCACCGATTTCACGCCCGAAAAGCTCACCGCCCTCAAGGCCGACTACAGCACGCGTATCCAGACCGAGCTGGCGGGCGATGGCAGCAATGCCCGCTTCTCCTACAATGATTGCGTCGCGCTGACGCAGTAAGCCACGGGAGCATAGGTCATGGCGCTGCATGCCACCGACGCCCTCATCGTCGTCGACCTGCAGGCGGATTTCCTGCCCGGCGGTGCCCTGGCCGTGACCGATGGCGATGCCATCATCGAACCCATCGAGGCGCTGTCGCAGCGCTTCGATACCGTCCTCCTGACCCAGGACTGGCACACGCCGGGCCACGTGTCCTTCGCCAGTGCCCATGCGGGCCACCGGCCCTTCGATGTCATCGAACTGCCCTATGGGCAGCAGGTGCTATGGCCCGATCACTGCATCATGGGCAGCGCCGGCGCCAGGATCGTCTCCGAGCCTTTGCTCAATCGCGCCCAGCTCGTCATCCGCAAGGGCTTTCATCCCAGGGTCGACAGCTATTCGGGGTTCCAGGAAGCCGACCGCCGCACGCTCACCGGCCTTTCGGGTTATCTGAAGGAGCGCGGCTTCCGCCGCCTTTTCCTCACCGGCCTCGCCACCGATTTCTGCGTCGGCTGGACCGCCCTCGATGCCCGCAGCAACGGCTTCGACACCTATGTGGTCGAAGACCTGACCCGCCCCATCGACACCAACAACTCCCTCGCCAACGCCCACGCCGCCATGTCCCGCGCCAGCGTGCATCGGATTACGTCGAGCGATCTGTAGGCTGGGCTCGCCGATCTCCCAGTCCCTTCGCCCCTCTGGGGAGAAGGTGGCCCGGAGGGCCGGATGAGGCGTAGCGGAGCCACCGGCATTCAGGAGGATTACTTCTTTGTCCGGTTGCGGACCCGCCCCACACCCCAGCCCTCTCCCCGGAGGGGCGAGGGGGCAAATTTGCAAGATTCGCTAGGCTTTTATTCCTCTATCCGCCACAGCGCTCCCGGTCACCTCTCCCCTTCGGGGAGAGGTCGACGCGTAGCGGCGGGTGAGGGGGAGCCACCGACATTTTAGGATGACACCTTCCCCTCCCCTGTCGTTGCGGCCCGATCGCAGGGGCCACACCCCCTACCCCTTCGGCATCAACGACTCGACCACCTGGTCGATACCAAAGCTGGCCGAACGAGCCCTCGGTGGGAACTCCTTGAAGCTTTCCAGCCATTGCTCGACGATCGGGCCGGCGGAATAGAGCAGGAAGTTCTGCTGGAGGAACCAGTCATCATATTTGAAGCTCACCTCCCCGGCTTCGAAGGGATCGCTGCGCAGGTTGAAGAATTTGGGGATGCGCATCGTCGAGAACGGCTCACGCCAGGCATCGAGCCCTTCGGCGCGCTGCTCCATGAAGACGATCTTCCAGTCCCTGATGCGCAGCGCCAAAAGGTCGCCGTCATCGCTCCAATAGAGGAAGCCTTCTCGCGGGGATTTTTCTTCCCTGCCGGAAAGGAACGGCATCAGGTTGAAGCCGTCGAGATGCACCTTGACGGATTTGTCGCCGATCTTGGCGCCCTTCTTGACCTTCTCGACAAGGCCGGTATCGCCATTGGCAGCCGCGAATGTGGGGATGAAGTCCTGCAGCGAGCAGATGTCGTTGATGACGCGGCCGGGCTCGATCACGCCGGGCCAGCGCATGACGCAGGGAACGCGCCAGCCTCCTTCCCAATTGGTGTCTTTCTCACCGCGGAACGGGCTGGCGCCGCCATCGGGCCAGGTGCACTTTTCGGCGCCGTTGTCGGTGGTGAAAACCACGATGGTGTTGTCCCTGACCCCCAGCGCATCGAGCTTGTCGAGAAGCTGCCCCACATGCAGGTCAAGTTCCACCATGCCGTCCGGATAGGTGCCGAGGCCGGTCTTGCCGTCCGATTCCGGCTTGAGATGAGTGAACACATGCATGCGGGTGGTGTTCATGTAGCAGAACCAGGGTGCCCCCTCTTTGGTCTTGCGCTCCATGAAATCGAGCGC
Organism: Devosiaceae bacterium; assembly: GCA_036499825.1. GTDB lineage: Bacteria > Pseudomonadota > Alphaproteobacteria > Rhizobiales > Devosiaceae > Paradevosia. The sequence continues at coordinate 52,724 of DASYCZ010000012.1, forward strand.
CGAGTTCAAAAATTCCTCGTCGACGGTTTCCATGCGCTTTCTGGTGAGAGGGCCGGTATTGTCGATCACCTGCTTGCCCACACGGCCGAAATGCGGATCGACGGTGGCGTCGTCCTTTTGGGTGGCCTTGCACTTCAAGACACCGCGCGGCCCGAATTTCTCGGTGAACCGCTTATCCTTCGGCCAATTGGGATATTCGGGCTCTTCCTCGGCATTGAGATGGTAGAGATTGCCGAAGAACTCATCGAACCCGTGCACCGTGGGCAGGTGTTCGTTGCGGTCGCCGAGATGGTTCTTGCCGAACTGCCCGGTGGCATAGCCATAGGATTTGAGGAACTCGGCGATGGTGGGGTCCTTGGCGCTGAGCCCCAGGGTGGCGCCCGGCATGCCCACCTTGGTGAGGCCGGTGCGGATCGGCGATTGTCCGGTGATGAAGGCGGCGCGGCCGGCCGTGCAGCTCTGCTGGCCGTAAAAATCGGTGAAGTTGGCGCCTTCCTTGGCGATCCTGTCGATATTGGGCGTGCGGTAGCCCATGATGCCGTTGTTGTTGCAGCTGATGTTGAACCAGCCGATGTCGTCGCTCATGATGAACAGAATGTTGGGCTTGTCAGTCTTCGGGTTTGCCATTTTCAACTCGCTCTACTGTTGACGATAGGGAGACGGAGACGTGGCGGATATCGGGGGCATGCGCCGGCCGGCGCCGCCGGGCGCCCGGGCTTCGGCGGGGTAAAACTTGCGTGCGTCCGCTGGCATTGCGGGGGCGCAGATGGGATGGTGCAGGAAGTGTTAATGCCACCCGGAGAGAGCTGTGCTGCTCGACGTCAATGATTTCGGCGGGGGCCAGCCCGGCCCCTTCTGCCCTTCCTGCAAGCGTCCCCTGGCGGACGAGCGCACCATGCATATCGTTTTCGAAACCGATCCCCATGGCTTCAAGGGGCTGAGCGGGCACTACCATGCCGCTTGCGGCAGGCCCTTCGCATCGATGGCCAATGCGCTGAACCAGCTGTCGCGGCCGCGCCGCTAGGCTCAATTCAGCAGTTCGGGGAGAAAAGCTGGCCATCACGCGGCCCGCTGGCCGGCATGCCTGCCCAGCGTGGTGCTTCGCCCAAAGCACCATAAGTGTTGCGGCAATAAAGTCTGGGGAAGCGGCTCTCAAATCCACAACATTCTCCTCGCGCGTTTCCGCGCCAGTATATTGTGTGAGGCCTGGAGTTTAATTTATCCGCCAATGGCGTCATTGCAAAGCCTGAACTGAACAGTATTCGCGATGAACTTAGCTCTACATCATCGTAAATTTGCTGATTGCCGCGGAGTGTGGATTTCGGTTGTGGGTGGTCTCATCCTTCTTCTGTGCTCGCCGCACCTCCGCTCACCCCGACCCTCTCCCCGGAGGGGCGAGGGGGCAACGAGCAAGAGCCGGCAGGCTCCTGGCTATTTCCTCTATCCTTCGTAGCCCTCCAAGCCCCATTACTCCCCAAAACAAAAAGCCCCGGACCATCGGTCCAGGGCTCGCAAATTCTCGCGTCAAATCGCCTAGACGCTTTTGTCGATGCTTTCGGTGTCGCCGCTGACCTTGGGGCCGCCCTTGGCGATGCCCACCATGGCGGGGCGGAGGATACGGTCGCCGATGGCGAAGCCGGCCTGCACCACCTGCACCACCGTGCCTTCCGGCCGGCTGGGGTCGGGAACCTCGAACATGGCCTGGTGCTTGTGCGGGTCGAACTTCTGCCCGTCCGCCTCGATCGGCTTGACGCCGTGCTTGGCCAGCAACCGCTGCATCTCGCGCTCGGTCATCTCGATGCCGTCGATCAGCGATCGCAGCGTGCCGTCGGCAGTGTCGCGGGCTTCGGCGGGCAACACCATCAGCGCCCGGCTCAGCGAATCGGTGGCCGTCAGCATGTCGCGCGCAAAGCCGGCGATCGCATAGGTGCGCGTATCGGCGATCTCGCGCTCGGTACGCTTGCGCAGGTTTTCCATCTCGGCCGCCAGCCGCAGCAGGCGGTCCTTGAGGTCGGAATTCTCGGTGCGCAGCGCTTCCGTCGGATCAGCTTCCGGCGTTTCGATCGCGATATCGTTGTCCGGGGCGGCGCCGGCCGCGGTCTCGTCACTCATCATGGCGTTATCGTCCGCATTTCGTTTGTCTGGGGATTGCGCCCGATATCGGCCAACGGCGCGCACAATTCAAGGCCCTCGGCGCACCATGGGTCCGATTGCGCCATGGGGCAACGTCTGGCGGCGCCTTGGGTTTCAGCCTTTGCGCACCATCATGCGGGAAATCACATGCGCCGTGTAGTCGACCACCGGCACGATGCGCGCATAGTTGAGCCGCGTCGGCCCGATGACGCCGAGCACGCCCACCACCTTGTCGTTGGCGTCCTTGTAGGGGCTGAGGATCACCGACGACCCGGACAGCGAAAACAGCTTGTTCTCCGAGCCGATGAAGATGCGCACGCCCTGCGCCATTTCGGCATCGCCCAGGAGCTCCAAGAGCCCATCCTTGCTTTCCAGTTCGTCGAACAGCTGCCGCACCCGCAGCAGGTCGTCCGACGCCATGGCGTCGTTGATGAGGTTGGCCCTGCCGCGCACGATCACCGTGGGATGCGCCGCGCTCAATGGCGTCGAGAGTGTCGCGAGCCCCGTATCCACCAGCTTTTGCGTCAATTCGTCGAGTTCGGCACGCTGCTCGGCCCGTTGCTTGATGAGTGCTGCCCGGGCTTCCGCCAGCGTGCGCCCCACCACATGATGGGCGAGATAATTGCTCGCCTGCGTCAAGGCGCCGGGCGTGAGGCCGGCGGGCAGCAGCACGATGCGGTTTTCCACCTGCCCGTCCTCGCCCACCAGGATCGCCATGGCGCGTTCGGCGTCGAGCCGCACGAATTCGATATGCTTGAGCACCATGTCGGCCTTGGCGGCGATGACGACGCCGGCGCCCTGGCTGAGGCCGGAGAGCACCTGGCTCGCCTCGGTCAGCAGGTCCTCGATCTGGCCCTGGCTCGCCGGGCCCTCGATATGCTTGGAAATCTGCGCCCGCTCGCGCTCATCGACATCGCCGATCTCCAGCATCGCGTCGACGAAGAACCTCAGGCCGCGTTGCGTCGGGGCCCGTCCAGCCGACGTGTGGGGGGCGGCGATCAGACCCAGATCCTCCAGATCGGCCATGACATTGCGCACCGAAGCCGGCGACAACCCCATCTGCAGCATCTTCGACAGATCGCGCGACCCGACCGGCATGCCGGTGTCGAGATAACGTTCGACGATCTTCTTGAAAATGTCCTGGCTGCGGTGGTTGAGCACGGCCAGGAAGTCTTCGGGTGATTGCACCATGGGCATTTCGATAAAGCTTGAGCGATTAACGCTGTCAACTCATTTAAGGGCAAACGCAGGGCCCGCCAAGCGCCGCCGCCTTGTGAGCGCCCCCCCGAAGGGTTAAGAGGCGGTTAACGTCTAAAACCCAAGGTGATTTGCCGATGCGCCCATCCGGACGCCAAGCCGACGAAATGCGGGCCGTGACCATCGAGCGCGGCGTCGCCCCCAAGGCCGAGGGCTCGTGCCTCGTGGCCTTCGGTTCGACCCGCGTGCTCGTCACCGCCAGCGTCGAGACCAGCCTGCCGTCCTGGCGGCGCGGTCAGGGCCTGGGCTGGGTCACCGCCGAATATGGCATGCTGCCGCGCGCCACCGGCACCCGCACCCGGCGCGAGGCCGCCGCCGGCAAGCAGTCCGGCCGCACCCAGGAAATCCAGCGCCTCATCGGCCGGAGCCTGCGCGCCGTGGTCGACATGGCGGCGCTGGGCGAAAACCAGGTCATTCTCGATTGCGACGTGCTGGAAGCCGATGGCGGCACCCGCACCGCCTCGATCACCGGCGCCTATGTGGCGCTCGCCGATGCCATCGCCTGGATGACCGAGCGCAACCTCACCAAGGGCGCCCCGCTGCGCGACACCGTCGCGGCCGTCTCCTGCGGCATCTATCGCGGCACCCCCGTCCTCGATCTCGATTATCTCGAAGACGTCGAGGCCCATACGGACGCCAATTTCGTCATGACCGGCACCGGCCGGTTCGTCGAGATCCAGGGCACCGCCGAACAGGCGCCGTTCTCGCGCGCCGAACTCGAAACCCTCATGGGCCTTGCCGAAAAGGGCATCGGCGAGCTGACGGCCCTGCAGCAGACGGCGTTGTCGGCCTGATGGCGCCCCGGCTCACATTGCGGGCAGGCGACCGGCTGGTGATTGCCACCCACAATGCCGGCAAGCTCACCGAATTCCGCGAACTGTTCGAGCCGTTCGATCTCGACCTGGTTTCGGCGGGCGAACTCGGCCTGCCCGAGCCCGACGAAACCGGCACCACCTTTGTCGAGAATGCCCGCCTCAAGGCCCATGCGGCCGCCAGGGGCTCGGGGCTTTTGGCGCTGTCCGACGATTCAGGCCTGTGCGTGGATGCGCTCGATGGCCGCCCCGGCGTCTATACGGCCAACTGGGCGGGCGTGCGCCCCGATGGCGGCCGCGATTTCGCCGTCGGCATGCGCCGCGTCGAGGATTCGCTGCAGGCCGTGGGCGCCAACACCCCGGCCCAGCGCCGCGGCTCATTCCACGCCACGCTCTGCCTCGCTTCGCCCGATGGTACCGATGATGTCTATGTGGGCGTCGTTCCCGGCACCCTGGTCTGGCCGCCGCGCGGCGACATGGGCCACGGCTTCGATCCCGTCTTCATGCCCGATGGCTACGACATCACGTTCGGGCAGATGGCGCCTGAGACCAAGCATTCCTGGACGCCCGGCGCCACGGGCCTGTCGCACCGCGCCCGCGCCTTCGCCAAGCTCGTGGAGACCGCCATTGTCAAATAGCGCCCGCATCCACACCGATACCGTCTATTCGGACAACGGCGCCCGCTTCAATTCCCTGTTCGGGGTCTATGTGCACTGGCCGTTCTGCGCCGCCAAATGCCCCTATTGCGACTTCAACAGCCACGTGCATCGCGGCCCCTTCGATGAAGCCGCCTATCTGGCCTCCTATCGCCGCGAGATCGCCGCCACCGCCGCCCGCGCGCCGGGCCGCAAGGTGCAGTCGATCTTCTTTGGCGGCGGCACGCCCTCGCTGATGGACCCCAGGACCGTCGCCGGCATTCTGGATGCCATCGCCGAACACTGGACCATCGATGATCGCGCCGAGATCACGCTCGAGGCCAACCCGACCAGCGTCGAGGCCGACCGCTTTCGCGGCTACAAGGCTGCCGGCGTCAACCGCGTCTCGCTCGGCGTGCAATCGCTGCGCGACAAGCCGCTGGCCGATCTCGGCCGCCGCCATACGGTGGACGAAGCCGTCGCGGCGGTGCGCCTGGCGCAATCGATCTTCGAGCGCTCCAGCTTCGATCTCATCTATGCCCGTCCGCACCAGACGCTCGACGATTGGCGCGATGAGCTGACCGAGGCGCTGTGGATGGCCCAGGGCCATATCTCGCTCTACCAGCTCACCATCGAGCAGGGCACGCGCTATTTCGACCTGCACAAGGCCGGCAAGCTCAAGATGCCCGACGAGGATCTGAGCGCCGATTTCTACGAATTGACCCAGGAACTGGCGACCGCCGCTGGCCTTCCGGCCTACGAGATTTCCAACCACGCCCGCCCCGGACAGGAAAGCCGCCACAACCTCACCTACTGGCGCTATGGCGAATATGCGGGCATCGGCCCGGGCGCCCATGGCCGCCTGGTGCTCAACAATGAGCGCCACGCCACCGCCGCCGAAAAACTCCCCTTCGACTGGCAGGCGCGCGTCACCGCCAAGGGCGATGGCCTGGTCACCGACGATGTTCTCACCTGGGAAGAGCAGGGCGACGAATTCCTCGTCATGGGGCTGCGCCTGCGCGAAGGCATCGATCCGCAGCGCTATGCGGCCCTGTCGGGGCGGCGCATCGACGCCCGCCAGATCGCCACGCTCAAGGGTTATGGCTTCGTCGAGACCCTGCCCAACGGCAATCTGCGTGTCACCGATCGCGGCTGGCCCGTGCTCGACGCCGTCGTCGCCGATCTCGCCGCCTAGAGGGCTTCGCGCTTGATCGCGGCTTGGTCGCGTTTTTCGAACCGGAAAAGTGACATTCCGTTTTCCTGAAAGCGCTCTATTCCAGCGCCCGGATATAGCGTTCGGCCGAGCGCTGAACCGCGCCCTGCCCGTCTTCGGTCATTACCCGGTCCCACCAGCCGCCATAGAGTTTTTCGAAGGCGAAGGGCATGACCTTGCCGGCGATCGTCCTGACCCTGGCGGCCGGCAGCGGAATGAGGTTGGGGTAGGAGCGCATGAAGCTCACCCAGCCTTTGTCGGGCACCAGCTGGATGGTGTCGCCGGTGAACAGGGCGCCCTCGCCCGCCGCCCAGTGCAGCACCGTGCTGCCCTCGAAATGCCCGCCGCAGCGGATCAGCGTCACCCCATCCATCAGCGCCAGCGTCTCCCCGCTCCAGAAGCGGATATTGGCCGATGGCCGCATCACATGCGCCCGGTCCGCTTCGTGCAGATAGATCGGCACATCGCCCAGACGCTCGCTCCAGGTGACCATCGCGGCATAGAAATGCGGATGCGAGATGGCGATGGCCGCAACGCCCCCCGCTGCCCTGATGCGCCCGACCGTCTCGTCGGTGATCAGCGGCACCATATCCCACAGCACGCCGCCTTCCGGCCGCATGATGAACAGCGAGCGCTGCCCGATACCCACCGCCGGCGTTACCCCGATGCCGGCGAGCCCCGGCGCCAGAGCGCGCCAGTCATTGTGGTGGTTGCGGGCGATGGCCTCCATGCTGGTCCAGCGCTGCCCTTCGGCGCCCACATATTGCCGCTCGTCCTCACAGATCGCACAGCGCTCCGGCGGCGTCGCGGTCTCCGGATACTGGACGCAGCAGGTGGTGCAGATCCATGCCGTCATAGCTTTGCTCCATCTACCGTCACGGCTCCGCCCGGCGTCACCTTTTCCATCACCAGCGCATAATCGCTTTGCCCGTCCGGATGGAAGCGGAACAGCCCGTCGCGCCCGTTGAAGCCGGCCGGGCCCGTGAGCTTGCCACGGTCATATTGCGGCGTGGCCTTCGACAACAGCGACGTGTTGGCGAGGATCGTCGCCGTATAGGCCAGCGTCGTCAACGGATGCGGCGAGCCGCCGAACCGCGCCCCATAGGCCGGCCGGATGGCGTCGAGCCCCGCCGGGTCCACCGCCGGATAGACCGCGCCATCGAGCAGCGGCGCCGCAAGAATTGCGCCATCGCCCTGCCAGTCGGCCGACCCCACGATCAACAGGTGCTGGGTCGAAACCCCGGCGGCCTCAAGGGCCGCCGCGATGCGCGGCGCGCTCGCCCGGTCGGGCAGGAACAGCGTGTCGATCGCTCCCGATTTGAGGCGCGGCGCCAGTTTGCCCACAAGGCGTTGCATCTCGGCGTCGCTGCCGAAACTGTTGACCGCCTGCGGCGTCAGCCCCAGCCCGCCCATGGCCTGCGTGAACGCGGCTTGCTCCACCTGCCCATAGGCGCTGGTGGGAAACAGTGCCGCCACGGCCCTATGCCCCTGTGCCTTGGCATAGCCGAGCCCGCGCCGCACCTCGCCGCCGGGCAACACGCTCAGCAGATAGACCCCCGGCCCTGCCGCGTCGGGATTGTTCGAAAAGGCGATCACCGGAACCCCGGCGGCCCGCGCCACCGACCCTACCGCCGTCACCTCGTCGGCACGCAGCGGCCCCAGGATGATGCTGGCCCCGGCGCCGATCGCGGCGCTGGCCTCTTGCGCCGCCTGGCCGGCGCTGCCGCCGGTATCGTGCAGCGTCACGGTGATGTTGTCGGCGATATTGGCATTGGCCGCGATATAGTCGACCGCCAGCCGCGCGCCGTTCGCCATCGACATGCCGACGGCGCCAAGGCCCTGGTCCCCGCTCAGCGGCAGCAGCAGCGCCACCTTGACGGGCCCCGACCCGAAACTTTCCCCCTGTGCCTGTCCCGCAGCCCTCACCGGCGCGCTGTAGATATTGGCGCCCCCAGCCGCCGGCAGCGGCTGTTCGTACACCTGGCCAGGCATCCGACCCGTCATTTGCCCGGTCATCTGCCCATTCACCGGCACGGGCTCGCCCTGCTGGTTCACGGTCATCGGCGCGCGGATTTCCCTGAGGGAATCGAAATCCCCCATCGTGCATTGCGCAAGGAGCGGCGCGGCCAGCACCAGGCCCGCGATACCCCGCAATTGCTTCAGCCTCAGGCGCTTTGCTGCCATGGCGACCGGCCTTCCATAGGGCGATGGCGCCGGCCCTGGCATCGTGGCCCAGTCTGTGACCACGTCTCCGGCGCTATACAAAATCGCCCCTGGCTGCTTAAAGACGGCTTAACCCTCCGGAAAGGACCGGCCCGCATGTCCGCCGACCCCGACGCCAGACGCGGCTATTTCATCGCCGGCATGACCTTCGCCGCGCCCCCGCTGGCCCCCGGCCTCTATGTGGTCTCAACCCCCATCGGCAATCTCCGCGACATCACCGTGCGGGCGCTCGAAACCCTCGCCGCCGCCGATCAGGTGCTGTGCGAGGATACCCGCCTTTCGGCGCGCCTGCTCGATCACTACGGCATCCGCACCCAGCGCAAGGCGTTGCACGAGCATAATGAGCGGGCCCGCGCCGAAGCCATCGCGGCCGAGATCGCCGCCGGCGCCGCCATCGCGCTCATCTCCGATGCCGGCACGCCGCTGCTCTCCGACCCGGGCTTTCCGCTGGTGCGAACGCTGCGTGAACACGACCTCCCGGTCTTCGCCATTCCGGGCCCCTCGGCCCTGCTCTCCGCGCTCGCCGTGGCGGGCCTGCCCACCGATGCTTTCTCCTTCGTGGGGTTTTTGCCCACCAGATCCGGCGCCCGCGCCAAGGCGCTCACCGGCTGGCGCGATCGCACCGAGACCCTGGTGTTTTACGAATCCCCCCGGCGGCTCGACGATGCCCTCGCCGCCATGGCGGCGGCGTTCGGCCCCGATCGCGAGGCGGCCGTCGCCCTCGAACTCACCAAGAAATTCGAGCGCGTGCAGCGTGGATCCCTGGGTGAACTGGCCGCCGCCTTCGCTGCCGCCGAAACCAGGGGCGAAGCCGTCATCGTCGTCGCCGGCGCCGCCGAGGCGGCCGCCCCCGATGCCGCCGACTGGCAGGCGGCGCTCGACACCGCGCTCGACGAACAGCCATTGCGCGCCGCCGTCGACACCATCACCGAACGGTTCGGTCTCAAGCGCAAGGAAGTCTACAATGCCGCGCTCGCCCGCCGACCGGACCGCTGAGCGGCTGCGTGCCGAACGGCTGCGTGCCGAAAAGCGCGGCCGCCGCGCCGAGGCGGTGGCGGCGCTGTTCCTCATGGCGCAGCTCTATACCATTGCGGAACGCCGCTATCGCACGCCGGTCGGCGAGATCGATCTCATCGCCGCCCGCTTCGGCACCATCGTCTTCGTCGAGGTCAAGACGCGCGCCACCCCTCAGGGTGAAAGCGACGCCATGGAAGCCGTCAACGCCGCCCGCCTCACCCGCGCGGCCCAATACTATCTCTCGCGCCATCCGGCGCGGGCCCATACCAGCCTGCGCTTCGACGTGATATTCGTTGCGCCCTTCGCCTGGCCCCGCCACCTGAAAAACGCTTTCGACGCCGTTTAGGATTGTTTCATGACGCTTAAAGTCGCCGTCCAGATGGACCCCATCGCCTCGATCAATCCGCTCGGCGATTCCACCTTCGCCATGATGCTGGAAGCCCAGGCCCGTGGCCACCAGATCGCCTATTACACGCCCGATACGCTGGCGCTGCGCGGCGACACCGTCTCCGCCAGGGTCGCCTCCATCGAGGTTTTCGACAAGCCCAGGGGCGAGCACTATGCGCTCGGCGATTTCGCCCGCACGGACCTGTCGGAATACGATGTGCTGCTCATGCGGCAGGATCCGCCCTTCGACATGAACTACATCACCTTGACCCATATGCTGGAGCGGCTGCACCCCAGGACCCTGGTGGTCAACCCGCCGGCCTCGGTGCGCAACGCCCCCGAAAAGATCCTGGTCACCGACTTCCCTCAATTGATGCCGCCGACCCTCGTCACCCGTGACCGCGATCTGATCCATGCCTTCCGCAAGGAGCATGGCAACATCATCGTCAAGCCGCTCTACGGCAATGGCGGCGCCGGCGTCTTCTTCATCCAGGAAGGCGATCACAATCTCGCCTCGCTGCTGGAACTGTTCGAATTGAACTATCGCGAACCGTTCATGATCCAGCGCTACCTGCCGGAAGTGCGCAAGGGCGACAAGCGCATCATCCTGGTCGATGGCGAGCCGGTGGCCGGCCTCAACCGCATCCCCTCCGAGGGCGAGGCCCGCTCCAACATGCATGCCGGGGGGCGCCCGGAGCTTTCCGCCCTCACCCCGCGCGAGCTCGAAATCTGCCGCGCCATCGGCCCGGCCCTTAAACAGCGCGGCATGATCTTCGTCGGCATCGACGTCATCGGCGACTACCTCACCGAGATCAACGTCACCTCCCCCACCGGCATCCGCGAGATCAAGCGCTTCGGCGGCCCCGACATCGCCGTGCTCATCTGGGACGCCATCGAAAAACAGCGCCGCGCCTAGCCTCGACCACCCGCGTCCTGCCGGAGCCTGCCGTGCCGATCACCAACCCCATCTATACGGGCCTGCCCACGACGATTTTCGAGGTCATGTCCCGGCTCGCCCGGGACCATGGCGCCATTAACCTGGGCCAGGGCTTTCCGGATACCGATGGGCCGGAGGATGTGTTGCGGATCGCCGCCGAGGCGCTGCTCAAGGGGCCCAACCAGTATCCGCCCATGCTGGGGCTTCCGGCCCTGCGCCAGGCCGTCGCCGCGTCCAACAAGCGGTTTTATGGGCTCGATGTCGATTTCGAGACCGAGGTGCTGGTCACCTCCGGCGCCACCGAGGCGCTGGCCGATTGCTTCACGGCGCTGCTGGTGCCGGGCGATGAAGTGGTCATGTTCGAGCCGCTTTACGATTGCTACCTGCCGCTGGTGCGGCGCGCCGGCGGCATCCCCAAACTGGTGCGGCTGACCCCGCCGCATTGGCGCCTCGACCCCGAAGCCCTCGCCGCCGCCTTCTCGCCCCGCACCAAGGCGGTGCTGCTCAACAACCCCATGAACCCCGCCGCCAAGGTGTTCTCGCCCCAGGAGCTCGCCGCCATCGCGGCCCTCGCCGTCAGCCACGACGCCATCGCCATCTGCGACGAAGTCTATGAGCACATCGTCTTCGATGGCGCCCGGCATGTGCCGCTGCTGAGCCTTGAGGGCATGCGCGAGCGCACCGTTCGCATCGGCTCGGCCGGCAAGACGCTGTCGCTGACCGGCTGGAAGGTCGGCTATGTGACGGCGGCCCCGGCCCTGCTCGATCCCATCGCCAAGGCGCACCAGTTCACCACTTTCACCACGCCCCCCAATCTGCAGCAGGCCGTGACCGCCGGGCTCGAAAAGGGGGACGATTATTACGAGGGGCTGGCGCACGACCTCGCCCGCAAGCGCGACCGTTTCGCCGCCGGCCTCACCGGTTTGGGCTTCGAGGTCGCCCCGGCTTCGGCGACCTATTTCGTCGTCGCCGACATCCGGTCCCGCGGCGCTCTTGAAGATGATGTCAGCTACTGCAAGCGCATGGTCGCCGAAGCCGGGGTCGCGGCCGTGCCGCTTTCGGCCTTCTACGATGCGGGCGGGCCGAACCATTTCGTCCGCTTCTGCTTTTCCAAGCGCGACGCCGTGCTCGACGCCGCCCTCGAACGGCTTGCCGCCTGGCGCTGAGCCTTGGAGCGTTTCACGTTTTGATTGTATCAAAACGAATGCTCCAGGTTCTTGACCGATCACGTATTGGGGAAAAGTGGCATCCACTTTTCCCGAAAGCGCTCTCGCGGCCGCCCCCTATGCGGCCGCCGCGGCTCCCTTTATAAATCCTTATGCTCGCCACGACGTTCTTCATCGCCCTCACCACCTTCTTCGCCACGGTCGGCCCCGCCGACATGGTGCTGGTGTTCCTGGCGCTGACCCGTGACGCCAAGCCCGAAGACCGCAAGCGCTTCGCCCTGCGCGGCATCATCGTGGCCAGCATTATCCTCCTGTTCTTCGCCGTCTTCGGCGAGGCGGTGCTGCGCCTGTTCGGCATTTCACTGCCGGCCCTGCGCGCCGCCGGCGGCATCCTGCTGCTGCTGATCTCCATCGACATGGTGTTCGCCCGTGCCTCGGGCGGCATCTCCACCACTACCGAGGAAGACATCGAGGCCCGCAGCCGCGACGATATTTCGGTATTCCCGCTGGCGACGCCGCTGATCGCCGGCCCCGGCGCCATCTCGGCGGTGATCCTGCTCATCGCCGGCACCGAGGGCGATTACGCCAAGGACGCCATGGTGGTCCTGGCGCTCATCGTCATCCTGGCGCTCACCTATCTGAGCATGCGGGTCGCCCAGCCGCTGCAGCGCGTCCTCGGCGTCACGGGCCTCCACGTCGTCTCCCGCGTCGTCGGCGTCCTCCTCGCCGCGCTCGCCGTCCAGTTCATCTTCGATGGCCTCCGCACCAGCGGCCTCCTGGGCGCCCTGGCGGCGACCGGGACGGGGTAGAGGTTCAGGCGTTTCTGTTTACTTCGGCCATGAGAGGTACGCTCGAATGGCGAGACGCGATAGCGTCGGCTGAAGGGGGGCCGAGCCACCGATATTTTGGGGGACTCACCCCCTTTTTACGACGGCTGAAACGCCCCTCACCCGCCCTTCGGGCACCCTCTCCCCGGAGGGGCGAGGGGTTAAAGGGAGGCGCCCCGCCAGCTGCGCCCCCATCCCAGATGATTCACGTGAAGCAAAATGCAGACGGCGGGCCTGGGGCCCGCCGTCTTCAGAAATACCAACCTTGGAAACAGCCTATTTCTTCTTGGGCGTCGCGGCCGCGATGACGCCGCTGGTGGCCGCTGCCGGCTTTACCGCGTCCTTCTTCGGCTTCTTGGCTTCCTTGGTCTTGCGCTGCTGACCTTTTGCCATCGTCTCATCCTCCTTCCGGACACCGGTCCGGAAATCACGATTAAAAAGCTATTCCTCTGCTTAACGCCTTGCAAGACGGCTACTTGGCGAGTTGACAGCGTCCCTGCGGCCCCAAAATGGGTACGACGCGCGGGTCGCACCCGGTCAACAGGAACACCGTCCAGTCGTCCTGCGAGCCATAAAAGGCGTTGCGGTCTACCTCGCCCTTGACGCCCGGCAGCGTGCCGGTCTGCGTCCACTGCCAGAACGTCCAGCCGCGGCTGCCGTAACGCTGGTGCGGCTCGGCCGCCGTCGAGCGCAGCCAGAAGGCATTGTCGAAGGATTCGCTGGCGAGGATGTCGTTATGGAACGGAATGTCCGTGTAGATGATCGGCAGCTTGCCCGTATGGGCTTCCATCGCCGCCAGCATCACCCGCACCTTCTCGATGATGTCTTCCTTGGAGAATTTCTTGGTACAGCTCGAATGGTTGTTCCATTCGAGATCGAGCACCGGCGGCAGGGCCGCCGGGTCCGCCGGCACGTTCTTGATGAACCAGGCCGCCTGCTCGGCCGCCGTCGAGCACCAGGTCATGAAATGGTAGGCGCCGAACGCCATGCCCGAGGTCTTGGCGCGCTGCCAGTTGTCGAAGAAAGCCGGGTCGACATAGTCGTTGCCCTCGGTGGCCTTCATATAGACGAAATGCGTGCCCGTGGCCCTGACCCGGTCGAAATCGATGCGGCCCTGATACCGCGCGATGTCGATGCCCTGGATCGGCATGTTGCGCGCCCGGTCGACGCCCGGATGCGGTCGGTTGTCGCCCTGGATGGGTCCGGAATAGCGGGCGCAGGCCGAAACCAGCAGCACCACCACGGCGGCGAGCAGCAATTTTCCAAGTGAGGCGGGGCGCATGAGGGCAAGCGGCATTCGGGCAACTGACAAATGAATTGGATCGGCTGCATTTGATTCAACATAGGGCGGTTAACGAAAGCTTCCGGCCACCAAACCATCGTGAGGGATGGTTAATGTGGCGGATGGGAAAATCCCGCCACCGAACCGCAAGATCGGTCGAGCCCCTGATGAACCTTGGGCGCTAAAAACGGCCACCACGCAGGAAGGAACCATGAAGGCAGCGCTTCAAAATTATCGGGACCGGATGCAGCGGGTGCTGGACCATATCGACCATCACCTCGACGATGATCTGGATCTCGATGCGGTGAGCCGCATCGCGGCCTTCTCGAAATTCCATTTCCACCGGCAGTTCGCCGCAACCTTCGAGTTGTCGGTCCATCGCTACGTCCAGCTCGCCCGCATGAAGCGGGCCTCGCTTCAGCTGGCCGGAAAGGACGCCCAGAGCGTCACCCACATAGCGCTGGATGCCGGCTATGACGCCCCCGATGCCTTCGCCCGCGCCTTTCGGCAACGGCTCGGGCAAACGCCGTCGTCGTTCCGGAAATCTCCCGATTGGGATTCGTGGCTTGCGGCCTTCGGGCCTTGGGACAATGCCAGGAGCAAATTCATGAAGATTATCTTTGACCATACAGATGTGACGATCCGCGACGTGCCCCCGACGCCGGTGGCCCTGATGGAGCATCGCGGCGACCGGGCGACGCTGGGCACAACCCTCCAGCGCTTCCGCGACTGGCGCAAGGCGGCGGGCCTGTCGCCCGAAACCAGCCCGACTTTCACTATCTACCGGTCCGAACGGATACCGGCGATCCCGGCTGACTACGCCATGGATATCGGCATTGGCACCGACCGGCCCGTCGCCGATGACCCCCATATGCAGGCCGGCGTCATTCCCGGCGGGCGCTGCGCCGTGCTGCGCTATCCGCACAATACCAACAACCTCGAGCCTGCCGCACAATATCTTTATGGCGAGTGGCTCCCCGCCAGCGGCGAGGAGGCGCGCGATTTCCCGATCTATTGCCGCCGCCAGCTCGCACCCATTCCGGAGCTGTCGGCCCACGAGATCGTCGTCGAACTGTTCCTGCCCCTGAAATAGCCCGTGGCAGCGCGTCTACGCGTGAGGGCCGGTGCCGCATCATCGGTGCCGCCCGCCACCCCTCCGTAAAAACGCCCTATGGCCTCGCCCCGGCTTTTGCTACAGCATTGGGCAAGGGGGACTTGGCAGCTCATGGTTTCACGGGTTCAGACCGTTGCCTTCGAGGGCATCACGGCGGTGCCGGTCGACGTACAGGCCCAGATCGCGCCCGGCCTGCCGAAATTCCTCATCGTCGGCCTCGCCGACAAGGCCGTCAAGGAAGCCGGCGAGCGCGTGCGCGCCGCGCTGCTGGCCTCGGGGCTGGGGCTGCCGCCCAAGCGCATCACCGTCAATCTCGCCCCCGCCGACCTGCCCAAGGAAGGCACGCATTTCGACCTGCCCATCGCCCTGGCGCTGATGGCCGCCATCGGCGCCATCCCCAATGACGCGCTCCATGGCTATATCGCGGTCGGTGAACTGGGGCTCGACGGGCGCCTGGCGCCCACCACCGGCACGCTGCCGGCGGCCATTGCCGCCCACGGGCGCGATCTCGGCATCATCTGCGCGGCCGAATCCGGGCCGGAAGCCGCCTGGGCCGGTGACGATGTCGATATCGTGGCGCCCGAGACCCTGCTGGCGCTGGTCAACCACCTCGCCGGCCATCAGCTCGCCCCCCGCCCGCAGCCGCGCCGGCGCGCCGATCCCACCGGCCTGCCCGATCTGTCGGAAGTGCGCGGCCAGTCGGTCGCCCGCCGGGCCCTGGAAGTCGCCGCCGCCGGTGGCCACAATTTGCTGCTGATCGGGCCGCCCGGCGCCGGCAAGTCCATGCTGGCGCAGCGCCTGCCCTCCATCCTGCCGCCGCTCGATGCGCGCGAGCTGCTCGATGTTTCCATGATCCAGTCGATCGCCGGCGAATTGGCCGGCGGGGCGCTGTCCGACCGGCGACCTTTCCGTGCCCCGCACCATTCAGCCTCCATGGCGGCGCTGGTGGGCGGCGGCCTCAAGGTGCGTCCCGGCGAGGTCAGCCTCGCCCATAACGGCGTGCTGTTTCTCGACGAATTGCCGGAATTCTCCCCCCAGGTGCTCGACAGCCTGCGCCAGCCGCTGGAGGCCGGCGAAACCGTCATCGCCCGCGCCAATGCGCGCGTCACCTATCCGGCGCGCTTCCAGCTCATCGCCGCCATGAATCCCTGCAAATGCGGCCTCGCCGGCACGCCCGGCCATACCTGCAAGCGCGGCGCCGCCTGTGCGGCCGACTATCAGGGGCGCGTCTCCGGCCCCTTCCTCGACCGCATCGATATCCGCATCGACGTGCCCGCCGTCACCGCCGCCGACATGATCGCGCCCGCCGCTGCCGCCGAAACCTCGGCCGTCGTCGCCGAACGCGTCGCCCGGGCCCGCGAGCGCCAGCGCCGCCGTTACCGCGATGCGGGCGTGCCGCAAATCACCACCAATGCGGCCGCCGGCTCGACCCTCATCGAGGCGGTGGTCAACCCCGACCGCGACAGCCAGGCCCTGCTGCTGCAGGCCGCCGAGCGCTTCTCGCTCTCCGCCCGCGCCTATCACCGCGTGCTGAAAGTCGCCCGCACCCTCGCCGATCTCGCCGGCAGCGATGCCGTCGCCCGCCCGCACATCGCCGAGGCGCTGAGCTATCGCATCAATTTCGGCCTTGGTTGATCAGGCGGCTTTCACCCGCCGGTGATGCCCCAGCAGCGATAGGGGGATCAGCAGCCACCAGCAGTTCTTGGCCCAATCCGGATTGATGAAGGCGATCGGGATGGAAAGGGCGAACACTGCCGCGGGCCCCAGCGCGGCCAGCCAGGATTGGCGCGGCCGATGCCTGGTCTCCGGATCCACCAGGCCCGCGAAATCGGCGTAAAGCCCGATCGTCACCAGCAAGAGCGACACCACCAGCAGCAAGCCGGCATAAAGACACGTGCCGGTCGCCCCGCCGTTTTCCGCCAGGATTGCGGTGACGAACGGCATCAGCCCCACCGCCAGGAGGAAGAAGAAATTCAGCCAGGTCAGTGGGCCGCTGGATTTCGTGATGATATCGAACCTTGCCTTGTGGCCGAGCCAGAACAGCGCGATCACCAGAAAGCTCAGCCCATAGGCCAATAGCTGCGGCAGGATGGCGAGCAGCGCCTGCAGGAGCGCCGCGTCCGAAAGCCCCTCCGCCGGCATCGGCAGCCTGATGTCGAGCACCAGCAGCGTGATGGTGATGGCGATCACCGCGTCGCTGAAGACCACCAGCCGCTCATTGGCATTTTCGTGCGCATTGTCCGGCATTGTCGGGCCCCCCTCCGGCAACCGCCATAAAAGCGTAATTCGCCGGCGCCGCAAAGCCTCAGCTGACGCGCTTGTAGCCGCCCACTACGCCTTCCGGCGACAACACCAACTGCCACAACTGGATCTTGCGCGTGCGGAAGGTCGCGGCGAACGACAACAGGTAATAGCGCCACATGCGGTGGAAGCGCTCGTCATACTTGTCCTTCAGCCGCGGCCAGGCCGCCTCGAAGTTTTCGTGCCAGGCCATCAGCGTACGGTCGTAGTCGGCGCCGAAATTGTGCCAGTCCTCCATCACGAACAGGCCTTCCGTGGCCGCTCCGATCTGTTTGATCGAGGGCAGCATGCCGTTGGGGAAGATATACTTTTCGCTCCACGGATCGCCATGCGTGGTGGAAAGATTGCCCCCGATGCTGTGCAGCAGGAACAGCCCTTCGGGCTTCAAGAGCGTGCGCGCCTTGCGCATATAGGCCCGGTAGTTCTTGTAACCCACATGCTCGAACATGCCGATCGAGATCAGCCGGTCATACTGGCCCTCCATCGCCATATAGTCGGTCAGCCGCGTTTCGATCGGCAGCCCGTCGCGATGGGCGTTCGCATAGGCCGCCTGTTCCTTGGAAATGGTGATGCCGACGCCCTCGACACCATAGCGCTCGGCGGCGAACTTCAAAAAGCCGCCCCAACCCGAGCCGATATCGAGGATGCGCATTCCGGGCTTCAACCCGATCTTGCGGCAGATGAGGTCGAGCTTTTGCTCCTGCGCCTCATCGAGGCTCGTCGCCCCATCCCAATAGCCGCAGGAATAGATCAGCCGCTTGTCGAGCATCGCCCCGTAGAGGTCGTTGCCGATGTCGTAATGCTTTTCGCCGACCTCCGTCACCTTGGCGCGCTGCAGGTTCAGCACCCGTCCGCGCACCACGCTCCACAGGAGCCCGAAATCGATGGGGAAATTCGCCTTGATGTCACTGGCCAAAAGCCGCTCGATGAACTGGTCGACGACATCCGCCTCCCACCAGCCATCCATATAGCCTTCGCCGAGGCCCAGCGTTCCCTGTCGGAGCACCCGGTCGTAGAGCCGGTCATCGTTGATTCGCACGTCCCACGGACGGGTGCCTCCCAGCGTTACGTCGCTATGCGACAGCAGGTCGGCGATAAAATTCTTGGTCTTGGCACTGGCCATGGCAGTCATCAGATAAACGACAGGTTCACTGACCCTAATCCCGCAAGTCCCGCTGTGCAACCCATCGTTTAATACCGATGGATGAGGGTTGCATCGTTTCACCGGGTGTTGACGACAGGCCGGTGTGGGGCAATACGAGACGGTCTATCGCCCCATCACGCCGGCAAAAAACCGCCGCATGTCCTCGACCAGCAGCTCCGGCGCGTCCACCGCCGCAAAATGTCCGCCGCGCGGCATTTCGGTCCAGTGGACGATATTGTTGCTGCGTTCGGCGAAGCTGCGCACCGAGCGGAAATCCCAGGGAAATACCGCGACGCCGGTCAGCGTGTCGTTGCGCACCTCGCGATAGCCGGAGCCGCCGTTCTGCGTGCCCTCGAAATACATGTTGGCCGCCGAGCCGCCCGTGGCCGTGAACCAGTAGAGCGCCACATGCGTAAGGTAACGGTCACGATCGACCCGCGTGGCGCCTTCGCCTTCGAAGCCGAAGAACAGTTCGGCATTCCAGGCCAATAGCGCCGCGGGCGAATCCACCAGCCCATAGGCAAGCGTTCCGGGGCGCTTGTTCTGGATGTCCTGGTAGCCCGAATACTTGCGGAAGTTGTCGAGATTGGCGAAGCCCGCCTTCTCGAAGGGCGTCAGCCTGTCCATCTCGCCGGGCGTGCCGTTGGGAAAGGCGAACACCTGCTGCAGGTGCACGCCCACCAGCCCTTCGGGTTTGACTATGCCCAGTTCCTTGCTGACCAGCGCCCCGATGTCGCCGCCCTGGGCGCCATAGCGCTCATAGCCCAGCCGCCGCATCAGCGTGTCCCAGGCCCTGGCGGTACGCATCGGGTCCCACCCCGCCTGTGTCATGGGGCTCGAAAACCCGTAGCCCGGCACCGATGGAATGACGAGATCGAAGGCGATGCTGGGGTCGAGGCCATGCGCCCGCGGGTCGCTCAAGGGCCCTATGACGCCATAATATTCATAAAACGTCGAAGGCCAGCCATGCGTCAGCACCAGCGGCAAGGCGTTCGGCTCGGGCGATTTCACATGCACGAAATGGATCGTCTGGCCGTCGATCTCGGTCTGGAATTGCGGCTGGCGGTTGAGTTCCGCCTCGTGGGCGCGCCAGTCGTAGCCGGTGAGCCAATGCTCGGCCAGTTCGCGGATGAACCCCACGGGCTGCCCGTGGCTCCAGCCGGCGCCGATGGCCGACGGCCAGCGCGTCATGGTGAGGCGCTCCCGGAGGTCCTCGATCTGGGCTTGCGGAACGGCGATTTCAAACGGGGTGATCATGGGCCTCTCTCCTCTGGCTCTATCCCCACCATGCCCCGCCCCTCCTGACAGCCCGTGTCAGCACACAAAGGGACGAGCGGCCCTAACCATCCATGCCCCGCCGGCGCCGTTCTTCCCGCCAGCGCGCCTGCCATTCCTGGCTCAGCACCGCCCGGCGCCGCCCGAAGCGCTCTTCGCCCGGGCGCGCCGAACGCACCCGGTCGATGCGGAAATTGCGGAAATCCTGCCGCAGCGTGCACCAGGCCGCGATGATCTGCTTTTCCTCGTAATAGGCCAGCGCCACCGGCCAGATCGGCCGCTCGGTCTCGTTGCCGGCTTCGTCCGCATAGGCGATGTGGAGCGTCTTCTCGTTGCGGATCGCCTCGCGCACCACGCTCAGCAGCGGCTCGTTCTCACCGCCCCAATAGGTGCGCACCGGCCACAGCCCCGTATCGGCGATGCGGTCGCGCAGATCCTCGGGGCTGGCGGTGGCGATCTTGCCCAGCGCCTTTTTGGCCGCCAGCGCCAGCTCGCCATCCGGCCGCGCCTCCACCCAGCGCGCGCCCAGCACCAAGGCTTCCAGCTCTTCGGCCGAAAACATCAGCGGCGGCAGGAAGAAGCCCGGCCGCAGCAGATAGCCGATCCCGGCCTCGCCATCGATCGGCGCCCCCAGCCCGATCAGCGTCTGCACGTCGCGGTAAAGCGTGCGCACCGAAACCTGGTGCTCCTCCGCCAGCGCCGCCGCCGTCACCGGCCGCCGGTGACGCCTGAGGCTATCCATGATGGCGAACAACCGCTCAGTCTTGTCCATCCGCGCCAATGCCTTCTTGCCCTATGGCACCATACTACCTGTATGGCGCCATGCTGTCCCGGCATTGCCTGTGGCTCCCCCTCCCATCCTCCCCCCTAAGGGGCGAGGTACATGCCGGTGGTTGGGGCAGGATCGTGCCACGTCCTCGATGCCACCCTGGTGGGGAGGGCCAGAGAGGGAAGCGGCATCAACAGGCTGGAGTTAGCCTCGCCCTACCCGATCGCGATCTCGCACCAATGCGCATAGGGCTTTTCGGGCCCGCAGACGATCGAGGGAAAATGCGGGTGGTTCATGGCATCGGGAAACGCCTGGTCTTCGAGGCAAAAGCCTGAAAACTGGCCGTAATGCCTGCCGCGCAGGCCCGGCACCGGCATGTTCGTATAGACCGCGTCATAAAACTGCAGGCCCGGCCGGTCGGTCTTGAGCGTCAGCGTCAGGTCGCCCTCGGGGGCGGTCACCACCGCCACCGGCTCGGCCAGGTCGCGCCCGGTGTCGAGCACCAGATTGCCGTCATAGGCGATGCCCTTGTGGGCGCCGTCGCGCAATGTTCTGGCCTCGCGCAAATCCCATTTGGTGCCGTCGACCGGCCGGATCACGCCCGTGGGGATCAGCTTGTCATCGACTTCCGTAAACGCGCCGGCCTTGAGCCGGAACCGATGGTCGAGCACCGTTTCGGCATCCGACAGGTTGAAATACTGGTGCTGTACCAGGCTGATCGGCGTCCTCGCATCGGTGGTGGCGGCGAAATCGAGCCTCAGCACATTGCCCGTGAGCGTATAGGTGGCGGCAAACTGCACATTGCCCGGATAGCCCATATGTCCGGCCGGGCTGAAATGGCTGAAGCGCACCGCATTGGCCTTTTCGTCGACCTCGCCCGCCCACACCTGCCGGCCCAGGCCCTCGGGTCCGCCATGGAGGCTGTTGGGCCCCTCATTGGAAGGCACCGTATAGGTCTTGCCGTCGATTTCGAAGTGCGAGCCGCCGATGCGGTTGGCGACGCGGCCCGCCACTGCGCCGAAATGCGGGCTGTGCCTGGGATAGAAATCGAAGTCCTCAAAGCCCAGCACCACGCTGCGCGTGCCGCCCCGCACCGGCACCCGCCAGTCGCGCACCACCACCCCATAGCCGATGATGTCGACTTCGACCCCCGTGTCGCTCTTGAGCCTGAACTGGTCGACCCGCTTGTCGTTGAACGTGCCGAATGCCGAAACCCCAATAGCCATGCTGTCCTCCCGAAACCTGGCCAGAGGTGATAACCGACCATGTGGCGGAGCGAAAGCCGCCAATCGCCGCGAGACAGTTGACGGCGACCGCAAAGCGCGGAAAATCGCCGCCGAGCAGCATGGGGTGTCGGGTGGACGAGGGAACAGCAACGAGGCGCGCCACCGTCCATGACGTGGCCCGCGAGGCCGGTGTGTCGCTGGCCACGGTCGATCGCGTCCTCAACGATCGTCCGGGCGTGCGGCCGCAGACGGCGCAGCGCGTCGAGGATGCCATCCGCACCCTCGATTTTCGCCGCGACCTCTCCGCTTCGCTCCTGGCCCGTGCCCGCGACATCCGCATTCGCTTCCTCATTCCCGATGGCAGCAACGAGTTCATGGCGAGCCTCGCCGCCGCCATCGAGGGGCGGGCCCGTCCGGCCCTGGCCCAGCGCCTGCTGGTCATGACGGAGCGTCTGCGCGCCCTCGACGCCACGGGCCTCGCGGCGCGCCTGATAGCGCTCGATCCGAGCGATTGCGATTGCGCCATCGTGGTCGCCACCGAAAGCGACGAGGTGCTGGCGGCCGTCGACACCGTCATCCGGCGCGGCATCGTCGTCATGACGCTGGTCTCCGACCTGCCCGGCTCGCGCCGCCGCGCTTTCGTGGGCATCGACAACCTCGCCGCCGGCCGCACCGCCGCCTCGCTCCTCGGCCGCTTCTGCCCCAAAGGCAAGATCGGCGTCATCGCCGGCTCGCTTGGCCTGCGCGATCACCGCCAGCGTCTCGAGGGGTTTCGCGCCGTCATGGAGACCGAATTCCCGCAACTCGTCATCGTCGGTCCGCTCGAGGGTCACGACCAGCGCGACGAGACCGAGGCGCTCACCATCAAGCTTCTTGACGAAAATCCCGACCTTATGGGCCTCTATAATCTGGGCGCCGGCAATGCGGGCCTTCTCGCCGCGCTCGATCGCACCAACCGCACCGCCGCCATCCGTGTCATCGCCCATGAGTTGACGCCATCCACCATTGCGGGCCTCAAGAGCGGGGCCATCGATGTCGTCCTCGATCAAAATCCCGAACGCGAGATTCGCTCGGCCATCGCCCTGGCCCGTTCACTGGTTTTCGATCCGGAAGGGCGGGCCGAGGCGGGTTTGATCAGGCCGATTGAAATCGGCATTTTCCTGCGCGACAATCTACGCTAAGGGAGCGTTCAGAAACCATTCAATCTGTCGTTCATCTGGGACCAGCCAGGGACCCGTGGAGGAGCCTTCGAATGCAGTTTTCCGTTTCTGAGGTACGTGCATCATGAACGCCACCTATCTGGGCATCGACATCGGCACCTCCGGCGTCAAGGCCGTGCTGATCGACGAAGCCGGCAAGCTCCTGGGCGAAGCCACCGCACCCGCCCGCGAGCCGGTGCGCCCGCATCCCGGCTGGTCCGAGCAGGACCCCGCCGACTGGTGGAGCGCGACCCTGGCGGCAGTCGACAAACTCAGCAAATCCAACGCCAGGGAGCTATCGGGCGTGCGCGGCATCGGCCTTTCGGGCCATATGCATGGCGCGACGCTCCTCGACCGGAATGACGCAGTTCTTCGCCCGGCGATCCTGTGGAACGATGGCCGCTCCAGCGCTGAATGCACCGAGATGGAAGCCGCGTGCCCCGAACTGCGCGATATCGCCGGCAACATCGCCATGCCGGGCTTCACCGCCCCCAAGATCGCCTGGGTCAGAAAGCACGAGCCGGCCATCTATGAGCGGATCTCCAAGGTCCTGCTGCCCAAGGATTATGTCCGCCTGCTCCTCACCGGCGACTATGTCTCCGAAATGTCCGACGCCGCCGGCACATTGTGGCTCGATGTGGCGAAGCGCGACTGGTCCGACACCCTGCTTGCCGTCACCGGGCTCGACCGCAGCCACATGCCGCGCCTTGTCGAGGGATCCGAGAAATCGGCGCTCCTCCGGCCCGAGCTCGCGACGCGCTGGGGCATGAGCGGCGAGGTCGTCATCGCCGGGGGCGCCGGTGACAATGCCGCCTCGGCCTGCGGCATCGGCGCCATCCGTCCCGGCGAGGGCTTCGTTTCCATCGGCACTTCGGGCGTTCTGTTCGTTTCCAACGATCGTTTCCGCCCCAATACCGAAGGCGCCGTCCACGCTTTCTGCCATGCCATTCCGGATACCTGGCACCAGATGGGCGTCATCCTTTCGGCCACCGACAGCCTCAACTGGCTGAGCAAGCTCACCGGCCAGGACGCCGCCAGGCTCTCGGCCGAGGCCGAAGCCGGGTTTACGGGGCCCGGCGAGGAGATCTTCCTGCCTTACCTTTCGGGCGAGCGTACGCCGCACAACAACGCCAATGCGCGCGGCTCCTTCGTCGGCCTGTCGCATCTGTCTTCCCCGGCGCGCCTCACCCAGGCGGTGATGGAAGGCGTCGCCTTCGCCTTCCGCGACAGCCAGCGTGTGTTGAAGGATGCCGGCACCAGGATAGACCGCCTGCTCGCCGTCGGCGGCGGCAGCAGGTCTTCCCTGTGGCTCAAGCTGATCGCCACCAATCTCGATATGGAGATCGCCCTGCCCCATGACGGCGATTTCGGCGGCGCGTTCGGCGCCGCCCGCCTTGGCCTGTGCGCCGCAACCGGCGCCGACCCCCAGGCCGTGATGGCCATGCCGGCCATCAAGACCGTGATTTCCCCCGACGCAGCCCTGCGCCAGGCCTATTCCGACCAATATGCGCGCTATCGCGCGCTCTATCCCGTCATCGAGGAGGCTCGTTCGTGACCGATTTCTTCAAGGGGCTCAGCCCCGTCAAATTCGAAGGCCCAGGCAGCAAGAATGCGCTGGCCTACCGCCATTACGACAAGGACGAAAAAGTCCTGGGCAAGACCATGGAGGAGCATATCCGTCCCGCCATCGCCTACTGGCACACCTTCGCCTGGGAAGGCGGCGACCCCTTTGGGGGCCGCACCTTCGACCGGCCCTGGTATGGCAAGGGCCTCGAAGGCGCCAGGCTCAAGGCCGATGTGGCTTTCGAGCTGTTCGCGCTGCTCGACGTGCCGTTCTTCTGCTTTCATGATGCCGACGTGGCGCCCGAAGGCGATAGCCTCGCCGAGAGCAACAAGAACCTCCGGACCATCACCGACATCTTCGCCAAGAAGATGCAGAGCCAGCGCACCCGGCTCCTCTGGGGCACGGCGAACCTGTTCTCCAACCGCCGCTTCATGTCGGGCGCCGCCACCAATCCCGACCCGGATGTGTTCGCCTATGCGGCCGGGCAGGTGCGCGAAATGCTTGAAATCACCCATGAGCTGGGCGGCGCCAACTATGTGCTCTGGGGCGGCCGCGAAGGCTATGAAACCATCCTCAACACCGATCTGAAGCAGGAGCGGGACCAGGCCGCACGCTTCCTGTCGCTGGTCATCGAGCACGCCAAGAAGATCGGCTTCAAGGGCCAGTTGCTGATCGAGCCCAAGCCGCAGGAGCCCACCAAGCACCAGTACGACTACGACGTCGCCACGGTCTATGGCTTCCTCAAGACCTACGGCCTCGAAAAGGACGTCAAGGTCAACATCGAGGTCGGCCATGCCTTCCTTGCCGGCCATTCCTTCGAGCATGAGCTGGCGCTGGCCCGCTCCTTCGGCATTCTGGGCTCGGTCGATGCCAATCGCAACGACCTGCAGTCGGGCTGGGATACCGACCAGTTCCCCAACAATCCGGGCGAAATGGCGCTGGCCTTCTACCAGATCCTCAAGAATGGCGGCCTCCACAATGGCGGCTTCAATTTCGACGCCAAGGTGCGCCGCCAGTCGCTCGATCCGGCCGACCTGCTGCACGGCCATGTGGGCGGCCTCGACGTTCTGGCCCGCGGCCTCAAGGGCGCCGCGGCGCTGATCGAGGACGGCACCTATGACAAGGTCATCGCCGATCGCTACGCCGGCTGGCAGCAGCCCGAAGCCCAGGCCATGCTTAAGGGCAACCGCTCGCTCGCCGACATCGCCGACCGCGTGGTGAAGCAGAACGTCAACCCGCAGCCCCGCTCCGGCCAGCAGGAATATCTCGAAAACCTGGTCAACCGGTTCGTTTGAGCCGCCCTCCAACACGCTCGCAGTCCCCTTCTCCCCTCGCGGGAGAAGGTGCCCGAAGGGCGGATGAGGGGCTGCGGCGCCACCCCCTCACCCGGAATGCTCCGCTGAACGCGAAGCATTCCACCCTCTCCCGCGCGGGGCGAGGGTGGTCCGAGCGGACCCACATTCCGAGGCCCCATGCCCACCATCACCAATCCCATCCTGCCCGGCTTCAATCCCGATCCGTCGATCCTGCGGGTCGGGGCGGACTACTACATCGCCACCTCCACCTTCGAATGGTATCCGGGCGTGCAGATCCATCACTCCACGGATCTTGCCAACTGGGACCTGGTCACCCGGCCCCTGACGCGGAAATCGCAGCTCGACATGCGCGGCGATCCGGATAGTTGCGGCATCTGGGCGCCCTGCCTCAGTTTTGCCGATGGCCTGTTCTGGCTGATCTATACCGACGTCAAGCGCAAGGACGGCTCCTTCAAGGATGCGCATAACTATCTGGTCACCGCGCCCGCCATCGAGGGGCCCTGGTCGGATCCCGTCTATATGAATTCCTCGGGCTTCGATCCCTCGCTCTTTCATGACGACGATGGCCGCAAGTGGTTCGTCAACATGCTATGGGACCATAGGGTGCGGCCTTTGTTGTTTGCCGGCATAGCCTTGCAGGAATACGACCCCGTCGCCCAAAAGCTCACTGGCCCGGTCAGGAACATCTATCGGGGCACCGATCTGAAGCTCGTCGAGGGCCCGCATCTTTATAAGCGCAATGGCAGCGACGGCCGGCCCTGGTACTACCTGCTGACCGCCGAAGGCGGCACCGGCTATGACCATGCGGTGACCTTTGCCCGCTCGCGCCAGATCGATG
Organism: Devosiaceae bacterium; assembly: GCA_036499825.1. GTDB lineage: Bacteria > Pseudomonadota > Alphaproteobacteria > Rhizobiales > Devosiaceae > Paradevosia. The sequence continues at coordinate 79,359 of DASYCZ010000012.1, forward strand.
GGCCCTACGAAACCCATCCGGCGAAATACATCGTCACCGCCAAGGATACCCCGCTCAACCCGCTGCAGCGCGCCGGCCACGGCGACTGGGTCGAAACACCGGACGGCAAGACCTACATCGTCCACCTGACCGGCCGCCCCACCACGCAGAAGCGCCGCTGCGTGCTCGGCCGCGAGACCGCCATCCAGGAAGCCGAATGGCGCGACGATGACTGGCTCTGGCTCAAGAACGGCACCAATGTGCCGGACCTGCATGTCGAGGTCCCCGGCGCGTTCGATACGGCCAGATACTGGGCCGAGCAGCGTTATGGTTTTGAAAATGGCAAGCTCCACAAGGACTTCCAGTGGCTGCGCACGCCCGAGACCGACCGCATCTTCAAACTCGAAGGCGGCAGGCTGCGGCTCTTCGGGCGCGAATCCCCCGGCTCGTGGTTCGAGCAGTCCCTGGTTGCCCGGCGCCAGACGCATTTTTCCTATGATGCCGAAACCGTGGTGGATTTCTCGCCTGTCGACGAGCGCCAGATGGCGGGCCTCACGGCCTATTACGGCCGCTACAATTTCTTCTATCTCGCCGTGACCGCCCATTCGGACGGCCAGCGCGAATTGCTGATCCTGTCCTCGGAGGCCAGCCATCCCGATGGCAAGCTGAAGTTTCCCTCGGCGCCCGTTCAGATCCCCAATACCGGCAAGGTCCGGCTGGCCCTCACCATTCGGGGCGCGAAACTGCAGTTCTTCTATGCCCTCGAAGGCCAGGAATTGCAGCCCATCGGCCCGGTGCTCGATGCCTCCATCCTGTCGGACGAATGCGGCGGTCACGCCGAACACGGCAGCTTCACGGGCGCTTTCGTGGGCCTCACCGCCAATGATCTCAACGGCACCGCGCGCGCGGCCGATTTCGACTATTTCGTCTATCGCCCGGTGCGGGATGCCAGCGATCGGTATGAGTAGGGCTTGAGTTGTTGACGCGGTGACCGCCTCACCCCCCTCCCACCTTCCCCCGCAAGGGGGGAGGTGCCGGCTGGTCGTTGGGGCGGGATGAAGGGCTAGCCGCGAGCGCTGAGGAGTGTTGCTCCCCATCCCCGCAAATATCGGGCAAAACCGCCTTCGCGGCGGTTCACATCGGTCTGCGCCTGCCATAGGTTGGCCGCTTCTTTGGCGATTGCTGCGAGCCCATGGATCAGGCGCCTATTCCTTCCAGTCCGAGTGATGCCGCGCCCGTCGCGCTGACGCCCATGATGGCGCAGTATTTCGAGATCAAGGCGGTTAATCCGGGCTATCTGCTGTTCTACCGCATGGGCGATTTCTACGAGCTGTTCTTCGAGGACGCCGAGATCGCCAGCCAGTCGCTGGGCATCGTCCTGACCAAGCGCGGCAAGCATCTGGGCCAGGATATCCAGATGTGCGGCGTGCCGGTGCATGCCGCCCAGGACTATCTCAAAAAGCTCATCCAGCTCGGCCATCGCGTCGCCGTGTGCGAGCAGGTCGAGGACCCGGCCGAAGCCAAGAAACGCGGTGGCAAGTCGGTGGTGAAGCGCGATGTCGTCCGGCTGGTCACCGCCGGCACGCTCACCGAAGACGATTTGCTGCCGGCCCGCACCTCGAACTTTCTCGCCTCCCTCGCCATGGTGCGTCATGGCGATACCGATTTCGCCCTGGCCTGGGCCGATGTGTCGACTGGAGAGACCAGCGTCATCGACCTGCCTGCCGCCATGATCGGCGACGAGTTGGCGCGCATCGATCCGGTCGAACTGCTGCTGACCCCCGCGGTGCGCGATGCCCTGGTTGTGGCGCATGTGCCGCTGGGCGGCCTGGCGCTGGTCGAACTCGACGCCGCCGCCTTCGACAGCGAGGCCGCCGCCGCGCGCCTGCGCGCCGCCTTCGACGACGTGGTCGATCCCACCGCCTATTCGCGGGCCGGCCGCGGCGCGCTGGGCGCGCTGATCGCCTATGTGCTCGACAGCCAGAAGGGCAAGCCTTTGGCGCTGCGCCCGCCCGCGAGCGAGCGGGTTGCGGCCCACATGGCCATCGACCAGGCGACGCGCGCTTCGCTGGAATTGCTGCAGACCCAGCGCGGCGAGCGGCGCGGCTCGCTGCTCGACGATATCGACCTGTGCGTCACCCCGCCCGGCTCGCGCCTGCTGGCCCGCCGGCTGGCGGCGCCGCTCTGCGATCCCGTTGCGGTCAATGCCCGGCTCGATGGCGTGACGGCACTGATCGAGGCGCCGGTCTTGAACGAGCGCTTGCGGCAGGGTCTCAAATCCGCCCCCGACATCACCCGCGCCGTCACCCGTCTGGCGCTCGATCGCGGCGGTCCGCGCGATCTCAACGCCGTCGCGGCCGCCATCCGGCAGGGTGGCGAGCTGGCGGCGCGGCTTGCGGCCGTGACCGACAGTCCCCGCGAGCTCGACACCATCGCGGCCCGCCTCGGGGCGGCGCCGCAGGGCCTCGCCGGGCGCCTGAGCGCCGCTCTCGATGACGAGCCGCCGCTGCTTGCCCGCGATGGCGGCTTCGTGCGCAAGGGGTTCGACGGCGCCCTCGATGCCGAACGGGCGCTGGCGTCCGAAACCCGCGCCGTGGTGGCCGCCCTCCAGGCCCGGCTGATCGATGAGACCGACGTCAAGTCGCTGAAGATCCGGCACAATGGCGTGCTCGGCTATTTCGTCGAGGTTCCCGCCGCCCATGGGGGCAGGCTCCTGGAAGAGCCGCACCGCCAGCAGTTCATCCATCGCCAGACCCTGGCCAATGCCATGCGCTTCACCACTGGCGAGCTGGCCGAGCTCGAAGGCCGCATCGCCCGCGCCCATGAGGCGGCGCTGGAGATCGAGGCGCGTATCTTCGCCGAACTCAGCGCCGCGGTTCTGGGCGAGACCGATCGCCTGCGCCAGCTCGCCGATGCGCTGGCCGAACTCGACGTGGCGGCGGCGCTGGCCCACCTGGCCGCCACCCGCGCCTTCTGCCGGCCCGAGATCGATACATCCCTCGCCTTCGCCATCGTGGGCGGCCGGCATAGCGTGGTCGAGGCCATGGTGGCGGGCGATGGCGGCACGTTCGTCGCCAACGACGCGGACCTCTCCGGCAGCGACGAGCTGGGCGGCGGCAGGCTATGGCTGGTGACCGGCCCGAACATGGGCGGTAAGTCGACCTTCCTGCGACAAAATGCCCTGATCGCGATCCTGGCGCAGATCGGCAGCTATGTGCCGGCCACCAGCGCCCATATCGGCGTCGTCGACCGCGTTTTCTCCCGCGTCGGCGCCTCCGACGACATCGCCCATGGCCGCTCCACCTTCATGGTCGAGATGGTCGAAACCGCCGCTATTTTGAATCGCGCCACTCGCCGTTCGCTCGTCATCCTCGATGAGATCGGCCGGGGCACCGCAACTTTCGATGGTCTTTCAATCGCTTGGGCGACCGTCGAGGCACTGCACGACACCACCGGCTGCCGCGCGCTGTTTGCCACGCATTTCCACGAATTAACTTCCCTTTCAAAGACCCTGTCTAGAGTCACCAACCACACCATGAAGGTTCGGGAATGGGAGGGGGATGTCGTGTTCCTGCACGAAGTCGCCACCGGTGCCGCCGATCGCTCCTACGGTATCCAGGTGGCCAAACTGGCCGGCCTGCCCGAGATGGTGTTGCGCCGCGCCCGGCAAGTGCTTACCCTATTGGAACAGCGGTCTTCCGGTACGCCCTCCGCCGTACTGGACGACCTGCCGCTTTTCGCCCATCAGCCGCCGCCCGCAGAGGCCAGAGCGACCGCCGCCGATCCCCTGATTGAGATGCTCGACCAGCTTCGTCCCGACGAATTGACGCCCCGGCAAGCCATCGAGCTGATTTACGAGTTGAAGAATATCCGCGATGCCGCTCGCAGAAGCTGAAGCCCGCCCCCGAAAACCGGTCGCCCTGACCGGCGCCGAGACGCTGTTGGCCGAACTCGATGCCGCGGTCGGCGCCGAAGATCCGCGTTCGCCCGCCGCCCGCGCCATCGTTCTGGCCAAGATGCGCGAAACCCTCGCCAAGGCGAGGCATGAGGCCGAGGCCGAGCTGCGCCAATCCGGCCGGGGCATGCGCTGCGCCCAGAGCCTTGCGGCCGCGCAGGACGAGATCATCCGCGCCATTCACCTCTATGCCGTGAGCCGGGTCTATCCGGTCGACAACCCGTCCGGCGCCGAGGCCATCGCGCTGGCCGCCGTCGGCGGCTATGGGCGTGGCACGCTCGCGCCCGGCTCCGATATCGACCTGTTGTTCATCCTGCCCTACAAGCAGACGCCCTGGGGCGAGCAGGTCACCGAATATATTCTCTATATGCTGTGGGATCTCGGCCAGAAGGTCGGCCACGCCGTCCGCTCCGTCGATGACTGCATCCGCATGGCGCGCTCCGACATGACGGTGCGCACCGCAACGCTGGAAGCGCGCTATCTCACCGGCGACGACACGCTGTTCGAGCAGCTCGAGCGCCGCTTTGAAACCGAGATCATGCCCCGGACCGGGCCCGAATTCATCGCCGCCAAAATGGCCGAGCGCGATGAACGTCACCGCCAGATGGGGAATACCCGCTATGTGGTCGAGCCCAATATCAAGGACGGCAAGGGCGGCCTGCGCGATCTCAACACGCTGTTCTGGATCGGCAAGTATTTTTACCAGGTCAAGACTGCCCATGAGCTGATCGGCAAGGGCGTGCTCTCGGCCGACGAATACCGCCTGTTCCAGCGCGCTGAGGAATTCCTCTGGGCGGTGCGCTGTAACCTGCATTTCATGACCGGCCGCGCCGACGAAAAGCTCACCTTCGACCTGCAGCCCGAAATGGCCGAGCGCCTGGGCTATTCCACGCGCCTGGGGATGCTGGGCGTCGAGCGCTTCATGAAGCGCTATTTCCTGGTCGCCAAGGATGTGGGCGATCTGACCCGCATCTTCTGCGCCAGCCTCGAATTCAACCACGCCAAGGACATGGACCTGGTGGGCCGCGTGCTGGCCCCGTTCCGCTCCGGCAAATCCCGCATCAAGGGCGAGGCCGATTTCATCGTCGATACCGGCCGGCTCAATCTCGCCGCCCCCGATATCTTCGAGAAAGACCCGGTCAATCTCATCAAGATGTTCCGCGTCGCCGGGCAGCAGGAACTGCTGTTCCACCCCGACGCCATCAAATCCATCCGCCGCTCGCTGCATCTGATCGACAACCGCCTGCGCGGCGATCCGCGCGCCAACGGCTATTTCCTCGATATCCTCACCGCGCCCCAATCGGTCGAGCGCATCCTGAGGCAGATGAACGAGAGCGGCGTTTTGGGCAAGTTCGTGCCGGATTTCGGCAAGATCGTCGCCCTCATGCAGTTCAACATGTATCACCACTATACGGTGGATGAGCATCTGATCCGCGCCGTCGGCGTCATGGCCGAGATCGCCAATGGCGGCCTCAGCGACGAGCTGCCGCTGACCCACGAACTGCTGCCCCATCTCAACGATACGCGCCTGCTCTATGTGGCGCTGTTCCTGCACGATATCGCCAAGGGCCGGCCCGAGGATCATTCCATCGCCGGCGCCCGCATTGCCCGCAAGTTCTGCCCGCGCCTCGGCCTGTCGCCGGCCGAAACCGACACCGTCGCCTGGCTCATCCAGCACCACCTGCTGATGAGCGAGGTCGCCCAGTCCCGCGATATCCAAGATCCCGAAACCGCCAGGGCTTTCGCCGAGGTGGTGCAATCGCCCCAGCGCCTGGCGCTGCTGATGATCCTCACGGCCTGCGATATCCGCGCCGTGGGTCCGGGCGTCTGGACCGGCTGGAAAGGCTCGCTGCTGCGGGCGCTTTATTATGCCACCGAGCCGCTGCTGTCGGGCGGCCATTCGCAGGTCTCGCAGAACGATCGCGTCAACGAGGCCAAGCACGCTCTGGCCGCCTCTCTCACCAGCTGGACGCCCGAACAGGTCGAGGCCTATACGGCCCGTCACTACAACCATTACTGGCTGCGCGCCGAGCCTGAACTGCAGATCACGCACGCCAAGATGATCCATGCGGCCGACAGCGCCGGCCAGGCCTTTGCGGGCTCCACCCGCATCAAGGCCTTCGAATCCATCACCGAAGTCTCGTTCTACATGCCCGACCATCCGCGGCTGTTGTCGCTGATCGCCGGCGCCTGCACCATGAGCGAGGCCTCCATCATCGGCGCCCAGATCTTTTCGACCCGCGACGGCCGGGCTATCGACACTTTCCGCCTGCGCCGCAGTTTCGCCTCCGACGAGGATGAAAAGGTCCGCGCCACCCGTATCATCGAGACCACCCGGCAACTGCTCGAGGGCAAGCGCCAGATTCTCATCGATATCGGCAAGGAAAGCCGGCTCAACAAACGCCTCAAGCCGTTCTCGCTGCCGGCCGAAGTGCTGGTTTCCAACGCCCTCAGCGAAAAATTCACCGTCATCGAGCTGTCCGGGCTCGATCGCACCGGGCTTCTGCATGATCTGACCCGGGCCATCTCCGATCTCAACCTGACCATCGGTTCCGCCCATATCGGCACCTATGGCGAAAAGGCCGTGGACGTCTTCTATGTTACCGACCTCACCGGCCATAAGATCGAATCCAAGGCCCGCCAGAACCGCATCCGCAACGCCCTGCTCGATGTGTTCGGCCCCAACCCGCATGAGCTGCGCCAGCAGGCCCAGCGTCTCATGGTCAATGGCTGATCCTACGTGAGCCTATACCGCAATTTCCTCAATGTCGGCGCCTGGACCATAGGCAGCCGGGTCCTGGGTTTCGTGCGCGATGCGCTGGTGGCGGCGGTGCTCGGCACCGGACCTGCCGCCGACGCCTATGTGGCGGCTTTCCGCTTCCCCAACCTCTTCCGCCGGCTGTTCGCCGAGGGCGCCTTCAACACTGCCTTCATTCCGCTCTTCGCCAAGGCGCTGGAGCAGGAAGGCCCTGAGCCCGCCCGGCTGTGGGCGGCGCGCATCATGAGCTGGCTGGTGGTGGTGGTAACCGCCGTCACCATCCTGGTCGAAATCTTCATGCCCTGGGTGCTGATCCCGTTCGTTCCGGGCTTCGTCGATGATCAGGCCAAGTTCGACCTGACGGTGCTGTTGACCCGCATCTGCTTCCCCTACCTCATGTGCATGTCGCTGATGGCCGCCTATGCGGCCATTCTCAACGGCCTCAACCGCTTCACCGCCGGCGCTTTCGCGCCCGTGCTGCTCAACGTGGTGATGATCGCCTTCATGCTGCCGCTGGTCATCGGCGAGCCCAAGACCCCGGTCGAAACCGCCATCTGGATCGCCATCGGCACCCTGGGCGGGGGCGTGGCGCAGCTGGCTTTCGTCTATTACGCCATCCGCCGCGCCGATTTCGTGCCGAGGCTGCATTGGCCCAAGCTCGATGGCGAAGTGAAGCGCTTCTGGATAAGGGCTGTGCCCGCCGTCATCGCCGGCGGCATCACCCAGGTCAATATTTTCGTCGGCACCATCATCGCCTCGGCGGCGCCCAGCGCCATGGCGTATCTCTATTACGCCGACCGGCTCTACCAGCTGCCGCTCGGCATCATCGGCATCGCCGTCGGCACGGTGCTGTTGCCCGAGCTGTCACGGCACCTGACTGGCGGCCGCGACAAGGAGGCCGATGCCTCCCAGACCCAGGCGCTGCTGATCTCCATGCTGCTGTCGATGCCCGCCGCAACCGCGCTGATCGCCATCGCCGACCCCATCGTGCGCGTGCTGTTCCAGCGCGGCGAGTTCGACGCCGCCTCCACCATCGAGACCGCCAACACCTTGATCTGGTTCGCCGCGGGCCTCCCTGCCTATGTGCTGATCCGCGTGCTGCAACCGGGCTATTTCGCCCGCGAGGACACCATGACGCCGACGATTTTCGCTGGCATATCGGTGGTCATCAACATCGTCATCTCGCTGCTGCTGTTCCCGCGCTACCAGCATGTGGGCATCGCCATCGCCACCTCGGTTGCGGCCTGGGCCAATTCGGTGCTGCTCGCCATCTGGCTCAAGCGCCGCGGCCATTTCAGCCTCAACGGCACCGAATGGCGCCGCCACGGCCTCATCATCGGCAGCTCCATCCTGATGGCCGGCCTGCTCTATCTGCTCAGCCTGCCGCTGGCCCCGGCCTTCGCCGCCTCCACCAGCATCCTGGTGCAGCTCGCGGCCCTCAGCCTGCTGATGGGCGTCGGCTTCGTGTTCTATTTCGTGCTGGTGCATTTTTCCGGCGCGCAGCCGCTCGGCATGCTGCTGAAGCGTCTCAAGCGCGCCAAGGCATAAAGCTTCGCCTTGTGTCGTGGGATGAGGCTTGTTAAGCCCCCTCGACCTCTTATGAACTGCTAGGCTCTGGACAATCCAATGGCTTTCACCCCGCGCGTATTTTCCGGCATCCAGCCTTCGGGCGACCTGCATCTGGGCAATTATCTCGGCGCCATCCGCCGCTTTGCCCCGCTGCAGGAAACGCATGAGACGATCTATTGCGTCGTCGACATGCATGCCATCACCGTGTGGCAGGACCCCGATGATTTGCGGAAATCCACCCGCACGCTGGCGGCGGCCTATGTGGCGGCGGGCATCGATCCGAAGAAATCCATCATCTTCAACCAGAGCCGCGTGCATCAGCATGCCGAGCTCGCCTGGGTGTTCAACTGCGTGGCGCGCATGGGCTGGATGAGCCGCATGACGCAGTTCAAGGACAAGACCGCCGGCAAGAATGCCGAAAACATCTCGCTGGGCCTGTTCGCCTATCCCTCGCTGATGGCTGCCGACATTCTGCTCTACAAGGCCACCCATGTGCCTGTGGGCGACGACCAGAAGCAGCATCTGGAGCTGACGCGCGACATCGCCATCAAGTTCAACAATGATTTCGCCGCCTCGATCGCGCAGCAGGGGCTGCCGGCCGAATTCTTCCCCGTCACCGAGCCGCTGATCGCCGGTCCCGCCACCCGCGTCATGAGCCTGCGTGACGGCACCAAGAAGATGAGCAAGTCCGATCCCTCGGATCAGTCGCGCATTTCCCTGCTCGACGAGGCCGATGCGATTTCCAAGAAGATCAAGCGCGCCACCACCGATCCGGAGCCGCTGCCCACCGAGGTCAAGGGCCTCGAGGGCCGTCCCGAGGCCGACAATCTGGTGGGCATTTTCGCCGCCCTCAGCGACAGCACCAAGGCCGACGTGCTCAAGGACTATGGCGGGCAGGGCTGGGGCGTCTTCAAGCCCGCTCTGGCCGATCTCGCCGTCGCAGTCCTCGCGCCGATGGCCGGCGAAATGCGCCGCCTGGTCGCCGACCCTGCGACGATCGACGCCTTCATGAAGGATGGCGCCGAACGCGCCTCCGCCATCGCCGAGACCACGATGAAACAGGTCTGCGACATCGTGGGTTTCATCCGCTGAGCTTGCCGCTCGTCGCCGCAAGTGCCACCATGGCGTCCTCCGCCACAGCCATGGGGGGCGCTTTTGGCTGACATCCTGCCCGAATACAAACGCAAGTTCCTCGTCATCATCGACGACACCGAGGAATGTGACCGGGCGGTGACTTTCGCCGCCCATCGGGTCCGCCGCACCGGCGGCATCGTGGTCCTGATGTCGGTGATCGAGCCGCCCGAATTCCACGGCCTGGGTGTCGAGGACGTGCTGCGGGCCGAAGCCCTCGAAGACGCCGAGCAGAATATCGACAGGCGCCTCCGGCGCATCGGCGAGATTGGCGCCATCAAGACCGAGACTGTCATTCGAGAAGGCCGCGCCGCCGACGCCATCGAGGCTATCATCGCCGCCGATCCGGGTATCGCCATCCTGGTGCTGGCCGCCGCCACCGGCAATGAGGGCCCGGGCCCGCTGATCGGCCACTTTGCCGGCAACAACCGCCTCCACATCCTGGTGACCGTCGTTCCCGGCTCGATGAGCGACGAGGAAATCATCGCCGTCTGCTAGCTTCATCGGCAAAGACCGATGGATACCCTTGCTTTGATGTGCGAAAGGGCTATGTTAGCGGGACTAGAGACGATCTAGAACCATTCTAATCCCGTTCGCGGGGAGGCTGCCCATGTTCATCCAGACCGAAGCCACGCCCAATCCGGCCACCCTCAAGTTCCTGCCGGGCCGTGACGTACTCGTCGGCGAGCCGCGCGATTTCCGCAGCAAGGACATGGCCGTGACCTCGCCGCTGGCCGCCTCGCTGTTCGCCGTTCCGGGCGTCACCGGCGTGTTCCTCGGCTCCGATTTCATCTCGGTTTCCAAGGATGACACCAACTGGGCCCATATCAAGCCCGCGATCCTCGGCGTCATCATGGAGCATTTCCTTTCCGGCAAGCCCGTGGTCGCCGACAACGAGACCATCGAGACCAGTGCCTCCGATGAGGAATTCTTCGACGAGGACGACAGCGAAACCGTCGAGGTGATCAAGGAACTGCTCGCCACGCGCGTCCGCCCCGCCGTCGCCATGGATGGAGGCGACATCACCTTCAAGGGTTTCCGGGACGGCACCGTGTTCCTCCACATGCAGGGCGCCTGCTCCGGCTGCCCCTCCTCGACCGCGACCCTGCGCAACGGCATCGAAAACCTCCTCCGCCACTTCGTCCCGGGTGTCGAGCAGGTCGCACAGGTTTAAGCGCCAGGGCGGCTTGAGTTTCAGGGCACTCGTCCCTCCGACGAGGCCATGAGAGCTGCGCTCGGATGGCGAGACGCGTGGCATCTATCACCAATCTCTCAGCCACCTCGCCCCTTTGGGGACTTCGAGCCGTTCCGCCTATAGGCGGAGCAATCGCCCCGGTGGGGCGACTGGAGGCGAGAAGGCCATGAGAGCTATGCTCGAATGGCAGACGCGTGGCAGCAACCACCAATGTCTCGGCCACCTCGCCCCTTTGGGGAGAGGTCGACGCGATAGCGTTGGGTGAGGGGTGCGGAGTTCTCCGCATCCCTGGTGTTGCGGTTCACGCCACAACAGAGACTTCAGAGCAAGGGGTAGCGGAGCCACGATATTTCGGTCGGGACTCACTCTCTTTCAGTGCTCGTGACGCCACCCCTCACCCCAGCCCTCTCCCCGGAGGGGCGAGGGGCAACTGGCAAGAGCCGCCAGGCTTTTAGTCACTTTCTTTACCCAACAGCCCCCTCAGCCACATCGCCCCACTCTCTCCCACCCACGGGGTCATTCCGGCGAAGGCCGGAATCCATGTCCGGGGTGGGCCGATACATCCAGCGTGTGGGACGCTCCCCACATGGATCCCGGCCTTCGCCGGGATGACTCCGTGGTGGGGGAAAGGATAATGCCCGCCTTCCTGCCCCGCACTCACCGCCATCCAGGCGACAACGCCCTTCCGCACCATCTTCAGCCCTTGCCCGCGTCACCGTGGCGGCCTATTTCTCCCCCCATGAGCGTCGCCGACATCATTCTTGCCATCGATACCGCGGCGCCGCGCTTGCAGCTGGCGCTGTTGCGCCCCGATGGCGCCATCGATACCTCGGTCGATGACATCGCCCAGGGCCATGCCGAAATCCTGTTCGATCGCATCGCCGCGCTGCTGGCGCGCAATGGGCTGGCCTATGGGGATCTGACCCGCATCGCCGTCACCACCGGGCCCGGCTCCTTCACGGGGCTCCGCATCGGCCTCTCCGCCGCGCGTGGGCTTGGGCTGGCGCTCGGCATTCCGGTCATCGGCGTGCCGAGCCTTCTGGCGATTTCGCTCGCCGCCCAGTGCGAGCCGGTGGCGGTGCTGCTCGATGCCCGGCGCGACGAGGCTTATTTCCAGCTGTTCTCGGGCCCCGGCCTGCCGGTCGGGGTGGCGGAGATCCTGCCGATGGCCGAGGCGCTGGGGCGCATACCGGCGCGGGCCGGGACCATCACGGTGCCCTTTGTGGATATCGCAAGGCTAGCGGCGTTTGCCGCGACTGTTATGCCCGACGCCTATCCGCCCGAGCCCAATTACATTCGCGATGCCGATGCCAAGCCGCAGGACAAGGCCCGCATCGCCCGGACGCATGCGGGGTAATGGATGCTGAAGCTGTGGATGGCCCCGCAGGGTCTGCATATCGAGCCCGGTGAGGCGCGCGACGCCGAGGATATGGCAAGGCTCCATGCCGGAGGCTTTTATCGCGGCTGGCCGCGCGAGGATTTCGCCGCCTACCTTACCCAGCCCCAGATCACCCCGGCCTATATCGCCTGCGATGCCAGACACCGCATCGCCGGCTTCGCCATGCTGCGCCTCAGCGCCGACGAAGCCGAACTGCTCACCATCGTGGTCGATCGTAAATGGCGTCACAAGGGCGTCGGCGCGGCGCTGCTGCGGGCCGCTTTCGACGATCTGCTGATGAGCCCGGCGACCCGGATGTTTCTCGAAGTCGATGCCGGCAATGCGCCGGCGGTCAAGCTCTACAGGAGCCATGGTTTTGCCGAGATCGGCACGCGAAAGGGCTATTACCCCAAGCCTGACGGGACGGCTGCGACCGCTCTTGTCATGGCCTGCAATCTTGGGTAACCCGCACCAGAGACGAAGGGGCATGCGATGACAGCGCCGACCGCCACACTCGAAGAACAATGCGCCGCCCGCGGCATGCGCATGACCGACCAGCGCCGCGTCATCGCCCAGGTGATCGAGCAGAGCGCCGACCATCCCGATGTCGAGGAACTCTACCGTCGCGCCGCCGCCATCGACGGGCGCATTTCGCTGTCGACCGTCTACCGCACCGTCAACCTCTTCGAGGAGGCGGGGCTCGTCACCAAGCACGATTTCAAGGACGGACGGGCGCGCTTCGAGCTGATCCCGGACGAACACCACGACCATCTGATCGATATCCGCTCCGGCACCGTCATCGAGTTCCGGAACGAGGAGATCGAAGCCATCCAGGAAGTGATCGCCAAACGCCTGGGCTATCGCCTGGTCGATCACCGTCTTGAGCTTTATGCGGTGCCGCTCGAAGGGAGCAAGAAGTCGTGATTCCGCGTATCCTGTTCTTTATATTCATCTATATCCCGATGATGCTGATCGGCATTCCGACCCAGTTCATCGTCACGCGCCTGGGGCTCGAATGGAACTTCATGCCGCGCCTGTTCCATAAATGCGGCTGCATCTTCCTCGGCATGAAGGTCAGGGTCATCGGCGAGCCGGCGCATGGCCGCCCCACGCTTTTGACCTCCAATCACATCTCCTGGACCGACATCATCGCCATCGGCTCGGTCGCCGACGTCACCTTCGTCGCCAAGGCCGAGATCAAGCGCTGGCCCTTCGTCAACTTCATGGCCTCGCTGCAAAAGACCATCTTCGTCGACTATAACCGCCGCAGCGACACCAGGCGCACCCATGCCGAAATGGCCTCGCGCCTGATGCGCAACAGCGCCGTGCTGTTGTTCGCCGAAGGCCATCGCGACCTGGGCACGCATGTGCAGCCCTTCCGCTCGGCGCTGGTCGGCGCCGCGCAGGCGGCCATGAAGGAGGCCGGCGCCCTCGATGTCGCCATCCAGCCGGTGACCATCGCCTATACGCGGCTGCAGGGCATGCCCATCTCGCGCGCCGATCGGGGCCTCGTTTCAGGCATCGGCTCCAAGGGCTTCAAGAAAGTGGTGCGGGACCTTTTGACCAGCGGCACCAAGGACGTGACCGTGGCTTTCGGCGTCCCCTACCCGATCACCGCCACCGATGACCGCAAGAAGCTCACAAGGGTCGCCGAAGGCGATGTCCGCCATATGCTGGTGGCCCTCAACCGCAACCTGCCCCTGCCCAAGGTCACCGCCTGACGAGGCAAAACTGGTTGCCTTCCGGATCCCTGAGGACGCTGTACTGGGCTTCCTCCCGCACCAGTTCGGCGCCAGCCCCGACCGCTGCGACGACTGCCGCCGCCACATTGGCGACGCCAATGTCGAGATGCACCCGGTTGTTGTCGTAGCGCCGGCTCGGCACGAGCTGGAAGCAAAGGCTCGGCCCTGGCCCGTCGACCATTACGGTGGGGTCGGTCTCCGGCGTGAGGCCAAGCCCGGCGAGGCGGTCGATTTCGGCTTCGTCATAGGCCCGGACCGCATAGCCATCGAGCAACCCGGCCCAGAAACGCGCCAGCCGTGCCGGCCCCTCGCAATCGAAGACGATTTCCCTCAGTGTGCCCATGGCGCCCTCCCCGCGTCCGTTTCCCATGAAAGTAGCCTCCTGGGCCAATCTTTGCTAAGAGGCCCCGCATGACAAATCCCCATGCCGCCCCGGCCACCAAGAAGCTCTTCATCAAGACCTATGGTTGCCAGATGAACGTCTATGACAGCGACCGCATGGCGGATGCGCTGGCGCCGCACGGCTATGAGACGGTCACCAGCCTCGAGGCGGCGGACCTCGTGGTGCTCAATACCTGCCATATCCGCGAAAAGGCCTCCGAAAAGGTGTTCTCGGAACTGGGCCGCCTCAAGGAGCTGCGTGACGAACGCCGCGCCGGCGGCCAGGACCTGATGATCGGCGTCGCCGGTTGCGTGGCCCAGGCCGAAGGCGAGGAAATCATCCGCCGCGCCCCCGGCGTCGACCTGGTGTTCGGGCCGCAATCCTACCACCGCCTGCCTGAACTCGTGTCCCGCGCCCATAACGGCGCCCAGGTCGTCGACACCGAATTCCCCGCCGAGGACAAGTTCGAGCATTTGCCGGCGGCGAAAAAGGAAGTCACCATTTCGCGCGGCCTCACCGCTTTCCTCACCGTGCAGGAAGGCTGTGACAAGTTCTGCTCGTTCTGCGTCGTGCCCTATACGCGCGGCGCCGAAGTGTCGCGGCCGGTGGCGCAGGTCCTGGCCGAGGCGCGCAATCTCGTCGCCGCCGGGGTCAGGGAAATCACCCTGCTCGGCCAGAACGTCAACGCCTATCACGGCCTCGGCGCCAGCGGGCGCGCCATGGGCCTGGGCGAATTGCTGCATGAGCTGGCGGCCATCGATGGGCTGGAGCGGCTGCGCTACACCACCAGCCATCCCCGCGACATGGACGATGCGCTGATCGCGGCGCATCGCGATATCGACAAGCTCATGCCCTATCTGCACCTGCCGGTGCAGTCGGGCTCCGACCGTATCCTCAAGGCCATGAACCGCCGGCATACGGTGGCCGAGTATCTCGCCCTTATCGACCGCATCAAGGCGGTCCGGCCGGATCTGGCGTTGTCGGGCGATTTCATCGTCGGTTTCCCGGGCGAGACCGACGCCGATTTCGAGCAAACCCTCGATATCATCCGCGCCGCCGGCTATGCGTCGGCCTTCTCGTTCAAATACTCGACCCGTCCCGGCACGCCCGGCGCCCAGATGGACGGCCAGGTCGCCGAAGAAGTTAAGGCCGAACGGCTGGCGCGCCTGCAGGCGCTGGTCACCGAGCAGCAGCGCGCCTTCAATCGCTCCTGCGTCGGCCGGACGCTGGATGTGCTGCTGGAGCGCAAGGGCCGCATGCCGGGGCAGTTGGGCGGCCGTTCGCCCTATCTGCAGGCCGTGCATCTGGAAGCACCCGAACACCTGCTTGGCACTATTCAGCCGGTCGAAATCATCAGCGTTGGAAATAATTCCCTTGAAGGCAAGTTTGTCATGGGAATGGAACGCATATCTGCTAGCGTTGTTGAGTCTCGACCGGCGCCCAGGAGCAACAGAGTTTGAGCAGGCATTTGTCCCCCAACGACAACGCACTCTCGTCCCAACTCGAACTGGCCTTTGAAGATAATCGGCTCGCGTCCCAGCTCTACGGGGATTTCGACCAGAATCTGGCGCTGATCGAACAGCGCCTCAGTGTCCAGGCCACCCCCCGCGGCAATCACGTCATGCTCAAGGGCGCCGCCTCCGGCGTCGACCAGGCGCGCCGCGTGCTGGAATCGCTTTACGCGCTGCTGGAGGAAGGCCGCGCCGTCGATGTCGCCGATGTCGATGGCGTCATCCGCATGATCGAGACCGAGGACAGCCAGCTTACCCTGCCGACGCTCGAAAAGAAGGGCAAGGTGCGCATGGCCCAGATCGCCACGCGCAAGGCCACCATCGTCGCCCGCACTCCGGCCCAGGATGCCTATATCCGCGCCATGGACCGCGCCGAACTGGTGTTCGGCGTCGGCCCCGCCGGTACCGGCAAGACCTATCTGGCGGTGGCGCATGCCGCCACGCTCCTCGAACGCGGCGATATCAACCGCATCGTACTTTCCCGTCCGGCCGTCGAAGCCGGCGAGCGCCTGGGGTTCCTGCCCGGCGACATGAAGGAAAAGGTCGATCCCTATCTCCGCCCGCTCTATGACGCGCTTTACGACATGATGCGTCCCGAGCATGTGGAACGCTGCATCACCTCGGGCATCATCGAAGTGGCGCCGCTCGCCTTCATGCGCGGCCGCACCCTCGCCAATGCGGTGGTCATCCTCGACGAAGCGCAGAACACCACATCCATGCAGATGAAGATGTTCCTGACGCGCCTGGGCGAAAACTCCAAGATGATCGTCACCGGCGATCCGACCCAGGTCGATCTGCCGCGCGGCGAGAAATCCGGCCTCGTCGAAGCGCTCGGCCTTCTGGATGGGGTCGAGGGCGTTCATATCTCCCGCTTCTCCGACAAGGACGTGGTGCGCCACGCACTGGTCGGTCGCATCGTGCGCGCCTATGAGGCCGATACGGCCAGAAAGCTGGAAGAGCAGAAGGCCCGCGAGGCCGAAGGCAAACTGCGCTGAGCAAATATCCTCTAGAGATCGCCATTTCCCGCAGTGCGGGCGATTGGCCGGAAAGCCTCGATGCCATCGCCGAAACGGCGGTGCGCGAGGCCTTGCTGCAATCCAAGGCCAAGGTGAAGGGCGCCGCCGAGCTCTCTATCGTTTTGACCGACGATGCCGAGCAGCAGGAGCTCAACCGCGACTGGCGTGGCAAGGACAGCCCCACCAATGTGCTGTCCTTCCCGCAGATCGAGCCGTTCGGACCCGTCATCGGCATCCTGGGCGACATCATTCTGGCGCGCGAAACGCTCGATCGCGAAGCCATCGAACTGGGCAAGCCCTTCGAGGAACACTTCACCCATTTGGTGGTGCATGGCTTTCTGCACATCCTGGGCTATGATCATATCGAGGACGACGAGGCCCTTGTCATGGAGGGGCTCGAAACCCGGATTCTGGCGACCCTGGGCATCCCCGATCCTTATGAAGACGACTGATCGGGCCGCTTTCGCCCCCGCCCGCATTTGACAAAGAGCGCCCTTTCGGGCGGAATGACACGATGAACGACACCGATACGACCCCGCACGCGCTCAAGGCGCGCGAGCCCAATCCGGAACCTGGCTCTAGTCCCGCCCCCGCTTCGCCGCGGGGGCCGACAGTATGGTCACGCCTCAAATCCATCCTGGCGCTGCGCCCGGCCTCGCTGCGCAGCGGCCTGCAGGAGGCGCTGGAAGCCGAGGCCAATTCCGAGACCGCCGACTTTTCCGAAAGCGAGCGGACGATCCTGCAGAACGTCCTCAAGCTCGGCGATCTGCGTGTCGATGACGTCATGGTGACGCGCTCCGACATCCAGGCCATCGAAGTGCATGAAAGCCTGGGCGCGCTCGTCGCCCGCTTCCGCGTCGTCGGCCATTCGCGCCTGCCGGTCTATGACGAAGACCTCGACAACATCACCGGCTTCATCCACGTCAAGGACGCCTTGCAGCGTATCACCGAACTGGTGGTCGACGCCGCCGCCACCCAGCCGGTCAAGCTCGTATCCTCCACGTTGAGGCAGAAACTGGGCAAGCTCGACATCGTGCGCCAGGCCATGTTCGTGCCCCCCTCCATGCCGGTGGGCGATCTGCTGCAGCAGATGCGCGCCAGCCATGTGCACATGGCCATCGTGGTCGACGAGTATGGCGGCACCGACGGCCTCGTCACCATCGAGGACCTGCTGGAAGCCGTGGTGGGCGAGATCGAGGACGAGCACGACGAGGAAGGCGTGGCGCTGATCCGCAAGGTCGGGCCCGATACCTATATCGCCGATGCGCGTGCCGAACTGGATGACGCCCGCGCCCTCATCGGCCCGGATTTCAACCCCGAAGAATTCGCCGACGAGGTCGATACCCTTGGCGGCCTGGTCTTCGACCTGATCGACCGCGTGCCCCGCAAGGGGGAGATCGTCACCAAGCTCGAAGGCTTCGATATCGAGATCCTGGCCTCCGACAGCCGGCGGCTGAAAAAGCTCAAGATCAAGCGGCGGCGCACGCCCGTCGCCAAGCCCAAGGTCGAGGAACCCGGCGCCATGCCGCCCGCGGCGGACGAGCCCAATTCGGAAGCCGCCGAGTAAGGCCGCCGGCGGTAACCTTCTCCACCCTTGACGCTGCCGCCGCCCCCGGCGACCTTCGTGTCATGCTCCCTGATTCGCCAAAGCGACCCCGCGTGTGACCTGGCTTGCCGAAACTGCCATGCTCGCCCACGGATGGCGGCGCTTTGTCATGCTGCTGGTCGCCGGCGCTATCGCCGGGCTGAGCGTGCCGCCCTTCTTCGTCGTGCCGGCGCTCTTCGTCACCATGCCGCTCTGGGTCTGGGCGCTGGATGGCGCCGAGCGGCGCCGGGGCTTCCTCGGTAAGCTGTTCGGTCCGGCCTTCGCCATCGGCTTTGCCTTCGGTCTTGGTTATTTCCTGGTCGCCTTCCACTGGCTGGGCGCCGCGTTTTTCGTCGATGGCGGCATCATGCTGGTCGTCATGCCCTTCGCCATCCTGGCGCTGGCCGCCCTGATCGCCTTTTTCTGGGGGCTGGCGAGTGCGCTGGCGCATCTGTTCTGGTCCCCCGGTCCCTGGCGCATCCTGACGCTCACCACTTTCCTCACCGCCGCCGAATGGGCGCGCGGCCATGTGCTGTCGGGCTTTCCGTTCGATCTGCTCGGCTACGCGCTGACCGGCACCGACGAATTGATGCAGCTGGCCTCGGTGATCGGCGTCTATGGCCTCACCTTCCTGGTCATTCTCCTCGCCACCACGCCGGCGCTGGTCTGGCCCGCCGACGAGCGCGGCTGGACGCGGAGACTCCTGCCATTCTTCCTCGCCATGGCGGTCATCGCCGGCCAGATCGGCTGGGGCAATTACCGGCTGAACAACACGCCGGTCACGCCGCGCACCGATATCAAGCTGCGCCTGGTGCAGCCCGTGATCTATGAACATGCCGACTGGAGCAAGGCCGATCCGGCCGCCATCATCACGCGCCTGCTCGATCTGTCCGCCACCAGGCTCGACCCCAGCGACAAGGGCCTCGATGGCGTCACCCATCTGGTGTGGCCCGAATCGGCGCTGCCGTTCTTCCTCTCGCAATATCCCGAAGCCTTGGCCCGCATCGCCCGCGCCCTGCCCGACAACGTCACCTTGCTGACCGGCGCGCCGCGCGAGGAATATGCGCCCGGCGAAGCCCCCGATGGGGGCAATTCCGACTACAACGCCATCCTCGCCATCAACACCGATGGCGAGGTCATCGCCTCCTATGACAAATCCCACCTGGTGCCGTTCGGCGAATACCTGCCCTTCTCGGATTTCTTCGCCCGTTTCGGGCTGAAACAGTTCGTGCCCGGCGTCGATGGCTGGGTGCCGGGCGATGGGCGCCGCCTGATGGCGCTACCCGACACCCCGGCTTTCCTGGCGCTGATCTGCTACGAGGCGATCTTTTCGGGCGATCTGGGCGACGATATCGGCAAGGCCCAGTTCCTCTTCAACATCACCAACGATGCCTGGTTCGATGGCTCCATCGGCCCGGCCCAGCACGCCGACCATGTCCGCGTCCGCGCCGTCGAGGAAGGCATGCCGCTGATTCGCGCCGCCAATTCGGGCCTCACCTACATGACCGATCCGCTCGGCCGCATCACCGCCAGCCTTGCCCCCCAGCAGGTGGCGCTGCTCGACGTGGTGCCGGACCAGCGCCTCTCCGAGACGCCCTTCGCCCGCTGGCGCTACTGGCCGCTGCTGGGCGCCGAGCTGCTGGGCCTGCTCGTCGCCCTGTCGACGGCCCTCGCGGCCCGCCGCCGCCGGGCATAGTTTGCCCTCCTTCATCGGCCTGACATATAAAGTATTCTTTATATCCTATTGACCGCCGCGCTCGCCGAGGACTAAAACCACGCCGCCCGTGGGAACTTCGGGCTGCAACAGGGGTCTTTGACGTGCCACGTTCCTCTTATCTCTTCACTTCCGAATCCGTATCCGAAGGTCATCCCGACAAAGTCTGCGATCGCATCTCCGACGAGATCGTCGACATGGTCTATCGCGAGGCCAAGAAGACCGGCATGGACCCCTGGAAGGTCCGCGTCGCCTGCGAAACGCTGGCGACCACCAACCGCGTCGTCATCGCCGGCGAAGTGCGCGTGCCCGATACGCTGCTCAAGAAGGACAAGGACGGCAAGCTCGTCCACGACGCTTCCGGCAGCCCGGTGATCAATCCCTCCAAATTCCGCTCCGTCGCCCGCAAGGCCATCCGCGCCATCGGCTACGAGCAGGCCGGCTTCCACTGGAAGAACTGCAAGATCGACGTGCTGTTGCACGGCCAGTCGGCTGATATCGGCCGCGGCGTCGACAGCGCCGAGGGCAGCAATACCGAAGGCGCCGGCGATCAGGGCATCATGTTCGGCTACGCCGTGCGCGAGACCCCGGAACTGATGCCGGCCCCGATCTATTACGCCCACAAGATCCTCGAAGGCCTCGCCACCGCCCGCAAGACCGGCACCGGCCCGGCCGCCATCCTCGGCCCCGACGCCAAGAGCCAGGTCACCGTCCGCTACGAGAACGGCAAGCCGGCGGAAGCCACCCAGATCGTGGTCTCGACCCAGCATCTGGACCCGAAGCTGAGCTCCAAGGACGTCCACAAGATCATCGAGCCGTTCGTGCGCGAAGCCCTTGGCGATCTGGCCATCGCCACCGATGCCAAGTGGTACATCAACCCCACCGGCGCTTTCGTCATCGGCGGTCCTGACGGCGATGCCGGCCTTACCGGCCGCAAGATCATCGTCGACACCTATGGTGGCGCGGCCCCGCATGGCGGCGGCGCCTTCTCGGGCAAGGACACCACCAAGGTCGACCGTTCGGCGGCCTATGCGGCGCGCTATCTGGCCAAGAACGTCGTGGCGGCCAATCTCGCCGAGCGCTGCACCATCCAGCTCAGCTACGCCATCGGCGTGGCCCAGCCGCTGTCGATCTATGTGGATACCCACGGCACCGGCAAGGTCGAGGACGAAGTCCTGGAAAAGGCCCTGCGCGAGGTGATGGACCTGTCGCCCTCGGGCATTCGCCGGCATCTCGACCTCAACAAGCCCATCTATGCCAAGACCTCGGCCTATGGCCATTTCGGCCGCAAGCCGGGCCGCGACGGCGCCTTCTCCTGGGAAAAGGTCGACCTCGTCCCCAAGCTCAAGGCCGCCGTGCGCTAGGCACCAAAGCTTTCCAGCACCCCGGCCGCTAGGCCGGGGTGTTTGTTTTGGGGCTGGCATCTTGCCCGAACGCCCTATATGCGGAGCCCATGAAGCCGGCCTCCGCCGGCGTGACCCCGTATTGGTTTGAAGCGTGAAGACCAAGGCCACCCCCCTCAATATTGCGGGCGAACCGCGCGCCTTTTTCGGCCGCCGCTCCGGCAAGCGCCTGCATCGCGGCCAGGATGCGCTGTTTCGCGACAAGCTGCCTGCGCTTGAAATCGCCCTGCCCGAAGGTGTGCTCGATCCCGCGACGCTCTTTCCAAAAGCCCGCCATGTGGTGCTCGAAATCGGCTATGGCGGGGGCGAGCATCTGGCGCTGGAAGCCGGCCGCAATCCCGAACTGGGCTATATCGGCTGCGAAGTCTTCACCGGCGGCATCGCCAAGCTGTTGCAGGCCATCGACGAACAGGACCTCAAAAATATCCGCCTGTTCGCCGACGATGCGCTGAAGCTGTTGCAGCACCTGCCCGATGCCAGCCTCGATACGGTGTTCCTGCTCTATCCCGATCCCTGGCCCAAGACGCGTCACCACAAGCGCCGGTTCGTTTCGCCGCTGACGCTGGGCGAATTGGCCCGCACCATCCGGCCGGGCGGCGTCTTCAACTTCGCCACCGATATCGAGGACTATGCCGACTGGACCCTGGCGCATATCCTGCGCCAGCCCGCCTTCGCGTTTTCACCCTCTCACCCCGGCGCCTGGCACGAGCCCTATGCGGGCTGGGAGCCGACGCGCTATGAGGAAAAAGCCCGGCGGGAAGGGCGTCTCAAGAGTTTCTACTTCAGTTTCAACCGTCTCTAGGAGTTGGCCGTGCGCGTCGTGATCTATGGAGTGGGCGCAATCGGCGGTGTCATCGCGGCGCGCCTGGCCCTTATCGGCAGGGACGTCATCGGTATCGCCCGCGGCGCCCAACTCGCCGCCATCCGGCAGCATGGCCTGTTGCTGCGTACGCCCGACAAGGTCGAGACGGCGCATTTCTCCTGCGTGGGCGCCCCCGATGCCATCGACTGGCGGCCCGACGACGTCATCTTTTTGACCATGAAGACGCAGGATACCCAGGCGGCGCTGCAGGCCCTGCGCGATGCCGGCGTCACCGACCAGGCGATTTTCTGCTTCCAGAACGGCGTCGCCAACGAGACCATGGCGCTGCGCCTGTTCCCCAATGTCTATGGCGTCATGGTGGGCATGCCGGCCGACTACCTGACGCCCGGCGAGGTCAACGTCTTCGGCTCGCCCGTCCATGGCATCTTCGATATCGGCCGCTTCCCGCGGGGCGTCGATGCGGTCACCAGGGCGGTGGCCGAGCTTCTCGCCCCGGCGGGCTTCATGGCCGCCCAGCATGAAGACGTCATGCGCTCCAAATATGCCAAGCTGCTGATGAACCTCGGCAATATCATCAGCGCCGCGCTGGCCGACGAGGCCGTGCGCAAGCCCTATCTGGCGGCGGCCCGCGCCGAGGCCGACGCCGTGCTCGCCGCCGCAGGCATCACGGCCGACAAGGAGGCCGGCATCCATCGCGGCTTCCTCAAGATGCACGACATTCCGGGCGTCCGCCGCTCCGGCTCTTCCTCCTCGCAGAGCCTGGTGCGCGGCGCCGGGTCCATCGAGACCGACTACCTCAATGGCGAGATCGTGCTCCTGGCCCGCCGGCTGGGTCTGCCGGCGCCGGTGAACAGCTATTTCTGCGGGCTCGCCCACCATATGCTGGCCGCAAATCTTGCGCCCGGCAGCATCGATCCGGCCGAGCTGGCGCGCGCCCTGCCCCAGATCGGCGCCTAGAGGCGGGAACTCTTCGGGCTGTCATCGCGTCTAAATGAGCCAATGGAGACGACGCTCATGCCCACGCCCGTCAAGATTCTCGATATCCGGTCCGTCACCCACAATGTGCGGCGCTATACGGTTGAAAAGCCGGAGGGCTTTGTGTTCGAGCCCGGCCAGGCGACCGAAGTGTCGCTCGATCTCGATGGCTGGCGGGACAGGAAGCGTCCGTTCACCTTCACGGCCCTGGCCGAATGGCCGGCGCTGGAATTCACCATCAAGAGCTATTTCGACCATGACGGCGTCACCGCCCGTTTGGGCCGGCTCGAAGCCGGCGCCAGCCTGCTGCTGCGCGATGTCTGGGGCACCATCACCTATAAGGGGCCCGGCACCTTCATTGCGGGCGGCGCCGGCGTTACACCCTTCATCGCCATCCTTCGCCGCCTTCACAAGGATGGCAGGCTCGCCGGCAACCGGCTGATCTTTTCCAACAGGACGGAGCGCGACATCATCCTGCGCGACGAGTTCGAAGCCATGGAGGGGCTCGAGCGCCTGTTCACCCTCACCGAGGAAAGCGTGCCGGGCCTTTTGCACGAACGTATCGATGCCGATTTCCTCAAGCGCCACGTCAAGGACTTCTCCGGCAACTTCTATGTGTGCGGCCCCGACAAGATGGTCGGTCAATTGCGCGACACCTTGAAACAACTGGGCGCCGAGGCCGATTCGGTGACCTTCGAGAAATAGCCCCGGGCGCCGCGCTCTTGCGTTACGGGGCCATCGGCGCTATATGAACGCCAACATCACTGGCTCTCCTGGAGAGTGGGTGCCATCCGGCCCCGCTCTTTTTTATTGCAGAAAGACCGATGGCTTTCGATCTGACCGAAAAACGCTATATCAAGGAAACCGGGCTCGAGGCCCGTATCTCGGCTATTGTGGAGCCGGTCGCCAACGATCTGGGCTATGCGCTGGTGCGGGTGAAGGTCACCCAGGAAAACGGCTGCACGCTGCAGATCATGGCCGAGGATGAGAACGGCAATTTCACCATCCAGGATTGCGAGACGCTGTCCAAGGATCTGTCACCGGTGCTCGATCTCGAAGATCCGATCGACCGCGAATATCATCTCGAAGTCTCCTCGCCCGGTATCGACCGGCCGCTGGTCCGGGCCCGGGATTTCAAGCGCTTCGTCGGCCATGAGGCCAGGGTGGAGCTGACCGACGGCATCGAGGGGCGCAAGCGTTATCGCGGCCTCATCGCCGCCGCCGATGACGAAAGCGTCACCATCACGCTGCCCGAGGCGCCCACCGGCACCGACCCCAACCATCGCCTGCCGCTGCAAAGCCTCGGCGAGGCCAAGCTGGTGATGACCGATGCGCTGATGGACATGGCGCAGGTCGAGCAGGACGAAAATCCCATCGACGATGACGAGGACATCGAAACCGTCGAATACACGCCTGAAGACGACGCTCCGGCGTCGCACTAGGGCGTTCGTTCTGATTGCACCAGAACGAATGCTCCTGGTTTTGTTTGATCGCGTTTTCAGGACCGGAAAGTGGCATCCACTTTTCCTGAAAACGCTCTAGTTCAATAAGAGGAAAGTCACGAAAATGGCCGTTAGCGCGAACAGACTGGAGCTGCTGCAGATTGCGGACGCCGTCGCCCGCGAGAAATCGATCGACCGCATGGTCGTGATCGAAGCCATGCAGGACGCCATCGAGAAGGCCGCCAAGGCCCGCTACGGCGCCGAGACCGAAATCAAGGCCGAGATCAATCCGCGCTCGGGCGAACTGCGCCTGTGGCGCCTCCTGGAGATCGTCGACCAGGTCGAGGAATCCGGCCGCCAGATCGACCTCAAATCGGCCCGCGCCAAATCGCCCGAAGCCAAGGTCGGCGATTTCCTCACCGAACCGCTGCCGCCCATCGAATTCGGCCGCATCGCCGCCCAGTCGGCCAAGCAGGTCATCGTCCAGAAGGTGCGCGACGCCGAGCGCGACCGCATGTTCGAGGAATATTCCGGCCGCGTCGGCGAGATCGTCAACGGCACCGTCAAGCGCGTCGAATACGGCAATGTCATCGTCGATCTCGGCCGTGGCGAAGCCATCATCCGCCGCGACGAGCTGATCCCGCGCGAAATGTTCCGCTATGGCGACCGCGTCCGGGCTTATGTGTACGACGTGCGCCGCGAGCAGCGCGGGCCCCAGATTTTCCTCTCCCGCACGCATCCGCAGTTCATGGCCAAGCTGTTCATGCAGGAAGTGCCGGAAATCTACGACGGCATCATCACCATCCGCTCGATCGCCCGTGATCCGGGCAGCCGCGCCAAGATCGCCGTGACTTCCTCGGATTCCTCCATCGATCCGGTCGGCGCTTGCGTGGGTATGCGCGGCTCGCGCGTGCAGGCCGTGGTGGCGGAACTGCAGGGCGAAAAGATCGACATCATTCCCTGGACCGACACCATCGCCGACCTCGTGGTCTCGGCCCTGCAGCCGGCCGATGTCGCCAAGGTGGTGCTCGACGAGCAGGCCGAGCGCATCGAAGTCGTGGTGCCCGACGAGCAGTTGTCGCTTGCCATCGGCCGTCGCGGCCAGAATGTGCGCCTGGCTTCCCAGCTCATCGGCTGGGATATCGACATCCTCACCGAGCAGGAAGAATCCGAGCGCCGGCAGAAGGAATTCACCGAACGCAGCGAATTGTTCATGAATGCCCTTGATGTCGACGAGATGGTTGCCCAGCTATTGGCTTCGGAAGGTTTCTCCTCGGTCGAGGAACTCGCCTATATCGAAGTTGGCGAAATCGCCACCATCGAGGGCTTCGACGAAGAAACCGCTGCCGAAATCCAGAACCGCGCCGTCGAATACCTGGCGGCTATCGACCGGGCCCATGACGATGCGCGCAAGCAGCTCGGCGTCGAGGACGATCTCTACGAGATTCCCGGACTGACGGCGGCGATGCTCGAAGCCCTGGGCAAGGAAGGCATCAAGACCGTCGACGATTTCGCCGGTTGCGCCGCTGACGACCTGGTGGGCTGGAGCGAACGCAAGGATGGCGAGACCAAGCGGTTCGACGGCACCTTCAAGGATTTCCCGGTGAGCCGCGAGGAAGCCGAGGAAATGATCCTGCAGGCCCGTCTCAAGGCCGGCTGGATCACCGAGGCGGACCTGGCTTCCCCCGAGACCGAAGGCGAGCCCGAGGCGGAAGAGGTTTAAGGCCCGAAACGGCAGCGGAGGGCGCGCGCTATGCCCCGCCGTGAGGAAACCGTCAGGCAATGCGCCCTGACACGTGAGGAAAAGCCGATCGCGGAGCTCATCCGCTTCGTGGTCGGTCCGGACGAGAGAGTAGTCCCCGATGTCGACGCCAAGGCCGAAGGCCGCGGTGTCTGGATCACCCTCTCGGCCGACATGGTTCGCGAGGCGGTCAAAAAGAAGGCTTTCGCCAAAAGCCTGAAAGCCGCCGTCTTGGTGCCGGACGATCTTGCCGAACTGGCGGCAACAAGGCTAGAACAGCGCTTTCTCGGGGCGTTGGGCATGGCGCGCAAGGCCGGTCAGTTGCTGACCGGTGCCACAAAGGTGCGCGCCGCCATCGACAAGGGCGAAGTTATCGCCCTTTTGACTGCGACTGATGCCGCCGAAGATGGCCGAAACAAGCTCATGGGAGCCTTGCGGGGCCACGCGGCGGAGACCGGTAATGGGACGGAAGTGCCCCATTACCAATTGCTGAGTTCGGCCCAATTGGGTTTGGCACTCGGACTTGAAAATGTGATACATGCTGCGCTCACCAAAGGGGCGGCAGCCCAATCGGCGCTGGCACGGGCGGAACGCTTGGCCCGCTACAGCGCCGCAGATGCCAAGATAGAGACGCGAGTACATGGCTGATAACGACGACACCACGACGGGCGCAGGCGGTAAGAAGACCCTGACATTGAAGGGCGGACCCTCCATGGGGGCACGTCCAGGCATGTCGCGGTCCTCGCGCACTGTCGTTGTCGAAAAGCGGACGCGCCGTATCGGTGCGCCGGGCGCTCCTGGCCCGGCCAACCCGGGCAGCGGTGGCGGCGGCGGTGGTGCACCGCAACAGCGTCAGCCCTCCAATAACGGTGGCCGTCCCGGCCAGCGTGACCAGCGTCCGCCCATGCGCGGCTCGCAGGGCAATCGCCCGGCGCCGGGCCTCACTTCCGGTGAAGCCGATGCCCGCGCCCGCGTTCTGCGCGAAGCCGCCTCGCGCCAGGCTGACGAGCAGGCCCGTTTCGCCGCCGAGGAAGCTCGCCGCGTCGAGGAAGATTCGCGGCGCCGCCAGATCCGCGAGGACGCCGCCCGCCAGGACGAAGAACGCGCCCGCGCCGCCGAGGCCGCTGCCAATCCGCAGCCAGAGATCGTAGCGTCCGCCGCCGAAGCCACGCCCGTGGCGCCCGCAACTGCCGCTGCTGCTTCCAGCGCGCCCGCTACCCCGGCCGCGCCGTCGGCGCCCCCGCGTCCGACCGGCCCGTCCAGCGTGCGCTACGCCACCGGCCGTCCGGGCCGTCCCGAGCAGCCGCGCCGTGCGCCCGCCAAACCCGGCACCATGGCGCCGATCGCCAATATTCCGCCTGCCCCGCCCTCCGAAGCCGATGGCCGCAAGACCCGTACGGTTACGCCGGCGGCGCCGCGCGCCCTCGTCAATGCCGACGAGCTCGAAAATGCCCGCCGCGCCAGCCGTCCGGCGCCCGAGCGTCCGACCCGGCGCGCCGGCGACGATGCCAACCAGCGTGGCCGCCTGACGCTCACCACCGCGCTCAGCGACAACGATCGCGACAAGGGGCCGTCACTGGCCGCCATGCGCCGTCGCCGTGACAAGAAGATGGGCCGCAACCAGCAGGCCGCGCCCAAGCTCAGCCGTGAAGTGACCATTCCGGAAGCCATCACGGTGCAGGAACTCGCCAACCGCATGGCCGAGCGCGCCGTCGACGTCATCAAGATCCTCATGGCCCAGGGCCAGATGGTCAAGATCAACGACATCCTCGATGCCGACACCGCCGAGCTGATCGCCACCGAACTTGGCCACACCGTCAAGCGCGTGTCCGATGCCGACGTGGAAGAAGGCCTCTACGATATCCCGGCCGATGACCGCGCCGAGGACATGACTTCGCGCCCGCCGGTCGTGACCATCATGGGTCACGTCGACCACGGCAAGACCTCGCTGCTCGACGCCATCCGCGAAGCCAATGTGGTTTCCGGTGAAGCCGGCGGCATCACCCAGCACATCGGCGCCTATCAGGTGGTCAAGAACGGCCAGCGCATCACCTTCCTCGATACGCCGGGCCACGAAGCCTTCACCGCCATGCGCGCCCGTGGCGCCCAGGCCACCGACATCGCCATCCTGGTGGTGGCGGCGGACGACGGCGTCATGCCGCAGACCATCGAATCCATCAAGCACGCCAAGGCTGCCGGCGTTCCGATCATCGTTGCCATCAACAAGATGGACAAGCACGACGCCGATCCGATGCGGGTACGCACCGAACTGCTGCAGCACGAAGTGTTCGTGGAATCGATGGGCGGCGACGTCCTCGACGTTGAAGTGTCGGCCAAGACCCACGCCAATCTCGACAAGCTGCTGGAAACCATCCTGCTGCAGGCCGAAGTGCTGGAATTGCAGGTCAACCGCGACGGCCGGGCCGAAGGCCTCGTCATCGAAGCCAAGCTCGATCGCGGCCGCGGTGCGGTGGCGACGGTCCTGGTGCAGCGCGGCACCCTCAAGGTCGGCGACATCGTGGTGGCCGGCACCGAATGGGCCCGCGTCCGCGCGCTCATCGACGACAAGGGCGGCCAGGCCAAGGAAGCCGGTCCCTCGACGCCCGTCGAAGTGCTGGGTTTCTCCGGCGTGCCCAATGCCGGCGATCGCTTCTCTGTGGTCGAAACCGAAGCCCGTGCCCGTGAAGTCACCGAATATCGTCAGCGCCTCATCCGCGAGAAGACGGCCGGCGGCGGCGCCACCAGCCTCGAGCAGATGATGAACCAGCTCAAGGCTTCGGGCATTTCGAAGTTCCCGCTGATCATCAAGGGCGACGTGCAGGGTTCGGTGGAAGCAATCGTTGCGTCCCTCAACAAGCTGTCGACCGACGAAGTGTCGGCGCAGATCCTGATGTCGGCCGTTGGCGGCATCACCGAGTCCGACGTGACGCTGGCCACGGCCTCCAAGGCCATCATCATCGGCTTCAACGTCCGTGCCAACAAGCAGGCCGCCGAACTGGCGCAGCGCGATGGCATCGAGATCCGCTACTACAACATCATCTACGACCTCGTGGATGACGTGAAGGCGGCGATGTCGGGCCTGTTGACGCCGGAACGCCGCGAGACCTTCATCGGCAATGCCCAGATCCTGGAAGTGTTCACCATTTCCAAGGTCGGCAAGGTTGCCGGTTGCCGGGTCACCGAGGGTATCGTCGAACGCGGTGCCGGCGTGCGCCTCATCCGCGACAACGTCGTTATCCACGAAGGCAAGCTCTCGACCCTCAAGCGCTTCAAGGACGAAGTCCGCGAAGTACAGGTCGGCCAGGAATGCGGCATGGCCTTCGAGAAATACGAAGACATGCGCGCCGGCGATACCATCGAGTGCTTCCGCGTCGAGACGGTGCAGCGCACGCTCTAAACCCTCATGGACCGGATCGAATTCAGTTTTGATCCGGACTACCGGGCCCTGCTCGATACCAGTATTGCCTCGCAGCGCCGCCGTTATCCGGCGGCGTTGCGCTGGCGCGTCTCGGCAGCCAGCATCGGCTTCATGCTGGCGGGCGGCGCCGTCGCGGGCTTTGGCGGAGTGATGCTCTCACACCTGGTGCCGGGCCTGAACTTTCTGGTGCCGATGGCAGTGCTCTTCGCCATCGTGGTCTTTGTCTACCAGAAGCTGGTGCGGCCCTGGGCGCTGCGCGCCTCGGCGCTGGGCATCACCGCCAGGCGGCCGCCCAAACCCCTGACCTTTGCGGCCGATGCCGATGGCCTCCGCTGGACCGATGCCGACACCGATTTCCACCTGCGCTGGAGCGCCGTCGAACGGGTCTTCGCCACTGCCGAAAATCTGGCTTTCATGACCGGCGCCCTGGTC
Source organism: Devosiaceae bacterium (assembly GCA_036499825.1). Classification (GTDB taxonomy): domain Bacteria; phylum Pseudomonadota; class Alphaproteobacteria; order Rhizobiales; family Devosiaceae; genus Paradevosia. The sequence continues at coordinate 109,508 of DASYCZ010000012.1, forward strand.
TTTGTCGTACCGCTGGCAAGCCTGGGCTCGCCGCAGGGCCAGCGCGATTTCCTGGACCTGGTGCTGGGCCGCATACCGGCCAGCGCCGCAACGCTCAGCCGCGCCGACAAATCCCTGGCTGCCCTGCTGCCATAAAAAAGGCGCGGCCGAAGCCGCGCGCTCTTTGCTTTTCGACAAGGCCCGTCAGGCCGAAACCTGTCAGGCCAAAATCTCTCAGGCGTTCAGAACGATCACATGCGTGCCGCTGGGAACGCGGCCGTAAAGATCGATGATGTCCTGGTTCATCAGGCGGATACAGCCCGACGACACGTTCGTGCCGATCGTATAGGGCTCGGTGGTGCCGTGCATGCGGAAATGCGTGTCGACGCCACCGCGATACAGATAGAGCGCCCGTGCGCCCAGCGGATTGGTCAACCCGCCCGGCAGGCCCGAAGCATAAGGACCGTACCGGTCCGGCTCGCGCCGGATCATGTTGAGCGTCGGGGTCCAGTGCGGCCACTCGGCCTTGCGGCCGACCACCGCATTGCCCTTGAACTGCAAGGCCTCGCTCTTGCCCACGCCGATGCCGTACCGCATCGCGGTGCCGCCGGCCTCGACCAGGTAGAGGTGGTGGTTGGGCGTATCGACCACGATCGTGCCGGGGGCATGATTGGTGTCATACGCAACCTGCTGCCGCCACCATTGCGGGTCGACCCGATGCAGGTCCACGGCCGGAATCGCGTAGGGCTCACCCGTAGGGGTGCCGTACATCTGGATATACTGTGAATCGATAGACGGTTCGTCCGCGACGCGAGAGCGCCCAGTGGTCGAACAGCCGGCCAGGGTAAGAGCCGAGGCCCCGATCATGAAAAGTCGCCGATTGATCATTTGCTCTTGAGAATCAGTTCATAAGCCGCCCACGCAGCCCTTCAATCGCTTTCTAAGGTTAATCGGCGCTGTCTGCGCTATCACAAACGTGTCGTTTCAAGTCAGTGTCGGCGATTTTCCGGTGAGCGGCACATTTTCGCCACGGTAACGCCAGCGTTCAAGTCATTCCGGTAAGGGTTTGTTAATCTCCAGGGCCCCCCGATCCCTGTAAACGTGGTCGATGAGGCCCCAATCCTTGGCTTCCTCCGGCGTCATGTAGCGATCCCGGTCCAGTGTCTGCTCCACTGATTCGGTGCTCTGGCCGCAATGCTTGGCGTAAAGCAGGTTGAGGCGGTGCTTCACCTTGCGGCTCTCCTCGGCATGGTTGAGCACGTCGGTGACCTGGCCTTGGTAGCCGCCCGAAGGCTGGTGCACCAGGATGCTGGCATGGGGCAGGGCGACCCGCCGGCCCCTGGCGCCCGCCATCAGGAGGAACGAGCCCATCGAATAGGCCGTGCCCATGCACAATGTGGCGATCGGGCTCTTGATGAACTGCATGGTGTCATAGATGGCGAGCCCCGCCGTCACCACTCCGCCGGGCGAGTTGATGTAGAGCGCTATCTCCTTGTTCGGGCTCTCGGATTCCAGAAACAGCAATTGCGCGCAGATGAGCGCCGCCATGCCGTCCTCCACCTGCCCGTTGACGAAGATGATCCGCTCCCGCAGCAGCCGCGAATAGATGTCGAACGAGCGTTCGCCGCGGCTGCTCTGCTCCACCACCATAGGGACGAGCTGCATCATGTCGCGCATCGGCGACCTCCTTCATGTCTGTGTTGAAATCTTGAGGCTAGGCGGCGAGCCGCATTTGGGCGTTGCCGTTGGCCGCCAGCATCGTGGGTGCCCGCAGGGCGCCCTGGCTCAGCCGCAGCCAGGTCCGGCCCTCATCGGTGCGGGTCAGCTCGAACGTCACCACGCTTTCGGGCTGCCCGGCCTCCTGCCAGCGATAGCGCAGCAGGTCCGGCGCCCTGGCCTCGATCACCGTGCAGCCGATTTCCCCCGCAAGGCCATGGGCCTTGCCGTCGAGCACCAGGCTCGCCTCGCCATTGCGGTTGGCCGGCAGCAGCCAGGCGGTGAGGAATTCCGGAATGGTCAGCGCGCGCCAGACTTTTTCGGGCGCTGCATCGAGCGTGCCCTCGAACATGACTTCGGACTGGGTTGTGGGCGTCTTGGTCATTGATCCATCTCCTTGAGCAACAGCTTGAGCTGCTCGACCCGTTGCGGCCAGAACGCCCGATAGCGCGCGAGCCAGTCCGTCAGCGGCACCAGGCCTTCGGCCCTGACGCTGTAATGCACCTGCCGGCCCTGCCGCTCCTCGGTGATGAGCCCGGCGCCGCGCAACACCGCCAGGTGCTGCGACATGGCCGGCTGCGATATGGCAAAGCCCTCACGCAACTGCGTGGCATTGCGCGTCCCCTCCGCCAGCTTCTCGAACACCGCCAGCCGGGTCGGGTCAGCCAGGGCACGAAAGATCTCGGTCTGGTTCATGAGAAATACATAAGCAATAACTTATGAGTCTGGCAAGAGGGTTTTGGGGGTGGGGCAGGGGGCGACCCGAGTATCGGTGGCTCCGCACTCCTCACCCGACGCTATCGCGTCGACCTCTCCCCAGAGGGGCGAGGTGGCTGAGGGAGCAGTGGGGGTAAAGAGAAAGTAGTTGAAGCCCAGCGGCTCTTGCCAGTTGCCCCCTCGCCCCTCCGGGGAGAGGGCTGGGGTTAGGGGTGGTGCCGCAATCAGCGAAAGGAGTGAGTCCTCGTCAATGTCGGTGGCTCCGCCACCCCTCATCCGGCGCTGGCGCGCCACCTTCTCCCCAGAGGGGCGAAGGGGCGGAGAGACCGGCGTGCACCCCCCTCGCTCCTCTGAGCAGGGCACGATCACTCTCTTATCCCCGTGGTGGGAGAAAATTGGGGTAATAACTTGTCTCGCCAGAAGGCCACGAGACTAAATACCCAACGCCCACCATATCCCCACCACATCCCGCGGCGTCATGGCATTGACATCATCGCCTTAAAACGCCAATTCACTTCCATGCATAAAGGCCATAAACCCACCGGACCTACCCAGCGCATGCTGCGCGTCGGCGAACTCGTGCGCCACGCTCTGGCGGCATTGTTCGCGCGCGGCGATATCGAGGACCCGGCGCTGGTCGGCGCCGTCGTCACCGTGCCCGAGGTGCGGATGACGCCCGACCTCAAATTGGCCAACGCCTATATCATGCCGCTGGGCGGCGATCGGGCCGAGGCGATCGTGGAGGCGCTCAACCGCCACCGCAAGTTCATCCGCGGGCGCGTGGCGCCCGAGATCGACCTGAAATTCGCGCCCGAGATCAAGTTCTTCGTCGACGATACCTTCGAGGAAGCCAGTCGCATCGATGCCCTGCTGCGTTCCGAACGCGTGCAGAGGGATCTGCATTCCGACGATGACGACGAACCCGACAGCGATTGACCCGGAAATCACCATCATGAATCAGGTCAAGCGTCCCAAGCGCGCGATCTCCGGCTGGGTCGTGCTCGACAAGCCTTACGACATGACCTCCACCGAGGCCGTGGGCAAGATCCGCTGGCTGTTCGCCGCCAAGAAAGCCGGCCATGCGGGCACGCTCGATCCGCTGGCGACCGGCATCCTGCCCATCGCGCTGGGCGAGGCCACCAAGACCGTGCCGCAGGTGCAGGATGGCACCAAGATCTACCGCTTCACGGTCAAATGGGGCATCTCGACCACCACGGACGATGCCGAGGGCAGCGTGGTGGCGACCTCCGAGCATCGCCCCGATGCGGCCGCCGTCGAGGCTCTGTTGCCGCGTTTCACCGGCACCATCACCCAGACGCCGCCGGCCTTTTCGGCCATCAAGATCGATGGCGAACGCGCCTATGACCTGGCCCGCGCCGGTGAGGTCGTGGTGCTGGAGCCGCGTGAAATCACCATCCAATCCCTGTCGCTGGTCGAACATGGCGCCGAGCAGTCGCGCTTCGAGGTCGTCTGCCAGAAGGGCACCTATGTGCGGGCCCTGGCGCGTGACCTCGCCGAGGCGCTCGGCACCCATGGGCATGTGATCCAGCTCCATCGCGCCGGCGTCGGCGCCTTCACCGATGCCGTATCGATCCAGTTGTCGGCGCTGGAAGCCATGAGCCTGGAAGAACGTGACCGCCTCTTGCAGCCGGTTTCGGCCGGCCTTGCGGGCCTGCCCGAATTGCGGCTCGATCCGGCGCAGGCCACGGCCGTCCGCCACGGCAATGCGGTGCTTTTGACCGGCGCGGGCGCGCCCGTGCGCCTCCAGGAGGCCTGGGCCAGCTTCAGGGGCGAGGCCGTCGCCATCGGCGCGGTCGAGGCGGGCCAGTTCCAGCCGCACCGGGTGTTCGTCGCCGGCTGAGCCGGCCAATTCCACAATTGGCTGGTAATTGCTGGCCGTTTCCCCTATATCGGCGCCCAAGTGGAGAACCGGCCCTGGGCCGGTGTTCCCTTGTTAGCGGCTCCTCCTGGACGACATCCCGGCAGCGAGCGTCCCCATCCTCCTCTCGAAAGGATATGACCGATGTCGATTACTCCCGAGCGCAAGACCGCTCTGATCAAGGAATATGCCACCAAGAAGGACGATACCGGCTCGCCGGAAGTCCAGGTGGCGATCCTGTCGGAACGCATTGCCAACCTTACCGAACACTTCAAGACCCATGGCAAGGACAACCATTCCCGCCGCGGTCTGCTGAAGCTGGTTTCGCTGCGTCGCCGCCTGCTCGACTATGTCAAGAACAGCGATGACGCGCGCTACAAGAGCCTGATCGAACGGCTCGGCCTGCGCCGCTAGGCGCGGCCCGCGACTTTCGGCGCGAGGTACGCCTCGCGCCGCTCTCCGCCTTCCACCGATGGGGGCGGCCATGCGTAGACCGGCATTTGACGGAGCATGGCGAGATTATCGGCCGCTCAGCGCCCAATGGGCACGTCCGGTGAGCTGCTCATTGTCTTGTCCATGTTCCGCCCTTGCGGCGCCCAAGGCCCGCATGCCGAGCGGAAACAGTGCCTGAATTCGAGCCGGCTTTGCACATGGGGTGCGAGGCCTGCCGGGCACAACGGAAGGATTGCGCCACCCCTGCGCGCGGCGCCGAAACCCTTCCGGCAGAATGGAAAGACAGATCAATGTCCATCAATTTCGATCATCATAAAGTCGAGCTCAACTGGGGCGGCCAGCCGCTCACGCTCGAGACCGGCAAGATCGCCCGTCAGGCCGATGGCGCCGTATTGGCGACCCTGGGCGAGACCGTGGTCCTCGCCACCGTGGTTTCGGCCAAATCCGCCAAGCCCGGCCAGGATTTCTTCCCCCTGACCGTCAACTACCAGGAAAAATACTTCGCCGCCGGCAAGATCCCGGGCGGCTACTTCAAGCGCGAAGGCCGCCCGACCGAAGCCGAGACGCTGACCTCGCGCCTCATCGATCGTCCGATCCGCCCGCTGTTTCCCGATGGTTACAAGAACGAGACCCAGGTCATCGTCACCACGCTCCAGCACGACATGGAGAACAACCCCGACGTGCTCGCCATGGTCGCCGCCTCCGCTGCGCTGACCATTTCGGGCATCCCCTTCATGGGCCCGATCGGCGCCGCCCGCGTCGGCTACGTCGATGGTGAATACGTCCTCAACCTCGCCGTCGACCGCCGCTCCGAGTCCAAGCTCGATCTCATCATGGCCGGCACCCAGGACGCCGTGCTGATGGTTGAATCCGAAGCCCAGGAGCTGTCGGAAGAAATCATGCTCGGCGCCGTCATGTTCGGCCACGATGCGTCCAAGAAAGTCATCCAGGCGATCATCAAGCTCGCCGAGCTGGCCGCCAAGGAGCCGCGCGATTTCACCGCGCCGGATTTCTCGGTCCTCGAAAAGGACGTGCTCGGCTTCATCGAAGCGGACCTGCGCGCCGCCTACCAGATCACCGACAAGCAGCAGCGTTACGCCGCGGTCGGCGCCGCCAATGCCAAGGTCAAGGAAAACTACGCCGCGCGCGTCGAATCCGGTGACGTCTCGGCCGAGGAACTGGGCGAAGTCGTCCACAACCTCCAGGCCAAGATCGTGCGCTGGAACGTCCTCGACACCGGCCACCGCATCGACGGCCGCGATTTGAAGACCGTCCGCCCGATCGTTGCCGAAGTCGGCGTCCTGCCGCGCACCCACGGCTCGGCCCT
>DASYCZ010000013.1:0-2885 GCA_036499825.1 Devosiaceae bacterium
GGCCCTGACAGAGATCCTGGAAGCGGAAGCGAGCCTGCCGAAGCGGGAGCGGCGGTCGACCCAGCGGCTATTTGAGGAGCTGCGCGGGCGCGGCTATGACGGCGCTCATGACAGCGTGCACCGGTTCGCCAAGGCGTGGCGGGAGGAACGAGCGCGAGTTGTCGGCGCTCAACGCCTCGGGCAACCCAGGGCTGTAAATTCGCTTGCAATAACGACCCCCTGAGGGGCGATTTTCGCGTCCAATTCCGACCCCTCCTGACGTCTTGTGTCAGCGTCCTTCCCTTTGGCCCTGCTGGGCCGGGAGGGACTTTAGGGGATGATCGGCGTGGACAAGATCGGCGAGATACGACGCGCCTATTTTGAGCAGCATCGCTCCATCAAGGAGATCGTGCGGACCCTGTCGGTATCGCGCGCGACGGTGCGCAAGGTCGTGCGAGGTCAGCATACTGAGTTCAAGTACGAGCGTGGGGTGCAGCCGGCGCGCAAGCTTGGCGAATGGGTCGCGGTTCTGACGGAGATCCTGGAGCAGGAAGATAAGCTGCCCCGGCGGGAACGCCGCTCTACTCAACGTTTATTTGAGGAATTGCGCGGTCGCGGATACGACGGCGCGCACGACAGTGTGCATCGGTTCGTCAAGACCTGGCGGGTCGAACGCGTCCGGGTTCCGGTCCATGCCTACGTACCGATGAGCTTCGCTCCTGGCGAAGCCTATCAGTTCGACTGGAGCCACGAGGCCATCACGCTGCAGAACCTGCCGCTTACGGTCAAGGCGGCACACATGAAGCTGTCGCACAGCCGCATGCCGTTTGTGCGGGTCTACTTTCGTGAGACTCAAGAGCTGGTGTTCGACGCCCATGACAAGGCGTTCCAATTCTACGGCGGGGTCTGCCGGCGCGGCATCTACGACAACATGAAGACGGCGGTTGAAGCGATCTTCGTCGGCAAGGCGCGCCGCTATAATCGCCGCTTTCTGCAGATGTGCTCGCACCATCTGATCGAACCGGTAGCCTGCACCCCCGCCTCCGGATGGGAGAAGGGGCAGGTTGAGAACCAGGTCGGCAATCTGCGCGACCAGATGTTCCGGCCAAAGCCGCGGGTCAAAAGTCTCACCGAACTGAATGCGTGGCTGGAAGATCAGTGCATCGCCTACGCTCAGCGAACGCAGCATCCTGAGTTCAAGGATCGGACGGTCTGGGAGGTGTTCCAGGACGAACGTACGAGTTTGATGGAGCTGCGCGGCCCGTTCGACGGGTTCGTCGAGAAAGCCGTCAGGGCGAGCACCACTTGCCTGATCATGGCCGACCATAATCGCTACAGCGTCGATGCACGTGCCGCCGGCCGGATGGTGCTGGTGCGCTCGCATGCCGAACGCATCATCGTGCTGCTGGGCGACGAGGTGGTCGCCGACCATCCGCGTGCGTTCCGACGCGACCAGATCATCTACGATCCCTGGCATTATCTGCCAGTCCTGATGAAGAAGCCCGGCGCCTTGCGCAACGGCGCCCCGTTCAAGGACTGGGACCTGCCACCCGCCCTGACCCGGGTCCGCGCCAAGCTCAAGCACCACGCCGACGGCGACCGGCAGTTCGTCAAGGTGCTGGGCGCGGTCCCCGATCACGGGCTGGCCGCGGTCGAGGCCGCCTGTGCCGAAGCGCTGGAGGCGGGCATCGCCAGTGGCGATGTGATCCTGACTGTGCTGGCGCGCCGCCGGCAGCCGGTAGCGCCGCCCAGCATCACCACCCCGGACGCGCTTCGCCTGAAGATCGAACCCACGGCCGATTGTGGCCGCTACGACAGCATAAGGAAGATTGCCTGATGGAGCGTCATGAGATTCTGGAGGCCATGAGCGAACTGAAGCTTTACGGCATGCGCGCCAGCTTCGATGAGATCGCCGGCAAAGGCCTGGCCCGGCGCGATGAGCTCTATCCTCTCATCGCCAGCCTGATCCGGGCCGAGCGCATCCACCGCCAAGCCCGCTCCATCAGCTATCGTATCAGCGGAGCCAAGTTCCCGGTGCTCAAGGATCTCGACAAGTTCGTCTTCGCCGATACCCCGGTCGATGAAGGGCAAATTCGCGAACTCGCCACCGGCACCTTCCTCGACGCCAAGCGCAACGCAATCTTTATCGGCGGAACCGGCACCGGCAAGACTCATTTGTGCATCGCTGTGGCCTCGGCGGTCATCCGCACCCGCGCCAGGGGGCGCTTCTTCAACCTGGTCGATCTGGTCAATCAGTTGGAACAGGAAAAGGCCGCCGGTCGCAGTGGCCGAATGTCCGAGAAGTTGCTGCGCTACGATCTCATCGTCATCGACGAACTCGGCTACCTCCCGTTCAGTCAATCCGGCGGCCAGTTGCTGTTCCACCTGATCAGCAAACTCTATGAGAACACGTCGCTGCTGATCACCACCAACCTCGCTTTCGCTGATTGGCCGCAGGTGTTCGGCGATGCCAAGATGACAACCGCCATGCTCGACCGGCTGACGCATCATTGCGATATCATCGAAACCGGCAACGACAGCTGGCGCTTCAAGAACCGCGCGTAACTTCCTGCCCACCGAGCGCAGCCCGCGAAGACCGGCTCTGCTCCGCTATGTGGGGCTCCGCGCCGCCGGTCTCCGCTCCATCCCACCAGCCAAAACTACCACGCCAAGAGGGGTCACTATTGGACGCGAAAGGGGGTCGGAATTGAATGCGATTTGACATTGCAGGCGAAGTGGGGGCACGGGGTCGGGCGGCAAGCCCGACAAATGCGGGGGGAAATTGTGAGAACCTGCAACAACTTGCGGCTTCGGAGTAGGTCGCTCGCGGGTACAAACGGGGTTGTACCGTGATTGTACCGGTCGTTGTACCCGATCGCGGCGACCTACCTTTTTTTCTTACTGAG
>DASYCZ010000014.1:0-1535 GCA_036499825.1 Devosiaceae bacterium
AGATCGCCATCGGCAAGCGCGCCGACATCGTGCGGGTGCGGCTGCATGGCGAAATGCCGGTGGTCAAGGGCGTATGGCGCCAGGGCGAGCGGGTCAGCTGATGCTGGTGCTCGTCGTCGGCCCCTCCGGCGCGGGCAAGGACACGCTGATCAACGCCGGCAAGGCGGCGCTGGCGGACGATGCGCGTTTCGTGTTTCCGCGACGGGTGGTGACGCGGCAGGCGATGGCGGCGCTCGAAGACCATGAGTCGACCAGCCTCGAGGATTTCGAGCGGGCGGAAGCCTCCGGCGCCTATGCGCTGAGCTGGGGGGCGCATGGGCTGCGCTACGGGCTGCCGGCGGCGCTGGTCGACGATCTCAAGGCGGGACGGACGGTGGTGTTCAACGGCTCGCGGGCGATGGTCGCGACGGCGGTGGCGAAATTCCCGGGAACGCGGGTGGTGCTGATCGAAGCGACAGCGGCGGTGCGGGCGAAGCGGCTCAGCGGCAGGGGCCGTGAAACCGAGGCGGAAGTGGCGGCCCGGCTGGCGCGGGAAGTGCCGGCGGCCCTGCCCGACGCGATCCGGATCGACAATTCCGGGGCGCTGGATGACGGAATTGCCAGCTTTGTTATGGCTTTGCGGTCGCTCGCGCGCGATTGAACCTTTTGCGCCGGCCGCACGTTACTGCCCGAAATGCGTCAATCCAGGGGGCGGTGCGCACATGAGTAGAAACGGTCTCTATACGCTGGTGGGTTTGCTGGTGATCGTGGTTGTCGCCTTGGGCGGCTACATGCTTTATCAACAGTCGCAGCAGCCGCAGCTGGCGATTACGGTCGACAAAAACGGCATTCAGGTCAACGGCAATGGCTGACGAGATGGACCAAAAAGTACTGGATGCGCTGGTGCGTGAGCTCGGCGAACAGGGCCAGGGCGGGGTGCCGAACGACGACCCGGCCCGGTTGACCGCCTACCCAATCAAGGGGACGATCGATGTGGTGGCTCTTGCCGAGGCAGTGGAAAATGCGCTAGGCGGCGTCACCTCGGACGACGATGGCAAAACGCCGGCAGACCTGAACGCTGCCAATGACGGATGAGAATTGCTGGCCGCTCACAAGGGAAAGCGGCAAAGCGTCAACGACTACCCTCCTTCCCGGTCTCAACTCTCTCCAACCAAGGGCTTTAACCCATGAATCGTAATACCTGGATTATCATCATCGTGGTCGTGATCGTGATCATCGGCCTGATCTGGATCTTCAATCGCGGTCCGGCGACCACCACCACCGTCGACACCTCGAGCTCGGCTGTCGTGACCTCGTCGTCGGAAGCCCCGATGGCGTCGTCTTCGGAAGCGGCGCCGATGGCCTCGTCGTCGGAAGCGGCCCCGATGGCTCCGGCTTCGGACAACACGATGGCGCCGGCCTCGTCGGCTGCGCCGATGGCCCCCGCCTCGGACAACACCATGGCCCCGGCTGCTTCGACCACGCCGATGGCGCCGTCGGCCGACAACACGATGGCCCCGGCCTCGTCGTCCGCCGCGATGTAAGCTTTCCGGGGT
>DASYCZ010000015.1:0-118051 GCA_036499825.1 Devosiaceae bacterium
GCTGAGATCGTTGAGGAACGAGTCGAGCGCGGCGTGCATGGCGGCGACGTCGCGGGTGTCGTCGAGGCGGTCGACATCGGCGGTCATCAGCACGAGGACGGTAACGACGAGGCCTGCACTGGCGGCATAAAGCAGGAAGGCCGGCAGCGCCACGGACAGGGCAAAGCCCCGCAGCGGCTTTTCGCCGAAGGGGTGCGCCAGATCGATCGCCGGAGCGGCGCCCTTACGCGATAATTTTCCCGAGGCCCTGGCCAAGGCGCATAGTCCTTCAACAGCCGAAGGACGCAAAATAGCCGGGCAGGCTTAATTTCCGCCTAAGCGAAAAACCGGAGCGGCGGCCCCTCTCAGGCGGCCGACCGCCGGGCGAGGCGCGCCTTGATGTGCGCGATGTCGGCGCGTGGCGTCGCGGCGAACAGCGCCCTGGTGTAACTGTGCTGGGGGTTGGCGAAGAGGGCTTCGCGGGTCCCCTGCTCCACCACGTCGCCCAGGTACATGACCATGACGTCGTCGGCGATGTAGCGCACGACGGACAGATCGTGGCTGATGAAGACGTAGGTGAGCTGGAATTCGTCCTGCAGGTCGGCGAGCAGATTGAGGATCTGCGCCTGCACCGACAGATCGAGCGCCGAGACCGGCTCGTCCAGCACCAGCAGCGAGGGATTGAGCATTAGCGCCCGGGCGATGGCGATGCGCTGGCGCTGGCCGCCCGAGAACATGTGCGGGTAGCGGTTATAGTGTTCCGGGCCGAGGCCGACCTTGGTCAGCATCTCCATCGACAGACGCCGCCGTTCGGCAGCCGGCAGGTCGGTATTGAGCAGCAGCGGCTCGGCCAGCACGTCACCGATCTTCTGGCGCGGATTGAGCGAGCCGTAGGGGTTCTGGAAGATGATCTGTACTTTGCGGCGCATCTCGGCGCTGGGCTGGCCCTCGGTGATGTTCACCGTCTTGCCCTCGATCAGCAGCTCGCCCGAGGTCGGGGCATCGATGAGGGTCAGGATGCGGGCAAGCGTCGACTTGCCGGAGCCGGATTCCCCCACGATCGCCAGGGTCTTGCCGCGCTGGAGCGTGAAGTTGGCATCCTTGACGGCGTGGATGGTCTTGGCCGGACGGAAAAGCCCGCCGCCCACATGATAATCGCGGGTGATGTGGCGGGTTTCAAGGACGATGTCGCCGGTGGCCTGTTGGCCCGTGACTTGCTGGCTCATGGCTTGGCCCAGGCCTCCTGCATGCGGAAATCGGCTACCGTGGGCAGCCGGTCGCCCTTGGCATTTTCGGGCAGGGCCGACAGCAAAGCGCGCGTGTAGGTGCTCTTGGGACTTTCGAAGAGGCTGAGCACATCGGCCTCCTCCATCTTGTGGCCCTGATATTGCACGATGACGCGGTCGGCGGTTTCGGCGACGACGCCCATGTCATGGGTGATCATGATCAGCCCCATGCCGTGCTCGGCCTGCAGCCTCATCAAGAGATCGAGGATCTGCTTCTGGATGGTGACATCGAGCGCGGTGGTGGGCTCATCGGCAATCAACAGTTTCGGATTGCAGGCGATGGCGATGGCGATCATGACCCGCTGGCACTGGCCGCCCGACATCTGGTGCGGGAAGGCGCCGAGCCGGTCTGCGCCATCGGCCAGCCCGACCAGCCGCAGCAGTTCGATGGCGCGGGCGCGGCGCTGTGCCTTGTCGAGATCGGTATGCTGGCGCAGCGTTTCCATGATCTGGAAGCCGACGGTAAAGCACGGGTTGAGGCTCGCCACCGGCTCCTGGAAGATCATGGCGATGTCGCGCCCGATGATCTTGCGCCGGTCAGCATCGCTCATGTGCAGCAGGTCCTGGCCCTCGAATTCCATCTTGTCGGCGGTGACCGTGGCGGTATTGGGCAGCAGGCCCATCACCGCCAGCATGGCCACGGATTTGCCGGAGCCGGATTCCCCCACGATGGCGAGCACTTCGCGCGGCTCGATGGTGAGGTCTATGCCTTCGACGGCCATGAACAGGCCGACACTGGTGTCGAAGCCGACCGAAAGGTTCCTGATTTCGAGAAGCGGCATGGGCGTTACCTGGTAGGGCGGCGTTGCGGCGGGACGCCGGAGGGACTATATTTCGGGTGAAGGTTGTGGACCACAGGAGGCGATCATGGCTCGTTCAGACGCGCAGTCGCAGACAAAGCCGAAGCCGGCCCAGAAGCCGCAGCAGCCGACGAACCAGACATCCCTGGAACGGCCAGGGACGTTTGCGCCACGTACGGCATATTAGCGTCCCGCTGCCGGGATTTCAGCTTCAGGGCATCCTCGAGCCGCGCGTTGAGACGCGCGGCTGTATTTTTGAGCGTGGCCAGGACGCCATAATATGAGCGCACCATCTCGATCTTGCGATCGGCCGGCAGGGCGGCAAAGCGGTCGGTGCGCAAATCCTCGGCGGTAAGGGTCGCCAGCGACAGCTGGCGGAAGTAATCCACCGTCACCCGGATGACGTCATGGTCGAGCAGCGCGATGTCGCGCTCGATGGCGTCGAACAGGATGCTTTGCACCTGCTTGACCACGAAGGGCGTATAGGGCGGCTGCGTCCAGCGCCCGTTCTCGATTTTCTGCACCACGCTCTCGCAGATGGCATCGAGCTGGCCATATTGGTTGAGCTCATACCAATGAGCCCGGGCCTCGGCGCGCAGCGCACCCTGCAGGTCGCGGGTCTTTTCCTCGCGCAAGAGGCGCTGCACCCGGCGGTCGGCGGCGCGGTTGCGGCCATAGGCGAAGCTGGCCAACAGGCCCGTCAGCACGATGCCGATGAGCGCAAAGCCGCCCTGGATGGCCGCCGCCTGCAGCGGGGGACTGGTGAGGCCGAGGTAAGCGAGCCAGACCGTGATATCCATCTCAGCTCCGCTTCAGCCTTGGATCGAGCGCATCGCGCAGGCCATCGCCCATCAGGTTGATGGCGAGCACGGTGATGAGGATGGCAAGGCCCGGGAAGGTCACCACCCACCAGGCCCTGAGGATGAGATCGCGGGAATCGGCCAGCATGGTGCCCCATTCGGGGGTCGGCGGCTGTGCGCCGAGACCGAGAAAACCGAGGGCGGCCGCCTCGAGGATGGCGTTGGAAAAGCTCAACGTGCCCTGAACGATGAGGGGCGCCACGCAGTTGGGCAGGATGGTGACGAACATCAGCCGCAGATGGCTGGCGCCCACGACCTTGGCGGACGTTACGTAATCGCGGTTCTTCTCGGCCATCACGGCGGCGCGGGTCAGGCGGGCGAAATGCGGCTGCAGGACCAGCGCGATGGCGATCATGGAGTTGAACAGGCCGCGGCCCAGCACCGAAACCAGCACCAGCGCCAATAGCAGCGAGGGGAAGGCGAGGATGATGTCCATGATGCGCATGATCAGCGCATCGACCCAGCCGCGGCAGTAGCCGGCGAGGAGGCCAAGGATGACACCGGAGATCATGGCGGCGCAAACGACGACGAGGCCGATCATCAGCGAATAGCGGGCGCCGTGCATGAGCCGCGATAAAATATCGCGGCCGACCGCATCGGTGCCCAGCAGATAGGCCTGACGGCCGCCATCGAGCCATGAGGGCGGCACCAGGATCGCGTCCTTGAACTGGATCGTCGGGTCATAGGGCGCGATCCAGGGGGCGAACAGCGCCATCAGCACCAGCAGGATGAACACCACCAGCCCGAGCACGGCGCCCTTGTTGACGGAGAAATAGTGCCAGAACTCGCGGAAGGCGGCGCTGCGCGACGGCGCCACGGCGATCGGCACGTCGGTGGAGATTTCGGTGGGAGCGTCGGTCATCGTTGCACCCTGATGCGCGGATTGATCACCGCATAGAGGATATCGACCACCAGGTTCACCACCATCACGATCAGCGCCACGATCAGCAGGCCGCCCTGCACCACCGCATAGTCACGCTTGCCGATGGCATCGATCATCCATTTGCCGATGCCGGGCCAGGAAAAGATGGTTTCGGTGAGCACGGCGCCGGCCATCAGCATGCCGACCTGCAGGCCGATGGTGGTGATCACCGGGATCAGCGCATTGCGGAAGGCGTGCAGGCCGACGACACGGCGCGGCGACAGGCCCTTGGAGCGGGCGGTGCGCACATAGTCCTCGCCCAGGACTTCGAGCATGGCCGAGCGCGTCTGGCGCGCGATGATGGCCAGCGGAATGGTGCCCAGCACGATGGCGGGCAGGATGAGATGCGACAGCGCCGACTGGAAGGCGCCCTTCTGCCCCGACAACAGGCTGTCGATGAGCATGAAGCCGGTGACGGGCTTGAAGAAATATTGCAGGTCGATGCGGCCGGAAACCGGCGTCCAGTGCAGCATGCCGGAAAACACGATGATGAGCAGCAGGCCCCACCAGAAGATGGGCATGGAAAAGCCGATGAGCGCGGTGCCGGTCAGCAGCTGGTCGAGCCAGGTGCCGCGCTTGACCGCCGCCAGGATGCCGGCCGGAATGCCCAGCCCGATGGCGAGGATCATGGCGACGAGCGACAGTTCCAGCGTTGCGGGGAACAGCGTCCTGAACTGCTGCAGCACCGGGGTCTTGGTGGTGATCGAGATGCCGAAATCGCCATGCAGCACACCGCCCACATAGCCGAAATACTGCTCCCAGATGGGGCGATCGAAGCCGAAGGCATGCATCAGTTCGGCATGGCGTTCCGGCGTCATGATGTGCTCGCCCGAAAGCAGGGCGACGGGATCGCCGGAGAGCAGGCGAATGAGGCCGAATGAAACGATGGTTATGCCGATAAGCGTCGGCACCACCAGGACAAGGCGTCGGAAGAGGAAACTCAGCATCTTGCAATCAGACAAAACGGGCCGGATGGGACAGTATGCCCCGGCCGGCCCGTAAAGCCCAAGCCTATTCGGCTTTATCGACGCCGTCGAAGCGATGCACGCCCAACGGATCCATGACGAAACCCGAGACCTTGGTGCTCATGGGCATGAACACCTTCGAGTGAGCGATGGGGAACCACGGCGCCTGATCGTGGAAGATCACCTCGGCCTGCTGGTAGAGCTTGGTGCGCTCGGCGACATCGGTTGTGAGCTTGGCCTTCTGGATCAGGTCTTCGAAGTCCTTGTTGCACCAGTTGGCGCGGTTGTTGCCGGGCACGGCGTCACAGCCGAGCAGCACGGCCATGAAGTTGTCCGGATCGCCATTGTCACCGGTCCAGCCGAGCTGCACGGCACCGTCGCGTTCGACCTTGCCGGATTGGTCGAGATACTGGGCCCAATCCATGGTGGTGATGTCGGCGGTGATGCCGATGGCGGCGAGATCGGCCTGCATCAGCTCGGCCATGCGCTTGCCATTTGGGTTGTAGGGACGCGACACCGGCATCGCCCAGATCTTCATGGCGAGGTTGGTGACACCGGCATCGGCCAGCATCTGCTTGGCCTTGGCCGGATCATAGGGATCGGCCTGGATGTCCTTGTCGTAACCCCACATGGTGGGCGGGATCGGGTTCACGGCCGGGGTGGCGTTGCCCTGATAGACGGCGTCGATGATGGCCTGCTTGTTGAAGGCCATGTTGAGGGCCTTGCGGACCTCGACCTTGTCGAAGGGCGCCTGCTGGGTGTTGTAGGCGAGGAAGGCGACGTTGAGGCCTTCCTGCTCATCGACCTTGAGGTTGGTGTCGGCCTTGAGGTCGGCGATATCGGCCGGGTTCGGATAGGCCATGATATCGCATTCGCCGGCCTTGAGCTTTTGCGCGCGCACGGCGGCATCGGCGGTGATGGCGAAGACCAGGTCATCGATCTTCTGAACACCCGCATAGTAGTCCGGGTTGGCCTTGTAGCGGATGACGGCATCCTGCTGGTAATCGACGAAGGTGTAGGGGCCGGTGCCGACCGGCTGCTGGTTGAACAGCTCCTTGGTGCCGGCAGCGTCGAGCTTGTCGGCATATTCCTTGGAAACGATGGAGGCGAAATCCATGCCCAGGTCGGCGAGGAACGCCGCATCGGGCCGGTTCAGCGTGAACTTGACGGTCAGGTCATCGACCTTCTCGATGGACTTGATCAGGTCGGGAAAGCTCATGGAATTGAAATATTCCCAGGAGATGCCGGTGATGTACTGGTACCAGGGGCCGGTCTTGTCCTGCTGGCGCTGGAACGAGAAGACCACGTCATCGGCATTGAGCGTACGGGTCGGGGTGAAATAATCGGTGGTCTGGAATTTCACGCCCGGACGCAGGTGGAACGTATAGGTGAGGCTGTCGTCCGACACATCCCAGCTCGAGGCGAGGCCGGGGCTGAGCGTCGTCTTGCCGTGGTCGAACTCGACCAGGCGCGAATAGACCGTGCGCGACGACGCATCGAACGTGGTGCCGGCCGTATAGGGGCCGGGGTCGAAGCCTTCGGGCGAGCCCTCCGAGCAATAGACGAGGGTCTTGGCTTCGGCTGCGCCGCCCAGGACGGCGACGAGCGCCGTGGCGGCGAGCAATGACTTCATGAAACGCATGAGCGGATCTCCCAATCCTGTTTGGCGCCGCGGCATTCCAGGGCTGCGGCTTCGTTGGGAGAAAAGCCTGTTTTTTTGTGAGGCGCAATGGGGGAGTTTTTCCAATTGGTCAAATTTCATGGCATTGAAACGATTGTTTTGAGTGCAGGCCCTTGCGGCCAAGGCGGTTGCCTGATGGCCGGCGGCCTGCCACACTCAGCCATCACAATCCGTCCAGCGTCATGACCCAGAGCATCGCCACCATCGCCCTCGTGGTCGCCGACTACGACGACGCCATCGCGTTCTATCGCGACCGGCTCGGCTTTGAGGTGATCGAGGATACCGACCTCGGCGCGGGCAAACGCTGGGTGCTGGTGTCGCCGCCGGGCAATGGTGGCGCCAGGCTGCTTTTGGCCAAGGCCAGCGATGCGCGCCAGCAGGAGGCCATCGGCAACCAGGCGGGCGGCCGCGTCGGCTTCTTTCTCGAAACCGACGACCTGGCCCGCGATCATGCCGCCTATGTGGTGGCGGGGGTGAGTTTTATTCGCGCGCCGGTGACCGAGGCCTATGGCACGGTGGCGGTTTTCGCCGATCTTTACGGCAATCGCTGGGACCTGATCGAACCCAAGCGCCTGCCTGACGTTTAGCCCTTTGTTACTTTTCAGGAGACATTCCATGCCCAGACGCCCGCTCGGCCGTTCCGAAATCGTCCTCGAACCGCTGGTTTTCGGCGGCAATGTGTTCGGCTGGACGCTGGAAGAGGACAAGGCCTTCGCCGTACTCGACGCCTATGTGGCCGCCGGCTTCAACGCCATCGACACCGCCGACGTCTATGGCAAGGGCAAGTCCGAGACCATTTTGGGCAAATGGATGAAGGCCCGCGCCAACCGCGCCAATATCTTGTTGTTCACCAAGGTGGGCTCGGAAATGGCGCCGGGCAAGACGGGCCTGTCGGCCAAATACATCCAGTCGGCATTCGAGGCCTCGCTGGAGCGGCTGCAGACCGACTATGTGGATCTCTACCAGTGCCACAAGCCCGACCCGGAAACGCCGCTCGAGGAAACCATGGGCGCCCTCGACGTGCTGGTGCGCGAGGGCCGCGTGCGCGCCATCGGGGCCTCCAACTTCACCCCGGAGCTGATCGAGGAAGGCGTCGACATCGCCGTCAAGAAGACGCTGACCCGCTTCGAGAGCGAGCAGCCCGAATATAATCTCTACAGCCGCAGCCGCTTCGAAGGCCCGGTGCAGGACACCTGCATCAAGCACGAGATCGGCGTGATCCCCTATTTCAGCCTGGCGGCAGGGTTCCTGACCGGCAAATACCGCTCGGCGGCCGATTTCGGCAAAAGCGCGCGCGGCGCCCGCATGGAAAAGTATCTCGATGCCAAGGGCATGAAGATCCTCGCCGCACTGGACCAGGTCGCCGGGGAAACCGGCGCGACGCCGGCCGAGATTTCCCTTGCCTGGCTCGTAGCCCAGCCCGGCGTTACGGCGCCGATCGCCTCGGCCACATCGGTCGAGCAGGTCGAAAGCCTCGCCAAGGGCGTGAAACTGGAATTGTCCGCCGCGCAATTGCAGGTGCTGACCGACGCTGGGGAATGATGCTGCAGTAAGCCGGGGCTGTTGCCCACCCCACTCTCAATCCCTCCCCATCCAGGGGAGGGAGACGTTGACTGCGATGCCGGTGTCTGTCGTTTCCCTCTCCCCTGTGGGGGACTAGAGGTGGGAGTGGGCGGCTAAGCCCCAACCGTCCGTTACCAGTAGAACTCCTCGACATTTTCCCGCGCGCCCAAGAGGAACGCATCGGCGAGCAGGCGCAGTGGCGTGCCGTGGGTGTCGCTTTTCTTCTTCTTCAAAAGTTCGGCGAAGCGCTCATAGATGCGCTCATACTCTTCCGAAGGATTGGCTATCCTGGTGTTGCCGTTGACCTTGAGCACCGTGCCGCCCTTTTCGAGCAGAAGCTGATCGCCGTTGAGGGTTTCGATGGCGATGGTCCATATCTCGCCGCTCTCTTCCAGCCAGTTGAAGCCGGCGCTCATCCGCGGGGCGTGGCTCTCGGCGGATTTGAAGATGATTTCGGCATCGACGGGCGTCTGCCGGTTGGCGGGAAATTTCAGCGCCGCACTTTCGACGAAGACCGGGAACGGCATGATCCTGGTGAAGATCGACAGCGCATTGATGCCCGGATCGCAGACGCCGAAGCCGCCCGGCTGCCACACCCAATCCTGGCCGGGATGCCATTTCCTGACGCTTTCGCGCCAGTCGATGCGCACCGATCTGACGCCGCGCTTACGAAGGATGGAGCGGGCCTTGTCGACGGCCTCGTTATATTGGCTGTGCCAGGTCTGGAAGAGAACGCGCCTGTGCTTTTTGGCGTAGGCGACAAGGTCGTCGAATTCCGAAATGGTCGGGGTCGGCGGCTTTTCCATCAGCACGTCCTTACCGGCATCGATGGCCTCGCGGACGATGGCGTGGCGGACCGATGGGGGCGTGCAGACGGCGACGAGGCCGATCTCAGGCATGGCCTTGTAGAGTTCGGCGGGGGTCCGGAAGACCGGCACGTCGCCATGGCCGATGCCGCGCGTCGACACACAGGCGGCCAGCACGAAATCGTCGCTCTTGTCGATCACCGGCAGGTGCTGATCGATGGAAATCTTGCCGATGCCGATGACGGCGATCTTCTTTCTGGCCACGGTGCTCTCCCTTGAATGGCGGTATCAAACAAGGGTTTGGCAACGATGCAAGGGGAATGTGCGGTCGCCTACCCACCCAGGCCGAAATAGGCCCGGGGCGGCGCGCCGAGCATGCGGCGGAACATGGTGGTGAAGGCGGCGACGCTGTCATAGCCGAGATCGAACGCCACGGTGGTGACGGCCTCGCCCCGGGCGAGACGCGGCATGGCGGTGAAGAGGCAGGCCTGCTGGCGCCAGGTGGAGAGGCTGAGGCCGGTCTCGCGGCGGAAGGCTCGGGTGAAAGCCCGCCGGCTCATGGCGAGGCTATCGGCCCAGTCATCGATGGTGAGGTGCGGATCGGGCGAAGCGATGAAGCGCCGGCACAGCGCCGCAAGGCGCGCTTCGGCCGGCAGCGGCAGGCCGAGCGGCAGCTCGGGCAGCGCCGGGATTTCCTCGAGCAAAAGGGCCATGACCAGCCGTGAACGCACAGTGGGCGAGGCGGGCGCGGCAGCCTCGATGATGAGGGCCCGGGTGAGATCGGCCAGGCCCAGCACCCGCACCGCGCCGGGCGGGGTGGTGAGCGCCCCATCCGCCACATAGACCGAATACATGCGCACGCCAGCGCCCAGCATTTCGACGGTGTGGTCGAGCCCGGCAGGTATCCACAGGGCCTGCCCCGATGGCACCAGCCAGCGGCCGGTGGTGGTGACGACCAGCACCACGCCCGAGGCGGCGTGCAGGAGCTGCGAGCGGCTGTGGCGATGGAGCGCCACACGGTAGTTCGCCGGATAATCGGTGACGATGGCGAAGAGCGGAGCGTTGGCGCTTTCGATCGCCGCGAGGCGTAAATCATGCAACTCTGACAGATCGGCAGGCATGGCTTGGCCCAGTCGCGAAAGAAATGGACCAGAGCACGAAAGCGGGACATCCACAAGACGGCTATCAGGACCTATCTGCCAAGGAACGAAACGCCATGACCGAGACCACCGCCCCGGCCCCCGCCGGCATTGCCGAAAAGCGCCCGCTGGCCGAACAGACCGCCTTCACCATCATCCTCGCGGTCAGCTTTTGCCACCTGCTCAACGACATGATGCAGTCGCTGATCTCGGCGCTCTATCCGATGCTCAAGACCAATTACGAGCTCGATTTCGTGCAGGTCGGCTTCATGGGCTTCGCCTTCCAGGTGACCGCATCGGTGCTGCAGCCGCTGATCGGGCTTTATACCGACAAGCGGCCCCTGCCCTATTCGCTGTCGATCGGCATGGGCTCGACCCTGTTCGGCCTGATCATGCTGGCCTTCGCCCACAGCTACTGGATGCTGTTGATCGGCGCCGGCTTCGTGGGCCTCGGCTCGGCGGTGTTCCATCCGGAATCCTCGCGCATAGCCCGCATCGCCTCGGGCGGGCGGCACGGCCTGGCGCAATCGCTGTTCCAGGTGGGCGGCAATTTCGGCTCCGCCGTCGGCCCGCTGGTGGCGGCGTTCATCGTCGTCCCCAAGGGCCAGGGGAGCGTCGCGTGGTTCTCGCTGGCGGCGCTATTGGCCATGCTGATCCTGTGGCAGGTGGGCAGCTGGTACAGCCGGCAGCGCGCCGCCAATGCGCGGCGGCCGGTGGCGGCGCCGGTGGTGACGCTGCCTCGGCGCACCGTGCAGCGTTCCATCCTGGTGCTCGCCCTGCTGGTGTTCTCCAAATACGTCTACATGACCAGCCTTTCGAGCTATTACACGTTCTATGTCATCGAGCGCTTCAACGTCTCGGTGCAGAATGCGCAGATCATGCTGTTCGTGTTTTTGGGCGCGGTCGCCGTCGGCACGGTGGCGGGCGGCCCCATCGTCGACCGTTTCGGCACCAAGTTCGTCATCTGGTTCTCGATCCTGGGCGCCCTGCCGTTCACGCTGGCGCTGCCCTATGCGGACTTCACCTGGACCATCGTGCTGACTGTCATCATCGGCGTGGTGCTGGCCTCGGCCTTCTCGGCCATCGTGGTGTTTGCGCAGGAGCTGGTGCCGGGCCGCGTCGGCCTCATCGCCGGGCTGTTCTTCGGCTTCGCCTTCGGCATCGGCGGCATCGGCGCCGCCGGGCTGGGCTTCGTGGCCGACCATATGGGCATCGCGTTCGTCTATCGGGTCTGCTCGTATCTGCCGCTGCTGGGGCTGTTGACGGTGTTCCTGCCGCCCATCGGCAAGGGCCGCAAGGCCGCGGCCTAGTTCGGGGCCGCCGCCGGGGGCCAATCCGCCGGCGGGCTCCGGGGGTTCAGTCCGCCGGTGGCTCCCACAATTCAATGGTGTTGCCTTCGGGATCGTGAATACGGGCGAAGCGCCCGGTTTCGGGCGTATCCCATTCGGGCCGCGTTTCCACCGCGATGGCGGCGGCGTTAAGATCCACGATGGCGGAAGCGATGCTGTCGACGCGCACGTTCAGCATCCACTGCTTGCCGGCCGGCATATAGTCGGTGTCTTCCTTGAAGGGCGAGAACACTGTCATGCCCGCCTGCTGCATCCAGATTTCGGTAATGCCCAGATGGGTTTCATACCATTGCGCCAGCGCGGCCTTGTCGCGCGAGCGGAAGAAGAAGCCACCGATGCCGGTTGCCTTGACCATGTTTTCGCTCCTTGCCGTGGAAAATTGGCGGGCTTGCCGCTGAACGTCAGCGGACGATGATTGCCCGGAAATCATTGACATTGGTACCGGTGGGGCCGGTGACCAGCAGGTCGCCAATCGCATGGAAGGCCCCATAGGCATCGTTATCGGCCAGCGCCGCCAATGGATCGATGCCGGCGGCGCGCAGGCGCGACGCGGTGGCGCCATCGGCGAACGCGCCCGCATTGGTCTCGGACCCATCGATGCCGTCGGTATCGGCGGCGAGCGCCGTGATGCCGCTGACACCGTCGATGGCGATGGCGAACTGCAGGAGGAATTCGGCATTGCGGCCACCCCGGCCATTGCCGCGCAACGTCACCGTGGTCTCGCCGCCCGACAGCACCACGACCGGCTTTTCGAACGGCCGGTTGCGGGTTTTGATCTCGCGGGCCATGGCGGCATGGACGAGCGCCACGTCGCGGGATTCCCCCTCGATGGCGTCGGAAAGGATCGCCGGCGTAAGACCGGCCTTGCGCGCCGCTTCGGCTGCGGCTTCCAGCGACAGCGCCGCCGAGGCCACGACCGCAACGCTATTGGGGGCGAAGCGCGCATCGCCCGGCCGCGGGGCCGGATTGTCGGTGGTGGCGAGGAGCGCACTCACCACATCCGGCAGGGCGATGCGATAGGCGGTGACGAGCTTGCGGACCAGTTCGCGCGAGCCCTGCATGGGCACCGTCGGGCCGGAGGCCACCAGCGCCGGATCATCGCCCGGCACGTCCGAGACCACCAGCGTCACCACGCGCGCCGGCGCCGCCATGGCGGCGAGCCGCCCCCCCTTGATGAGGGATAGTTCGTTGCGGATGAGGTTCATGACGCCGATCGGGGCGCCCGAGGCCAGCAGCGCCGAATTGACCGCCTGCTCATCGGCCAGCGTCAGCCCGGGCGCCGGGGCTGGCAGCAGGGCCGAGCCACCGCCCGAGATCAGCGCCACCACCAGATCATCATGCGAAAGTCCGGAGAGCTTTTCCATGATGCGCCGGGCGGCGAGGAAACCGGCGGCATCGGGCACCGGATGGGCGGCCTCGACGATCTCGATGCGCTCGCAGGCCGCCCCATAGCCATAGCGGGTGACCACCAGCCCATCGATCGGGCCGGGCCAGGCCATCTCGAACGCCCGCGCCATCTGGGCCGAAGCCTTGCCGGCGCCGATGACGATGGTGCGGCCCCTGGGCGGCTCGGGCAGGTGCTTGCGCACGGCCAGCGCCGGCTGGGCGGCCTCGACGGCCTTGGCGAAGAGGTCCTGGAGCAGGTCGCGGTCCATGATCGGCTTTCGTGGATTGGGCTTTCGTGCGGGGATGCGGCAGTCTGCGGCGGCGGCGTGAAATACTGCAATCTTTCGTAGCGCTTATGCACAGGTTGTCAAATCCGTGCGCTAGGTGTTGGGAAGACCCGATTCGGAGATGAATGTAATGAGCGAACGCTATGCCCTGTATTTCGCCCCAGATGTGGCTTCCCCGCTCTGGCAGCGCGCCAGCCAGTGGCTGGGCCGCGACTGCGCCGGCGGGGCGGTGACGGAACGCCCTGCCGAGATCGAAGGCATCGCGCTCGACCCCATCACCAAATCGGCCCGGCATTACGGGTTCCATGCGACGCTGAAGGCGCCGATGATGCTTGCGGGCAATGTCGACAGGGCGGAACTGGAAACGGCGCTCACCGGCTTTGCGCGTGCGGCACAGCCTGTCGATATCGGCCGGCTGGTGGTGGCGCAGATTTCGCACTTCCTCGCCCTGATCCCCGAAAAGCAGAGCACGGCATTGACGGATTTCGCCGCCGAATGCGTTACGGCCTTCGATCGCTTCCGCGCCCCGATGACGGCGGCGCAGCGCGAGCAGCGCCTGTCGGGTGGCCTCTCCCCCCGGCAGATCGCGCTGGTGGACCAGTACGGCTATCCGTACGTGCTGGAGGAATTCCGCTTCCACATGACGCTGACCGACCGGCTGAAGGCCGAGGACAGCGCGCCGGTCAAGGCCGCCGCAGAGGCCTGGTTCGGCGATGCCATCGCGGCGCCCGTGCCGCTCGATCGCATCGTGCTCTTCCACCAGCCCGTTGCGGGCGCCGACTTCGTGCGCCTCGGCGACTATGTGCTGGGCCGCAAGGATTGAACCCAACAGCCGCTCACGCGTTGGGTGACGGTTGCGTCCACACAGGTTCCCCCCATGAGCAGAAGCGCCCTTTATGGTCTGATCGCCATCCTGGTGATCATCGTGATAGCGTTCGGCGTTTATACCTATCAGCAGCAGAATCGCCCCGGCGTCGAAGTCCGGGTCGACAACAACGGGTTATCGGTCACAGGCAATGGCGGCTGAAATGACGCTTCCGCGCGAACGTATCGTCGAGGCCATCGCGGCCGAGATCAACCGGCAGACGGCAGGCGGCAATCTGCCTGCCTACGCGCTCGACCGGCAGGCCCTTGCGGACGCGGTCCTCAAGGCGCTGGGCGCCGCCGCCGCCCCCGATGGCGACGGCAAGACCCCGGACGAGCTCAACGGCAGCAATGACGACTGAGTTTTCCACAACGGCACAAGCCGGCCGGTGTTAACCGTTCATTAACCATGCCGGGCCAGTCTGTGCCGGCTAGCTCAGGGGGCAGGACCAACCCGGCAACGGGCCCTGCCCTCGACCAGCTCTCCCCTCACATCAGAATATTGAAGCTATATAGCGAACATGCTATATAGCCCAAATGCAATGAACCGTCGAAACGCTCAATGACCGTGTCGATGCGGAGATCGAGGCCTTGCCCACCGGGCTGCGGGCACGATTGGTTCGGTTGCTGGAAACGATCGAACAGGTCGGCCTCGAAAACCTTCGGGAGCCGCACGTCAAGCAACTCGATGGCAAACCTTGGGAAATCCGAGCCAAGCTGGCGAGGGTATTGCGGGGATCTCTACGTGACGATGCACGGCCGGCGGGTCGCCATTGTGCATGTGTTCGTCAAGAAGACACAGAAAACGCCGGCATCGGCGCTATCCATTGCACGGGCCCGCATGAAACAGGTGCAGCATGACTAAGATTTCCGAACTCAAGCAGCGCTTCATGGCCGATGCCAAATTCCGCAAGGAATACGAGGCGGCAAACGAGGAGTTCGCTCTCATCGAAGCGCTGATCAAAGCGCGTACTGCCGCCAATCTATCGCAGATGGAATTGGCCAAGAGAATCGGCACGACGCAATCCGCCATCGCCCGCCTCGAGGGCGGTGGCGTGACGCCGACACTGTCCACGCTCCGGCGTTATGCCGAAGCGACGGGCAGTATCTTGAAGGTCGAACTGGTGCCGGCCCGATAGTCTAGACGATGCCGCCACTTCCCCCCAGCACGGCCGGACGGATTTCGGCGACCCTTTGCCGGTAGCCGGCGGCGCGGTAGGCACCGACGGGGTCGATGGCGCCGCGATTTTCGAGGCGGGCCATGGCGAGGATCGGCTCGACATCGGTGCGGAAGGCGGTCTTGAGGGTCTGCGTCGCCTCCAGCGCATCATTGTGGTCCTGGAAGCCTTCGAGCGCCTTGCGGTCGACCAGCAGCGCCATCGCGTAGGCGCGCTGCACTTCGGCGGCCGACAGCATGAGGCTCTCGATGGGGTCCGTGACGTTGTGCGACTGGTCGAGCATATGGGCGGGCTCGAACCCCTTGGCGCGGCGCTCCTCGGCATTGACCAGTTCGTTGAACACCAGGAACAGGCGATAAGGATCGATGGAGCCGGCGTCGAGATCGTCGTCGCCATACTTGCTGTCGTTGAAGTGGAAGCCGCCGAGCTTGCCGAACTGGATCAGCCGGGCGACGATCATCTCGATATTGACGTTGGGCGCATGATGGCCGAGGTCGACCAGGCAATAGGCCTTGTCGCCCAGCTCGCTGGCGATCATGTAGTTGGTGCCCCAATCCTGCACGACGGTCGAATAGAAGGCCGGCTCGTACATCTTGTGCTCGGTGAAGATGCGCCAGTCATCGGGCAATTCGGCATAGATGGCCTTCATGGCATCGAGATAGCGCTCGAAGCTGCGGGTGAAATCCACCTGGCCGGGAAAGTTCGAGCCGTCGCCGATCCACACGGTCAGGGCCTTGGAGCCCAGCGTCTCGCCGATCTCGATGCATTCGAGATTATGTTCGACCGCCTGCTGACGCACGGCGGTGTCGGCATGGGAGAGCGAGCCGAACTTGTAGGACAGCAACTGCCCCTTGGCATCCGAGAAGGTATTGGAGTTCATGGCGTCGAAGCCGAGGCCGAAACGCGAAGCCGACTGCTTCAGGCGGTTGGGATCGGCCTTGTCCCACGGGATATGCAGCGACACATTGGGGGTGGCGCGGGTCAACTGGTTGATGACGGCGCAATCTTCCAGCTTGTCGAAGATGTCGCGCGGCTCGCCGGCGCCGGGGAAGCGGGCAAAGCGCGTGCCTCCGGTGCCGACGCCCCAGGAGGGCACGCCCACCGTGAAGGCGGCGACCTTGGCCTTGATGGCATCGATCTGGAAGCCGCGGCGGTCGAGGCGCTCGCCCAGTGATTCATAGTCGCGGCGAAGATCGGTCTCGCGCGCGGCATTGTGCTTGTCGACGACGGACTGGTCGATGATGGTGTCGGTCATTGTGGCTCCCCAATCCCCCTCCTGGCCTCCCCCACAAGGGGGGAGGTAGATGCAGTGTGCGTGGCAACACGATGCCACCAACGCCAGTCTACCCTCCCCCTTGTGGGGAGGGCCAGGGAGGGGGTTTCCCTGTTGTTTAGCGCGTAAAGCTCTGCGCGTTGCCGGCGTCGACGTTGATGATGTTGCCGGTCGACTTGGCGGAGGCGTCCGAGGCGAAGAAATAGATGGCCTCGGCGATGTCCTCGGGGAACACCGACCGCTTCAGCATCGAGCGCTGGCGATACATTTCCTCAAGGCCATCCTTGTCGGTCTTGTAGGTCGAGGCGCGCTGCTCGAGCCATTCGCCGGCCCAGATCTTGGAGCCGCGCAGCACTGCGTCCGGATTGACCGTGTTGACGCGGATCTGCTCGGCCGCACCTTCCAGCGCCAGGCAGCGGGCGAGGTGGATTTCGGCCGCCTTGGCGGTGCAGTAGGCTGCGGCGTTGGGCGAAGCCGCGAGGCCGTTCTTGGAGGCGACGAAGACGACGTTGCCGCCGATCTTCTGGGCCCGGAACAGGCGGAAGGCTTCGCGCGAGACGAGGAAATAGCCCGTGGACAGGATGTCCATGTTCTTGTTCCAGAGTTCCAGCGTCGTCTCCTCGATCGGCGCCGATGAGGCGAGACCCGCATTGGAGACGAGGATGTCGATGCCGCCGAATTCCACCGCCGTATGGGCGAAGCCGGCGATCACCGCGGCTTCCGAAGTGACGTTGAGCTTGACCGGGCGAACGACATCCTTGCCGAACACCTTGGCGAGTTCGTCATTGACGGCGGCCAGCGCCGGCTCGTCGATATCGGCGAGCACCACGCAGGCCCCCTCGCGCAGCAGCCGCACGGCGGTAGCCTTGCCGATGCCGCCGGCGCCGCCGGTGACGAGGGCGATCTGGCCGGCGAGCGATTTCGGCTTAGGCATGCGCGACAGCTTGGCTTCCTCAAGCAGCCAGTATTCGATGTCGAAGGCTTCCTGCTCGGGCAGGCCCTGATAGGTCGAGACGGTCGAGGAGCCGCGCATCACATTGATGGCGTTGACGTAGAATTCGCCCGAGATGCGGGCCGTGGCCTTGTCCTTGGCGAAGGTGAACATGCCGACGCCCGGCATCAGGTAGACGACGGCGTTGGGATCGCGCACCGCCGGGGAATCGGGGTGCTTGGAGCGGTCGTAATAGGCCTGGTAATCGACGCGGTAGGCGGCGATATCGGCTTCCAGCTTGGCGATCACCGCATCGACATCGGGCTTGGCGGGATCGAACTCGATGACCAGCGGCCGGATCTTGGTCCTGAGGAAATGGTCGGGGCAGGACGTGCCGAGCGCCGCCAGCGGGCGCAGATTGTTGGAGTTGACGAATTCCAGCACGGCGGCGGAATCGTCGAAATGGCCGAGCTTGTGGCTGTCTTCCGAGATGAGGCCGCGGATCTTGGGCATCAGCTTGGCGGCGACGGCACGGCGGTCATCGGCTGAGAGCGACTGTACGGCGGCGCCGCCGAAGATAGGCCGGCCGGCGGTCTCTTTTTCGAACCACTCGATGGCCTGGTTGATGACCCTTATGGTGGTCTCGTAGCACGCCTTGGGCGTATCGCCCCAGGTGAACAGGCCATGGCTTTCGAGGATGACGCCCTCGGCCCCGGGATGATCGAGGCAGAACTTTTCCAGCCACAGGCCGAGCTCGAAGCCCGGACGCTTCCACGGCAGCCAACCGATCTTGTCGCCGAAGATCTGTTGCGTCAGCGCCTTGCTGTCCTTGCTGGCCGCAATGGCGATAATGGCGTCGGGATGCATGTGATCCACATAGGCATGCGGCACATAGGCATGCAGCGGCGTATCGATGGAGGCGGCGCGCGGGTTGAGGTTGAAGGTCGCGTGCGGCAGGTAGCCGACCATTTCGTCTTCATGGGCAAGGCCGCGATAGAGGCCCTTGAGGGCGCGAAGCTTGTCCATATAGAGGGTCGAGAAGCCATCGAGCTTGATGGAGGCGCTGTCGCCGCCCGAGCCCTTGACCCACAGCACTTCGACCATCTGGCCGGTCAGCGGGTCTTTTTCCATGATCTTGGAGGAGGTGTTGCCGCCGCCGTAATTGGTGACGCGCTTGTCCGAGCCCAGGATATTGGAGCGATAGACGAGCCGTTCCGGCTCGGTCATCCCGGCCGCCTTGGCATCGTCCCACAGGTTTTGAAGGCGCGCGGGCGCGGTATCGGGCATGATCGTCTCCTCGAAAGCTGAAATGTCGGCAGTTGCGGCGAAGAACGCCATAGCAGCCTGTTATTGTCAATCACAAACAATCATGACCAGTCATGAACGCGCATCATGGGCGGAATAGTCCGGAATGCTGATTGACAATGATCGGAATTGATGGAAGCAAAGAAGAAGGGGAGGACGTCGAGCGTGCACGAAACTGAACGCCACAGGATCATCATGGCCGCGGTGCAATCGCGCGCCGTCGCCACCGTCGCCGAACTGGTCGAATTGACCGGGGCGTCGGAGGCCACGATCCGTCGCGATATCGCAGCGCTGCATGTCCAGGCCAAGCTCCGCCGGGTGCGCGGCGGCGCCGAGGCGGTCAATCCGCCCGAACAGGGGGCCCTGCTCGGCCGGCCCTTCGCCGTCAACGAGACCATCAATATCGGCGCCAAGCGCGCCATTGCGCGCGTCGCCGCCGACATGTGCAAGGATGGCGAGCCCATCATCATCAATGGCGGCACCACCACCTACCAGATGGTGCATTACCTCACCGAGCGCCGGCTGTCGGTGTTCACCAATTCCTTCGCCATCGCCGAGCACCTGCTGCACCATTCGCGCAACCACGTGGTCATTCCGGGCGGCACGGTCTATCGCGAGCAGAACGTCATCCTGTCGCCGTTCGGCGGCGTGGTGGCGGGGCATTTCTATGCCCGCAAGATGTTCATCGGTTGCCAGGGCCTCAGCCAGCACGGGCTGATGGAAACCGACCCGATGGTGGTGCAATCCGAAATGGGCCTCATCGGCCAGGCGGACGAATTGATCGTCCTCGCCGATTCCTCGAAATTTTCCGGACGGTCGAGCCTCATCCTGTGTGGGCTGGATCGTATCGGAACCGTCGTCACCGATCGCGGCATAAGCGATGAGGACAGACAAATGCTCGAAAAGGCCGGCGTCAAGCTGGTCCTGGCCGATGCATATAACGAGACTATGCAAACGTCGTCGGTCGCCTGACCCACGGCACATCCAGCTCAGGGAGGACAACTATGAGCTTACTGAAGAAACTGGCCTTCGCCACCGCGATGGCGGCGGTGTTGGCCGCGGCCCCGCAGGCCCAGGCGGCGACCCGCATCGCCGTGGTGGTGAAGTCGCTCGGCAACGGCTTTTTCGATGCCGTCAACAAGGGCGCCCAGGAAGCATCCAAGGAACTGGGAGACGTCGAGATCATCTATACGGGCCCGACGCAGGCGACCGCCGAGGCCCAGATCGAGGTGATCAATTCGCTGATCGCCCAGCAGGTCGACGCCATCGCCATTTCGGCGAACGATCCGGACGCGCTGGTGCCGGCCCTCAAGAAGGCCATGGACCGCGGCATCACCGTGATCTCGTTCGACTCGGGCGTTTCCAAGGACGGCCGCCAGTTGCACCTCAACCCGTCGGCGACCGATCTCATCGGCGAGACCATCATCAAGCTGGCCGCCGATCACCTGCCCGATGGCGGCGACGTGGCTATCCTGTCGGCATCCTCGACGGCCACCAACCAGAACGCCTGGATCGAGGCGGCCAAGAAGGTGCTGCCAACCAAGTTCCCCAAGATCAACCTCGTCGCCACCGTCTATGGCGATGACGACTCGGCCAAATCGACCGACGAAGCCAAGGGCCTGATCTCATCCTATCCCAACCTCAAGGCCATCATCGCCCCGACCACGGTCGGCGTCGTGGCCGCCGCCCAGGTGGTGACCGACCAGAACCTCATCGGCAAGATCAACGTCACCGGCCTGGCGCTGCCGTCCGAATTCAAGAAGTTCATCGACAACGGCGCCTCGCAGGCCGTGGCACTGTGGAACCCGATCGACCTCGGCTATTCGGCGACCTATCTGGCCTATGACCTGGCGGTAAAGAAGGCGGAGGCCAAGCCCGGCGCCACCCTCTCCATCGGCCGCGTCGGCACAGTGACGCTCGACGACAACAACGAGGCCGCCATGGCCCCGCCGTTCCAGTTCGACAAGTCCAATATCGACGAGTTCTCCAAGATCTATTGATCGGGGACGCCGACCCGGCCGCCACGGTGGCCGGGCCCAACCCCTCCCTGGCCTTCCCCACAAGGGGGAGGGTTGGATCGAGGCGGTTTCACGCCTAACGCCCCAAGCACACGGCGCCCACCCTCCCCCTTGTGGGGAGGGCCAGGGAGGGGTCTTCCTGCAACCGAGCATCCCATGACCGAGCCCCTGCTCACACTCTCCGGCATATCCAAGAGCTTCCCCGGCGTCAGGGCGCTGCACGATGTCAGCCTTGAGCTCCATCCCGGCCAGGTCACGGCGCTGATCGGCGAGAACGGGGCGGGCAAGTCGACGCTGGTGAAGATCCTGACCGGCATCTACCAGCCCGATGCCGGCACCATCACGGTCAATGGCCGGGCGGTGACGCTGCCGAGCGCGCATGCGGCCTTTGCACAGGGCATTACGGCCATCCACCAGGAAACGGTGCTGTTCGACGAGTTGAGCGTCGCCGAAAACATCTATCTCGGCCACACGCCCAGAACGCGGCTCGGCACCATCGACTGGAAGCGCATGCGCGAGGATGCGCGGTCGGTTCTGAACGACATGGGGGCCAGCCATATCGCGCCAACGGCGCGGCTCAAGGATCTGGGCATCGCCAACAAGCATCTGGTGGCGGTGGCGCGGGCCATGTCGATCGATGCCGAAGTCGTCATCATGGACGAGCCCACCGCGGCGCTCAGCCAGAAGGAAATCGAGGACCTGTTCGTCCTCATCGAGCTGCTGAAACAGGACGGCAAGGCGGTACTGTTCATCTCGCACAAGTTCGACGAGATCTACCGCGTCGCCGACCGCTATACGGTGTTTCGCGATGGCGAGATGGTGGGTGCCGGCCTTGTCAAGGATGCGAAACAGAACGACATCGTGCGGCTGATGGTCGGCCGCTCGGTCGAGCAGATCTTCCCCAAGCGGGAAGCCAAGATCGGCGCGCCGGTGCTGACGGTCTCAGGACTCAGCCACCCCACCGAATTCGACGATATCGGCTTTACCCTCCACCAGGGCGAGATCCTGGGGTTTTATGGCCTGGTGGGCGCCGGACGCAGCGAGGTGATGCAGGCCATCTTCGGGATCACCCCGCCCTCGCGCGGAACCATCACGCTCGACGGGCAGGCCATCGCGCCGCGGGCGCCCGCCGATGCCATCAATGCGGGCATCGTCTATGTGCCCGAAGAGCGCGGCAAGCAGGGCGTCGTCATCGGCCTGCCGATCTTCCAGAACGTGTCGCTGCCCTCGCTGAAGCGCACCAGCAAGTCCGGCGTGCTGCGGCTCAGGGAAGAGTTCGACCTGGCCCGCCATTTCACCGAGCGGCTCGACCTGCGCGCCGCCTCGCTCAGCCAGGACGTGGGCACGCTGTCGGGCGGCAACCAGCAGAAGGTGGTGATCGCCAAATGGCTGGCGACGAGCCCTCGGGTGATCGTCCTGGACGAGCCCACCAAGGGCATCGATATCGGCTCCAAGGCGGCGGTGCATGAATTCATGGGCGAGCTGGTGGCGCAGGGCCTGTCGGTGATCATGGTTTCCTCCGAACTGCCGGAAGTGCTGGGCATGTCGGACCGGGTGATCGTCATGCGGGAGGGCCGGATCGCCGCGACCTACGACAACAAGGGGCTCGACCCCGTCACGCTGGTCCAGACCGCGGCCGGTATCGTGGAGGCAGCATGATGGCTATCTTCAAATATCGCGAAGCGCTGCTGGCGCTGGTCATCGCCGTGATGATCGGCCTGGTGACGCTGCGCTTCCCGGCCTTCGCGGCGCCCGGCAATCTTGGCCAGATCTTCAACGACACCACCATCCTGATCATCGTGGCCCTGGGGCAGATGGCGGTGATCCTGACGCGCTCGATCGACCTGTCGGTGGCCGCCAACCTTGCGCTCACCGGCATGATCGTCGCCATGATCAACGCGGCCTTTCCGGGCATTCCCATTCCGCTGCTGATCCTGGGCTGCGCCGTGGTGGGGGCGGCGCTCGGCGCCTTCAACGGCCTGCTGGTGTGGAAGCTCAACATCCCCTCGATCGTGGTGACGCTGGGCACGCTGACGATTTTCCGCGGGCTCATCTTCGTCATCGCCGGCGGCCAGTGGGTCAATGCCGACGAGATGAGCGAGCCCTTCATCCAGCTGCAGCGCGACGTGGTGCTCGGCATCCCGGTGCTGTCCTGGTTCGCCATCGTCATCGCAGTGCTGTTCTACGTGATGATGACCCGCACGCCGCTCGGCCGCATCATCTACGCCATCGGCGTCAACCCGACGGCGTCGGTCTATGCGGGCATCGATGTGGGGAGGACCAAGTTCATCGCCTTCGTGATTTCGGGCCTGGTCTCGGGCATCGCCGGCTATCTGATGGTGTCGCGCTACGTCATCGCCTCGGTGGAGGTCGCCAATGGCTATGAGCTGGAAGTCATCGCCGCCTGCGTCATCGGCGGCGTCTCCATCGCGGGCGGCATCGGCACCGTGCCGGGCGTGATCCTGGGCGCGCTGTTCCTGGGCGTGATCAACAACGCCCTGCCGGTGGTGCAGATCTCGCCCTTCTGGCAGATGGCCATCTCGGGCGCCGCCATCATCCTCGCCGTCATGTTCAACGCCCGCGGCGAACGCCGCCAGGGGCGGATCATCTTGAAGAAGGCGGAGGGGGTGTGATGGAGCGCACAATCATAGCCGCGACCACCCCCCTCCTAGCCTCCCCCACAAGGGGGGAGATACCTGCCGGTGGCTGGGGCCGCATGGTGCCACCTACACCGAACCACACCTCCCCCCTTGTGGGGGAGGATGGGAGGGGGGTGACCATGCACATCAAGGGGAATGGCCCATGACCGACACGCCCCGCCGCCACATCCCCGACCGGCTCGACAATCCCTGGCGGTCGCGGCTGCTCTCGTGGGAAGCGCTGCTGTTGCTCGTGGCGATCGCGATCTTCGTGATCAACTCGTTCGCCTCGCCCTATTTCCTCAAGCCCTACAGCCTTTCGGACCTCACCTTCAATTTCACCGAAAAGGCGCTGATCGCGCTGGCCATGGCGCTGTTGATCATCGCCGGCGAGATCGATCTGTCGGTCGCCGCCATCATGGCGCTGGCCTCCACCATCATGGGCATGGCGCTGCAATGGGGGGTGGATACGCCCGGTCTCGTCGCCATCGGGCTGGCGGTCGGCCTTGCCTGCGGGGCCTTCAACGGCATGCTGGTGACATGGCTGAGGCTACCCTCGATCGTCGTCACCATCGGCACGATGAGCCTGTTTCGCGGCATCTCGTTCATCATCCTGGGCGACCAGGCCTATAAGGGCTATCCGGAAAGCTTCGCCTATTTCGGGCAGGGCTATGTGTGGTGGGTGATCTCGTTCGAGCTGGTGCTGTTCCTCGCCATGGCGGTGATCTACGGCGTGCTGCTGCACCGCACCAATTTCGGGCGCCGGATCTTCGCCATCGGGAACAATCCGATAGCGGCGCAGTTCTCCGGGGTGCGGGTCGGCCGCATCAAGTTCATGCTGTTCTGCCTCACCGGGGTGATGAGCGGCCTTGCCTCCGTGCTGCTGACGGCGCGGCTGGGGTCTACCAGGCCATCGATCGCGCAGGGCTGGGAGCTGGAAGTGATCACCATGGTGGTGCTGGGCGGCGTCAATATTCTGGGGGGCGGCGGCTCCATCGTCGGCGTAGTCATTGCGGCCTTCATCATGGGGCTGGTAACATTCGGGCTCGGCCTGCTCAACGTGCCGGGAATTGTCATGTCCATCTTCATCGGCCTGCTCCTCATCATCGTCATCGCCCTGCCGATCGTCTACGGCATGGTTCGCCGGAGCCGCAGCGCGTGAGCGGCAAGCGTTTCGTCGGCGTCATCGATATCGGCAAGACCAACGCCAAGGTGGCGGTCGTCGATCTCGACCAGCGCATCGAAGTGGCGGTGCGCACCACGCCCAATGTGGTGCTGCGCGATGGGCCTTATCCGCATTTCGACGTCGAGGGCCTGTGGGCCTTCATCTGCAAATCCATCGCCGAACTCGATGCCGAGCAGCCGCTGGAGGCGCTGAGCGTCACCACGCATGGCGCCTCGGCGGCGCTGATCGACGCGGCGGGCAACCTGGCCATGCCGGTGCTCGACTATGAATATGCGGGGCCAGACGAATTCGACGCGGACTATGCGCAGGTGCGGCCCGATTTCACCGAGAGCTTCACGCCGCCCCTGCCGGGCGGGCTCAACCTCGGCAAGCAGATCTTCTGGCAGGCGCGGAAATTTCCCGAAGCCTTCGCCAACACCAAATGGATCCTGCCCTATCCCCAGTATTGGAGTTTCCGGCTGACCGGGGTGGTGGCTTCCGAGATCACTTCGCTGGGCTGCCATACCGATCTGTGGAGCTTCGATACCGATCTTTATTCATCGCTGGTTCTGGCCGAAGGCTGGATCGACAAGATGCCGGAAGTCCGGCCCGCCGCCGACGCGCTGGGGCCCATCCGGCCGGAACTGGCCGAAAAGCTCGGCCTGCGGCCCGGCCTGCCGGTCTATTCGGGAATCCATGACTCCAACGCCTCCCTGCTGCCGCACGTCCTCAGCCGCGAGCCGCCCTTTGCGGTCATCTCCACCGGCACCTGGGTGATCGCGGCGGCGCCGGGCGGCGACATGATGCATCTCGATCCGACCCGTGATTGCCTCGCCAATATCGATGCGCTCGGACACGCCGTACCATCGGCCCGCTTCATGGGCGGCCGCGAGTTCTCGCTGACCACCGGCGGGCAGGTGCTGCGCCCCTCGGCCGAGGCGATCCAGCGCGTCCTGGCTGAAGAGATTTTCCTGTTGCCCTCTGTCGTCGAAGGCTCCGGCCCCTACCCGCAGCGGCATGCCCGATGGAGCCATCCGGAAAGCGCGCTCGATGCCGAAAGCAAATATGTGGCGGTGTCGTTCTATCTGGCCCTGATGACGGCCGAATGCCTGGCGCTGGCCGGGGCCGAAGGCGAGATCGTGGTCGAAGGCCCGTTCGCCGCCAACACCACGTATCTGGCCATGCTGGAAGCGGCGGCCTGCCGCCCGGTTTCGGCCAGCCGCGACAGCACCACCGGCACCGCCATCGGCGCCGCCATGCTGGCAAGGATGGAACGCGGCAAGGCGCCCCAGCCGGAACCGCTGGAAGCCGATACCGACATGATGCGCTATGCCTGGCGCTGGCGGCAGGCGCTGAGCGCCTGAGGCAGGCACGGTACCGCGATCGTTATCGGCTGGGTCGTTGACTTCGCCGGCGCGCAAGGCGTTAAACCCCTTATTTCCTACAAGGGTAAAACGCTTTGACCATTGCCGACACCGCCTTGCTGCTGATGGATTTCCAGGACGAAATCACCAGCAATTACAGTACGACCGATATCATCCCCAAGACCGCAGCCGTGCTGGCGGCGGCGCGGAAGGCGGGCCTGCCCGTCTTCTTCGTGGTCGTCGGCTTCCGGCCCGGCTATCCGGAGATCAGCCCCAGCAACAAGTCGTTCTCGGCGCTCAAGCAATCGGGCCGGCTGGTCGACGCCAAGGTCATCGCCGAGCTGCAGCCACGCGCCAGCGAGCCGGTGATCACCAAGCGCCGCGTCTCCGCTTTCGCCGGCAGCGATCTCGAAGTGGTGCTGCGCAGCCACGGCATCAGGCACATCGTGCTGGGCGGCATCGCCACCAGCGGCGTGGTGCTGTCGACGACGCGCCTGGCGGCCGACATGGACTACCAGATCACCATCCTGGCCGACTGCTGCGCCGACAATGACGCCGAAGTGCACCGGGTGCTGCTGGAAAAGATCCTGCCGCGCCAGGCGACGGTGATCACCAGTGAGGAATTCCTGGCGACGCTTTGAGGGTGGTTGTCGAGGCTAATCAGGCAAGGTTGAGTTTGGGCGGCGCGGTGTTGCAAGGTGCCCCACCGCACCCTTAATCCTTTCCCTGGGAGGGGATTAAGGGGGGAGCAACACGCACCGCACTATCCCGCGCCTTTCTCTTCACGCTCTCTGCATTGGGTTTTCGACGAAGAACGCCCCAACTAATAGGTCTGGAACATACGCGCGATCTCGGTGGGGTCGGTGGTGCGGGTCAGGGCCAGGGCCAGCAGCAGCCGGGCCTTTTGGGGGTTGAGGTTGTCGGCCGGGATGAAGCCCTGCTCGCGCGATTTCTTGCCGCCATGCACGATGCCGCTGCCGACGCGGGTCGATTGCAGCACCACGACGCCTGCCTCGCGGGCCCTAACCAGAGCTTCGGCCTGTTCGGGGGTGGGGCTGCCGGGTGCGAAGCCGGCCGAGACGATGCCCCGGGCGCCGGCTGCAACGAACGCCTCGATAGCGGCGCCATCGGCGCCCGCATAGCTGTAGACGATATCGACCCGTGGCAGCTCGTCCAGCGCCGCGATATCGAATTCGGTATCCGGGGCGCTCTTGCGGATGGCGTTGCGATAATAGGCGACCACCGGTCCATCCACATAGCCGAGCATGCCGAAATCCGGCGCCCTGAAGGTCTGCAGCCGGAACGTGGCGGTCTTGGTGACTTCACGCGCCGCATGGATTTCGTCATTGAGCAGCACCAGAACGCCGCGCCCGCGCGATTCCGGAGCGGCGGCGACGCGCACGGCGTTGACGAAGTTCATTTTCGCATCGCTCGATAGCCCGCTCAGCGGCCGCTGCGAGCCCACCACCACCACCGGAATATCGATCTTGAGCGTCAGATTGAGGAAATAGGCGGTCTCCTCCAGCGTCGCCGTGCCATGGCCGATGACGATGCCGCCCAGATCCGGGTGTTGGGCTACGAGTTCGGCGCACAGTTTCACCAGGGCCCGCCAATCCTTGTAGGCGATGGAAAAACTCAGCACCTGCGTGAACTTGACGGCAAAGACATCGGCCACCGCCAGCGCCTCGGGAATGGCGGCGAGGATTTCGGCGGCATCGAGCCTGTGCTGCTGGGCGCCGTAATCGACGATGTCGAGGGCATCGAGCCCCAGCGACGACATGGTGCCGCCCGTACCGATGAAGGCGATTTTCTGCATGCTGTTCCCTCTGGCCAGCGGCCATCCATGATGAACCCGAATCCAAGCGCCGCAACATAGTCGCAGTCGAAAATTTTGGCGCGCCGGGATCCGCGGAAAATCGGCGGGACGGTGAGGTTTTGCGGGCTGTCGGGCTGATGGGTGCTGCGGTTCAGGCCAGGCGCACGTGGCGGCTGGATGGTACCTGTCGGAACAGCCAGTCCTTGAACTTGTTGACGGCGCCCGGCACCTGCCGCCAGGGCGACACCAGATAATAGGGACTACGGACCGGATAGGCCTCGGCGATCTGAACCAGTTCGCCACGCTGCAACGCGGCCTCGACGAGAATGGAGCGGCCAAGCAGCGCGCCCATGCCGGCCTTGGCGGCCTCGATGGCGGAGCCGGCCTGGTTGAAGCGCAGCCCACTCGTGATGGTGTTGCGCGCAATGCCGTATTCGCGAAGATACCGATCCCAATCAGGATACTGGCCGCTGAAATCGCCCCGATTGCGATCGACATGGATGAGCGGCAACTCCCGCAGCGAATCGAGAGCAAGCGCCCCATGGGTCTGGGCCAGCAGCGGCGAGCAGACGGGGATGATCTCTTCCTCCATCAGCGGCTCGATGCGGCGGTCGAGCGCCGTCTGCCAGTTGCAGATCCACAGGTTCGCGGTTTCCGCTTCGATGGCTGCACGCTCAACGAAGGTGGTCACCGACACATCGATCTCGGGCGCATCGCGGACGAAATTGTGGATGCGCGGCATCAGCCAGAGCGAGGCGACCGAGGCGGATGCCCCGATCATGACGCGTTCGCGCACCTGCTTGGGCTCGCGCAGCGTCATCAGCGCATCGTCGATCAGATCGAGGGCATGGGTGAGCTTGCCGAGGCAAGCCCGCGAATCGGGCGTCAGTTCCAGGCGGCTGTTCTTGCGCAGGAACAGCTTGAACTGCAGGAAATCCTCGAGCAGCCTGATCTGGTGACTGACGGCGGTGGGCGTGACACAGAGTTCATCGGCGGCCCGGACCAGGCTCTGGTACCGCGCAGCTGCCTCGAACGCCCGGACGGCATTCAACGGAACACGTCGTCTCATCCCAAAACCCCGTTGCTACGCTTCCTCCCAGGACGCAGCAAATCACTGAAGCCAGCGGCAAACAAGTAAAAAGCCTATAAATGCGACAAACTGCCTATATGCATAAAATATAGGCATAATGCCTCAAATAGTGAACTCCTCCAGTCGGTGCTTTCTGGCCGCAGCATGAGAAATGTTCACCGGAACGCGCTACACTTCGGCCTGCGTATAAGAATTCTCGGCCCATTCACGCGAAAAGTAATTTGATCCCGCGAGCGGTCGCGACGATGGTGGCCGCGTTCAAATCAACCGGTCCGGCCGCCCTCCGGCGTCGCCGGCTTGGGGAAGTCGCATATGTCTCAATCGCCAGGACGGCGGCCCAGCGAAGCCCTTCGGATCACCATCGCCTTCATCGTCTCCTGCGCCTTTCTGATGCAGGGCATCGATTCGACGCTCCTGACGGTGACGATCCCGACCCTGGCGCGCAGCCTCGATGTGGATCCGCTTTCGCTGCACCTGGCCATCACCGCCTATCTGCTCAGCCTGGCGGTGTTCATGCCGGTCAGCGGCTGGTTCGCCGACCGGTTCGGGGCGCGCAACGTTTTCATCTGGTCCCTGGTCGTCTTCACCGTCGGCTCGATCTTTTGCGGCATGGCGCCCAATCTCGAAATCCTGGTGGCGGCGCGCGTCGTGCAGGGCCTGGGCGGCGCCATGATGACGCCGGTCGGGCGCCTGATCGTTTTGCGTACCTTCGGGCCCGGTCGCACGCTCGACGCCATGACCTATCTGACGCTGCCGGTACTGATCGGGCCGCTGCTGGGGCCGTTGCTCGGCGCCACCATCATCAGCTTCACGTCGTGGCGCTGGATTTTCTACGTCAACGTCCCGGTCTGCGCGATCACGATCCTGTTGGCCCTGGTGTTCATCGACCGGGACGAGAAAGTGACGGAGCGGGCCCGGTTCGACTTTGGCGGGTTCGTCGTTGCCGGTATCTGCCTGTTGCTGTTCCAGCTCGGCGTCGAAACGCTGGGCGAGCGCAGTGCGGGCCTGTGGGTCACCCCGGCGCTGTTCGCCGGCTCCGTCGCCGTATTCCTGTTCTATCTGTGGCATGCGCGGCGCGTCGAAAATCCGGCGCTGGAGCTGTCGCTATTCGCGACCCGGCCATTCGCCGTGGGGGTCATCGCCGGCGGCATCGGCCGGGTGGGGCTCAACTCCACCTCATTCCTGCTGCCGCTGATGCTGCAGC
Source organism: Devosiaceae bacterium (assembly GCA_036499825.1). Classification (GTDB taxonomy): domain Bacteria; phylum Pseudomonadota; class Alphaproteobacteria; order Rhizobiales; family Devosiaceae; genus Paradevosia. The sequence continues at coordinate 29,871 of DASYCZ010000015.1, forward strand.
TCGGCTTCGGCCTGCCGCCGCTCCATGCCGCGGCCTATTCGGCAATCTCGGTGGTGGGCTCGGTCGGCGCCAAGCCGTTCCTGCGCCGCTGTCTCAGGACCTTCGGCTTTGCGGGCACCATCTCGGCGCTGGTGATTGGCGGATCGGCGCTGATGGCCGGCATGTCGCTGTTCGCCCGGGGCGTCCCGATCATGTTCCTGGTGCTCTACGTCATCGTGCTCGGCGCCATCCGCACCATGCACTTCAACTCGGTCAATACGCTCACCTATTCGCGCGTGCCCGACAGGTTGCTGAGCCGCAGCGTCGCCACGGGCGGCGTCTTCCAGCAATTGTCGATGGGGCTGGGCGTTTCACTCAGCGCCGCGGTCTTGTCGATGATCGTGCCGGAAGGCGGCATTCCGACGCTCACGGACTTTTCCATCGCCTATCTGGTAATGGCCGCGATCCCACTGCTCTCCATTCCGGTGCTGCTGATGCTGAAGGAAAAGCAGCGCGGGGAAGAGGATGCGGCCGCCAAGGCAGTGTGAGGGGGCAACATAGCCAGGTGCCTGTTGCTCCACCCCGCACGGCGCCGGGCACAGGCAGAGTTCTGCGGATCGGCGCCAGATATCCTGCCGCGCCATCCGGGTCGGATGACGCTTAAAGTTCCTCGAAGCCTTCGTCGGTGGCGACGATTTCGGTGGCGGCCAGGCGCGCCGCCTCAACGGTCTCGAAGGTGTGTCCGTCGATGCCGAAGACCGGGAACTTCACGGCAAGGAAGCGGAACCCCTCGGGGTGCGGCACGACGACGCCGAGCGGCTCGCCGCTCACTTCGATGACGATCGGCTTCTGGGTATTGGACTTGGAGAAATTGGGCTGTTGCATAAGAGCAGACTCCACACGCGCGCACTCTCGGGGAGGTCGCGGGGCTTATACGGAAGTTGTGAGACGATCGCGTGACTGAGAAAACGTCACATTCGATGGTATCGGCTACACCATACCGCGCCCGTAATTCGGGCCTGGAGTTTGCCTACCAGCACAACGTGTCGGTGAACTGACAAAGATTTCATGTTCTGCCTCCCGTCTTGCTGCGTGGCTTATATCGACGTTCAAGATGGCCAATTCAAGGCCCTGAATCGTACGACTTTTCGGCTTTTTCGACCACGCGCATCATAACGCCCAAAAGCCCCCTCCGGCGAGGCGCTTTCTTGCGGCGCCGGGGGCTCAAGGGGAAGATTTTCACCGATACCGACCCTAAAGCCGGAAAAGCCTGCCGGGGTTCCGGGGCGCCCTATTAGACGAAAGAAGGTATTGTGCCGCCATCAGCCTGCCGCGAAATCGATTGCAGTTATGCGGCGGTCGCGGCAGCTCCTTTTGGGCAGCGCACCTGACGGGAGAATACGGTGTCCGATATTGATACGCGCGCGCCCAAGCGGGCCAAACGCGGGGTGCCGCCTTCCGGCAAGCCCACCCTCAGGACCATCGCGGAGATGACGGGCCTCGCCATCACGACGATTTCGCGGGCGCTCAACAACGCCCCGGAACTGAGCCAGGATACGCGCGAGCGCGTGCAGCGCATCGCCGCCGAAATCGGGTATCTGCCGGATCGCGCCGCGCTCAGGCTGAAGACCGGGCGCACCAATGTGGTGTCGCTGATCCTCGATCCCCATGACGAAATCCTCGGCTTCGGCCAGTCGATGGTGAACGGGCTGACCGAGGCGCTGCGCAACACGCCCTACCACCTCGTCATCACGCCGAATTTCCGCAATGTCGAGCCGATCGACCCGGTCCGGCACATCATGCGCAACCGCATGGCCGACGGCATCATCTTCTCGCGCACCGAGCCGCAGGACGAGCGGGTAAAGCTTTGCCTAGAAGCCAACTTCCCGTTCGTGTCGCATGGCCGCACCGAGCTGGCCGAACCGCATGCCTATGTGGACTATGACAACAGCGCCTTCGCCTACCAGGCCGCCAAGCGCCTCATCGCCAAGGGCCGCAAGAAGCTGACCATCGTGCTGCCGCCGCCGCAGTTCACCTTCGGCAACCATCTGCGCGAGGGGTTCCTCACCGCCGTCCGCGAGGCCGGGGTGGCGTATGAATTGCCCACCGCGACGCTCGACAATACCGCCGACGAGATTCGCCGCGCGGTGATCGCAAGGCTGCGGCAGCCGGATGCGCCGGACGGCTACGTCTGTTCGGGCGATGCCGCCGCGCTGGCGGTGATGGCGGGCATCACCGATGCGGGCAAATCCATCGGGCAGGATATCGACGTGGTGGCCAAGCAGACCTCGATCATCTTCGCGCAGGTGCGCCCCAAGGTCGACGCCATCTACGAGGATACGGCGCTGGCCGGCGAAAAGATGGGCAAGCTGCTGCTGCGCCGCATTGCGGGCGAGGCTCCCGAAACCCTGCAATGGCTGGACCGGCCGACGACCGACTGGCGCTAGAGCGCTTCACGTTTTGATTGCATCAAAACGAACGCTCTAAGGCCTTGTTTTGGCGCGTTTTCGAGTTGGAAAAGTGGCATCCACTTTTCCTGAAAACGCTCTATGGCGTTTCCAACAGGAAACGCGATCCCTGCTTCAGCCTTCCAGCTCTTCGCGCAGGATTTCCAGTTCCATCCACTGTTCCTCGGCCTTGGCCCGGGCCGCCTCGACCTTGACGAGTTCCTTGCTCTTTTTGTCGAACTCGTCGGGCGAGCGCGTATAGAGCTTGGGATCGGCAAGCGCCGCCTGCAGGGTCGCAATCTCGATTTCGAGCTTCTTGATGTCCTTGGGCAGGGTTTCGAGCGCGTGCTTTTCCTTGAAGGAGAGCTTGCGCCTGGGCGTCGCCGGCTCCGTGACGACAGTCGATGGCCCCTTGGCCTTGAGGGGTTCGGCAGGCTGGGCGATGGCGCGCACGCCAAAGCCGCGCTGCGACACCATGTCGGAATAGCCGCCCGCATATTCGGTCCACACGCCCTCGCCTTCGGCGACGATCACCGAAGTGGCGACGCGGTCGAGGAAGTCGCGGTCGTGCGAGACCACCATCACGGTGCCCGGGTAATCCCCGATCATTTCCTGCAGGAGATCGAGGGTTTCGAGATCGAGATCGTTGGTGGGCTCGTCCAGCACCAGGAAGTTGGAGGGCAGCGCCAAGGCCCGCGCCAGCGCCAGCCGGCCGCGCTCGCCACCCGAAAGCTTGCCCACCGCGGTGCGCGCCTGTTCGGGGGTGAAGAGGAAATCCTTCATGTAGCCGACGACATGCTTGGGCTGGCCGTTGATGATCAGCGTATCAGAGCCGCCATCGGTCAGCGCCTGCTTCAAGGTGGTTTCCGGATCGAGCGAGCGGCGGCGCTGGTCGAGCGTCGCCAGTTCGAGACTGGAGCCCAGGCGGACACGGCCCGTATCGGGCTCGAGGTCACCGGTCAGCAGCTTGATCAGCGTGGTCTTGCCGGCGCCGTTCGGCCCGATGATGCCGACACGGTCGCCACGGATGATGCGAGTCGAAAAATCGGCGACGATGGGGCGGCCGTTGAAGCTTTTGGAGATGTTCTCCGCCTCCGCCACCATGACGCCGGAGGTCGAGCCTTCCGAGACCGTCATCTTGACGCTGCCGGTGGCGCGGCGCTGCTCGCGCCGGTCCTGCCGCAAGCCGGCAAGGCGTTCGAGGCGGCCCACATTGCGCTTGCGCCGCGCCGTGACCCCATAGGTCAGCCAATGCTCCTCGCGCACGATCTGGCGGTCGAGCTTGTGGCGGGCGGTCTCTTCTTCCTCCAGCACGGTGTCGCGCCAGGCCTCGAAACCGGCAAAGCCCTGGTTGAGCCGGCGGGTGACGCCACGATCGAGCCAGACGGTCGATCGCGTCAGATCGCCCAGGAAGCGACGGTCATGGCTGATCAGCACGATGGCCGAACGGAGCGAGGCGATCTCCGATTCCAGCCATTCGATGGCCGGCAGGTCGAGATGGTTGGTGGGCTCGTCGAGAAGGATGATATCGGGTTCGGGCGCCAGGACGCGGGCCAGCGCGGCGCGACGCGCCTCGCCGCCCGAGAGGCGTGACGGATCCTCGCTGCCGGTGAGGCCCAACTCGCTCAACAGATATTGGGCGCGGTAATGCACGTCCCCCTCCACCAGCCCCGCCTCGACATAATCGAGCGTGGTGGCGAAGCCGGAAAGATCGGGCTCCTGCGGCAAATAGCGGATGGTGGCCCCCGGCTGCAGGAAGCGCACGCCGCCATCGGCCTCGATCTCGCCGGCCGCGATCTTCAACAGCGTCGACTTGCCGGAGCCGTTGCGGCCGACCAGTGCGATCTTGTCGCCGGCCATGACCGAGAGTTCGGCGCCCTCCAGGAGGGAAGTCGAACCGAGAGTCAGTTTGATGCCCTGGAGAGCCAGGACCGGCGCGGGTGCCATATGCGGAAATTCCTGATGGTGACGGGCGCATAAACCACGCGCCCGCCGCGAGATCAATCAGGCGCGGCCGGGTGACGAAATTAGGGCTTGATGCTCTAGCCGCTAGAGGTTGTAGGGCAGAATGAGAGAATTGAATCCGGCAGGAGCCCATCATGGACGCCAAGCTCGCAACCGCGGAACCAGAAACCCTCAGCTGGCATGTCGAGGGCATGGATTGCGCCGCCTGCGCCTCCAAGATCCGCATTGCCGTCGAGAGGCTGCCGGGTATTTCGGATGTCGCCATCACGCACACGACCGAGAAGCTGACGCTGAAACGCGCCGCCGACGGAGCGACGCCCGAGGCCATCGAGAAACAGGTCAAGACGCTTGGCTACTGGGCCCAGCCCCTGACCGGACGCAAGGCCGCTGCCCCGGCCTCCCATGCGCATGATCGCGATCATGACCACCACGATCATGACCACGACCACCATGACCATGGTCACGATCACGGCCACGACCATGGCGCGCCCGCCGATCTCGAAAAATCCTGGTGGCAGACCCGCAAGGGCCAGCTGGTGATCGTCACCGGCGTGCTCTACGCCCTGGCCTGGGTGGTCAAGCTGACCCTGCCGGAGGGCGCACACTGGGCCTTTGGGCTCGCCACCCTGATCGGCATCGCCCCCATCGCCTGGCGCGCCGTCACGGCCGCCCGCTTCGGTTCGCCCTTCACCATCGAGATGCTGATGAGCATCGCGGCGCTCGGCGCGCTCTTCATCGGAGCCGCCGAGGAAGCGGCGCTGGTGGTGTTCCTGTTCTGCATCGGCGAGGTGCTGGAAGGCGCCGCCGCCGCCCAGGCCCGCGCCGGCATCAAGGCGCTCGGCGCCCTGGTGCCCAAGACCGCCCAGCTCGATGACAAGGGCGCCCTCCGCACCGTCGATGCCAGCACATTGGCTATCGGGCAGATCGTCGCCGTCCGCCCGGGCGACCGCATTCCCGCCGATGGCGACATCATCGACGGCGTCTCCGGCATCGACCAGTCACCCGTCACGGGCGAATCGGTGCCGGTCACCCGTGGGGTGGGCGATGCCGTCTATGCCGGCTCGATCAACACCGAGGCGGTGCTGCGCGTGCGCGTCACCAAAGCGCCCGCCGACAACACCATCGCCCGCATCATCGCGCTGGTCGAGGAGGCACAGGAAGCCCGAGCCCCGACCGAGCGCTTCATCGACCGGTTCTCGCGCTGGTACATGCCGGCCATCACCGGCCTTGCGGTGCTGGTTGCCGTCGTGCCACCGCTGCTGGGGCTCGGCACCTGGTCGGTATGGATCTATCGCGCGCTGACGCTGCTGCTGATCGGCTGCCCCTGCGCGCTGGTGATCTCGGTGCCGGCCGCCATCGCTTCGGCGCTTTCTGCCGGGGCGCGGCGCGGACTGCTGCTCAAGGGCGGCGTCGTCATCGAGACCGTCGCCCGGACCAGGACCGTGGCGCTCGACAAGACCGGCACGCTGACACGCGGCCTGCCCATGGTCACCGATATCGTAGCCCTTGGGGGCAGCGAGCAGCGGGTGCTGCAGGCAGCCGCCTCCGTCGAGGCCGGCTCCAGCCATCCGCTGGCCACCGCCATCGTCAGGGCGGCGGAAGCGCAAAAGCTCCTGGCTCTCCCGGCCAGCGCCGCCAGGGCCCTCCCCGGCAAGGGCGTCGAGGCCATGGTGGGCGGACAGCGTGTCTATGTGGGGGCCCTGCGGGGGCTCGACGGCATCGATGCCGGCGCAGGCGAGACGGCCGAAAAACTCGAAGCCGAAGGCAAGACCGTGGCGGCTGTGCTGACCGAGGGCAAGCTCACCGGCCTCATTGCGCTGCGCGATGAGCCGCGGGAGGATGCGGCCGCCGGCATGGCAGAGCTCAGGGCGCTCGGCGTCAAGGCCGTCATGCTGACGGGCGACAACGCCACCACGGCCGGCGCCATAGCGGGCGGGCTCGGCATCGAGCATCGCGCCGAACTGTTGCCTGACGACAAGGTCGCGGCCATCAAGGCGCTCGGCGCCGACGTGATGATGGTGGGCGACGGCATCAACGACGCCCCGGCGCTGGCCGCCGCCACGACCGGCATCGCCATGGGCACCGGCACCGACGTGGCGCTCGAAACGGCCGACGGGGCCCTGTTGCGCAGCCGCGTGGCCGACGTCGCCGCCATGATCCGCCTCAGCCGCGCCGCCATGGCCAACATCCAGCAGAACATCACCGTGGCGCTCGGGCTGAAGGCCATCTTCCTTGCCACGACGCTCCTGGGTTTCACCGGCCTGTGGCTGGCGATCCTCGCCGATACGGGCGCGACGGTTTTGGTGACCGCCAACGCGTTGCGGCTGCTGCGGTTCAGGAAGTAGGGTTTTTTGTGGGGCTGGTTGAGGAGGGGTGGCGCCGCCACCGCAAATCCCTCGCTAACCCACAAAAAAGCCGGCCAGGAGGTCGGGCTCCCGGCCGGCTTGCGGGGCGCGTGCAGCAAGCGTCGCGCCGTTTCGCCAGGATCTATTGCGCCAGCGTCACCCCATAGGCGCGGGCGATGTCGTCGAGCAGCAGGTTGGCGGCGATGTAGCCGCCGGCGGTGTTCCAGACGGCGTCATCGACGGCTTCGGCCTTGCCGGCCTTGACGACGGGCAGGTTCTGCCAGAGCGCTTCCTTGGTCCATTCGTCGGCCTGCTTGGCGGCGCCGCCATCACCGATCTCATAGGTGAAGTAGAACAGGCGGTCGCCGTCCATCTCGGGAATGCGTTCCTTGGTGACGTCATCGGCGAAGGTCGGCTTGTCCTGCACGGGCGGGCGCTTGAAGCCGATTTCCTTGAGAATGATGCCTGCGAAAGTGTCGTTGTAATAGATGCGGGTCTTGCCGGTCATGAAGCGCACCAGCGAGATCTGCTGGTTCTTGTTGTCGCCAAGCGCTTCGCTCAGCGCCTTTACCCGGCCATCGAAATGGGCCAGTAGCGCATCGCCTTCGGCCTTCTTGTTGAGGGCCTCGGCATAGAGCGCGAAGTTGACGCGCCAGTCACCGCGCAGGCGTTCCGCGAACACGGTCGGCGCGATGGCGGACAGCTGGTCGTAGATCTTTTCCTGCCGCGTCTTGTTGCCGATGATGAGATCGGGCTGCAGGGCCGCGATGGCTTCGAGGTTGATGGCCGATTCCTCGCCCACCACGGTCACATCGGTCATCTGGCCGGCGATGTGCTTGTACCAGGGATCGCCCAGCCACGACTTCACGGCGCCGACCGGCTTGATGCCCAGGGCCAGCAGGGCCTCGGTGCCCTCATTGGTGAGAATCACCACGCGCTGCGGCGCATCCGGCACTTCGGTCTTGCCCATGGCGTGGGTGACTTCCAGGGCGGAAGCGGGCGACAGGGACATGAGGCCCAGACCGAGCGCGGCAACGGCCGCCAGCACGGAACGACGTAACATCGGCATATCCTAACTTGACACAGGCGATCATAAAAGGTGAGACCAATCAGCCAGAACCAAAGCTGACTGTCAACATCATGTTTCCAGGATATCCAAGCTGACCGTCGCCGCTCCCGATATCGCACCGCCGCAACGCCGCAGCCTGTCGCGGCCGGCCCTTTATGCGGGGCTCTGCGTCGTGCTGGCGGTGGCCGCCTATATGAGCCTGACGCTGGGCTATAAACTCTATTCGGCGGCGGATCTGTGGGGTCTCGTGACCGGCACCACCGGCGGGGACGCGCGCGTGGTGCTTGTCGAATACCGCATTCCGCGCGCCGTTATCGCGCCGCTGGTCGGTGCGGCGCTCGGCATAGCGGGGGTGCTGGTGCAGACGCTGTCGCGCAACCGCATCGCCTCGCCCGATACGCTCGGGCTCAATGCCGGCGCCTCGCTGGCCGTGGTGGTGGCGAGCGTCGGCCTTGGCATCAGCTCGATGCTGGGCCTGTCGACGGCGGCGGCCATCGGCGCCCTCCTCACCAGCATCCTGGTCTTTGCCATCGCGGCGAGCTCGGGCGGCCTGTCGCCGATCCGCATCGTGCTGATCGGCGTCACCATTGCGGGGCTGTTCTCGGCGCTGGTGGAAGTGGTGCTGACGACGCGCGAGGCCGAACTCGACCAGTTGCTATTCTGGCTCGCCGGCGCCGTCGTCGACAGGCCGCTGGAGCTTGCCTTCACGGGCGGGCCCATCGTGGTGCTCGGCGCCATCCTGGCGTTTTCGCTGGCGCCCTCGCTCGACATCCTGCAGACCGACGACCATACGGCGCGCGGCCTCGGCGTGCCGGTGGTGCTGGTGCGCGTCGCCGCCTTCGCGGCCATCGCGCTGTTGACCGGCGCCGCCGTCGCCATGGCGGGCCCGGTGGGCTTCGTGGGCCTGGTGGTGCCGCATGCGGCGCGCTGGCTGGTCGGGCTCAGGCACCGCCATCAGATCGCCGCGGCGGCGCTGGTCGGGGCCTCCTATGCGACGCTGGCCGATGTAGTGGCGCGCTTCGTCATCTATCCGCTCGAGGCGCCGGTGGGCGCGGTCACCGCAGTGGTGGGCGGTTTCGTCCTCATCGTGCTGTTGCGGAGGCGCGCCGCATGAGCGACATGCCGCTGCCGAGCCAGTTCATCACTCGCGCCCACAACCGCGCCTATGTGCTGGTCATGGCATTCCTCATCGCGGCGCTGCTGCTGGCTCTGGGCGGCGTTGCCTTCGGCAGCACCTGGATCAGTCTCGACAAGATCATCTCGGTGCTATTGGGCGGCGGCGACAAGACGGCACGGCTGATCGTGCTGCAATTGCGCATGCCGCGCGTCGTCATCGCGCTGCTGGCCGGCGGCGCCATGGCGGTTGCGGGCTATCTGTTGCAGAAGGTGACGCGCAATTCCCTCGCCTCGCCCGGCGTGCTCGGCGTCGTCGACGGCGCGGGCCTGGGCGTGGTGATTTTCCTGGCGCTGCTCAGCGACGAGAGCAATTCCCTCGTCACCTCCATCGCCTGGCAGCCGGTGGCGGCCCTGATCGGGGCGCTCTTCGCCATCGGCGCGGTGTTCATGCTCAGCGGCCGGCAGGCTTCCTCCGCCATTCGCCTCCTGCTGTTCGGCATCGCCATCGCGGCGGTGGCCAAGGCGCTCACCATGGTGCTGATGCTGGTGGGCCCGATCTATCGCACCTCGCAGGCGGCGCGCTGGCTCGCCGGCGCCGTCAACGAGGTCAACTGGGGCGAGATCCAGGTGACGGCACTCGGCCTGCTGCCGGTGATGATCGTGGTGCTGCTGCTGGCGCGCAAGCTGCCGCCCACCGATCTCGATGAGGTGTCGGCGCGCAGCATCGGCCTCAACCTTCCGGTGTTCCGGCTCGTCGTCTTCGCGCTGTCGGCGCTGCTGACGGCGTTGGCCGTGGCCTTTGTGGGCGGCGTCGCCTTCATTGGCCTGATGGCGCCACACATGGCGCGGCTGATCGTGGGGCGCCCGGTGATCCCCGGCATTCTCATCAGCTTCCTGTTGGGGGCCATGATGCTGGTGGGCGCCGACCTCATCGTCCGCGTGCTGTTCGCGCCCACCGAGGTGCCGGCCGGCACCGTGACGGCGGTGATCGGCACGCCGTATTTCCTGTTCCTCCTGATGCGCAAGGATCGCAGCAATGGCTGACCGCCTGAAGGTCGAGAACCTCGTCGTCGCCTATGGCGAGCGCCTCGCCGTCGACGGCATTTCGCTGGCCGTGCCGCAGGGCAAGATCACCGTGCTGGCCGGCCCCAATGGCTGCGGGAAGTCGACGCTGCTGCGCGCCATCCGCCGGCTCCATGCGGCGCAATCGGGCCGGGTGCTGCTGGGCGACACCAATATCTCAAGGCTCAAGGAACGCGACCTCGCCCGCGAGATCGGCCTTCTGGCGCAGACGCCCTCGGCGCCCGAGGACATGCGGGTCGAAGAGCTGGTGCGCCTGGGCCGCTATCCGCACCAGTCGATGCTGCAGCCCTGGAGCGCCGCGGACGCCACCGCCGTCGAGGACGCCATGTTCGGCACCGGCGTCGGGCATCTGCGCGACCGGCGGCTGGGCTCGCTCTCGGGCGGCCAGTTGCAGCGCGTCTGGATCGCCATGGTGCTGGCGCAGGAAACCGACGTCATCTGCCTCGACGAGCCCGTCAACCATCTCGACATGGCGCACCAGATCGATTGCCTCGATCTCGTCAGCCGCCTCAACCGCGAGCATGGCCGCACCGTGGTGCTGGTGCTGCACGATCTCAACCTCGCGGCCCGCTATGCCGACCGGCTGGTGTTCCTCAAGGATGGCCAGATCGTCGAGGCCGGCACGCCCGAAACGCTGATGAACGAGACGCTGATCGATGCGGTCTTCGACATCCAGTGCCGCGTCATCGAGGATCCGGTGCATAACCGGCCGCTGTGCATTCCGATGCGCAACTCCTCGCCGCGCTTCCGCGTCGCCGAGACCGGCGGCAGCGCCTAGAGCGTTTTACGTTTTGATTGCATCAAAACGAACGCTCCAAGTCCTTGTTTTGGCGCGTTTTCGAGTTGGAAAAGTGCATCCACTTTTCCTGAAAACACCCTAGGCCTCGACCACACGGCCACCGCCGCTGCGCGTGACCAGTACGCGCTCCAGCGCCGACATGCCGTCATAGATCAGTACCGCCAGGACTGCCACGATCAGGCCGCCCTGCAGCACGAAGGCGATGTTGCCGGCAGTGAGCCCGGCGATGATCACCTCGCCCAGGGTCCTGGCCGCGACGGTCGAGCCAATGGTGGCGGTGGCCAGCGAAATCACCGTCGACAGGCGGATGCCCGCGATGATCACCGGAAAGGCCAGCGGCAGTTCGACACGGGCCAGCCGCTGCCACCAGGACATGCCCATGCCGCGCGCCGCCTCGGTGATGGCCGGGGGGAGCGTGGTGAGCCCGGTCAGCGCATTCTCGAAGATCGGCAACAGGCCATAGAGAAACAGCGCCACGAGCGTGGGCGCCGTGCCGAAGCCGAGGATCGGCACGGCCAGCGCCAGCACCGCCACGGGCGGAAACGTCTGGCCGATATCGGCGAGGCTGCGCGACAGCGGCAGGAAATCGGTGCCGAACGGTCTTGTCACGAGGATGGCGAGACCGACCGCCACGACGGTCGCCAGCGCGGTTGCCAGCGCCGTGATGCCCAGATGGTTGAGCGTCAGGTCGAGCAGGGTGCCCTGGTTGTAGATCGCCGGCTGGCCGTTATGGGTCAGGGGCTGGAAGACCGGCGCGAAGGTTTCGGGGCTGACGAGGAAAGCGATCAGCAGCGCCAGGACGACGAGCCGAATCACGAGCGGGATCGAGATCCTCATTGCGGCCTCGCCGCGCGGCGGTTGAGTTCCTGCAGCGTCACGCGGCCGATGAGTTGACCGCCCTCCTCGACCGGCAGCGCGCCGCGGCCCGACCACAACAGCTCCGCATAGGCATCGCGCAGCGTGCGGTCGGCGGCGATGGGCGCGCCGAGCGCCTCGCCGGGCTCGATGGCATCGCGCACGATATCGAGCGAGAGCAGGCGGAACGGGCGCTCGCCGGTGCCGATGAGTTCGCCCACGAACGGCGTCGCCGGATGGGCGATGATGTCCTGGGGCGGCGCATATTGCAGCAGCTTGCCCTGGTCCATCACGGCGATCATGTCGCCCAGATGGATGGCTTCCTCCATGTCATGGGTGACCAGCACGATGGTGGTGCCGAACTGCTTCTGGATGTGGATCAGGTCTTCCTGCGCCTTGGCGCGGATGATGGGATCGAGCGCGCCGAACGGCTCGTCCATGAGCAGGATATTGGGTTCGGCCGCCAGCGCCCGTGCCACGCCGACGCGCTGCTGCTGTCCGCCCGACAGTTCGGCCGGCAGGCGGTCGCGATACTGCGCCGGGTCGAGCTGGAACAGATCCATCAACTCCTCGACGCGCTTGCGGATGCGCTGCTTGTCCCAGCCCAGGAGCTTGGGCACCGTGCCGATGTTCTGCCCAACCGTGCGGTGGGGGAACAGGCCATGCCCCTGGATGGCATAGCCCATGCGCCGCCTGAGCTCATAGGCGGGGACCTTGCGGGTATCCTCGCCATCGATGCGCACGCTGCCGGCGCTCGGCTCGACCAGCCGGTTGATCATGCGCAAAAGCGTGGTCTTGCCGGAGCCGGAGGTGCCAACGACCGCCGCGATAGTGTGCGGCGCGATGGTCATCGTCACATCGTCGACGACGGTGGCATGGTCATAGGTCTTGGTGAGGTGGTCGATCTCGATCATGCGGTTCTTCCCCCAAAACTCACCATTTCAACCAGGGCATCCAGCACCACCGCGGCGGCGAAGGCCAGCATGACGGTGGGGATGGCGCCTAGCAGCACCAGGTCCATGGCCGTCTGGCCGATGCCCTGAAAAACGAACACCCCGAAGCCGCCGCCGCCGATAAGGGCCGCGATGGTGGCAAGGCCGATATTTTGCACCAATACGATGCGGATGCCGGTGAGGATCACCGGAAAGGCCAGCGGCAACTCGACGCCCCAGAGCCGCTGGCGATCGGTCATGCCCATGCCGCGCGCCGCGTCATTGGCGCCTTCCGGCACGCCGAGCAGGCCCACCACGGTGTTGGCGACCACCGGCAGCAGCGAATAGAAGAACAGCGCCACCAGTGCGGGCGCGACGCCAATGCCCGAAATGCCGATGGCGGCGGCGCCCGGCAAATTGGCGGCAACCCAGCCCAGAGGCGCGATCAACAGGCCGAACAGCGCGATCGATGGAATGGTCTGCACGGCGTTGAGGATATTGAGCACGACGGTGCGCGTGCGCTTGTGGGCGTGGCAGACAATGCCGAGCGGCACGCCGACGACCACGGCGGCGAACAGCGAGCCGAAGGCCAGCAGCACATGGGTCTGGGCCTCGCGCCAGAACGAATCGGCGCGGCTGGCATATTCCTTCATCACCGAAAGACTGTTCCAGTCGCCGCTCAGCAGCAGCGCCGCCAGTGCGATGGCGACCAGCACCAACAGGCCAATGCGCGGCCAGGGCTTTAGCTTCATGCGCGTCAGGGCGTCGGTCGCCATCAGCGCGAAGGCGAAGATCAGCACCCAGAAGCCACTGGCGGGCGAAACCCGCGCATAGCTGTTGCCCTCAGGCGTAAGGTAAGTGCCGGAGCGCCCGACAAAGACCAGCAGCACGGCGAGCGCCAGAAGGCTCACCAGCAGGCGCCAGAGCGTCGGGGTCTTGTAGAAAGCCACCGCTATGGCGAGGGCGATAACGATGGAAACGAACAGCGCCTCGATCATGGGCAGCGATTCGAAGATCGTCCGCCCCTCGCCCAAAACGATGCGGTTGGCGCGAAACGCCGCGAAGGGCAGCAGCACCCAGGCCGCCGCGGCAACGAACGTGATGAGCACGCCGAGCTTGTCGGCGGAAAGCCTTCGGCCTTGCTTGGCGATTATGGTTGGCGCCATGAACAGCCCGATCCCCCTGGCGCGCGGCGCCGTATCCCGCTGGCGCACGGCGCCGTCTTTGCGGCCAGCATACACCGCGCCGGCCTGGCGACGAACGCGAATTTCGCCGTCGCGAACGGGGCCGACAGGCGGGGCGGCTATAAGGGCCGCCCCGGCAGTATTATTTCAGGAAGCCGTTGGTCTTGAGGAAATCGGTGGCGACGCCACCGGCCGGCTCGCCACCGACCTGCACGCGGCCATTGAGATCCTGCAGGGTCTTGAGGTCGAGCTTGGCGAAAACCGGGGCCAGCAACTGCTCGATCTGCGGATATTGCTTGAGCACCGCTTCACGGATGATCGGCGCGGGCTGGTAGACCGGCTGCACGCCCTTGTCGTCATCCATCACCACGAGGTCCGAGGCCGAGATGCCGCCATCGGTGCCATAGACCATGGCGGCGTTGGCGCCCGAGGTCTGCTGGGCGGCCGCCGCGATGGTGGCTGCCGTGTCGCCGCCCGACAGCGTGATCAGCTGGTCGGCGGTGAGCGCAAAGCCATAGGTCTTCTGGAAGGCCGGCAGAGCCGGAGGCGAATTGACGAATTCGGCCGAAGCCGCCAGCTTCACCTTGCCGCCACCCGCGACCCATTTGCCGAATTCGCTGAGATTGGTGAGCTTGTTGGCGCTGGCCACGTCGCCGCGCAGCGCGATGGCCCAGGTGTTGTTGGCGGGCGCCGGAGCCAGCCAGACGATCTTGTTGGTGTCGTAGTCGAGCTTTTTGACCTCATCATAGGCCTGTTGGGCATTGTTCCAGATCGGCTTGTCGCCCTCATTGAAGAAGAAGGCGCCATTGCCGGTATATTCCGGATAGATGTCGATCTGGCCGGCGGTGATGGCCTCGCGCACGACCGGCGTCGCGCCGAGCTGGATCTTGTCGCTCACCGGAATCTGGTTGGCCTTGAGCACCTGCAGAATGATGTTGCCGAGCACGCCGCCTTCGGTGTCGATCTTGGAGGAGACGACGACCTGCGCCTGCGCTGCCGTCACCGTCAGGGCCAGCGCCGCTGCCGCGGCCAGAAGTTTGATCTTCAGTTGCATCCTACGCTCCCGTGTTGTTGCCGGATCAGGTCCGGAGCTGGGGGTGCTCAACCTATACGGTCACCACCATTCGGCCAGCCCCATCTTTTGCGATGAAGCCGGCCGACGTGAAAAAATAATGCGGCCCAAGCCGTTGCGGCAGACTCAGCCGGAGACCGGCGTCGCCGCGCCGGGAGCCTCCACATGGGCGCCAACCTTCAGGAACGCAAGGCCTCGGATTCGGTTGCAGCGTCGCGCAGCACCGCCAAAAGGCGCTCGCCCGCCATTTCGACGGGGCCGGAATTCTCGATCAGCACGGCATCGGCGCGCAGGCCATCCTCGACCTGCATGCGCTTGAGGCGCTTGGCGATGGCTTCGGCATCCTCGCGGCCACGGTCGGCCAGGCGCTTGGCGATGATGTCGGGATGGGCGGAGACGATCACCAGGATCAACTGGCCGTAGCGCGCCGCAATGTCGGGCACGATGCTGCGCGACACATTGGCGACGACGATGCGGCCGGCGCCGATATCGGCGTCGATGCTGCTGGGCAGGCCATAGTGGAGGTCATGCGCGCCCCAGGAGAAGGCGAAGGCGCCTTCGACTTCGGCCTTGGCGAAGGCCTCGGGGGTGAGCGTATCGTGATCCTCGGTCTTGCCGTCGGACACGCGCGTGATGACGCGGCGCGGAAACACGAAGGCGGTGTGGCCGGAGACGCGCTCGCGCGCATAGTTGATGACGGTGTCCTTGCCGGCGCCGCTGGGGCCCACGATAGCGACGAAGGTGCCCGGCAGGGCGGGAATCTCTGGCATCATCAAATCACCCGTCTTCCCTGCCGATACACCGCGCGCACGATGGGGACGCCGTTCTGCAACGTCACGCGCACCAGGTCGGCACGTTTGCCGATGGCGATCTCGCCACGATCGGTGAGCGAGGCTGCCGCGGCCGGATGAGCCGACACCATCGCCACCGCCTGCGGCAGGCCGATGCCCTTAACGGTTTCGGGTAGCGTAAACACCGCCTGCATCAGCGAGAAAGGCACGTAGTCGGACGACAGGATATCGAGAAGCCCGGCCTCGGCCAGAGCCCGTGCCGAGACATTGCCCGAATGCGAGCCGCCGCGCACCACATTGGGCGCGCCCATCAGCACCGCCATGCCAACCTCACGGGAGGCTTCGGCGGCCGGGATGGTGGTGGGAAACTCGGCGATGCGGATGCCCTGCCGCGCCGCTTCGGCGACGTGATCGACGGTGGCGTCATCATGGGTGGCGAGCACGATGCCATGGCTTTGCGCCACGTCGACGATGGCCTGCCGCTGCTTGGCCGAATAGGTTTCGGACTCGCGGATGCGGCGCGCCGAGAATTCGGCGAACACCTGGTCGTTCATCTTCAGCTTGCCCTGATAATAGGCACGGTAGTGGTCCATCGAGGCGAACTGGCGCTGGCCAGGGGCATGGTCCATCAGCGAGGCCAGCCGCACACGGGTATCGTCCTTGAACAGGTCGAAGCCTTCGAGGCAATCGGGCGAGGACACTTCGCAGCGCAGGTGAATGAAGTGATCGGCGCGCAGCCGGTCGTCGGCAACGCCCGCCTCGATGGCGTCGGCCAGCATGCGCACATCGGCATGCACGAAATCGCTCTGCTCGTCAGTGCCCACCCGCAAGGCATCGAACACGGTGGTGATGCCCGAAGAGGCGACTTGCGCATCATGGGCCTGCACCGCCGCCATGACGTTCCAGCGCACGCCGGGGCGCGGAATGAAATGATTTTCGAGGTGATCGGTATGCAGCTCGATGAAGCCGGGCAGCAGGTAATCGCCCTCGCAATCCTCGCCGCCCATGGCGGTTTCGTCGATATCGGCGATCAGCCCGTCGCGCAGCACCAGCGCCCCATCGAGGATAGTATCGGGCAGCACGATGCGGGCATTGCTGAGAACCTGTTCGGTCGGCGTAGGCATAGGCGGATCACCGGTCGTGAGGAAAGCGGCAGCAGCTACCGCGCCAATATGACAGTGCCGTGGCAGTCAGCAGAAGCCCGAAGGTTGCGGTATCAAGGGAAATCATCGCCCAAACATCTGGCAGCCCTCAACACGCCCTGCCAGATGCTGCCGGGTAGCATGATTTGGGGGCTTTCAAGCATATTTTGGTGAAGCTGGCGGTTATGGGCGGCTCACTGCTGTTCGCCGATCCGGCGCTGGCGCTCGACGCCTCCGACTATCGCGCCGTCCACCCGCCATCGATCAGTAGCGTCTGCCCGGTCACCAGCGAGGCGGCCGGAGAGGCGAGGAAGACGACGGCGCCGGCGACTTCGCGCGGGGCGCCGATGCGATGCAGCGCCGCGATGCGCTCGATGACGTCGGCCTTGAATTGCGGCTTGGACAGCGCCGCCGAGGTGCCGTCGGTCTCGATGAAGGTCGGCGCCACGGCGTTGACGTTGATGCCGAGCGGGCCCCATTCGACCGCCATGCACTTGGTCATGTGGGCGACCGCCGCCTTGGAGAGGCAATAGACGCCCTCATCGGGCAGCGCGATGAAGCCGGCCTGCGACGACATGTTGACGATGGCGCCGGAACGCCGCCCCACCATATGCCGTGCGACGCGCTGGGCGATGAAGAAGCTGGCGCGGACATTGAGATCGACGGTCTGGTCGTAGTCGTCCTCGGTAACATCGAGGAGCGGGCCCTCGATGCCGCCGCCGACATTGTTGACCAAAATGTCGATGGCGCCGAAATGGCCGATGGCCTTGTCGATGGCCGCATAGGCCTGGGCGAGATCGGTGACATCCATCTGCAGTTTCAGGGCGCGGCGGCCGAGCGCCTCGATCTCGGCCGTAACGCCGCCATCGGCCCCGGCATCGCGCAGGCCGAGCGCCACATTGGCGCCCGCGGCGGCAAGCGCGAGGGCGATAGCGCGGCCGAGACCGCGCGCGGCGCCCGTGACGAGGGCAGTCTTGCCGGAAAGATCGAAGCTGGGCAGATCGGGCATGAGTTTACTTTCCGATATAGGGGCGGTGCAGCGCCAGGTCGGCCTCGCCGAAGCGGGCATTGGCGGTCCAGTTCTGATGCCAGTAGGGATAGATCAGCGGCGGCTGGCTGACGGCGTCGAGTTTTGCCACTTCCTCGGAGGTCAGTTTCAGTTCGGCGGCGGCGAGATTGTCGGCGAACTGCGCGTCGGTGCGGCCGCCCACGATGACCGAGGTGACGGCCGGGCGCTGCAGCAGCCAGGCTAGCGCCACCACGGCGCCGGAAATGCCGCGCGCCTCGGCCACCGCGACGATGACGTCGACGATGTCATAGAGCCGTTCCCAATCGGGCACCGGCGGCTCGCGGAAACCGCGGACATGGCGGCCATCCTCCGGCTTGCTGTCGCGGCGGTACTTGCCGGTGAGAAGGCCGCCCGCCAGCGGGCTCCACACCAGGATGCCCAGGCCCTGGTCGATGCTGACCGGCTCCAGCTCGTATTCGGCTTCGCGCGAATGCAGCGTATAGTGGATCTGCTGCGACACGAAGCGCTGGTAGCCGGCCTTGTCGGCGACGGCCAGCGCCTTCATCAGGTGCCAGCCGGAATAGTTGGAACAGCCGATATAGCGGACCTTGCCCTGCTTGATCAGGGTATCGAAGGCCTCCATCGTCTCCTCCAGCGGCGTCTGCCCATCCCATTCATGGGCCTGGTAGAGATCGATGACATCGGTCTGCAGGCGTTTGAGGCTCGCCTCGCACTGGGCCACGATATGATGGCGCGACAGGCCCTGGTCGTTGGGGCCGCTGCCGACCGGAAAGCGGACTTTGCTGGCGACGAGCATGCGCTGGCGGCGGCCGGCCCCGGCGAGCGCGGCGCCGGTGATCTCCTCGGAAACGCCCTTGGAATAGATATTGGCCGTATCGATCAGATTGATGCCGGCATCGAGGCACATGTCGATCTGGCGCTCGGCGCCGGCAAGATCGGTATCCCCCCACAGGCCGTCACCGCCAAAGGTGGCGGTGCCGACGCTGAGGGTCGAGACCTTGAGGCCCGAACGGCCGAGCAGGCGATATTCCATCACGGATCTCCGCTGAAATCTGGAAAGGTTGAGGCGAGCCTATCCCAGCGGCAGCAGATTCGGAATGGCGCCCGCCTCAGCCGATGGTCATCAGCGAAGCGTTGCCGCCCGCCGCCGCCGTATTGATGCTGGTGGCGACTTCGAGCACCAGGACATCGAGGCCATAATGCTGGCTGGCATCGGCCAGCCCGGCGCTCGTTGCGCCCTGCACCAGCACCAGCGGCCCCGGCAATGCGGTGACACGCCTGTTGACGGCCGCGACCGCCTCCGGCCCGCCTTCGACCAGGACGCCGGCTATGCCCGCATAGGCTTCCTCGCCCTCGGCGACATCGACCATTGCCGCCAAATCAGCTGGCAGCAATTGCAGCGCCGCCACGATCTCGGCTGGGCCAGAGACCCGCGCCGCATTGCCGCTGGCCATCACGGCGCCGAGCTGGGCCAATAGTCCCAGCGGCGTCTGTGGCAGCAGCAGCAGGCGTCCGCGCGGCTCGGTGCGATAGCGGTTGTCCTCGCCTACCGGCCCGCGCAGGATTTCGGCATGGCCATCGAGCGCACTGCCGGCGTAACACTCCACCGCCTTGAGCGCCGCCAAATGGCCCTCGGCCGCCAGCCATTGCCGGTAGCTGTCGAAGACGGCGTTGCGGCTCGCCTTCTCCCA
This sequence comes from Devosiaceae bacterium, assembly GCA_036499825.1. Lineage (GTDB taxonomy): Bacteria > Pseudomonadota > Alphaproteobacteria > Rhizobiales > Devosiaceae > Paradevosia. The sequence continues at coordinate 49,371 of DASYCZ010000015.1, forward strand.
GCCGGGCAGCGCCGGGGCGGTACGCAGCAGGCGCCTGAGATAGAGCGGCCCGCCGGCCTTCGGGCCGGTGCCGGAAAGCCCGTGGCCACCGAAGGGCTGCACACCGACCACGGCGCCGATGACGTTGCGGTTCACATAAATATTGCCGACCTCGATGGTGTCGGTCACCTGGCGGATGGTCTCGTCGATGCGGGTATGCAGCCCAAAAGTCAGCCCGAAGCCGAGCGCATTGATCTCGGCGATGAGCTGGTCGATGCGCCCGCGCGCAAAGCGCACCACATGCAGCACCGGCCCGAACACTTCCGCCGAGAGCTCACCCACCGCCGGCAGCTCGATGATCGCCGGGGCAACGAACGTGCCCTGCGCCGCGATCGCGGGCAAGGGCAGTTGCGTGACCTTGTGGCCCCTCGCCGCCATCGCGGCGATATGGGCATCGATGCGATCCCGCGCCTCGGCGGTGATCACCGGCCCGATATCGGTCGAAAGCCGTGCCGGATCGCCGATGCTGAGCTCGGCCAGCCCGCCCTTGAGCATGGCGAGCGTTTTATCCGCCACGTCATCCTGCACGCACAGGATACGCAGCGCCGAGCAGCGCTGGCCGGCGCTGTCGAAGGCCGATGACAGGACGTCCGCCACCACCTGCTCGGTCAGGGCCGAGGAATCGACGATCATGGCGTTCTGCCCGCCGGTTTCGGCGATCAGCGGAATCGGCCGGCCATCGGGCAGCAGCCGCTCGGCCAGTTGTTTCTGGATCAACCGCGCCACCTCGACCGAGCCGGTGAACAGTACGCCGTGGCAAGCCTCATGGCCGACCAGCGCGGCGCCCACCGGGCCGTCGCCGGCGATATAGTGCAGCACATCCTGGGGCACGCCCGCCTGATGCAGCAGGCGCACGGCCTCGGCGGCGATCAGCGGCGTCTCTTCGGCTGGCTTGGCGAGCACCACATTGCCGGCCGCCAGCGCCGCCGCCACCTGGCCGGTGAAGATCGACAGCGGGAAGTTCCAAGGGCTGATGCAGACCACGGCGCCAAGCGGCAAATGCGTATCGGCGGCGAAGCCGTCACGCGCCTGCTGGGCGTAATAGCGCAGGAAATCGATGGCCTCGCGCACTTCGCCGATGGCGTTGCCGGTGGATTTGCCGGCCTCGCGGATGATGAGGCCGAGCCAGTCGGGCAGCTTCTGCTGCATCAGGTCTGCGGCCTTGAGGAGGATTTCGGCGCGTCCCGCCGGGCCGAGCGCCTGCCAGCCCTCGGCGGCCTTGCCGGCAGAAGCGAAGGCCAAGCCGATCGCCGCGGCATCCGCATAGGCGACAGCGCCCACCACATCATCATTTTGCGCCGGATTGCGCACCGGCGTGGTGCCGGCGCCCACGCGATAATCGCGGACGCTGGCCAATAGCCCGGCCTTGACACTGGCGAGGTCATTCTCGTTGGAAAGGTTGAGCCCCGCCGAATTGACGCGCCCACCGAGGATATCCTTGGGCAGGTCGATGCGCGGGTGCCGCGCCCCGACCGGCGAGATCGCCGCGGCCTTGGCGACCGGGTCGGCAACGAGGTCGTCGATGGAAATATCTCCGTCGGCGATCTGGTTGACGAAGGAGGAATTGGCGCCGTTCTCGAGGAGCCGCCGCACCAGATAGGCCAGCAGCGTTTCATGGCTGCCGACCGGCGCGTAGATGCGGCACGGTCGCCCGAGCTTGTCCTTGCCGACGACTTCCTCATAGAGCGGCTCGCCCATGCCGTGCAGGCACTGGAACTCATACTGGCCGGGTTCGAAATCCGGCCCCGCCATCTGGTAGATGGTGGCCAGCGTCTGCGCATTGTGGGTGGCAAATTGCGGGAAGATTTCAGCCGGCGCGCCCAAGAGCTTTTTGGCACAGGCAAGATAGGAAACGTCGGTGTGCACCTTGCGGGTATAGACCGGGAAATCCTCTAGGCCATCGACCTGCGCGGCCTTGATCTCGCTGTCCCAATAGGCGCCCTTCACCAGCCGCACCATCAGCCGGCGCTCCGAGCGCCGGGCCAAATCGATAAGGTAGTCGATGACGAAGGGGCAACGCTTGCCATAGGCCTGCACCACGAAACCGAGGCCGTTCCAGCCCTTGAGTTCGGGGGCAAAGCTCAGCGCCTCCAGCAGGTCGAGCGAGATTTCAAGCCGCCGGGCTTCTTCGGCGTCGATATTGAGCCCGATGTCGTAATCGCTGGCGAGGATGGCGAGCTGTTTCACGCGCGGCAGCAATTCGGCCATGACGCGGGCGGATTGCGTGCGTTCATAACGCGGATGCAGCGCCGACAGCTTGATGGAGATGCCCGGCCCCCCATAAGGCCCCCTGCCCTTGGCGGCCTTGCCGATGGCATGGATAGCGGTCTCGTAGCTCTCCATATAGCGGTCGGCATCCTCGGCGGTCGCGGCGGCCTCGCCCAGCATGTCGTAGGAATAATGGAAGCCCTTGGCCTCCATGCGCCTGGCGTTGCCCAGGGCTTCCTTGATGGTCTGGCCGGTGACGAACTGTTCGCCCATCATGCGCATGGCGACATCGACGCCGGTGCGGATGATCGGCTCGCCGCCGCGGGCGATCAGCCGGGTCAGGGCGCTCGACAATCCGGCTTCCTTGACGGGCGTCGTCAGCCGCCCGGTCACCACCAGGCCCCAGGTCGCCGCATTGACGAACAGCGAGCGGTCGCCGCCCAGATGGCTGCGCCAGCTGCCACGGGAGATCTTGTCACGGATCAGGGCGTCGCGCGTGCCCTTGTCGGGAATGCGCAGCAGCGCTTCGGCCAGGCACATCAGCGCCACGCCTTCCTCGCTCGATAGCGCATATTCCTGCACCAGCGCCTCGACGCCGCCATTGCTGCCCTTGAGGCGGATCGCCGTCACGAGCTTGCGCGCCGTGGCGCGGGCCCAGGCCACGGTTTCGGGCGGCTGCGTCGCCAGCGCGATCAATTCCGGCAGCGCCTCGATCTCGGGCCGGCAATAGGCGGCGCTGATGAGCGCCCGCAGCGGATTGGCGGTGCGGTGGGCGGGGTCGAACTCGGCGAACGGGCCAGCGGGAATCATGGGTTTTGACGACCTCGGATGGAAGCGATGAAAGGATAGCGCGAAACGCGGCGGAGACTAGGGCCCCTTGGGCGTATCGCCATTGCGCAAATGCCGCGCCATTCGTACAATTCACGAATAGACCAGCATTAGATCGTGATCATGACGGATATCGACAAGATCGACCGCCGCATTCTCAGGGAATTGCAGCTCGACGGGCGCATCAGCAACGCCGAACTGGCGCAGCGCGTCGGCCTGCCCCCGACCTCTACCAGCGACCGGGTGCGCCGGCTGCAGCGCCAGGGCTTCATCACCGGCTACGGCGCCCGGCTCGATCCGCACCTGTTGGGCTTCGATCTTTTGGTCTTTGTCGAGGTGTTGCTCGACAAGACCACGCCCGATGTCTTCGACCGCTTCGCCCAGGCCGTGATCAAGGCGCCCGAAGTCCTCGAATGCCACATGGTCGCCGGCGGCTTCGACTACCTGGTCAAGACCCGCCTCCCCGACATGATGGCCTACCGCCGCTTTTTGGGCGAGGTGCTGCTGGCCCTGCCGGGCGTGAAGGAAACGCGAACCTATGCGGTGATGGAAGAGGTGAAGAACGACGGGCCGTTGCCGCTGTAGGGGGTGAGTCCGCCTGAGACGCCGGTGGCTCCGCACCCCTCACCCGCCGCTACGCGTCTCGCCTCCAATCGCCCTGGTGGGGCGAGGAGGCCGAGTGATGGGTGACTCGCCGCCATATGACCAGGGCCGCCATAGCCTATGCCTCCAGTCGCATCGAGCTTACGGCTCCATCGCCCCTCGCCCCTTCGGGGAGAGGGAGCCCGACAGGGGGGTGAGGGGTGCAGCGAGCGCAGGAAGAGGAATGAATCCACCTGAGACATCGGTGGCTCCGCTACCCCTCACCCGCCGCTACGCGTCGACCTCTCCCCAGAGGGGCGAGGTGGGGGAGACATCGGCGCCCCCTTCATGCGGACCGCCGTGAAGATGTCCAACAGGGTGTGGGGCTGCCCCCTGCCTACGCCCTTGCCTGAAACGCGGTGCGGGGGAGTTCGGAGAGGACTTCGGCGCGGTTGCCGCGGATGATCACGATCTCTTCGAGCCTCAGGCCGAACTTGCCGTTGAGGTAGATGCCGGGCTCGATCGAAAACACATTGCCTTCCTCCAGCACCGCCTCATTGGTGGCGGTGATGTAGGGGGGCTCGTGCACGTCGATGCCGAGGCCATGGCCGGTGCGATGGAGGAAGAATTCGCCATAGCCGGCCTCGGTGATGACATCGCGCGCGGCCTTGTCGACATCTTTCGCCGCAACGCCCGGCTTGGCGGCGGCGATGGCGGCGGTGACGGCGCGTTCGAGCACGGCATGGACCTTCTCGAAATCCTCCGGCATGTCGCCGCAGACGGCGACGCGGGTCATGTCCGAGGGGTAACCGTCCTTGCGGCCGCCGATATCGATCAGCACCGCCTCATTGGCCTTCAGCATGCGGTTGCCGGTGTGGTGATGCGGGAACGCCCCGTTCTCGCCGAAACAGACGCTGGTGAACTCGGGCTTGGCACCATTGGCCTTGTAGAAATTGCGCACCACTTCGGCGATCTGCAATTCGGTGACGCCGGGCCGGAGCGCTGCGAAAGCGGCCGCCATGGCGCCATCGTTGAGCACGGCGTTGGCCTTCAGCGCCTCGTATTCGGCCTCGTCCTTGTGGGCCCGCAGATAGCCGACGGTTTCGGCGGTGAACGTCCGGCGGGCGCCGGGGAGCGTATCGAGCACCAGCAGCGCGAAATCGGCGCGCATGGTTTCATCGAGCGCCAGCTTCAGCCCGTCCTTGCCGGTGCCGGCATCGCCGAGCAGCGCCATCAGGGCCGCGTTCGGCCCCTCGGCATCGCTCCAGGGATAAAAGGGCAGTTGGGTGACGAGACGCGAGCTGTCGACGTTGAGCGCCGGCATCAGGAAGCCGGCGTGATGCTGGGACACGATCAGCAGCACCGGCCGCTCGTCGCCATGCGGCGACAGGCCCGTCAGCCACAGCATGTGCGAGGAGGGACCGAGGACAACCAGATCGGTTTGGGTTTCCGCCATGCGCTCGCGCAGACGGTGCAGACGCTGTTCAGACATCGTTCTTCTTCCGTTTGGGGGCCAGGACCCGAGACCACCAGGTGGCCTTGAGGACGGCACAATCGTCTTGCACGGGACGCAGAATCCCACTCCAGTGACTTATCAAGACAAGACCATGGATTCCATATGACCGATACCGCAATCGCCAAAGCCCTCACGGCGTTCGATGCCGCCATCGCCGCCGGCACCGAGGCCGAAGCGCCCTGGCGGGCGCTGGAAGCGTTCGCGCAAGTGGCTGTGGGCGCGAAGCTTTTCACCATTATGCGGATCGAAGGGGACAGCGAGGTTTCGGCACGGGTCTATTCCAGCAATCCCGGCAGCTATCCGGTTTCGGGCACCAAGCCGATCGAGCGGACCTACTGGTTCGAGACCCTCCACACCAGGCGCACGCCGTTCGTCGCCAACACCATAGGGGAACTCGCCAAGGTCTTCCCGGACCATGAGCTGATCTGGTCGCTGGGTTGCGGCTCGGTCATCAACTGGCCGGTGATCATCGGCGACGCCTGGGTGGGAACGGTCAATCTCCTCCACGAGGAGCACTACTACACGCCCGAGCGGGTCAAGGCTGCGGGCGCGCTGTCGCTGCCGGCAAAGACGGCGTTCCTCGCCGCGACGTTCCTCGGCAAAAAGCCAGGGCCGGGACGAATTTGATTCAACTGTTGCCACGTTAGACTCGCCCTCTTGCGACACGGCTGTTAGTGTCGCCGCCGAGGGACGGGTCGTTTCGTGAAATCAGCACGGCACCGTTAACGGGATATTCTGCATATTCAGCCGATTATCCCTTTTGCGCCGGACGGATGAGTGTTTGCCGCCGGCGGCTACAGGGAGCGGTGCTCTGCAGCTCAGTCGCGTAACGATTTGCGTTTGTATCCTGGGGTTGGCGGCGATTTCGGCGCCGCCTGCGTTTGCGTTCGATCTGTTCGGCCTCAAGCTGTTCGACGATCAGAGCGACAAGGACACCGACGCCGTCATCGCCGATCCGGTGAAATACAGCGTCACTTTCGAGGCCGGCACGGCGCCGGGCGACGTCGCCTCCGCCGCGCAAAATGCCTCCGCCCTGATGTCGGGGCAGAACGAGCCCGCTTCGGGCTCCGCGGGCCTGGTGGCCAGCGCGCGGGGCGATTATCGCCGCATCATCGCGGCGCTCTACGACCAGGGCTATTACGGCGGCACGGTCAATATCTTCGTCAATGGCAGGGAAGCGGCCGGGCTGCAGCCCGACGCCAATCTGGCCCAGCCGGTCGCGGTCAGGATCGTGGTCAATAGCGGGCCGCTGTTTCATTTCCGCAACCTCGCCATCATCAACCGGGCGCCCGAAACCACCGACGAGGCCGACAAGGTCGACAGCCCCGAGAGCCAGGGCTACGCCATGGGCGCGGTGGCCAAATCGAGCGTGGTGCTGAAGGCCGAGCAGTTGCAGGTCAATGCCTGGCGACAGCAGGGCTTTCCAATGGCCAAGGCCGGCGAGCGGCAGGTCGTCGCCGACCACGCCACCAACAGCGTCGACGTCATCATCCGCATCGATCCCAACCGGCAGGCGGCCATCGGCCCCGTCCGGGTCACCGGCACCGAGAACATGGACCCCGAATTCGTGGCCCAGCAGACGGGCCTGGTGGTGGGCGAGCCCTATGATCCCGATACCATCGCCAAGGCCCAGAAGCGCCTGAACCGGCTGGAAGTGTTCAAGTCGATGCGCATCCAGCCCGACGACGCCATCCGCGCCGACGGCCTGCTGCCCTTCAACGTCATCGTGCAGGAGCAGGCGCTGAACCGCTTCGGCGTGGGCGCCACGTTCTCGACGGTCGATGGCTTTGGCGTCGAGGGCTCGTATCTGCGGCGCAATATCTTCGGCCATGCCGAGCGCCTGCAGCTCGACGCCAAGGTGGCGGGCATCGCCTTTCCGATCGACACCGCCGATTTCGACTATGCGTTTGGCGGCACGTTCACCAAGCCGGGCCTCTTCACGCCGGACACCGACCTCGTCGCCGCCATCGGGGCCGAGCGGACGGTGCTCGATAATTACACCGAAACCTCGGTGTCGGGCCGCGTCGGCCTCACCCATATGCTCACCGACCAGGTGACGCTCGATGGCGGGCTGACCGCCGAACGCTCGCGCTTCGACGACGATTTCGGCACGCGCGACTTCGCCACCATCGGCGCCTATGGGGGCGTTACCCTCGATACGCGCGACGACCCGAACGATGCGCATGAGGGCTGGTATGCCAATGCGACCTTCGAGCCGTTCTATGAATTGAACTACGGCAATCTGATCGGGCGGGCGACCGCCGAGGCGCGGACCTATTTCGGCTTCACCGAAGACGACAAGCTCGTGCTCGCGGGCCGCGTCAAGGTCGGTGCACTGCTCGGGCCCGATCTCAGCGAGATACCGCCCGACAAGCTGTTCTTCGCCGGCGGCGGCGGCTCGGTCCGCGGCTACGGTTTCAAATCCATCGGCGTGGATGGCCCCAACAACACGGTCACGGGCGGCCGTTATCTGCTCGAAGGCTCGCTGGAGGCCCGCTACAAGGTCACCAACGATATCGGCGTCGTCGGCTTCCTCGATGGCGGCTATGTGGCGGCCGATACCTTCCCGGGCCTCGAAGACCTCAGGGTGGGCGCAGGCATTGGGGTGCGGTACTATACGGGCCTGGGACCGCTGCGGCTCGACGCCGCCATTCCGCTCAACCGGCGGCCGGGCGATCCGAAATACGCGATCTATGTCGGCATAGGACAGGCGTTTTGAGACGGCTGCTCGCGGCACTACTGGTCGGGCTGGCATTGCTGATGGCGATGCCGCTCATCGTCATGGCGCAGGCCGATCAGGACCCGGAGGCGCAAAAATCGGCCTTCCTGCGCTTCGTGCAGGACCGGCTGTCGACGCCGGACCGCATCATCCGCATCTCCAATATCGATGGCGCGCTCTCCTCCGATGCCTCGATCGGCGAAATCACGGTGGCGGATTCCGAAGGCGTCTGGCTCAGGATAAGCAAGGCAACGATCAACTGGAACCAGGGCGCACTGCTGTTCGGCCGGCTGGAGGTCAACTCCCTCGCCGCCGAGCAGATTGACGTCATCCGCAATCCGGCGCCAGCCAAGCAGGATCCGGGGCTGCCGGCACCCGAGGCCGGCGGCTTCTCTGTGCCGCAACTGCCGGTGGCGGTGATCCTCAAGCAGCTTTCCGTGCCCAAGGTGACATTCGGGGACTCGGTCTTTGGGCTGGGCTCCCAGATTTCCGTCACCGGCAACATCACCCTCGATGGCGGCTCGCTGGATTCGGCGCTCAACATCATCCGCCTCGATGGTCCGGGCGGCACGCTCGACGCAAAGGCCAAGTTCGCCAAGGACACGCAGAACCTCGATCTCGGCTTGACCCTGACCGAGCCCAAGGATGGCATTATCGCCAACCTGCTCAGGATCGAGGGACGGCCCGACGTCAAGCTGACCGTCACGGGCAGCGGGCCGGTAACCAATCTCAAGACCGACCTCAGCCTCGATGCCGACGGCAAACGGGCCCTGACGGGCGTCGCCACCATCGCGCAAGGCACGACCGGCATGACGATCGCGACGGATCTGCGCGGCCCGATCGCCGATCTGGTGGCGGTGCCCTTCCGGCCGTTCTTCGGCGCCGAAACCGCGCTGACCGCCAATGCGCTGCTGCGCCAGGAAGGCGGCGTCACCCTGACCGGCCTGACGCTGAGCGGCGGGCAGCTCTCGCTCAATGCCGATGCCGAGACCACCAAGGACGGGTTCCTGCGCAGCCTCATGCTCAAGGCCAATATCGATGGCAAGGGCAACCAGGTGACGCTGCCGGTGCCGGGCGCCATGACGCAGGTCGATACCGCCGCCATCGCCATCGATTTCGGCGCCGATGGCAGCGACAACTGGACCAGCAGCGTCAATGTGGCGGGTTTCGAGACGCCCGGGCTCAAGGCCCAGACCCTCAAGATCCTGGCCAATGGCGTTGCGGCCAATCTCGACGATGCGGCGACGCGGCGCGTGACCTTCAACACCGATGGCGAACTCGACGGCATCACCACATCGAGCCCCGATATGCAGGCGGCGCTGGGCGACACTATCGGCTTCGGCGTCGCGGGCCTGTGGAATGCCGGCCAGCCGGTGCAGCTGGCGCAGGTGCGGCTCGAAGGCAAGGCGCTGACGCTGGCGCTCAAGGGCGTCATCGACAACTGGGTCTATGATGGCGACGTGGCGGTGAAGACCGCGAGCATTTCGCCGTTCTCCGGCGTTGCGGGGCGCCCGCTTTCGGGGGCGCTGAGCCTTCTCGCCAAGGGCACGATCAGCCCGCTGATCGGCGGCTTCAACCTGACGCTGGACGGCACGGGCGACAACCTCACCATCGGCGACACCACCGCCGACAAATTGCTGGCCGGCCAGGTGCGGTTGACCGGCGGGGTGGCCCGCACGGAAACCGGGCTCGAAGCCCATGCGTTCCGCATTGCCAACGACCAGGTGCAGGTCGATGCCGACGGGACTTTCGCCACTGGCAATGCCGATTTTACCTTCGGGCTGGGGCTGGCCGATCTGGGCCTGCTGTCGCCTCAGGCGAGCGGCAGGCTGACCGCCAAGGGCACGGCCAGGGGCACGGGCGACACCGTGGCCCTGGCGTTCAACGCCGAGGTACCCAACGGCGCCCTGGCGCGGCGCGTGCTGCAGAAGGGCACTTTCGGTTTCAATGGCACGCTGACGGGCGGCGATATCGCCGGCAAGTTGAGTGGTGACGCCTTCCTCGACGGCTTCCGGGTGTCCCTGGGCGCCGATGTTGCGGCCAATGCCGACAGCAAGCGCCTCAGCAATCTCAGTTTCGAAGCCGGCGGCACCAAGCTGACCGGAGACATCGCGCAGGACCAGGCGGGGCTGCTGACGGCCCAGCTCGATCTCAATTCCAGCAATGTCACCACCGCCGCCGCGCTGCTTTTGACCGAGGCCACGGGCGCTGCAAATGCCTCGATCACGCTCAGCCCGGTGAATGGCGAACAGAGCGCGACGATGAAGGGCAGCGTGCGCAATCTTGTCGCCTCCGGCGCCAGCATCGGCCAGGCCGATATCGCAGCCAGCATCGCTGATCTCTTCGGCGTGCCCGAAGTCGAGGGCACTGTCTCGGGCAGCAATATCAGCGCCGGCGGCGTCAACGTCGCCAGGCTCAACGCCAAGGCCAATCGCAGTGACGACACCACGGGCTTCGATGCGCAGGCATCGCTGACCAACGGCACGGCGCTTGACGTGGCGGGGGCGCTGTCGCCGCTCGACCAGGGTTACAAACTGGCGCTCGACCGCGCCAACCTGACCCAGGGTGCGCTCGCCGCCAGGCTGGCGCGGCCGGCGGCCCTGACGGTGAACGGCCAGAGCGTCAGCATGGACGCCGTCCAGTTCAACGTGGGCACCGGCAGCATCACCGCCACCGGCACGGCCGGCGATGCGCTCGACATCAACCTGGCGATCCGGGCCCTGCCCCTGTCGATCGCCAATGCGGTGGCGCCGGACCTGGCATTGGGCGGCACGCTCAACGGCACGGCCAGGATCGGAGGCACCGCCAAGGCGCCGCAGGCAACGTTCCAGCTGGCCGGTGACGGCATCGATGCCGCGGCGGTGCGTCCGCTGGGCATTTCGCCCATCAGTTTTTCGGCCAATGGCAGCTTCGCCAATAATGCGGTGACGCTGGCGGCGCTGCGCGCCAATGGGGCCGGCGGGCTCAATCTCTCCGGCAGCGGCACGGTGCCGCTCGCCGGCAACGGGCTTGCGGTCACACTCAATGGTTCGGCGCCGCTATCGCTGGCCAACCGCTTCGTCGCCGATCGCGGCGGCCAGGCGAGCGGCACGCTGACGCTCAACGCCAGGGCCACCGGCAGCATCGCGGCGCCCAAGTTCGCCGGCGAGGTTTCAACCCGGGGCGCCCAATATGTCGATCCGCAACTGAACCTCAGGCTCAACGACATCACCGGCAGCGCCACGCTCACCGGCGACAGCGTCACCATCAACGCGCTCAACGCCGCGTTGGCGACGGGCGGCACAGTGGGGGTTTCGGGCACCGTATCGCTGCAGGGCCCGAGCTATCCGGCTAATCTTGCCATCAAGCTCAACTCGGCGCGTTATGCCGATGGCAGCCTCTTGGTGGCAACCGTATCGGGCAATCTGGCGCTGACCGGCCCGTTGACGCGCAGCCCGCTGCTGGCCGGCAATATCGCGGTCGAGAAAGCCGATCTCAGTATTCCCGAGCGCATAGGGGGCGGCGCGACGCTCATCGACGTCACCCACAAGGATGTTCCCAAGGCCGTGGCGCAGACGCTGGCGCGCGCCGATATCGACAAGCCCGGCGCGGCGCCGACACCGCGGGACCGGCCGTCGATCCTGCAGCTTAACGTCAACATCACGGCGCCCAACCAGATCTTCCTGCGCGGGCGCGGGCTCGATGCGGAACTGGGCGGCTCGGTGCGGCTGACGGGGCCGGCCACCGATATCCAGCCGGTGGGCGGCTTCAACCTCATTCGCGGGCGCCTCTCCATCCTGGGGCAGCGCGTCACCTTCGAAAGCGGCAGCGTGACGCTGGTGGGCGATCTCGATCCTTATGTGAACCTGGTGGCGCGCACCGAGGGCGACGACATCACGGTGTTCGTGACGGTGGCGGGACGGGCCTCCGAAATCCAGGTGACGTTCTCCTCGACGCCGGAACTGCCGCAGGACGAAGTGCTCTCCCGGCTCATCTTCAAGCGCTCGATGGACCAGTTGTCACCCTTGCAGCTCGCCAAGCTCGCGGGCGCGGCGGCAAGCCTTGCGGGTGGCGGCGGGGGCTCGCTGGTCGATAGCCTCCGCGATGCGGCAGGGCTTTCCGACCTCGATGTCGTCACCGACGACAAGGGCAATGTGGCGGTGCAGGCCGGCACCTACATCCAGGACAATATCTATCTGGGCGTGCAGGCCGGCGCTAACGGACAGAGCAAGGTGACGGTCAATCTCGACATCACCGGCAACCTCAAGGCCAAGGGCTCGGTCGGCGCCGACGGCAATTCCGATATCGGCGTGTTCTACGAGAAAGACTATTAGTTTTCAGGAAAGTGGATGCCACTTTCCCGAAGACGCGATCGAACACTCTAAGGCCGCACCGTCAGCACATCCTTGAGCTGGACCATGGTGAAATCGTCGACCAGCACGTCGACCTCGGCCGTCCAGTCGCCAGCCTGGGGCAGCGTCACCTGATCGACATGCCAGCTTCCATCCTCTCCCAGCACTGCCGGATAGCGCAGCGGCTCGATGCCGGCTTGGGGCCGCGACAGAGCGAGCGTCACGTCCTTGGGGTTGAGGGGGCCGAAACTGCCATCCATGACGAAGATGCTGGCGGCGACCGGGCCGGCATGGCCGGGGGTCAGCGTCAGTTCCGCCATGGCCTTGTCGGAATGGATATGCAGCGAAACCGGCTCGGCCTCGGCCAGCAGCAAAGCGCGGGGTGGTGGGGTGAAACGCCAGAGAGCCACCACCGAGAAGACGGCGAGCACCAACAGGGTTTCAATGAGGATGGTGCGGGCCAGGCGCTGCGCCGCGGCCGCGTCGCCGGCAAGGACCGGCGCCGTGGAGCGCCAGCGGTTGCGGGCGGCGAGCAGCAGGATGGCGAGAACCAGCAGCAGTTTGACCACCAGCAGGTGCCCATAGTCGGTGGTGAGCAGGGCGATGGGCTGCTGCACCTGGACAACGGCGAGGGTCAGGCCGGCAATGAGCAGCAGGACGAGCGTCAGCGGAATGGCACGGGAAAAGCGCATGAGCGCCGCGACGGCGTGTTCGGAACTCCTCCGCAGCAGCACCGCCAGCGGCAGGAGCGCTCCGGCCCAGAAGGCGATGGCGGTGGTGTGGATGAACACCGCCGGGCGCGTCAGCCATTGGGGCTCGGCGGCGCTGGCATGACCACTCAATGCCAGCGCGATGCCGACACCCACAAGGGCGAGGGCGGCGAGCGGCCGGACGCCCTTCGGGACCCATAGCGACAAAAGCCCGGACAGCAGAGCCAGGGCCATCACCAGGAGGGTCGCGGCGTAGCTGGTGCCGATGGCGGTGGTGAATACCTGCGGCTCGAAGATCGATCCCAGCGGCAGGTCGAGTGCGTCGAGGCCCTGCAGCAGCAGTGCGAACGGCGTGGCGGCGAGGCCCATGACCGAAGCGATGAGCGCGAGGCGCCGCCCCGCCAGGCCATCGCCGATCCAGACAATGAAGAAGGCGGCGCCGGCGCCGAGGAACAGGCCCGCATAGAGCAGCACCCGGGTCAGCCAGATACCGGCGTCGAGCGGCCAGTCGATGGCCTCCGCCGCCGCGACGCCAGCCGTCGTGGGCGCGCCGACCGAATAGACCAGTGAGCCGCCGACGGGATGACCGTCGGCGGAGATGACGCGCCAGCTCAGCACATAGGTGCCGGTGGCGGTGAGTTTGGGCGCCGCAACGCTCAGCGTCTTGTCCCTGATCACCGCACCCAGAACCCCGATGCTGCTGCCGTCGGGTTTCACCAGGGTCAGTACCAGTGGCGCCACCGGTTCGTTGAAGGTCAGCGCATAGGACTGCGGCGGCGCCGGCAGCACATTGCCGGCAACCGGATCGGTCGCCAGCAGTGCGGCGTGTGCATAGGCGCTCTGGGCCGTCAGCAGGGTGAGGAGCAGGACGAGAAGCGGAGCGAGGCGGCGCATGGCCGGTTACCGGGCAGGCGTCAGCGTCAGGCCGGGCGCGGGCTTTTCCGGCTCGGGCTGGCCATCGGCGGGGATCTCGATCCAGCGGTCGGCGGCGGCCCCACATTCCTGCACGACCGGGAAATAGAGCTTGGTGCCGGTGGCGAGGCTATCGGCCAGGGTGCCGCGCAGCACGAACTCGTCATAAAAGGCATCCGGCAGATTGCCCCCCGTCCAGTCGATTTCGGTGACGCCCTCGGTCACCGGCGCGCCGTGGTTGTTGACCGGGCTCGCATAGGCGCCGCTGACCGTATTGAGCGTCCAGCCGGCCTTTGGCATGGGCTTGGCATCGACGAAACCGGCGGGCAGCCTGACACGGATAGCGGTGGTTGGAGCGCCATCGCAGCCATGGGGCACGCGGAGCACCGCCTTATAGGTCGATCCGACAGGGGCCGAGGCGGTTTCTAGGGTGATGTGGGCGAAGGCCATGCTGGTGCTGCAAAGAGCGATAAGCATGGCGGGAAGGATTGGATTCTTCACGGTGATGATCCTGGAATATGCCGGATGCCGGCAGTCTGAACGCATGACCGCAGTGACGGCGCGACCTGCCATCGGCAGGAGCGTTCGCAATGCGGCGTCGACTATGTTGGCGATCAGATGAGCGGAGGGGCTCGGGGGTTCCCAGGCGTGGGCAGCGGGCGTGGCCGGAACACCGTGGTCACGCCGCTATAGGAGGTGGGCGCGAAGGCGAGGAAAGCCGGCGCCAGGGTCGCGGGCGGCGGCGGCACGTCAAGGCCGGCGCCCAGGCGGCACACGTGACAGGTCACATGGTCGGCGGGCGCGCCATGCTGGTCATCGCCGCAAAGGCTGAAGTCGGTGCTTTGGAGGGTAAAAAAGGACTGCGGTTCCGACGCCGCGACGGTGTCGATGCCAATCGCCGCGTGCCCGAAATTGAGAAAGATCAGCGCCAGGACGACAAGCGCCCGCGCCAGTTCCTTCAAGCTTTCTCGGGTCAACTCCAAGCGACATTCCCCCGGCCGTGGCGCAGGTCTAGCGCAGTCCCATGGCTGATGTCATGCGACAATTGCGCCGCCGCTCAACCCTTGAGCAGCGGAATGGCCGGCAGGGTATGGCCCACCAGCTCGTCGGCGCCCTGGTAGATCATGTTCGCCGCCACATAGAGGATGATGACGAGGCCAATCCAGGCGATCCAATGGAAGCGGTTCATGAGCTTGGCGACGTAGGAGGCGGCAACGCCCATCAGCAGCACCGAAAGCAGCAGGCCGAAGATCAGCGCGGGCAGGTTCTGCTTGGCGGCGCCGGCCACAGCCAGCACGTTGTCGAGCGACATGGAGAGATCGGCGACCACGATCTGTATGATGGCCTGCGACAGGGTCTTGCGACCGCCCCCGGCAGCCGCAGCGGCGGCGGCGGCTTCATCCTCGCTGTCGTGCTGGCGCAGCTCTTCATACATCTTCCAGCAGACCCAGAGCAGCAGCAGGCCACCGGCGAGCAGCAGGCCGGTGATGGCGAGCAGCTTGGTGGCAAGGATTGCAAAGACGATCCGGATGATGGTGGCCGCCGCGATGCCGGCGACGATGGCCTTGGAGCGCAGCTCCGGCCTCAGCCCCGCGGCTGCCATGCCGATGACGACGACGTTGTCGCCCGACAACACCACGTTGATGAAGATGATCTGGATATAGGCGGCGATGGCGGAGATATCGAAGGCAAAGGGCATGGAGGTCAGGCGATCCGAACTTGGAGACCGCGCCCAGCGCAGACGTCGCGGGCACTGCAGGCTACGAGGTGCGGCCAACAAGCACAGCTTGCGCCGTCCGGCAAGCCCGACGTAAGTCGCGCGGAACTTTTGCCTTGGTTGTTCGGCCCTTTGGCGCGTTCAGGAGGGATTTGGCCGTGTTGCCTTGGTCGGGCATGGAGCGCGTGGCTTTCCCCCACTCCTGTCCCCTCCCCGCAAGGTGGAGGGAGACGATGGAGCCGCCGGACTCTCAGTCAGGACTTCCCTTCCCTTGACGGGCTTCGCAGCTCTCATGGCCGGGATCACGCGCGGGTGAGCATCTTGCGCCGCACGGGGCAGTCCAACGCTCACCGGGAATAACTTAGTTTCGGGCGTTGATCAGCCGGGAGCGGAGGGCGTTGGAGACGTTGTCGAAGATGAATACGACCAGAAGGATCAGCAGTACCATGTAGAAGACGTTGGCCCAGTTGGCGTTGGTGCGCATGGCTTCCCAGAGCTTGAGGCCGATGCCGCCCGCGCCCACCGCGCCGATGATGGTGGCGCCGCGGGTGTTGGATTCCCACTGGTAGAGCGTCTGGCTGATCATGACGGGCACCACCTGGGGCAGCACGCCGTAGCGCTGCACCAGGATCGGCGCCGCCCCGGTCGAGGTCACGCCCTCCCGGGGCTTGTCGTCGATGTTCTCGAGGCTTTCGGAATAGATCTTGCCCAGGGTGCCGACCTCGGTGAGGAACACGGCGCCGCTGCCGGCCAGCGGCCCCGGCCCGAAGGCGCGCGTGAAGAACAGCGCCCAGATCAGCATGTCGACCGAACGCAGGAAATCGAACAGGCGCTTGAGGGCCCAGTTGAGCGTGCGGTTGGGGGTGATGTTGCGAGCAGCGAAGAAGCCCAGGGGAAACGCCACGAGGGCGCCGAGCAGGGTGCCGAGGAACGCCATCACCAGGGTCTGCAGCAGCTTGACGATGATGTCGCCATGCTGCCACTCGGCATTGTTCCAGAAGTTGTCGAGCGCCAGCTGCAGATTGCTTTCGCCAGCCACCAGCGCGGGCCCGGAGACGACCAGCGAGAGCACCTCGCCGGCCGACTTGCCGAAGAACGGCGAGTCGGTGTCGAAGATGAAATTCGGCCAGCCGAGGAAGCGCTTGTTGATCTTGACGCGGTCGTTCTCGACGATGACCTGGCCCGTAAAGCCGAAGTCGGCCGCGAAATCACCGTCATCATTGGGGACCAGCCATGCGGGCGCATCGCCCACCAGAACCGGCTTGTCGCCGCCCAGCCTGATATGCCCGGTCTGGCCGTCTCGGGTCACGAAGGCGTCGGTCGCGCTCATGGTGACGGCGCCGTCCTTGCCGGTCATCTCGATGGTTGTGGTGCCATCGGCATTGAGGATGACCCAGTCGGGCTGCGGATCGTTGCCGAGCGGGGAGAATTTGGGATAGCGCGGCGTCACCGTACCGCCCGAGGTGCGAAATTCCACCCCGGCATTCCAGCTCACCCAGTCGCTCATGAAGAGCCCGGCGCGCTCCCAATGGCCGGCGCGCATGACGGCGCCGACATCGAAGAACACGAAGGCATAGATGAGATAGAGCACCACGCCGACCACGAAGGCGGCCGGGCCGAACCGCTTCCAGAACGGCTGGCGGAAGACCTCGGGATAGAGCTCTTCGTAGGAGGCCGCGGGGGCCAGCACCGCATCGGTCACTTGCCAACTCCCTGCATCAGGAAGGCCTGTTCGCCGACGAGCTTGCGCCTGAGCCAGGCGGAAAACTGGTCGACGATGAAAATGGTCACGAACAGCAGCAGCACCAGCGCCAGGGTCTTGGCGCCGAAGCCGCGCGAAATGGAGAGCTTCAGTTCCTGGCCGATGCCGACCGCGCCCACCGCACCGATGATGGTGGAGGCGCGGACGTTGATCTCGAGGCGCAGCAGCGCATAGCTGAGGAAATTCGGCAGGGCCTGGGGCAGCGCGCCGAAGCGGACCCGCTGCACCCAATTGGCGCCGACGGCCTGCAGCCCCTCATCGGGTCCCATGTCGACGTTCTCGACCGTTTCATAGAAGAGCTTGGTGAGGGCGCCGATGCAGTGGATGCTGATGGCGATGATGGCGGCAACCGGGCCGATCGAGATGATGGCGGCGAACATGCCGGCGATGACGATTTCCGGAAAGGCGCGAAACAGCTCCATGACGCGCTTGACGGGCAGGCGCAGCCAGTTGGATGGCGAGTAATTTCGCGCCGCGACGAAGCACAGGGCGATGCCGCCGATAAAGCCCACAATGGTGGAGACCAGCGCCACGTTGATGGTGACCAGCATCAGGTAGAAATATTCGGGCAGGTAGAAATCGCCCCAGAGATAGACGCGTCCGAGCACGAAATTGAACTGCTCGGAGCCGTTGTCCTGGGGCGAGGGCAGATCGAACAGCGCCCGCCAGACGTCGCTCCAGTCGCTCGGTATCAGCCAGCTCAGAAAATCGAACAGATGCGGCAGCCGGTCGAAGAAATGCCCGGCATTGTTGGCATCGGCGAACCAGATGGACCAGCCAAGGCCCGCAAGGATCAGCGCCACGCCAAGGATGGTGTAGAGGCGGCGCTGCTGCGACAGCACCTGCCAGTCCTTCAAAACCTGCTGCGCAGGGCCGCGCAGGGGCGTATCCGATAACGCGTTCATCGATCGCTTCCGCCCGACATAAAGGCGGGGCGATGGATGACCATCGCCCCGCGCAAAGACTTACTGACCGATCGTGGCCTTACGGACGTCGATGATGGCCTGGTAGAACTCGGCCTTCACGGGCGCGTAGCCCTTGAAGTCGCCGCCTTCAACCGCGGACATGCACTTGGCATCGGTGGCGGCGAGGTTGTTGTAGGAAGCGACCAGCTTGGCGCCGAACGCATCACCGAGGGCGGTGCGATAGACGATCGGGCCGTTCGGGATCAGGGGCGAGCGCCACACTTCGACGAGCTTGGACGGATCCACGGTGCCCTTGTCGACTTCCTTGCGGAAGGTGCCGGAGGTGAAGCCGTCCTTGAAATCGCCGAGGCCCGAGCTGTCGTCCACGGCCACGTCGACCTTGCCGTCATAGGCGGCGAGCAGGTTGTTCTCGTGACCGCCGTTGAACTGGGTCTTGGAGAAGTACTGGTCGTTCGGGGTGCCGGTGTCCTTGGGGATCTGGGTCAAGGGGATCAGGTAGCCCGAGGTGGAATCCGGGTCGGCATAACCAAGGGTCTTGCCCTTGAAGTCGGTGATCTTGGAAAGACCGAGCGACTTGAGCGCCAGGCCGATCGAGTAGTAGCCGGTCGAGCCGTCGGGCGACTGGGTGGTGAGCACCGGCGTCACGGCCTTGGGGTCCTTGAGGTAGACGGCCGCATAGCCCGAGGCGCCGAGCTCGGCCACGTCGATGGTGCCGCCGAGCAGACCCTGGATCACGCCGTCATAGTCGGCGGCCGGGAACAGCGACACCTTGTCGGCGCCGAAATCGGCCTTCAGGTGGTCGGACAGGCAAGCGTAGTTCTTCAGCCGATCGGCTTCGTTCTCGCCGCCCAGGATACCGACGCGGATTTCCTTGGGGAAGTCTTGAGCCACGGCAGCGCCGGCCGTGGACATGAGCGCAATGGCGCCCAGCAGAATGTTCTTCAGCATGATTTGTCTCCTGTTGAAGGCTTTGACCCGCCGTACTGACGACGGCGTGGCTCGGGTCGGCTCAGCCCGCGAGGGCCGGGCGCGGTTGCAGCACGGGCGTTCTCAACGCGCCGAGGCTGTTCGAGGTGATGGATTCCGAGAAGGCTTCCTTGAGACCCTCGGCGCCGTAGATGGCGCGCGCCGCGTCCTCGGTAAGCTCTTCGGGAACGCCATCGAAGACGATGCGTCCGGCTGACATGCCGACGATGCGCTCGCAGTAGGCGCGTGCGGTATCGAGCGTGTGCAGGTTGACCATGACGGTGATGCCGTCACGTTTGTTGATGTCGCGCAGGCTATCCATGACGATCTTGGCATTGCGCGGATCGAGCGAGGCGATCGGCTCGTCGGCAAGGATCATCTTGGGGCTCTGCATCATGGCCCGGGCGATGGCGACGCGCTGCTGCTGGCCGCCCGAGAGCGTGCCGGCGCGCTGCAGCGCCACGGCGGCGATATCCAGCCGGTCGAGCGCACGGATGGCGTCGACGCGTTCGTCATGGGTGAAGATGTTGAGGATCGACATCAGCGTCGAGCGTTCGTTGAGCCGGCCGAACAGCACGTTGGTGAGCACATCCATGCGCGGCACCAAATTGAACTGCTGGAAGATCATGGCGCAATCGCTGCGCCAGGCGCGCAGGTCGGCGCCCCTGAGCGCGGTAACGACCTTGCCGTCATGCGAGATCGTGCCTTCGGTGGGATCGACCAGACGGTTGATCATGCGCAGCAGGGTCGACTTGCCGGCGCCGGAGCGGCCGATGATGCCGACCATCTGGCCGTCCGGAATCTCAAGATCGATGCCATCGATGGCGGTCTTGGATCCGAAGCGTCGCGATACCCTGTCGATCTTCAGCATGAACGGTTCCCGTTGTTCCGGCTGAGAGGTCTATGGAAGATGCGCAACGCTTGCGTGTCAGTGCGCTGACAGTTCAATGACGGCGAAAGCACCCGGAAACCGGGCCGATTCCTGGATACAAAGCCCGATCTTCAACACCCGATGTCCGCAATACTTTCCCCCCACGGGTTGCGATCGCCGATACGCAACGCTGGATTGTGACAGCGGTCTCTGGTGGTCTCGCCGCTCGAAACTGCAAGGTCGCGACGATGTTCAAGTTCACCCGTGACGACGATACGATTGCGGCGGGCTTTCGACGCATCGCCCTGGAGCAGATCGACGGCATGCTGGCACCGGCCAAGCCCGGCGGCAAGAAGAACAGCGCCATTCATGCGGTGCGCGGCCGCGCCAAGAAACTGCGCGGCCTGCTGCGCCTGGTGCGGCCGGCTTTCCCGGACTATGCCATGGAGAACGCCGCCATCCGCGATGCCGCTGCGCGCCTGTCGGCGGCGCGCGACAGCGAGGCGCTGGTCGAAGTGTTCGACAAGTATCTGATGCCGGACGCGGACCGGAACCCCACATTGCCGTCGATCAGGAGCCGGCTGGCGGCGGCGCGCGACAGCCGGGGCGATGAGGGCGCTGAAAGCCTGGTGGAATTCCGGGCCGCCATGGCGGTGGTGCGCCAGAGGGCGGAGCGTTGGACGCTGACCGAGGGCGGCTTCGGGACGCTGGGCAACGGCATGCGGCAGACCTACCGCACGGCCCGGCGACGGCTGGAGGCGGCGCGCCGGCAGCAGGACATCGTGGCTCTGCACGACTGGCGCAAGGCGATAAAGAGCCACGGCCAGCATCTGAGCCTGTTACGGGAGGCGGCGCCGGACGTCGTGGCGTCGCGCAAGGCGCTGGCCGTGCATCTTGGAGAATTGCTGGGCGACCACCACAATCTGGCGGTGCTGCGCGGGCAGTTGACCGCCGGGGAGAACGCGGCGGAAAGCGACGTCATGGCGCTGATCGATGCGCATATGCAGCGGCTCCAGGACGAGGCGTTCGAACTGGGCCGGCAGATGCTGGCCGAACGGCCCAGGGCGCTGCGGCGCCGGTTTGGCGCCTACTGGAAATCCTGGCGCTAGGACGGCGCCGCCTCAGGCGATCTTGCGCTGGCGCTGCAGGCAGAACTTGTGGACCGAGTGCACGAGGAAGGGCGCATAGGGTTCCGGCTCGACGCAGAGCGCCAGTTGGCCGATTTCCAGCGGCGCTTCGGCGAGCGGGCCGAAATGCCGGGTAAGGACCGTGGCCACATGATCGCGCTCCAGCGGGGGCACGGGGCTTGTCAGGGTCATGTGGAAGCGAAACTCGTCGAAGACGTGGGGCGAACCCCAGGCGAGCAGGTGCGCGAGCTGGCGGCCACTGAGGCGCGACAGGTCGCGGCGTTCGAGTTCGTCGTCGGTGAGCGGGCTGCGGAACGCATCGACCTCGGTGACGATACGGGCCGCCACAGCGTCGAGATCGGCATCCGGGCGGGTCGGCAGCAGGGCGAAGATCGTGCCGACACGACCGATCCGCGTATTGACGGTCACCGGCTGCAGGCTACCGCAGATGGCATCGAGCTTGCGCTGCAAATCGTCGAGCGAACGGCCCGGCACCAGATGGAAGGGCGCCTTCAGCGTGCCGTGGAAACCGTAGCGGCGCGGCACTGCGGTGAGAAAGGCATGGTCGTCTTCGGTCAACCCCTCGACGGCCGCCGAAACGCGGGCGCCCGTATAGGGATCGCGGCGCAACCATTCGGCTGCCGCAAGCGTCAGGTCACTTTGGGCCGGAGGAATGAAATAGATCGCGCAGCGCATGACAGATCCGGGTGTTGATTGTGCGCTATCCGATTTGTGTGACAGCGACACGAAACCCCGATGGCGCAACCCGTTGGCAATTTGATGCGTTTTGCAACTATCCAAGGGAGACTTGCATGACCGCCTATTTCCGCCACCCAGAGCCGAACCACAAACAGCCGGACAGCCCGTTGCCCAGCCTCGAGGCCTTCATGGAGCGGGCCCGATTGCCCGAGGACGTGGCCCGGCGGATCCTCGAGATCGCCAGCAATATCGACCAGGCCGACGCATTGGCCGAACTGGTGCGCTGAAATGCATATACCGCCGGTCGAACCCCATCCGCCGCCCGGCCCCAACCCCGATCCGGGTCCGGGTCCGGCGCCGCCATTTCCACGGCCACCCGGGCCCGGCCCCGATCCCCGGCCGGAGCCGTTTCCGACGCCGGACTATCCCGGCCGGGATCCTGACCTGCCACCGCCCCGCGATCCGTTCCCGGACGAGCCGCAGGCGCCTCGACGCCAGCCTAGTTAACGTGGCAGACGTCAGGCTCGGCAACCAGCGCCTGGACGCCGTATTGCCAGGGCAGTACGGCGAAAGTCTTGTCGTTGAACTTCTTGTCGTGCACGGTCCAGAAGGCCTTGAAATCGCAAGCGACCTTGTCGGTGCCCGCCGCTTCCGCATAAGCGCCGATGATCGAACCCTGGCATTCCGGCACCACGGTGTTGTCCTTGCGGCACTGGCCCTCGAACTCCTGGAACACCGGGTTATCGGGCCCGAACCGATCCTCCTGCGCCATCGCCCCCGTCGACACCAGCAATGGCAATGTAAACAACAGACCCTTGATCAAACTGTGCATCATGTCCCCATGTCTCTGCGCCATATTTGGCGTGGATAGAACATATAGGGAACAATCGAGGGCGACAAGATGCTGCGTATGCTGAAGGCGCGATTCTGGATGGGCAGTGCTGGAACGGGGATGTGTTAGGGCTGAGAGCCCCCTCACCCCCTGTCGGGCCCGCCATTCCCATCCCTCAAAGCATCCCCCCGACGATAAAACTGTCGCAGACCTGTCATGAAGCTTTATTAGTCGGGCGCCCTGTCCTGTTGGAAAGCCCATGACCGAACTTACCCTCGATGCCGTCGGCAAGCGCTTCGGCGACAGCGCTGCACTGAGCGGCATCGATCTCGATTTTCCTTCCGGCTCGTTCACGGCCCTGCTTGGCCCTTCGGGCTGCGGCAAGACCACGCTGCTGCGCCTCATCGCCGGGTTCGAGGCGCCCAGCAGCGGAAGCGTGCTGTTCGACGGCAAGGTTGTGGCATCACCGACCGCGCAGGTGGCGCCCGAGGCGCGGGGCGTCGGCGTGGTGTTTCAGTCCTATGCGTTGTGGCCGCATATGGATGTGGCGGAAAATGTCGCCTATCCGCTCAAGGCGCGCGGCATCAGGAGTGCCGCCATCGCCGGCAAGGTCGAGGCGGCACTCGCGACCGTCGGACTCAGTGGCCTCGGCAAACGCCGCACCGACGAACTCTCCGGCGGGCAGAGGCAGCGGGTGGCGCTGGCGCGCTGCCTCGTCGCCGACAACCGGGCGATCCTGTTCGACGAGCCGCTGGCCAATCTCGATGTGCATCTGCGCGCCTCGATGGTGGAGGCCTTTGGGGCCATCCATCGCGAGACCGGCGCCACCATCGTTTATGTCACGCATGACCAGGCCGAAGCGCTGGCGCTGGCCGACCGCATTGCGGTGCTGGATGCCGGCCGCATCCAGCAACTGGCGACGCCGCAGGAGATTTATGCGGCGCCCGCCAACGCCATGGTGGCGGGCTTCGTGGGGCGCGGCAATTTGGTGAAAGGCCATGCCAACGGCAACCTGGTTCATATCGGCGACTATGGTTTTGGCGCGCGCGGCAAAGGCGATGGCCCGGTGGCGCTGCTGCTACGGCCCGAGGCCTTGCGGCTTGCGGAGACCGGCATTCCGGCGCTGATCACCAGCCAGAGCTATAAGGGGCCGGTGTATGAGGTGCAGCTCGCCATCGTCGGCTCCGGCGATCGCCTGACGCTCGACAGCGTCACGCCGCAGCCTCTCGGCGCAACCGTGCATGTGGCGGTCGCCGATGGCTGGATCGTGCCGGGCGGCTAGAGCGTTTTCAGGAAAAGTGGATGCCACTTTTCCAACTCGAAAACGCGCCAAGACAAAGAATTAGAGCGCTCGTTTTGATGCAATCAAAACTTGAAGCGCTCTAGCGCCAGGGCAGCACGCCCACGGGCAGGCGCCGCCCCAGGCGGTCGACGAGCAACAGCAGCAACACCACAACCACGATGGTGGCGATGGCGATGGCCGCCGCCTGCGGACTGAGGCCGGATTCTTCCAGGCTGAACAGGATGACGCCCAGCGTTTCGTGACCGCCCGACCACAACAGCGCCGAAACCGTCAATTCGTTGAAGGCGCTCATCAGCACCAGGAGGGCGCCGGCAGCGGCGGCGGGCGCGGCGAGCGGTGCCGTGATGGTGACGAGCCGCCGCAGGGGCCGCGCGCCGGACGCCGCGGCGGCTTCCACCAGTTCATGCGAAATCTGCCCGATGGCGGTGGCGACCGGACGCAGCGCCAGGGTCTGGAAGCGCATCAGATAGGCGATGAGGATGATCCAGAGGCTGGCATAAAGGCTGCCCACCAGCGGCAGCGGCCGCAGGAACAACAGGATGCAGGCGATGGAGAGCACGATGCCGGGCAGCGCATAGGGCAATTCGGCCAGACCCTGCATGAGGTTCTGCCCGCGCCGCGGCAGCCGGGCCAATCCGGCCGCCACCGGAATGGCGCCGAGGGCGAGGATCAGCGCGGCCCCGGATGCCAGCACGGTGGAATTGACGAAGGCCCGCATCGTGGCGGCCTGCCGCGTCAGCACCTCGACATAATTGTCGAGGGTCAATGTGGCGGCGTTGAGCGGTACCCCATAGGCCGGAATGAGCGAGGTGGTGAGAAGAGCGGCGAGTGGCAGCGCGATGATGGCGAAGAGGAACACGAACACCACAATGGTGACCGGCAGGCGCCAGGCACCAAGGCTGAAGCGCGCCGGGCGGCCGGCGGCAAAGCGGTGGCCCCTGCCCCGCAGCGCCCAGACCTGCACGGCGACGCCCAGCAGCGCCAGCGCGCCGATCATGATGGAGAGCGAGGCGACCTGCGGCAGCGCCCCCGGCCCGAAGCTCGAAAGCTGCTGGTAGATGAGGGTGGTGAGCGTCAGATAGTTCACCGGCAGGCCGAGCAGCGCCGGAATGCCGAAATTGCCGATGCCCGATACGAAAGCCAGCGCGGCTCCGGCCACCAGATAGGGGCCGGCCAGCGGCAACACCACCTGCAGCAGCACGCGCCAGGGTGGCGCGCCCGAGGCGCGGGCGGCCTCCACGTAATCGCGCGGAATGCGGGCCAGTCCGGCCCGCAGCGTCACGAAGACGATGGGCGCATGCTGGAAGCCGTAGAGCACGATGATGCCGCCGCGTCCGAGCAGCGGATTGGGGCTGCCGGGCGGCGGGGCCAGGCCGACAAGGCCCAGCAGCGTGCTCGAGGGCCCCAGCATGTGGATCCAGGAAAGCGCCGTCACCTGCGGGGCGATCATCAGCGGCAGCAGCAGCAGGAAGCCCGAGAGCTTGCGCCCCGGCATGTCGCTCATCGACACCAGCAGGGCGAAGGGCACGCCGATCGCCAGCGCCACTACGGCGCCGCAAAAGGCGGTGTCGATGGTGTTGAGCGCGGCCCGCTGGGTGGCGAGCTTGAAAAGGCGTTCGATGAAGATGGTGAGATCGAGGGTGCCGGCGGGAGCGACCGCCATGACGAGCAGGCGGGCAATGGGCAGAAGGCTCAGAAGGCCGATGACCGCGATAGCGAAAATGACGGGCGCCGTCGCGCCCGTCATCCTACCCGGCGCCGCGCCCGTTCCACTCAAGGGAGGAGGAAAGCGGACGTTCGCGTCGCCGGAAACTTGAGCCTGGCTTTGATCCACGCTGGCAGTCGGTCCTGGCTGTTACTGGCCGAAGATCTCGCCGAACTTTTCCTTGTTCGCCGCATCATTGGCAAGCGCCTTGGCTGCGTCATAACCGAGCACCTTGATGGTGTCGCGGGCCGGGTAGCCGGCAGGCAGGGCCACAGCCGGGCTGGCCGGGATATAGCCCATGTTGGCGGCGAGCTTCTGGCCATCGGTCGACAGCAGGAAATCGATGAAGAGCTTGGCAGCGTCGGGATGCTTGGCGGATTTGAGGATCGCCACCGGCTCGGTCACGGCCGACACGCCTTCCTTGGGGAAGACGAAGGCGACGGGTGCGCCCTTGGCGGCTTCGCGGATCGGCAGGTAGTCGACGATCATGCCGAAGAGCTTGTCGCCACCGGCGACGGCGGTCTCGATGTCGCCGTTACCGCCCGAAGCCTGGGCGCCGTTGGCGGCGAGAGCCGAATAATAGTCCCAGCCTTCCTTGAGATTGCTGGTCAGCGTCACCGCATGGATCATGGCGGCGCCCGAGGTCAGCGGGCTCGGCATGGCGATCTGGCCCTTGGCCTCCGGCTTGGTGAGGTCTTCCCAGCTCGTGGGCACGAAGGGCGCCTTGGTGTTGTAGATGATGCCGGTGGTGATCAGCTTGGTGGAGAAATAGGTCTTGTCCTTGTCCATCAGGCCAGGATCGAAACCATCGGTCTTGGCTTCCGGATAGGCCTGCAACAGGCCCTGCGCCTTCATGCCTTCCATCGTCACCACGTCGGAGATCAGCAGCACGTCGGGCTGCGGATTGCCGGCGGCGATCTCGGACTGCAGCTTGGCCATGATCAGGGGCGTGCCGTCGCGCACCCAGGTCACCTTGATTTCCGGATGCGCCTTCATGAAGGCATCGGCTGTCATCTGGGCATCGGTATTGGGCTGGCTGGTATAGAGCACCAGCGTGTCGTCGGCTGCGAAAGCCGGGCTGAAGCTCAGGGCGAGCATGGCGCCCGCAACGAGAAAACGACGCATGGAGATGCTCCTCGGGAATGGATGCCTTGGGCGGCATCGTGTCGGCCTGTCCCTAACGGCAGTGTTTAACGGTTCTATGACGACCGTGCCAGATGGCGGCGCCATCCACAATCCAGCACCCCGCTTGGTGGTTTGTTGGAGTTTGTGTTGATTCTGGCAAAGCCGCAGAAACATCAAAAAACTGTCACGGCAGTGCAATATTGCCGGCCTAGAACGCTCACCGTCGCAAACAGCGGTGCATTTTCATGCCGAAACTTCCCGCCGCCAGTCGCCATCAAACCATCGTCCGCCTCATCAATGGCGGCGCCGGCATGTCGATCAGCGCCATTGCGGAGACCTTCGGCGTCTCCACCGAAACCATCCGGCGTGACCTGGTGACGCTGGAACGCGACGGGTCGCTGCAGCGTGTCTATGGTGGCGCCATTCCGTCCGGCCGGGAAGCCGCGCTCGACGAGCGCGTCAACATGGCGCGGGCCGGCAAGGAAGCCATCGGCCAACTGGTCGCCGACATGATCCAGCCGGACCAGTGGATGTTCATGACGGGCGGCTCGTCGGTGCTCGCCGTCGCCCACGCCATGCGCAACGGCCCGGCCGTCTCGGTGATGACCAACATGCCGGCCATCGGCGACGCGCTGGAAGCCGGCGCCCGCCACCGGGTGATCCTCACCGGCGGCGAATATGATGCGACCGCCAAGCTGCTGGTTGGCGAGGAAGTGCTGGACGCCATCGAGAACTGCAGCTTCGATCTGTCGATCATCGGGGTCTATGGCCTTGATGCGGAGTTCGGCCTGGTCGAGCGCAGCAAGCACAACATGCAGATCAAGACCCGGCTGGCGGCGCAGAGCCGCGCCAATATTTTCGTGGGCGACCACACCAAGATCGGCGCCGTGGGGCGCTATCGCAGCATCGCATTCAAGGACATCGAGACGCTCGTCACCGACGAAAAGCCGGGCGAGCCCTTTGCGAGCCTGCTCGATGGTGCAGGCACCAACATTCTCTACCCCGGCAAGCCGGGCGAGACGCAAACCGACGCTATTCCCGAAATGAAGGCCGACAACAATGACTGATATTCGCCACGTCATCGTCCTGGGTGTCGACGGGCTCCGCCCAGACATGATCACCCTCGAAACCATGCCCAATCTGGTGGCGCTGCGGCAGCGCGGCGTTTCGAGCCAGGACCACCGCACGGTGTTCCCGAGCGAGACGCGCGGCGCCCTGACCGCGCTCGCCACCGGCTCGCGTCCGGCCACCACCGGCATCCTGGGCAATGAATTCTATGCCCGTGACGGGTCGGGCCGCCTCACCGGCACCGACACCGTCCATGACTGGCGCGCCGGCGACAAGCGCATCGTGGGCGGCATGGTGACGACCACAAACCTCTCCGAGACGCTGGCCAAGAATGGCCGCTCCTTCGCGGTGGTGAATTCGAGCGGGCAAGGCTCGTTCACGGCGCTCAACTGGAAGGGCGCCGATCTCGGCCAGACCGGCTTCAACGTCCGGCATCCGGCCGTCGGCTTCCCGCATGATCTGGCCGTCGAAATTTCGAACGAACATTCCGTGCCGGCCACGGGCTTCGACCGCGGCGCCGAAAAGCAGGCCGTGGAAGTCTTTACCCGCACCGTGTGGCCGGCCAGGAAGCCCGCCGCCACCATCATCTGGCTGACCGAGGTCGACAGCGCCTCGCACCGCTACGGCCTTGGCGCCGAGGGCATGCTGGCCTCGATGGCGCAATGCGACGCCGCCATCGGCGCGCTGGTTGCCTGGCGCGACAGCCAGCCGGAAGCCGACAGCATTGCGATCTTCGTCACCTCCGATCACGGCCATTCGACCTCGGCCACCTATATCTCGGTGGGCGACGTGCTGAAGCAGGCCGGCATCTCGGCCAGGAACCAACTCGATGACGGCGTCGACATCCTGTTCCGCCGCGGCCGGGCTCCGGGCCTGTGGCTGCGCAAGTTCGACAAGGGCCTGCTGCAATCGGCGTTCGACGCGCTGGCCGCCCAGGACTGGTATGGGGCCACGTTCACCCGCGCCATCGAGCCCGGCTCGAGCGAGGGCATCATTCCGGGCACCCTGGCGCTCGACTTGACCGGCGCCGCCCATCACCGCGCGCCCGACCTCTACATCAACCTCAAGGGCGACCAGGACCTCAATGGCCATGACGTGCCCGGCACCTCCTATTGCGATGCCGGCGGCTACGGCACGCCCATCGGCGGCGGCACCCATGGGGGCATGCATTCGACCGAACTCGCCGCCGTGCTGATCGGCCATGGCGCCGGCATCAAGGCGGGCGGCGAAGTGGTGGCCTCGCGCACCGGCATCTACGACATCGCCCCGACGGTCCTGCATATGCTGGGCGTCGAGGCGCCGGTGTCGATGAGCGGCCGCGTCATGCACGAACTGCTGGAAGGCGGCGACGCCGTGCCGGCGGCCGAGGTCGAGGAATTCACCGCCACCCACAACGGCAAGGTGTCGCGCATCGCCATCGGCCGGGTCGGCGCCTACCGCTATCTCGACGAGGCCACGATCGCGATCGCAGGCCAGGACGAGCCGGCACCGGTGCGGCGCGACGACCTGAAGGTCGTGCCCAAAGCCGCCGAATAACGCCATCCACCCGCTGCCGCGGAGTTTTCTCCGCGGCGCGCAATCTTTTGCCACGGACGCCGGACCATCCCCGGTTTCCGCGCCGGCGAAGCCATGCCGTCCCCAAAGGACGGTGTCACCCCTGGAGATGACAATGCACCCTAGAGTGAAATCCCTAGCCCTTACCGCCGCCCTGCTGGCCGGTACGTTCCTCAGTTTCAACGCCGCCCTGGCCGATGACCGGCCCACCATCACCGTCGCCCTGCAGAGCGTGGGCTCCCCGGGCACGCTGGATACCAGCGACAATGGCGGCACCGCCGCCCGCAAGTACCAGAACTCGATCTTCGAGCAATTGATCGCGCTCGACCTGACCGATCCCAAGCTTGCGCCGAAGCCGGGCCTCGCCACCGAATGGCATTGGGTCAATCCCACGACGCTCGAATTGAAGCTGCGCCAGGGCGTGAAATTCCACAACGGCGACACCATGACGGCCGATGACGTGGTGTTCTCGTTCTCCGACGAACGCTTCGGCCTCCTGCCAGAGCAGAAGGCGGCGCGCGACGCCGGCAAGGACACCTTCACCCGTGCCGACGGCACCACCGGCATCGTGCCGCCCGCCGTCACCGCCGCCAACCGCATCTCCGAATGGCCGCTGCTCGACCATGTCGAGAAGGTCGACGACTACACGGTCCGCTTCATCATGAAGAAGGCCTCGCTCGATACCGAAGCGCGTCTCGCCCGCGTCAACTATGCGGCCATCATCAGCAAGCGCGCCTTCCAGTCCGCCAAGAACTGGCAGGACTTTGCCCTCCACCCCATCGCCACCGGCCCCTATAAGGTGGTCAGCGTCGACCAGGGTTCGGCCATTCACCTGGTTTCCAACGACGATTACTGGGGCGGGCTGCCGCCGATCGCCAAGCTCGACTTCATGGTGGTGCCGGAAGCCGCATCCCGCCTCAACGGCCTGATGTCGGGCGAATACGACCTCATCTCCGATGTCGGCCCGGACCAGGTGCCGCTGATCAAGGCCAATCCGGACTATGCCGTCGTCGGCGGCCCGGTCGCCAATATCCGCTTCATCGCCCTCGACGAACGCAATGGCCCCCTCAAGAACAAGCTCGTTCGCCAGGCCCTGTCGCATTCGATCGACCGCAAGACCATCGTGGACACCCTCTGGAGCGGCCTCACCACCGTGCCCCAGGGCTTCCAGCATGAAATGACCGGCGACCTGTTCGACACGGACTTCCAGTCCCCCGCCTACGATCCGGAACTGGCCAAGAAGCTCCTCGCCGAATCCGGCTACAAGGGCGAGCCGATCACCTACCGCGTGCTGCCCGACTACTATCCGAACGAATTGACCGTCGCGCAGTTCAACCTCGAGAACCTGCGCAAGATCGGCTTCAATATCGACTTCTCCGTCGTCGACAATCCGACCGATCCGGCGCCCGATCGCATGATGGCGGACCTGTCCAACACCTCCTACTTCGCTTTCCCGATCGCGCTTCTGGCCAATAACTGCCCGAACGGCACCTATAGCCTCAAGACGGCTCCGGATACCGGCATGTGGGACAACGCGGAATTCGACCACCTCTGCGACGTGCTCAACACTTCGACCGACCGTGACGAAGTGAAGAAGGCCGCCGCCCGCGCCATCGAGATCCTGGAAGTGGATGATCCGGGCATGCTGGTCCTGCACACCAATGCCATCCTCTACGGCATGCGCGCCGGCATCGACTGGAAGCCCTCGGCCATGTTCGCCATGGATTTCAGCCCCGGCCACTTCAGCGTCAAGAAGTAAGCCACACCCACCGTGACGGGGCGCCGAGGCGCCCCGTCATGCCTCAGGTTCGGCGGCGTCCCCGCAACTGGCGGCAATCGCCGCAATAGGAATACACCCCCATGACCGCCATGCGCCAAAGCCTGCCGATCGACGCCCCCGGCGCCTGGCCCGAATTCCGCGATGCCCCGCCGGCGCGCGCCAGCCGGCGCATCTACGCCATCGGCGATGTCCATGGCGATATCGACCTGCTCGGCGACATGCATGCCGCCATCTGCGACGACCTCGCCCGCCATCCGGCCACGAGGCCACTGATCGTGCATCTGGGCGATCTCATCGATCGCGGCCCGCATTCGAACCGCGTCATCGACGCCGTCATCGCGCTGTGCGAACGCCCGCCCGCAGGCGCCGAGGCGATGAGCCTGCGCGGCAATCACGACAACTGGCTGGCGGGGTTCCTCACCGATTCCACCATCCTGCCTACGTGGGCGCCCAAGGGCGGGCTCGAGACACTGCTCTCCTACGGCTTCACGCCGGAAGCGGTGTTCAGCGGGCTCGCCAGCCCCGCCTCTGCCGAAAAAGTGAGAGAGCGTTTCCTCGAGGTTCTGCCCGAGCGTCACAAGGAATTCATGCTGGGCTTGCCATTGTGCCACAGCGATGGCGATTACTTTTTCGCCCATGCCGGGGTCGATCCGGATCGCTCGCTGGCCGATCAGACGATCGAAGACCTCACATGGATACGCGACAAGTTTCTCAACTCACGCAAGCATTTCGGCAAGGTGGTGGTGCATGGCCATACGGCCCGCGCCTTTGTCGAAAGCCTGCCCAACCGCATCAACGTCGATACCGGGATCTATATCCGGCAGGTGCTGAGCTGCGTGGTGCTGGACGGCACCGAGCGGCACCTGCTGCAGGTCGGCAATGTTTCCATCGGCAAGCCGGCATTGGCCGGTGAGCCCGCCTGAGCGCAATGGAGAGCACACATGTACAATCCTTCCACGCCGCTGGTCGACATCAAGGGCCTGGCGGTCGATTTCGAGGGCAAGCGCCAGTTCACCCGCGCGCTGCACGGCATTGACCTCAGCGTCCGCCGTGGTGAGGCGCTCGGCATCGTGGGCGAAAGCGGCTGCGGCAAATCCATCACCTGGATGGCGGCGCTGAGCCTGCTCGGCCGCAATGCGCGGATCTCGGGTTCGGTGAAACTGGACGGCATGGAACTGGTGGGCGCGAGTGACGACGCCCTGACCAAGATCCGGGGCGGGCGCATCGCCATGATCTTCCAGGACCCATCGAGCTCGCTCAATCCGCTGCACAAGATCGGCTGGCAGCTCGGCGAAGCGCTGAGCCTTCACCAGGGCCTCAAGGGCGACAAGGCCCGCAGGGAAGCCGAACGGCTGCTGGATCGCGTCGGCATCGCCAATGCGCGCCAGCGTCTCAATGAATATCCGCATGAATTTTCCGGCGGCATGAACCAGCGTGTCATGATCGCCATGGCTTTGGCCGGCAATCCCGACCTGCTGGTCGCCGACGAGCCCACCACGGCGCTCGATGCCACCATCCAGGCGCAGATTCTCGACCTTCTCGATGACCTGCGGCGCGAGCGCGACATGGCGCTGGTGCTGATCTCGCATGACCTCGGAATGGTGTCGGAAATGACCGAGCGCGTCGTCGTCATGTATTGCGGCCGCATCGTCGAGGATACGCGCACTGGCGCCCTGTTCGAGCATCCGGCGCATCCCTACACGCAGGGCCTGATCGCGGCACTGCCCGAAATCGACGGGCCGCGCCGGCGCATGCAGGCCATTCCGGGCACCGTGCCGCCGCCGCATCAATTGCCCCGGGGCTGCGCCTTCGCACCGCGCTGTGCCATCAGGGCCCCGCATTGCGAGCTGGCGCCGCCGCAATTGCAAAATGTCGGCGGCGACACCGACCACAGCGCCGCCTGCGAGCGCCTCGACATCGCCTCGGCGCTGCCCGCCATCCGACCGGCACTCGCCGCGCTCGCCAGTGCGGGAGCCGCATGATGAAGGGCAAGCTCTCGGTTCGCGGCCTCAGGCGCCACTATACGGTGCATGAGCGCAAGCTGGTGTTTTCCACGGCCCGCCTGTTGCGGGCGGTCGATGGCCTGTCGTTCGATGTGGCGCCGGGCGAGATGTTCGGCATCGTGGGCGAGAGCGGCTGCGGCAAATCCACCACGGCCCGCCTGATCCTGGGCCATATTCCGGCGACCTCGGGCGAAATCACTTTCGGGGGCGATGCGGTGCATGCCGTCCCCAATGCGAGCTGGCGGCAGATGCGGCGGCGCATGCAGATGATCTACCAGGATCCGCTGGGCGCGCTCGACCCGCGCATTCCGGTGGCCCTGCAGATCGAGGAACCGCTGATCGTCCATCATCCCGAAATGGCGGCGCCGGAGCGCAAGCGGCGGGTCGCCGAAGTGATGGGCGATGTGGGCCTTTTGGATCACCACGGCACGCGCTATCCGCATGAGTTGTCGGGCGGCCAGCGGCAGCGCGTGATCATCGCCCGCGCCCTCGCCATCGAGCCCGAGCTGCTGGTCTGCGACGAGCCGGTCTCGGCGCTCGATGTGTCGGTGCAGGCCCAGGTGCTCAACGTCTTCGAGGATATCCGGGCCCGCACCGGTTTTACCGGCGTCTTCATCAGCCACGACCTCAAGGTGGTGCGCCAGATCGTCGACCGCGTGGCGGTGATGTATCTGGGCAAGATCGTCGAAATGGGCGAGCCGGACGCGGTGTTTCACCAGCCGGCGCATCCCTACACCAAGGCGCTGGTTTCGGCGGTGCCTGCCCCCAACCGGCCGGCGCGGAGCCGGATCGTGCTGAAGGGCGATCCGCCGAACCCCATCAATATCCCGAGCGGCTGTCCGTTCCATACCCGCTGTCCCGAGGCCATGGCGATCTGCCGCGAGTTGCGGCCCGAACTGGTCGATCGCGGCGAAGAGCGCGCCGTCGCCTGCCACCTCGTCAACAATCCCTCGCTTTCCGGCGTGGAGGCCGCCTGACATGCTGCAATTCGTCCTCACCCGGCTGCTGCGGGCGCTGGTGACGCTGTTCATCATCGTCACCTTCGCGTTCTTCGTGCTGCGCCTTTCGGGCGATCCGGCGCTGCGCTTCTTCGATGCGGGACAGACCCCGCCGGAAGTCATCGCGGCATTCCGCCAGCAATGGGGCCTCGACCAGCCGGTCTGGGTGCAGTTCTACAAATATCTCTGGGCCGTCGCCCATGGCGATCTCGGCAATTCGATGCGCGAGAACCGCTCGGCGGTGGCGACCGTGCTCGACAAGCTGCCCGCAACGCTGGCCATCATGGTGCCGACGCTGATCATCAAGACGATCCTGGGCATTTCGGCCGGCGTCACGGCGGCGCTGCACCGCAATTCGCTGTTCGACCGGCTGATCATGTCGACCTCGGTGCTGGGTTTCACCGTGCCGACCTTCGTTCTGGCCCTGGTGCTGGCGCTGATCTTTGCCGTGCAGCTGCGCTGGCTGCCGTCAGGCGGTTACTCGACGCCGTTCCACATGATCCTGCCGATCGCCACGCTGAGCTTTGCGGGCGCCGCCGTCATCGCCCGCTATACGCGTTCGGCCATGATCGAGGTGCTGGGCAAGCCCTTCGTGCGCACGGCTTCGGCCAAGGGCGTCAGCGCCTCCAATGTGGTCAACCGCCATGTGCTGCCCAATGCGGCGGTGCCCATCGTCACCATCTTCGGTTTCATGATGGGGAGCCTCGTTGGCGGCGCCGTGGTGGTGGAAAGCGTCTTTTCCTGGCCCGGCATCGGGCGCCTGCTCGTCGCCTCGGTGACGGCGCGTGACCTCGCCGTCGTCCAGGTCATCCTGCTGCTGATCGGGGTGATGATGGTGATCTCGAACCTTTGCATCGACCTGCTTTACGGCTTCATCGATCCGCGCATGCGCAGCGGCCGCGCCCGCACAGCCTGAGGAAATCCCATGGCCATCGAAATCAACAGCGCCGCAGTTCCCGCCCGCGGGGGCACCGTCGAGGAGAAGAGCCGGCTCGCGGCCTTCTTCAACGCCTGGCCGCCCGCTGTCCTCATCGCGCTCGCCTGGCTGGCGCTGATGGCAATCATCGCCATCTTCGCGCCGCTGCTGACGCCATATGATTTCATGGCCACCGACGTGATGTCGCGCCTCAAGCCGCCGGCCTTCTTCGGCGGCGATATCGCGCATCTGCTCGGCACCGACCAGCTCGGGCGCGACGTGCTGTCGCGCGCCATCACCTCGATCCGCATCTCGATCACCATCGCCATCTGCGCCACGGCGCTGTCGACGGTGATCGGCGTGACGCTGGGGTTCGTGGCCGCCTATTTCCGCGGCTGGGTGGACCAGATCATCCTGATGCTGGTCGATGCACAGCTGGCCATGCCCTTCATGATCATCGCCATCGCGGTTTTGGCATTCCTCGGCAATTCGCTGGTGGTGTTCATCATGCTGCTCGGCCTCAACGGCTGGGAACAGGTGACCCGCATCGCGCGCGGCCTCGCCATTTCGGCCAACACCCAGGGCTATGCGGCGGCGGCGCGCGATATCGGCGGCTCGCCCTGGCGCATCTATATGCGCCACATCCTGCCAAATATCTCGGCCACGATCGTGGTGGCCATGACGCTCAACATTCCAGGCGTGATCCTGCTGGAATCGAGCCTTTCATTCCTCGGCATCGGATTGCAGCCGCCCCAGACCAGCCTTGGCAATATGGTGGGTTATGGCCGCGACTATATCCAGTCGGCGCCCTGGATCATGCTGATGCCGGCGGCCGTCATCGTGGTTACGACGCTGGCGGTCTCCGTGGTCGGCGACTGGCTGCGCGACCGGCTGGATCCGACGCTGCGCTGACCGGCGCCTGTGGACGGCGGAGCCCGAGGGTCAGGGGCACGCCCTTGAGCCAGAGGCGCAAGGCTTCCCAGTGGATCGCCGCCACGACCTTGAGGGTCATGAACGGATAGGCGATCGCCAGTTGCAGCAGGTGAGGATCGGTCAGGCTTTGGCGGGTTCCCTCGAATGAGGCGGTGACCAGGACGCCCTCCGCATCGGACAAGGTTATGCCGGTAAAGACCTTGTCGGCAGGCGGGCGCATGGCGAAGCGGTAGCTGCCGGTGAGCGTGTTGAAGGGCGAGACGTAGAACCGCTTGGGCAGTTGGTGGGTGATCTCCGGGCCGTCGGGCTGGATGACGACCGCCTCGTAGAAATGATGCTCGCCAAAGGTGTTGTGCACCTCGTAGACCAGCATGATCACGGCCCCACCGGCATCCTCGATGTAGAAGACCGTCAGCGGATTGAAGGTGAAGCCGAGCATGCGCGGATAGCACAGCATGCGGATGCGGCCGACACGGTCGCCAAGGCCGGCCACATCGGCCCTATGCCGGATGAACGCTGCGAGCGAGGAACCGTCATGCGGGCCGAAGTCGCTGGCATGGAGCGAGAACAGGTTGAACCGATCGAGCGAGAAGAAACGAAGGCTGCGATCGAGCTCATCAAGCCGGTCGAGATCGACCAGCAGCGAAAACACCCTGTAGCGAAGGCGGTGGGGTTTCGGCCGGGCCCGCTTGTGGGTGACGCTGCCCCGATAGAGCGATCCGCCTTCGCGCGGGTCTATTCCGCCGCCCATTTGACCGCCTCCCCGCTCCAGTTGTGCGCGATGCGGCCGCGCGCCTCCGGCACCGACCAGGGCCGCGTGCACCGGCCGAGGCGCTCGGCGATTTCCAGGCCCGCCTGCAGGCCGTCCTCATGGAAGCCATGGCCGAGCCAGGCGCCCGCGAACCAGGTGCGGCGATCACCCTGGATCTTCCACATGTCACGTTGCGCGGCGCAGGCGGCGCCGTCGAAAAGCGGATGCTCATAGTCGATGACGCGCTGCACGGTGCCGGGCGCGAAGTCATGCATGGGATTGAGGGTGACGAAGATGTCGGTAGTGGTGGGCAGCGGCTGCAGCCGGTTCATCCAATAGGTGAGGCTAAGTTCGGCATCGCCATCGCGGCCGGTGCGCAGATAGTTCCAGGCCGACCACAGATGGCGGCGCCGCGGCATCAGGCGCCGATCGGTATGGAGCACGGCGCGGTTGGGGGTGAAGCGGAACGCCGACAGCAGCTTGTGCTCCTCGGGGCTCGGATCGGCGAGCAGGCCAAGGGCCTGATCGGCATGGCAGGCGAAGACCACCGCATCGAAGCGGCGGTGCTCGCCCGTGGCGAACAGCAGGTCGACGCCCCCGGCGTCGCGCGCGACGGCGGCGATATGGGCATCGGTCAGAACACCAAAACGGCTATCCGCCAGGATGGCATCGACATAGTGCTGCGCCCCGCCCGCGATAGTGCGCCACAGGGGCCGCCCGCCGACCTGCAGCAGGCCGTGATTGGCGAAGAAGCTGATGAAGGTCCTGGCCGGAAAATCCAGCATGCCGCGCGCCGGCGTCGACCAGATGGCCGCCGAAATGGGGAGGATATGATCCTCGATGAAGGCCTCCGAATAGCCGAAACGCGCCAGCAGTTCGCCGATACCCATGGCGTCGCCAACCTCGGCGGCGTGCATTTCGGCCGAACGGAAGAAGCGCAGGATATCGGCGACCATTTGCCAATGGCGCGGGCGCACCAGATTGCGGCACTGCCCGAACAGCCCCTTGAGGTGGCGGCCGGAATATTCCATGCGCCCGCGATCGGCGGAGACCGCGAAACTCATTTCGGAGGGCGCCGTCGCTACGCCCAGATGGGCGAGGAACGCCGTGAGGTTGGGATAGTTCTGCTCGTTGAAGACGATGAAACCGGTATCCACCGCCACCGGCCCATCGGCGGTTTCGGCCCATAGGGTGTTGGTGTGACCGCCCAGGCGCGGCGCGCTTTCAATGAGAGTGACATCTCGGCTCTTCGACAGGAGCCAGGCCGTGGACAAGCCCGAAATGCCCGAGCCGATGATTGCGATACGCCCGGACATGGGGTGCCAAATTCCCTGGTGAACTTCCCCCGCAGTAACGGGTCGTCACCCTCCAATAGTTTCAGCCACAGGCGGCCGGGGCCGAAGGCGATAATGGCTGACACCCCATTCGCGCCCGCCCGCATGCCCGAACAGGCCGGCGGTGGCGAGGAAGAACAGCCGCCAGCGCCGACGCCACAACACGGCTTCGGCGCCATAGACCTTGTGCAGCACCGCATCGATGGCGGGCAGGTTGGCGTCGAAATTGCGCAGCCAGTCCTCGGCCGTGCGCTGGTAGTGCGTGCCGCTCCACTGCCATTCGTCCTCGACGGTGAAGAGATCGCCGAACCGGTAGATCAGCCGATGGCTGGGCATGATGCCGCCGGTGAAGAAATGCCGCGCGATCCAGTCGGCGTCATTGGCGGTATCGAAGCGATAGGCGGCGGCACGATGGCTGAACACATGGAGGAACAGCGCGCCATCGGCATGCAGCCAGTCACGGGCGCGGGATAGCAGCGCGGACCAGTTGGACATGTGTTCGAACATTTCCACCGAGACGATGCGATCGTAGCGGGCCGGTGGAGCGAAGACGTTCATGTCGGCGGTGATGACGGCAAGATTGGCAAGGCCGCGCGCCGCCGCCTCGGCCATGATGTATCGCCGCTGCGGCTTCGAATTGGAGACGGCGGTGATCGTCGCCCGCGGGAAACGCTCCGCCATCAGCAGGCTCAGCGAGCCCCAGCCACAGCCGAGCTCGAGGATCGCCTGGCCATCATGCAGGTCGGCGTGCTGCAGGGTTTCCTCTAGCGCCGCCAGTTCGGCCTCGGCGAGCGTTTCGACTCCGGCGCGATAGAGGCAACAGGAATATTTGCGGCGCGGACCGAGGACGAGGCCGAAGAATTCGGGCGGCAGCTCGTAGTGCTGCCGGTTGGCATGGTCGGCATGTTCGGCCACCGCATAGGCCGGCATCGCGGCGACGAAATCCTGGTCGGCAAGCGTTGCGGAAGCTGCCAGCCGCCGCCGCGTGCGCCCGACCAGCAGGTCGATGCCCGCACGGGTCACGGCATCCGGCAGGGGAAACCGTTCCACCGCATCGATGGCGGATGCCACAAGGCTCATGACGCAGCTCCCTTGGATCGGGGGACGGGCCAGAAGGCCCGGACCCGCTGCTGATAGGCGCGGAACGCGGCGGGACGGGAGCGCAGCATATGGGCTTCGAGCGGCGGGATGCCCGAGACATGGACGAGCAGCCAGTACATCATTGCGGGCGCCGCAAGGGCCAGCCAGCCCCAGCCATAGCCCAGGGCGAAAAGCGGATAGGCGATCCAGGCGAGCCACTCGAAAAAGTAATTGGGGTGGCGCGACAGGCCCCAGAGGCCAATATCGCAGACCTTGCCGCTATTGGCCGCACCGCGCCTGAAGGTGGCCATCTGGGCATCCGCAACGCCTTCCCCCGCCACGGCGGCGAGCAGAACGAGCAGCGCCAAAGCATCGAAAATGCCGAGCGGGGCGGGATTGCGGGCCGCCACCATGACCGATGCGGCCAGCACGAAGGCGGCCAGCGCCTGGATTTGCAGGAAAGCGAACAGCCGGCTCGCGAACCTGTCGCCCCAATCCTGTTGCAGTTGCGCATAGCGCGGATCGTTGCCGCCATCGAGCGTCCGCATCAGGATGTAAGAGCCTAGCCGCAGCGACCATATGGCGACGGCGCCGGCCACCAGCCAGGAGCGCGGCTGCATTCCGGCCGTGCCGCCGAGCGGCACCAGGGCGCCGAACACGCCCGCAACACCAATGCCATAGGACCAGATGACATCGACCCAACCGGCCTTCCCGGTCCGGATGGCGACCAGCCAGGCGGCCGCCATCACGAGGCACAGCCCGACCAGCATCACGAGCAGAACGACAATCAGCATGATGCGGACACCTCGGTGGATGGATCGGCCGGCAATTGCGGCCCGGTGTGCTGGCGCAGGAACGCGACGGTGTCGCGCAAGGCCGGCGCCAGGGCGCGCAGCACGGGGGAGAACGTACCGATCAGCGGGGCGTGGCCGAGGCGCGGATAGAGCTTGTGAACCGCATCGCCGCCTTCCTGGCGGATGCGGCGGAAAAGGCGCGCGGAATTTTGCGGATCGACCACAGTGTCATTGCCGCCCGTGAGCAACAGCGTCGGAGGCGAGACCGGGCCGACGAAATTGATCGGCTGCGTGGCGGCGAGCCCCGCCTCCGGGCCGAAAATGGTCTGCAGCACCGGCGAATGCAGCGGCAGGAAATCATAGGGGCCGGCAAGGCCCACCCAGGCGCGCACGAAACTGGCGCTGCTAAGCCCCACATGCCCCAGCCAGCGGCGATCGAAAGCCAGCATGGCGGCGATATGGGCGCCGGCGGAATGGCCCACCAGGGCCAATCTCGTGGCATCGCCCCCAAGACCCGCAATGGTATTGGCCGTCCAGCGGAGCGCCAGCGCCGCGTCCTGGATGAAGCCGGGAAACAGGGTCTCGGGATAGACCCGATAATCGGGGATGACGGTCACGAAGCCATGCGATGCCAGCGCCGAGCCGACGAAGCGATACATCGAGCGCTCGCCGCTGTCCCAGCCGCCGCCATAAAGGAAGAAGGCCACCGGCAGGGCGGTATCGGGCCTCTTGGCCGGAAGATAGACATCGAGCCGGTGGCGCGCGCCCGGACCATAGGCATTGCCCACAGAGCGCTCGACCGGCGCCATGGCGGCGATGGCGTTCAGGATGCCGACCGACAAAGATCCCCTCATCGGCAAACACGCCGAATGCGCACCGTCATTCCCGAAATTCCTCTCCGACTGCAGTCGGCAGCAACGGGGGACGGTGCGGGAAAGTTTCGGCCGAAAGGTTACTGCAGCTGCGGCTTTTGCAGGAAGCTGTTGCGGTCGGCGGATTTGACGCGGACCCAGGCGTCGCGGCCATCGCGCACGATGCGCATGGTCACTTCCGTGCCCACCGGGCCGCTGGTCCACAGCTTGCGGTAGAAATCGGCGAGACCGCCGACCTCACCGTCGCGGACATCGGCGATGACGTCGCCGCGGCGCAAGCCGGCTTTCGCTGCCGGCCCCTCGTCCGCAACGCTCAGCACCACGACCTCGCCGTCGCTCTCGGCGGAAAACACCCCGAGCCATGGCCGCGGCGGCCGGTTCGCGGCGCCGCGCGTCAGCATGTCGTCGAGAATGGGCAGCAACAGGTGGATGGGAACGACCATGTTGATATCGGCGACATTGGCACCCTGGCTCATCTGCAGGCGCAGCGAGCCGATGCCGAGCAGCTTGCCGTCGGCGCCGACCAGCGGCGCACCGCCCCAGGAGGGATGGGCGGGCTTGATGAAGATGGCTTCATCGAGCAGGTATTCCCAATAGCCGGCAAATTCCTGCTTGGCGACGATCGTGGCCTCGACCCGGTCACCCTTGGCATCCTCGAAGATGACGGCATCGCCGAGATTGGTCTTGGTGGAATCGCCGAAATCGAGGGCCGGCAGGTCGAGTGCGCCCAGGGCCTGCACCAGGCCGAAGCCGGTTTCCTGGTCATAGGCGACCACATGGGCCGCCACCACGATGCCGTCATGCTTGGTCAGCCAGACTTCCTCGGCCTCGGTGATCAGATAGCCGATGGTGAGCACCAGCCCGTTCTCGCCGATGACGACACCACTGCCCTCGCGCAGGGTGCCAAGGCCCGAGGCGGTGAAGGCATCTTCCGGAATGGTGGCGCGGACGGCCACGATGGACCGTGCGATCGGATCTGTGCTCATGGCTTCATCCTCAGGCTATCAGAACGCGCGACTTGCCCACTCGTTCATGAGCAAGCCGCGCCATTGCCTGAATGTATGAAACGGCCTTACCCGCCGCAAGTCATGGCCGGGGCTATGGCAGGGTGGCGAAGTTTTGCCGCAGTTCGGCCAGCTCCGCCGCCGCCAGTTCCAGCATGGGCGGACGCACGCGGCCCCAGCCGGCCTTTTGGGTCTTAAGACCGATCAGCGCCTTGACGGTGGGGATCTGCACATAGGAGTTCGACAGGCTGCGCCAGGCATTGATGCGCGCCTGGGCGGCCTCGACGCGGGCGGGCTCGCGGAAATTGTCATAGACGATGCGCAGGGAGTCCGAGACCAGGTTGGAGGTCGCCGTGATGCAACCCGCCCCGCCCGATTGCAGGAGCGGCAGCAGCAGCGGATCGGCGCCGGCCAGGACCGCGAAACCCGGATGGGCCGCGGCGATGGCCTGCATGTTGGCCAGATCGCCGGCCGAATCCTTGATGCCGATGACGGTTTCGGGGAACGCCGCGATCAGGCGGGCGATGAGCGCATGGCTCAGCGGAATGCCCGATACCTGCGGGATGTGGTAGAGCACGAGCTTGAGCCGCGTATCGCCGATGGCCTCGATGATGCGCGCATAGGCGGCGTAAAGGCCCTCGTCGGAGACACCCTTGTAGTAGTTGGGCGGCAGCATGACGACGCGGGTCACGCCGTTGGAGAGCGCGTGCCGGGTCAGTTCGACCGTTTCGGGGCCGGCATTCACGCCGGTGCCGGGAATGAGCTGGTCCGGCCTGATGCCGGCATTCAGCGCGGCCTCCAGAATGGTCCGGCGTTCGGCGCTGGAGAAGGAGTTGGCCTCGCCGGTGGTGCCGAGCAGCGCGATGCCATCACAGCCATTGGCCAGCAGGTGCTGGCAATGTTCGGCGAACAGGCCGAGATCGGG
Source organism: Devosiaceae bacterium (assembly GCA_036499825.1). Taxonomy (GTDB): domain Bacteria; phylum Pseudomonadota; class Alphaproteobacteria; order Rhizobiales; family Devosiaceae; genus Paradevosia. Next base: position 92,261 of record DASYCZ010000015.1, read on the forward strand.
CGTCAGGTCGGCATTGAGCGGCGTGGCGGCGGCGCAGTTGACGCCCGAAACAGCGAAGCTCATGAGACGGTCCTCGGCGTGCCGGCGAGCTTTTTGGCATAAGCGATCGCCGCATGCATGTTGACGTGGTTGGCCTTGCCGGTGCCGGCGATATCGAAGGCGGTGCCGTGATCGACCGAGGCGCGGTCGATGGGCAGGCCCAGCGACACGTTGACGGTGGTATCGAAGGCCACGAGCTTCATGGGGATATGCCCCTGATCGTGATATTGCGCCACCACCAGATCATAGGCGCCATTATAAGCCTTCTGGAACACCGTATCGGCCGACACCGGACCGATGGCGTTGATGCCTTCGGCCCGCGCCGCGGCGACGGCGGGGACGATCTGTTCGTCATCCTCGGTGCCGAACAGCCCGTTCTCTCCGCAATGGGGGTTGAGCCCGGCGACGGCGATGCGCGGGTTTTCGAGCCCCAGCCGGCGGAAATGCCGGTAGCCGGCGCGGATGGTGTCGAGGATGCGCGGTGTCCTGGCCCGCTCGATGGCGCCCCGCAGCGCCACATGGGTCGAGACGTGGATCACCGACATGCGCTCGGAGGCGAGCAGCATGAAACTGGACTTGCTGCCGGTCAGCGCCGCCAGCATGCCCGTATGCCCGTCATAGTGGTGACCGGCGGTATTGAGCGCTTCCTTGTTGATCGGCGCGGTGACGATGCAGCCGATTTCACCGGCCTGGGCGGCGCGGACGGATTTTTCGATATAGTGGAAGCTGGCATCGCCGGCGCGCGGATCGAGCTGGCCGAAGGGCGGGATGTCGCCATCGAACGGCACGTGATCGACGCGGATGGAATTGGAGCCCTCGGAGAAATCGAGGTCGGCGCCCACCACCTGGGCGGCGCGCCGCAGCACGTCGCGATTGCCGAAGACGCGGATCTGCGCCCGCTCTTCGGGCGGCATGTCGGCAAGCGCCTTGCAGATGACTTCCGGCCCGACCCCGGCGGGATCGCCCATGGTGATGCCGATGATAGTGCTGGATGTGCTCATGGCATCAACTGTCCGCCGTTCACCTCGATGACCTGCCCGGTTATGTAGCCGCTCATGCGTTCGCTGGCCAGAAACTCATAGGCGCCCACACATTCCTCGGGAGTGCCGAGCCGTCCGAGCGGAATGCTGCGGGCCGAGGCCTGCAATTGCTCCGGCGTCGAGAAGCGCTCGTGGAATGGCGTGAGGATTACGCCGGGCGCCACCGCGTTGACTCGGATGCCCGAAGGCGCCAGTTCCTTGGCGAGCACACGCGTAATGGTGGAGACGAAGCCCTTGGCGGAGCCGTAAAGGCCGGCGCCATCGCCGCCCCCGGTGCGGGCCGCGACGGAGGTGGTGTTGATAATGGCGCCCGAGCGTTGCGCGCGCATCACCTGCGCGGCGCGGCGGGAGGCAAAGAAGACGCCGCCGATATTGAGCGAGATGACCTTTTCATACTGCTCGTCGGTGGCATCGGCGATGGCGGTGCGGCCGAACATCGAGCCGGCATTGTTGATGAGGATATCGAGGCCACCGAAGAGGCCCGCGGCATCATCCACAAGCTGTCCGGCTGCCTCGGCCTCAGCCACGTCGGCCTGCAGCAGGCGGGCCCTGCCGCCTGCCGCCACGATGCCGGCGACCACGGCCTCGCCACCGTCGCGGTTGTCATTGCAATGCACCACGATATCGGCGCCCAGTGCTCCGAACCGGGCCGCGACAGCCGCGCCGATCCCCGAACTCGCACCGACGATCAGGCATCTTTTGCCCTCAAGGTCCGCACTCACGCGCTGTTCCTCCCTGTTCCGAACTGGACGGCAAACTCACCCCTCAAGGTCATGTTGTCAAGTTGTTATGCTCAGAAACATATCCAACACAATTCCGGATTGCTCCATATCTATCTGATTATGCATAATTATTTTGACGATCCGGACTGATGTTAATCCAACGCCCGAGTTTGATGTTGACAGATTTACATTTCGGCGCGAAATCTTGGAGGCGATTGGGCCAGCTCGGAGGGCAGGCCGCCTGTGCGATCGCCATCATGGGAGGACACTATGTCGAACAGGAATCCGCTGAGCCGTCGCGACGCGCTCAAGCTCGGCCTCGGCACCGCCGTCGGCCTGACCATCTTCGGCCTCAGCGCCCAGATCGTTGTGGCGCAGGACGGCCAGGTGCTGAAAGTCGCACACCCCGCCTTCGACCAGGACTGGTCGCCGCTGCGCGGTGGCGGCGTGCCCTACCGCTGGAATTCGGCGTGGTGGGCCTCGGCGATGTATTTCGACGAAAAGGGCGAGATTCACCCCTATGTGGTGGCGAGCTGGTCGGGCAATGCCGACAACACCGAATGGACCTTCAAGCTCGACCCGAAAGCCAGGTTCTCCGACGGCAGCGCCATCACGGCCGCAGACGTCAAGGGTTCGTGGGAAATGGCCGCGATGCCCGCCACCAAGAACCAGCGCATCGACCAGGTGCTGGCGGGCGTCAAGGGCTTTACCGACGTGACCGGCGGCAGCGCCAGCGAAATCTCCGGCATCAAGGCCACGGACGACGCCACCCTCGTGGTGACGCTCGCCAGCGCCGATCCGATCTTTTTCATGCGCGTCGCCAACCACATCGCGCCCATCACCAAGGTCAGCCAGTCGCGCGGCTCGGACGGCAACGAGAACCCGGACTGGTACATGCCGCAGAGCGGCGTGGTGGTTTCGGGCCCGTTCAAGCCGACTTCCATCGACCTCGATGCCGGCAAGCTGGTGTTCGAGCCCAATGAGAACTTCTTCGGGCCCAAGCCCAAGCTCGCCCGCATCGAGATCGACTCGATCGAGGACAACGTCACCGCGACGCAATTGCTGAAATCGGGCGACTACCAGGCCCATACCGAGCTCGTCACCTCCACCATCGTGCAGGATCTGGGCAAGGAATTCGCCGATGGCCCGCTGATCCCCACCAGCCAGCATTTCTGGTTCAACACCGCCCGCGCCCCGATGGACGACCTGAAGGTGCGCCAGGCCCTGATCATGGCGGTCGACCGCGACCAGCTCTTCAAGGTGTCGTTCCCGGATGGCCCGCACAAGAAGACCGACCAGATCCTCAATTCGGTGCCCGGCGCCGACGATTCCGGCTTCGAGCCCTACCCCTACGATCCCGAAGGCGCCAAGAAGCTTTTGGCGGAATCGAGCTATGGCGGCCCCGACCGCCTGCCCAAGCTGATGTTCGTGGGCATTTCGGGCCCGGCGATCGAGGCGGCGGCGCAGTTCATCGCCGAGCAGTGGCGGCAGAACCTGGGCATCAGCGCCGTCGACATGAAGCCGCAGCAGGATTCCTATGCGGGCCCCGACCAGAACGCGGTGCAGATCTTCCGCGACGATTGCGGCACCCGCGTTCCGGACGCCGCCTCGTATCTGCAGGGCACCATCGCCTCGACGGCCGGTACGGCGCAGGGCAAGCTCGGCGGCTACAAGAACGACAAGGTCGATAGCCTGTTGACCGAGGCGTCCGCCAAGGCCGTCGACGATCCGCAGCGCATTTCGCTGGCCCAGGAAGCCCAGAAGGCCTTCCGCGAAGACTGGGTGTTCATCCCCTGGTATGCGCAGACCATGTCGCGCTGGGCCAATGCCAATGTGACGGCGATGGAAAAGAACCTCGACTGGCAGGTCATCGCCCCCTGGGATATTTCTATCGGCTAAGCCTTTGAGAATGGGGAAGGCGTTTCGGCGCCTTCCCCGGTTTCGCCGTCAGCGGGGAGCAAACTGCCATGCTGCGCTATATCGTGACCCGCCTGTGCCTTTGGGTCCCTTCCGTCCTCGTCGTCATGCTGGGCGTCTATGCGCTGGCCTTTTACGGCGCGGGCGATCCCATCAAGCTGATCTTCCTGCGCGCCCCGGGCGATGTCGCCTACAATCCGCAGCGCATCGAGGCGATCCGCGAAAGCGCCGGCCTCAACCGGCCGTTCCTCGAACAGTTCCTGAGCTATGTGCTCAACCTGCTGCATGGCAATTTCGGCAACTCGCTGACCTCTGGCCGCCCCGTATGGGCGCTGATCTCGGCAGCGGCGCCGGTATCGTTCCAGCTTGGCCTGTGCGCCATCGTGTTGACCGCGCTCGTCGCCATTCCGCTCGGCCTCGTGGCGGGCCTGAAGCAGAACAGCAAGCTCGATTATTCCATTCTCGGCACGGCGCTGTTCCTGTGGGCCATTCCGCCCTATGTGGCGGGCCCGCTGCTCATGGTGGGGCTGCTGGTGCTGCTGCCCAATATCAACGTGCCCTATGGGTGGGGCGGCATTTTCGACCTGCGCATCATCCTGCCGCTGATCGTCCTGAGCTTCCAGCCCATCGCCCTCATCGTGCGGCAGACGCGCGCCGCCGTGATCGAAGTGCTCTCCGAGGATTTCGTCCGCACCGCCCGGGCCAAGGGCATTCCCGAAACCGTGGTGGCGCTCCGGCATATCCTGCGGCCGGTGCTGACGCCGGTGGTGACCCAGCTCGGGCTGATCATGATCACCATCGTCAACGGCGCCATCTTCGTCGAACTGGTGTTCGGCCTGCCCGGCCTCGGCCGCCTCACCGTCTCGGCGCTGACCAATTCGGACTATCCGGTGATCCTCGCCATCACGCTGATCGGCTCGTTCCTGGTGATGGTGTCGAACCTGTTCGTCGATGTGCTCTATCCGCTGCTCGATCCCCGGGCCAGCGACACCGTGCGGGGCAAATGAGATGTCGAGCGTTCCCATGCTTCCGGCGGAAATCCCCGAAGACGGCCGCGTCAGCCTGTGGCGCGACGCCTGGCAGCGCCTGATCCGCAACAGACTGGCGGTGGCTGGCCTCATCATCCTCGCGGTCCTGATCTTCGTGGCGCTGTTCGGGCCTTACCTGACGCCCTATGATTTCCTCAGCCAGGACATCAACGCCCGCAATAACGGGCCGAGCCTGGCGCATCTGTTCGGCACGGACGACCTCGGCCGCGACGTGTTGAGCCGGGTGATGTACGGCACCCGCACCGCCTTCATGGTGGCCATCGTGGTGACGGCGATCGCAGTGGCGCTGGGCGTGGCGCTCGGCGCCGTGGCGGGCTTTTTCGGCGGCCTCGTCGACCGCGTCATCATGTGGTTCACCGACATGACCATGTCGGTGCCCAACCTGCTGCTGGTGGTGGTCATCAACGCCTCGCTGAAGGCGCCGCTGTCGCAATGGATGGAAGCCCAATATCTCAAGACGCTCAATCCGTTCTTCCGCGAAACGGTATGGATCGACTTCATCCTGGTGTTCGGCTCGATGGCGCTGATTTCCTGGCCACCCTATGCGCGGCTGGTGCGGGCGCAGGTGCAATCGATCCGCGGCCGCCCCTATATCACGGCGGCCCGTGCCCTGGGGCTGACCAACCGCATCATCCTGATGCGCTATGTGGTGCCCAACGCGCTCGGCCCGCTGATCGTATCGGTCAGCGCCGGGCTCGGCACCGCCATGGTGCTGGAAAGCGCCTTCAGTTTCCTCGGCGTCGGCGTCAATCCGCCCACCCCGAGCTGGGGCAACATGATCTCGGATGGCCTGCGCGTCTGGCAGCACTATCCGCATCTGCTGGCGGCGCCGGCGCTGGTGCTGGGGCTCGCCACGGTCGCCTTCAGCTTCCTCGGCGACGGGCTCAACGACGCCCTCAATCCGCGAGGCAACAAATGAGCGAGCGGCTGCTCGAGGTCCAGGACCTTTCCATCGAGATCGCCGGCCGGCATGGCCCCGCCATGGTGGTGGACGGCATCGACATCCATGTCGACAAGGGCGAAACGCTCGGCATCGTGGGCGAGAGCGGCTGCGGCAAGAGCCTCACCATGCTCAGCCTTCTCAAGCTCCTGCCCAACAAGATCCGCGTCGCCGGCGGCACGGCCCGCTTCGGCGGGCGCGATTTGCTGCAGCTGTCGAAATCGGAGCTGCGCGCCGTGCGCGGCGGCCAGATCGGCTTCGTGTTCCAGGACCCGATGACCTCGCTCAACCCGGTGATGAAGATCGGCGACCAGCTGGGCGAACCGCTGGTCTATCACCGCAAGCTGTCGAAGGCCGATGCCCGCAAGCGGGCCGGCGAACTGCTGCGGCTGGTGGGCATTCCGGGCGCCGAGCAGCGGCTCGATTCCTATCCGCATGAATTGTCGGGCGGCATGCGCCAGCGCGTCATGATCGCCATTGGCCTCGCCTGCGAGCCCGAACTGTTGATCGCGGACGAGCCGACCACGGCGCTCGACGTCACCATCCAGGCGCAGATCGTCGATCTGGTGAAGGAACTGCGCCAGCGGCTGGGCATGTCGGTGGTGTGGATCACCCATGATCTGGCGCTGATCGCCGGCCTCGCCGACCGCATCTGCGTGCTCTATGCCGGCACGGTGGTGGAGGACGCACCGGTCGACGATTTGTTCGCCGAACCCAGCCATCCCTATACGCGCGGCCTCCTCGCCTCGATACCCCGGATGGAGACGGCGGAGATGGCGCGGCTCAATTCCATCGGCGGCACGCCGCCCGAGCCGGGCCGCCGGCCCGCCGGGTGCCCGTTCGCACCGCGCTGCCCGCTGGCCGAGGATATCTGCCGCGCAGTGGTGCCGGCGCTGGAACCCTTACGCGGCCAGCCCACGGCGCATCGCGTCGCCTGCCACGTGGCCAACCGCGTGCTGGAGGCCGCATGAGCGCCGAACCCCTGCTCCGCATCGAAAACCTCCAAAAGCATTTCGCCGTGCGCCTCGGCGCCTTCGGCGAACGCGGCGCGACCGTCCATGCGCTGGATGATGCCAGCTTCGACATCATGGGCGGGGAGACGCTGAGCCTTGTGGGCGAGAGCGGCTGTGGCAAGTCGACGACGGGCTTTGCCATTCTGAACCTTCACACGCCCAGCGGCGGCAGGGTGATCTATAAGGGGCAGAACATCGCCGAGCTCGACGAAAAGCAGATGCGGCCGATTCGCCGCGACCTGCAGATCGTCTTCCAGGATCCCTATTCGACACTCAACCCTCGCATGACCATCGGCGAGGCAGTGGGCGAGCCCATTCTCTTCCATAAACTGTGCACCCGGGCGGAACTGCCGGCGCGCATCGAACGGCTCCTCGGCGATGTGGGCCTGCCGGCGCGCTTCGCACAGCGCTATCCACACGAATTATCCGGCGGGCAGCGGCAGCGCGTCGCCATTGCCAGGGCGCTGGCGTGCGAGCCGCGCTTCATCGTTTGCGACGAAGCCATCTCGGCGCTCGACGTCTCCATCCAGGCGCAGATCATCAATCTGCTGCTCGACCTGCAGGAGAAATACGGCCTCACTTACCTGTTCATCGCCCATGACCTGGCGGTCGTCCGCCATATCTCGGATCGCGTCGGCGTCATGTATCTGGGGCGGCTGGCGGAACTGGGAACGCGGGACCAGGTGTTCGGCGAGCCGCTGCATCCCTATACCAGGGCGCTGATGTCGGCGGTGCCGGAAGCCGATCCCGTGGCCGAACGCAGCCGCAAGCGGCAGATCCTGCAAGGCGACGTCCCAAGCCCGCTCGATCCGCCGGCCGGCTGCCGCTTCCACACCCGCTGCCCCATCGCCATGGACAAGTGCCGGAGCGTGGTGCCGGAATGGCGGGACCGGGGCGCGGGCCATTTCGTCGCCTGTCACGCCGTATGATCGCGGTCGCGGTCATCGCCGATGATTTTACCGGGGCGCTGGATTGCTCCACGCCTTTCGCGCTGGCCGGCCTCCGGGTGGCCGCCGCCACGCGGCCCGAAGGGTTGAGGGCGGCGTTGGCGAGCGAGGCTGATGTGGTGGTGGTCAACACCGCCAGCCGGGCGCTGCCGCGGGACGAAGCAGTGCGCCGCGTTACCGCCGCCGCCACGCTGCTGCGCGATGCCGCCCCAAGGCTGATGTTCAAGAAGATCGACTCCCGCCTCAAGGGCAATGTCAGGGCCGAAACCGAAGCCGCCGCGGCAGGTTTCGGCCTCGATGCCATCGTCATCGCCCCCGCCATACCGGGCCAGGATCGCCGGACTGTCGATGGCGCGGTGGTTGGACGCGGCGTCGCGGCGGCGCTGCCGATCGCGCCCCACGCGCCGGCCGGCGCCGTGGTGGCGGATGCCGCAACCGATGCCGACCTCGATGCGCTGGTGGGCGCTGAGGACTGGTCCCGCACGCTGGCGGTCGGCGCCAACGGGCTCGGGGCGGCGCTGGCGCGGCGCTACGGCAAGGATTTGGGCGCCGGCTTTTCGCCGCATGCCGATACGCTCTTCGCCATCGGCTCGCATGACCCCATCACCATCACGCAGGCGGAACGCCTCGCCGGCCGGGCGGCGGCGCATGAAGCGCCGGCCGGCGCCTTCGCGGGCGAGATTTCAACGCTGCCCTCGGTGCTGCGCAGCACCGGGCTTTACCAGGGCCCCGACGAAACCATCTCACGGCGCTTCGCCGAGGCGGTGCGCCGGGCGATGGAGCAACGCCCGCCCCATACGCTGGTGATGAGCGGCGGCGACACGGCGCTCGCCATCCTCGACGCATTGGGGGTGAGCGTGGTGTTTCCGCGGGGAGAAGCAGCGCCGGGCCTGCCTTGGTTCTTGATCGAGAAGGGCAAACATCCCAGCATAAGGTGTGTGGTAAAATCGGGTGGATTCGGCGGCCTCGACGCGCTGGCCGAATTGCTCCCTGAGTAATGGCGATGGCCCAGAACACTGCGACCGATAGCGAAAACTCCGTCAAGCCGCGCCCGGCCAAGCTGGTCGACCGCGTCTTCGAAGAGTTGCGCCAGCGCATCCAGGACGGCAACTACCCACCCGATACGCGCCTGCCGGGCGAGCACGAACTCGCCGCCATGCTGGGCGTCTCCCGCCCGATCGTGCGCGACGCATTGGGGCGCCTGCGGGACCAGGGCATCGTCTATTCGCGCCAGGGCGCCGGCACGTTCGTGCAGGCCACCGTGTCGCCACAGGCGCAGCTCGCCTATTCGCCCGTCAAGACCATCGCCGACATTCAGCGCTGCTATGAGTTCCGGCTGACCATCGAGCCCTATGCGGCCTATTTCGGCGCGCAGCGCCGCGACGACGCCGCCATCCGCAAGATCGCCGAGGCGCTGGCGGAACTGCGCGATGCCACCAGCCATCAGTTGCACCGCACCGATGCCGACTTCATGTTCCATCGCGCCGTGACCGAGGCCGCCAACAACCATTATTACACCGCCTCGATGGATGCGCTGAAGCCGCATATCGCGGTGGGCATGCACCTGCACGGCCTGTCGCTGATGGGGCCGCGCCTGCAGCTCGAACGCGTTTACGACGAGCACGAGAAGATCTACCGGGCCGTCGCCGAAGGCCGCGCCGAAGACGCGCGCGACGCCATGCGCATCCACCTCGAAGGCTCCCGCGACCGCCTGTTCGAAGGCAAGGTGCTGGACCTGTCGATCTGAGGGGGCCACTTGCCCGGCATTGCGGGTGTGGCCCACCCCCTCCCTGGCCCTCCCCACAAGGGGGAGGATGGGAGGGGTGGCCGCTTGCACCGCGTAGTCCAGCTCCGCCCACTTGACCGTACGGCACCGGACACTAATCCCCGTAGTATTGTGGAGGCACCCCGTATAGGCTCCAGCTCCCGCGCCCCCTGCCCCTGACCATCGTGCCGATCACCAGCAAATCCCTCATTCGATCGACGGTGGCATTGATGCTGGTCGGGCTGCTCGCCCTGGCGGCCATCATGGCCAGTGCGTTCTGGCTCGGCATCAGGACCCAGAGTTCATTCCAGGATGTGCTGGCGGCGCGTAATCTGCGCTCCACCACCATCGATCTGCGCGGCTCGCTCCAGGATGTGGAGACCAGCCAGCGCGGTTATCTGCTGACCGGGCGCGATGATTACCTCGCGCCCTATACGGCGGCCGTCACGGTGCTGCCCCAGCAGCTGGACCGGCTGAAGCAATTGCTGGGCAATGATGCGGAAGTGGCGGAAAGCGGCACGGAGGTGCAGGAAGCTATAGCCGGCAAGCTCGAGGAAGTGGCCCAGACGGTGCTGCTGAAGCGCGCCGGCAAGGACGCCGATGCGCTGGCTGTGGTCAACAATGACAGCGGCAAGCGCCTGATGGATGAGGCGCGCGGCGATTTCGCCACCATCATCGACGTGGCGGAAAAACGCATCACCGCGGCCGTCACCGCCCAGCAATGGAGCACCACGGCGCTGGGCTGGGTGGCGACCATCGGCTCCCTCATCATCGCCCTGGTGGTGGGCGGCTCCATCTGGGCGGTACTCGCCTATACGCGCGAGCTCAGCGCCGCCCGCAAGGAAGTCACGGCCCTCAATTCAGGCCTCGAACAACGGGTTCGGGAGCGCACCACGGACCTGGTGCAGGCCAATGAGGAAATCCAGCGCTTCGCCTATATCGTCACCCATGACCTCAGGGCGCCGCTGGTCAACATTATGGGTTTTACCGCCGAGCTCGAAACCGGGGTCGCGCAGATCCGCGGCTATTTCGACAAGCATGGCGAAGCCGTGGGCGATCCCGCCGCAAGCGAAGCGAAGGAAGCGGTGGATACAGACCTGCCCGAGGCCATCGGCTTCATCCGCTCCTCGACCCGGAAGATGGACGCGCTGATCAACGCCATCCTCAAGCTCTCCCGCGAGGGCGGGCGGGTGATGCGCCCCGAACCCGTGCAGCTGGAAACGCTGCTCGAGGCGGCGGTGGGCGCCATCCAGCACCAGGTCAAGGATGCCGAGGGCGAGGTGAGCCTGGAGCTGACCCGGCTGCCCATCGTCACCGACCGGCTGGCGCTCGAACAGGTGTTCGGCAATCTGCTCGACAATGCGGTCAAGTACCGGGCGCCGGGCCGGCCGCTGCGGATCGCCGTCGAGGCGCGCCCGACCCGCCACGACCAGGTTGAAATCAAGATCGCCGACAATGGCCGCGGTATCGCGGCGCAGGACCATGAGCGGGTCTTCGAACTCTTCCGCCGCTCGGGCGTTCAGGATCAGGCCGGAGAAGGCATCGGCCTGCCCTATGTGCGGCGCGTAGTCAAAAATCTGGGCGGCGACATCAAGATGACCTCGGCCCTTGGGGAAGGCACGACCTTCACCGTGACCCTGCCGCGCGCCTTCACCCCCTTACAGGAACCAAAAGCCAAATGAGCGATGCCGCCACGCCCGTCACCATCATCATGATCGAGGACGATGAGGGCCATGCCCGCCTCATCGAAAAGAATATCCGCCGCGCCGGGGTCAACAACCAGATCATTCCGTTCACCAACGGCACCGCGGCGCTCGACTTCCTGTTCGGCCCGGATGGCAGCGGCAAGATCAGCGCCGGCAAGCACCTGTTGATCCTGCTCGATCTCAACCTGCCGGATATGACCGGTGTCTCCATTCTCGAAAAGATCAAGAGCAACACGCATCTGAAGCGCTCGCCCGTGGTGGTGCTGACCACCACGGACGATGCCCGCGAGATCCAGCACTGCTATGACCTGGGCGCCAATGTCTACATCACCAAGCCGGTGGACTATGACGGCTTCGCCAATGCGATCCGGCAACTCGGCCTGTTCTTCTCGGTCATCCAGGTTCCGGAAACGCTCTAAGTCATGCCCAACCGGCCCATCACAGTTCTCTATGTGGATGACGACCCTGCCCTGGTCCGGCTGGTGCAGCGGGCCCTGGCCCGCCACGGGCACACGATCGAGCACGCCCCGGATGCCGAAGCGGCGCTGAAGCGCCTGCAGGTGCCCGATATCGACGTCATCGCGCTGGACCACTATCTGCCCACCGGCACCGGGCTGGACCTGTTGGCAAAGCTCGCCGAGCAACCGGCGGCGCCGGCAGTAGTGTATGTGACGGGATCGGCGGAAACCGCCATCGCGGTGGCCGCGTTGAAAGCAGGCGCCGCCGACTATGTGGCCAAGACCGTCAGCGACGATTTCATCGAACTGCTGGCCAGCGCCATCGACCAGGCGCTTGAAAAGCAGCGGCTGCGCGAGGCCAAGGAAGCGGCGGAACGCGATGTGCGCGAGGCCCGTGACCGCGCCGAGGTGTTGCTGCGCGAGGTCAATCACCGGGTGGCCAACAGCCTGTCGCTGGTCTCCTCGATGGTGAACCTGCAGGCCAACACGCTGGACGATGCCGCCGCCAGGGAAGCGCTGATGGAAACCCAGGCGCGGATTTACGCCATCGCGGCGATCCACAAGCGGCTTTACAGCGCCGATGACGTGCGGTTCGTCGAGATCGACGAATATCTGAGCGGGCTGGTGGAGCAGTTGGATGCCTCTCTGACCGCCCAGGGCAGCGGCGCCCATGCGGTCGTCATGAGCGAAAAACTGAGGATTGCCACAGACAAGGCAGTTTCCATCGGCGTGGCGGTGACGGAACTGGTCACCAACGCCTTCAAATATGCCTATCCCAAAGGCACGTCGGGCGATGTGCTGGTGTCGCTTCGCAAGCTCACCGACAGCGAAGTAGTGCTTTCGGTTCGCGACCACGGCATCGGCTGGACCGGCGAGGGCGAGGTCAAGGGCACGGGCCTGGGCAGCCGCATCATCCGGGCCATGGCCACCAGCCTTGGCACCGAAGTGCGCTATAACCGCGACATTTCGGGCACGGAAGCGAGCCTCACTTTTTCACCGGAATGAGCGCCTATGCGGCGTAGGCGACCCAGCCCCTGAAGCTCAGGCCCGCATAGAACAGGCTCACATCCGAAAAGCCCGCCGCCCGCAGCATGGCCTCCTCCTGGTCGGGCGCCAGAATATGGAGCCGCGTCGCCAGTGCCTGCCGGGCGCTTTCGAGCTGGGCCGGATCGGCGCCCTCGGGCGCCCCGAAGGCCACATGGCGGGCGATCCACAACGCGCGTTCGGGTTCCGTCTGCGGGAAACTGATATGGGCCAGAACGAGGGGCGCGCCAGCGCGCAGGCGCTGCCGCAGTTGCAGCAGCGTTTCGAGCCGCTGGTTCTCGGGGATGAAGTGGAAGGTCAGCAGCGACGTGGCGGCGTCGAACGGACCCGCGGGCGCCGCATCCACATAGCCCTCATGGAACCCTATGCGGGCGGCAAGTGGCCCCACCGTCTGCCGGGCCAGTTGCAACATAGCGCCGGAAGGGTCGACCCCATCGAATGACCAGCCTGGCTGCGCCTCGGCCAGGGCCTTGAGTTCGAGGCCACCGCCTGCCCCCAGCACCAGCACGCGGCCATCCGGGGGAACCCGCTCGGCCAGCAGCAAGGCCATCATGCGGTGAAGGCTCGAAAAGCCCGGCACCTGCCGGGGCGGCCCTTCCACATAGGAGTGAGCGGCGGAGGCACCGAAGACCGGCTTCATGCATCACCGGCGTGGAGAGGTTCGGGGCGCAGGCAGATGAGCATTCGCTTGGAGTCGAGGACGGGCATCATGTCCGGTTGGATACGGCAATCCGCTGGCTTTTGGCCAGCGGATAAAGACATGACAGTCTTATTTCAGGGTGTTCAACCGGTCGATGGCGGCGGTGAAGCCGGCCAGCGACACCGGAATGCCGAAGGCATTGCCATTGGCGGTCTGGGTGCTGACGTTGAGGGTCGAGCCGGCCTTGAGGGTTGTCAAAAGCTCGGGCGTCAGCGGCAGGACGGCGACGGTTCCGTCCTGGCCGCTGGTGGCGAACGCCACCGTGCTCTTGGCCCCGGTATCGACCTGATAGGAAAGCCCCGAAGGCAGGTTGAGGCCGTGCGGCAGGACGAACTGCATGGCCAGCTGGTTATCGGTCGGGTTCTTCCTGATCGCCACGAGCATCAGCAGCCCACGGTCTTCCTGGCGCACGAAGCGCAGCGAGATCTGGCATTGCAGCGCGCCTGCGGCCGCGTCGGGGCTGGAGCAATCAAGGGCCCATTTGGGCGCTGGGGCGGGTGCGGTCGCCGCAGGGGCCGCGGCGGCAGGAGCCGGACTATTGCTCTGGGCAAAGCTGGGGGACGTCGCGCCTAGCAGCAACAGCGCAGCACAGAGGGACAGCAGCGGCTTCTTGGTCATTCGAATAGATTCCATTTGGGAGTTGGGCGTGACGATCACGCCGGGTGGTATTGGGGGATGGCCCCCGCTTGCAACGACGCCGTGCTGGCGAGCGCCGCAAGGTTTTCATCCGGTGCGGCAAAAGCCGTCCGGGTGATTTGAGGAAAGCTGGCAAGAGCCGGCATGGCGAAAAAATAGCCCTGCATCAGCGTTATGCCGAGCCGGGAGAGTGTCGAGAACTCGGCCGCGGTCTCGACCCCTTCGGCCACCACCGAACAGCCAAGGCAGGTGCAGGCATCGAGCAGGCCCTTGACCAGGGCTTGCCGGCCGCGATCCGTATCGATGCCGCGGATCAGCGCCAGATCGAGCTTGATCATCTGCGGCCTCAGCAGCAGCAGGGTGTTGAGGCCCGCATAAGCGGCGCCGAAATCATCGATGGCGATCGTCACATTGCGGCTGCGGGCTGCCTCGACCCAGCGGCCAAGCCGGTGGAAGTCCTTGACCGGATTATGCTCGGTCATCTCGAAAATCAGGCGCTCGATCGGCCAGCCGACCTGACGGGCGGTCTTGAAGGAGGTGTGAAGACCATAGTGCCGGTCGGAAATGGCCGGTGCGGAAACGTTCACGCTCAAATTCGCGGTGAGGCCGAGCGATGCGGCGATTTCGATGGCGCGGGAACGGCAGAGCGCATCGAACGCAATGAGCGAGGTTTCGGGTACCGCGGCAAATATGGCGTCGGCCCCCTCGCCTGCGGGACCGCGCACCAGTGCCTCATAGGCAAAGATCGGATTTTCCGCCCTTGTGTCGACAATGGGCTGAAACGCCATGGTGAATTCCGGGTGCCATTTTGTCGGCACATCGAATGCATTCATCGTCCGTCGCCCCCCAGCCCTCACAGCCGTGAGCATCGACTTGTCGATGCCCGGCCGCCGGATCGTCACAACAGACGGTGAGAAATTATATTTTCACCAGGAATACGGTTGCGACGACAATCACAGACAGACCCGCAAGCGTAGCAAACGTAAGAAGTTGAAGCAGGGTCCGGCGCCTGCGAGCGGTGGCGCCGGTCCAGTCGTACGGCTTGCTGCGCCGCATGGATGCAATCTTTCGTCTAGAGCGCTTCACGTTTTGATTGCATCAAAACGAACGCTTTCAGTCTTTGTTTGATCGCGTTTTCGAGTTGGAAAAGTGGCATCCACTTTTCCTGAAAACGCTCCAGGGATAATTCAGATTTGCCTGGGTTTGGCCGGGATACAACGGCCGGCAAGCCCGGGACTTCGGAAGAGATGGCCAGGGTCCGATGGACCCTGGCCGGGATTGAGATGACCTAGGGGATCACCACTTGACGCGGAAGCCGGCCTTACCGGTGATGGCGTAGCTGTCACCAAAGTTCTGCAGGCTGGAGCTGGCGGCGATCTCGCCGGAGATCGAGTACTTGTCGTCGCCCCAGTTGTAGGAGGCCCCGATACCGATCTCACCCCAGAGCGGATCGTTCTGCGAGCCGATATGGGAGCCCGACACGTTGCTCGATGCACCGTCGGCGAAGTCGTAAAGGACGTTGGCGATGCCATGGACGGCGACGCGTTCGACTTCACCCTTCTCGTTGGTCCAGCTGTCCTGGTGCTCGATGGCAAGGCCGAAGCGGGCACGCAGGCTATCCGTCTGGTCGTTGTCCACCGTGGTGCCGAACGGACCCGTGAAGCCATCATAGGTGATGCTCGAATAGGTCAGCTGGGCCTGGGGGATAACGGTCCAGTTTTCGGCGACACCGACGCGCTGGCCGGCTTCCACCGACAGCGCATAGCCGAAGCCATGGTTGTCGCTGGCGAGCTTGCCGATCACATCGGAGGACAGATCGCTGTTGTACCAGCTGACCTGTGCCTGGCCATCGAGATAGAAGCCCGTATTGGCATACCAGGTGGCCGTCGCACCGAAGCCATAGGCCTCGGTCGAGATCTTGCCGTCACCGAAAGGCGAGTCGATGTTGGACGAACCCTGGCCGTAGCGGCCGGTGATGCCGGCAACCAGCTTGCCATTGTCGTTCTGCATGACCACGCCTTCGACGCCGGCCCGGAGGTCCCATGCGTTGAGGTCGTAATCGGTGGCGCTGGTCGAGTTGGTGGGGCTGAACTTGGAGTGCGAGCCATCGATGACGGCCCACAACCCGTTCCTGTCGATGGACGGCGCACCATCCTGGCCGGCGCCCTGGACCGGCGCCTGGGCGTCGTTCCAGTAACGGGTGCCGACACGCTGCTCGAGCGTGGGCAGGCCGTTCATGCCGAGCAGAACCTGACCGAAGGCTTCATAGACCGGCACGCCCGGCTGGTAGATCGGGCCCGGCGGGACGACCACCGGGGGAGTGCTCGGGTTGCCAGGATTGCCGGGGTTCCCAGGATTACCGGGGTTGCCAGGATTACCCGGATTGGAGGGCGGCGTGACCGGCGCCAGCTCGGAGCGCAGGTACCAGTCGCCATCCGCCGGGTTCTTCACGCCGTTCTTCCACAGCGTGTAGCCATAGGCGCCGGCTACCACGACCTGCTGGCCATTGAGTTCATAGTCGCCATTGGCGAGCTTGAACGTGCCGGCGGACGTGCCGCTGACATCGATGACCTTGATGCCTTCGACGGTCGGGGCACCGGCGCCGCCGATATTGTTCACCTCGACATTGGTGGTCCCGGCTTCCGTGCCACCCTGGAGCTCGATCAGATCGGTCTTGGACTTGTCGTCACCCAGCGCCGTGTCGATGAGGAACGTGC
The DNA here is from genome assembly GCA_036499825.1 of Devosiaceae bacterium. GTDB lineage: Bacteria > Pseudomonadota > Alphaproteobacteria > Rhizobiales > Devosiaceae > Paradevosia. Next base: position 108,954 of record DASYCZ010000015.1, read on the forward strand.
CGCCGGTGCCCGAATAGGCACCCTGGACGGTAAGCTTATCCCCGGCAACGCCCTTGCCAGCGGGGGTGGCGAGCGAGACCAGGCCGTCATTGTGGAGACCGCCGGTGATCAGGACGCCGTTACCCACCGCATCGCCGCGGGAGTAGAACGTGCTGGTCTTGTCGACCGACAGGTTGCCGAACATGTCGTAATCGGAGTTTGCACTGACATCCAACACGGAGTTGTGCAGGAAAAGACCGTTCGACATATCGGCGGCCCCGCCGACATTCACCGTATTGCCGGTGGCCAGCTTCAGCTTGGTATTGGTGAGGTTGATCGAGTCCCAGTTGCCGAGATTGTCGGCATTGAAGGTGCTATCGGCATCGTTGACGTTCAGAATATCGCCGGCATTGCCGCCGCCCTGCAGGGTCGTGATGCCCGAAAAGCCGCCATTCAGATCCAGGACGTCCGCACCGCCGCCGAGATCGATCCTGCCGGTGACGGCATTCTGTTCTACGGCAGCCGTGGCGGGATCATCGACGGTCTCAGCCGCCCTCTCGATGATGACGTGGCTGTCGCCATCATCGTTGAAAATGGCGTTGGTGCTGCCCGAAAGAACGGACGTGCTCTTGACGGTGATGTTGGTGAGCACGCCGGCATTTGTCTCGGTGTGGATACCCCACCAGCCACCGCCGGCCTCGATCTTGCCGGTGGTCGTGATGTTGAGATCATTGACCCCATGTCCGACGGCAGCGGAACTGTCGACGACCCAGATGGCGTTATTGACGCCCTTCACGTTGTTGACGTTGACGTTGACCTCACCCACCGCTGCATTGTCGGTATAGAGTTCCATGCCGTTGTCGCCGCCGACCACGGAGCCGGTCACATCGACATTGGCCGTACCAGTGCCGCTGTGGATGACGTTGATACCGTCGACATCGGCGGTAACGTTGTTCACCTCGAGGGAGAAGTTATTCGTCGCGAAATCGGTATCGCCCCAGATGCCGATTGCGCCAGAGTCAATGTCATTGGCCTTGATCGCGACATCACCGGTATTCCAGGTGTTGAACCGGATGCCGCTGGCACCGGAAGTCACGTCATGAACGTTGACCGTATAGTCGTTGTCCGTTTGAGCATTGGCGCCGTGAGCATTGACATAGACGCCCTCGCCGGCCGAGTTGATATCGTTGGCGACAATGGTCGTGTCGCCCGTACTCGAAACATCGCCCTGGATACCCATACCGGTCGTGGCGGTGATATTATTGGCCGTAATGCTGACCGCACCAGTGCCGGCTCGGTTGATAGCAATGCCGGTGCCTGCCTGGATGTTGCCGGCCTTCACCGTCGTATCGCCGTTGCCACCGTTTTGGAAAGTGCCGAGCCCAATGCCCGTCCCCGCAAAGTCGCCCGTGGCACGATTGGTGACGGTGATATCGCCGGTCGTGAGGTTCCAGTCGGCTCCACCCACGCCCGCCACGGTGGTCCCGTGCGGATCGCTGTTCAGCCAAACGCCATAACCGCCGTCATCCTGGAAACCGTTGACAGCGGGTGCGTTCACCATGCCTGCGTCGATGTCGCCGGCTTCAACCGAGATGCTGCCGGTGCCCGATTGATTGACGTTGATGCCGGTACCGCCGGTGGTGACATCGCCGGTCTTGACGTTGATGGCGTAATTGTCGTCGTTGTCGCCCGACTCGATCACAACGCCAATACCGCCGGCCGTGATGTTGCCGGTTGTGACGTTGGTTTCTCCATCGACGCGGTTGATGTCACGCCCCAGGTTCACGCCAGTCTGGGTGACATCGAGATTGCCGGTGGTGATGGTGGTGGCTTGCGGTGCACCCGCCGCACCGACGGTGCCTATGAGTTGGACACCATCCCCGCCGCCGCTGGTGAAGAGATCCGCAGAATTGGCACGGTTGCCCGTCACAATATCCCCGGCGTCGACGGCGAGTGGGGCACCCAGAGGGCCATCGACGGCGATGCCGTTGCCACCTGCGTCGATGTCGTGGACGTTGACCGTCACGCCTTGGGTGTTCGCGCCTGCGGCGATAAAGATGCCGTCGTTGTTCTGAGCTGAAACGTCATTGGCGGTGACGCCAATGACGCCCGACCCGGCATAGTTAACAACCCGTATGCCGTATCCAAAGCCGCTTACGTCGTTAACGTCAAAGGTCAGCCCCGTCTGGTCGGCGTTGCCCGTATAGTAAAGGCCAGCGCCATTCGAACCGGTGATGGTTCCATCGGAGGTTACGTTGACTGAACCTGCGTTGTTACCGGAAATAATCACACCGGCATTGCCGCCGCCCGTGATCGAAGACTGATTCGCATCAGTGAAGGTGACATCGCCGATACCGCTGCCGTTGATCGTGATGGCAGTGCCGCTGGAATCGATGCCGAAGTTTGGATCGGTCGTGACGGTAATTGGCCCGGCTGGATCGATCACTACAGGCGCGTCGGCACCTGGAGCACCCGCGGCACCCGTACATACCGAAATGGCAGCGTTGCTGCACGAGCCCGCAAGGGCCGCCGGGGTCGTCAGCATGACGCCGCCAAAGGCGAGGGTGGTGATGGCCACAGCGCCCGCGACCGTCGCCGCGAGACCGGATTGCGGCGCGATGCTGCCCACAATGCCCTTGTATTTCGTGGTGCGGCCACCGCGAAGCATGAGGGCATGCCACGCCTTGAGCCAATTCATGGGCGCGGTTTCGGCAGAGCCGCGTTCAAGCCTCGGAATGGATACGGGGGTTGTGATGGTCATTTGCCGCCTGCGTGTTGCAATTTATTGATGGTGCCGGGACGTTGCGCCCGGCCGTGAACAGACAATCCGCCCGGCCCTGGGGCGGTTTGGAACTCTTGAAAAATCGACGAAGACTCCGATCCGGCGCGCCAGCGCCTGAGGGGAGGAAGAACGCGAGACCATTGACTCCACCCCCTCATTCGGCCCGAACCTTCAGATCGCTCCGAAGCTTGCTTCTGAGGGTACGCGGAGCGATGCCGAGGATAGCGGCCGCATGCGTCCGGTTGCCGTTGCAGCGGCGCAGCGTGTGCTGAATGAGCTGGCGCTCGATGCTTTCCATCGTGTGACCGACGAGCATGTTGAGGGCCGCATCGGCATTCCGGGGCGCGAGCTGGCCCGGCCCGGCTGCCAGATGGCAGATCAGATGATCGAGGAGCTGCTCTTCGCTGTCGGTGATGATGGTGAGCTGCGGCTCTTTCGCCTGCTCGGTAAACGTCAACAGGCCGGTTTCGGCATCAACCGAAATAGTGGCGCTCGCGCCCACGCGCAGGCGCGGCACGCCCCCCTCGTTGAGCATGACGAACGGGAATTTCTCGCCAGAGAGGGCCCCACCCTCAAACCGCGCCTTGAATTCAGCCTGCAGGCGCTCAAGGCGTACCGCCTGGGAAGATATCCCAGCTTGCCGTGACTGCCTTACCGACAGTCTCTTGCCGAAACGCGACGGCCGGTCGCTGTGCAAGGGCGCTGTGGCGCGAGCACTTCGCCCGCCGGAAGGCTTCAGCCTGCCCAAAGGACCGTAGGAGCCAAATAGAGACCGACTAGAGGCCAATGACGCCTCCCAGTCCAAAGCCTGCGCTTGCCGCCAGGATTTTGGGCAGGGGGCACAAATGCCTGATGATAGATTCGATCTCGTTCGACACGGTACTTACCCTCACCCGAACACACCAAGAAGCCACTTGCAGCGCGCCTTCCGGGAGGACAAAATCTTGCCTCTATTCAGCGCCTTTAAATAACTCCGCCCTCGAAATTGGAGGCACGGGGGTGTGTATCTAAGGTTTTATGCAAATTAACTCTGTGCGAACCCGCGTTTGGCGCGAGTTCTTTCCCCTTCCCGCAAATTAATAATTCCCACGATTCTTCACAATCGCAGTATCCGACAGAAACTGTCACTCACTGACGCCCAATGACACTTCTGTAATATTCACGCAAAATTATTTTAGGACGGAATTATCTGGACATAACAAGGAACGATGAATCTAATCGGCAGAGGCGAGCCGACCTGCCGTCACACGTAAAAGCGGCGTACCGTCCCTCAGACGCAGGCAACCGACGCGCCCACCAGGCGCCACGGACCACCGTCATAGCGCCCCCGACCCATTGCGAGGCCTCGAATGAAAACAGCGATAAACAGGTTAACCCGCCCTCCGGACCGCTGACAGAGATAACGATGTCAGACAGCCCGGCGGCACTGGCTCCCAAAGGGGCGCCTAGCCGGCGAAGGCGAAGCCCAGACCGCGAATTGCATGCAAGGGGAGAAGCATATTGGCTTTTTCGGCTCTTCGACGCAGGCGGCTCACGATGGTGTCGAGTTGAGCATAATTATAGTCATAGACATCTGCACCCATGGCCTCGACAAGCGCCCGCCGCTCGACTGTGGCGCCGCGCTCGCTGAACAGGCGCCGCAGCAGATGCTGTTCCGAAATGGTCAGGCGGAGGCGATGCCCAATGCCGTCGGTGAGCACCCAGCCGCCCTCCACCAGCGCCCATTGCGGCGCGAGGGTGGGAGACGGCGTGGGAGCGGAAGCGGAGTGCCTGTTGAGGCGCTCGTAGAGCGAGACGACCGTCGCGGCAAGCTCTCGAACATCGATGGGTTTGACGAGATACACGTCCGCGCCGCGCTTGAGGCCATCGACCCGGTCGTCCACCGAACTCCGCGCTGTCGCCATGACGATGCCGACCGATTGCGAGGCGCGCAAATGGGTCGCTATCGACAAGCCATCCTCACCCTCAAGGCCAATGTCGAGGATGACGACATCGGAGGGCCTGGCGGCGTAAGCCCTGTAAAGGCCCGCAGCGCCGTCGAATCCCTGTACCTCCAGGCCCAACCTGGATAGGCCAAAGACCATTTCCTCGAGAAAGTCTTTATCGTCATCGACCAGATAAACAAGCGGCATATCTGCAACATTGCTATGTCTAAATTCTTTTTCGATCACTTAAGGCACCCCGCAGTGCAACATCTATGTGGCATTCGATTCCACACAATTGCGGCCCTGTCTATAATATTTTATTTTCTTGCCTTGCCTACGGCATATGCATTGCAACTGCAGCCGGCGAGTGGCATTAACACCCCAATTTCACTTAGTGGAAATCTCTCGATTCTTCGAGATCCGGGGGGCGCACTCACCCTCGACGACATCCTGTCCGGACACCCCGACACCCAGTTCGAGCCCATTCCGTCGATGCTCACCGCTGGGTATTTGAAGGGCGCGGTCTGGATTCGGTTCTCCCTGTCCAACCCGACAGGGGCCACCCAATGGCTGCTACAGGTCGAGCGCCCTCTAATCGAAGAGGTCACCCTTTACGTCCCCGACGGAGCCGGACACTTTACCATCGCGGCGCCAGGCCTGCGCAGCGCCGGACAGAACCAAGGCGCCGGCGCCTATCCGAATATTTTCCCAATATTCGTCCCAGAGAGGGACGCCCAATATTACGTTCGATTCGAATCGACGACTTCAATGACCACCGTATTGAATATCTGGCAGACGGATGGCTATCTGACATACAGGTACTCAGATCACTGGATTATTGGCACGGTGATCGGCGCCATCGCGGTAATGATAATGGCAAATTTGCTCTATGCCGCACTGCTCAAGGATTCGTTCTACCTTCTTTATGCCGCAGTACTCTTTGTTTCTGGATTATTAACAGTATTTCACCTCGGATACGCTAATGAGCTATTCTGGCCACTAGATCCAACACTCGTTCATCGTGGCTGGGGCGCCATAGCGTGTCTGCATAGTGTGGTCATGATCTGGTTCATGGGGCGATTATTCGAATTCCGCCGCCATTGGATCTGGGGCTGGCGCATCAATCAGGGCATCGTGCTGCTCAACGGGATCGCGGCGATTCTATCCATCGCTGGCCGTTACGGAGATGTCGGACTTTTCGTGTCACGGCTGCAGCAGGTGTCCTACCTCTTCATCGCCGTGTTCGTGCTCTACCTGCTCATCGTGCGGCGGCAGGGCCAGTATCTCCTGTCGGCACTGGCCTTTGTGGGCGTGGTGGCGGTGAGCATCGTGATGCAAAGCCAGTATACCGGGACCAATCTGTTGGGGATCGATAGTTCGCTAGGCAGGTTTATGGCCGTCGGAACACTGATTCACCTGGTGTTGCTGAGCGCCGCCATCGCACTGCGTGCGCGGCGCGCCGAGGTCAGCCTCGGCGACGAGAAGGATCGCGTCATCGCCCTGTCCCGGTCGGCCGAACAGGAATTGACCATCAAGGTGCGTGAAAGGACCGCCGAACTGGCGGAAAGCAACGCCTCACTGCAGGCCGAGGTGAACCGGCGCCAAGTGCTGGAAATGAAGCTCAGGCAATCGCTCGATTCGGTCAACGATGCGCTGGCCCAGCAGCGGGATTTCGTGGCGCTGGTGTCGCATGAATTTCGCGCGCCCCTGGCGGTGATCGCCGCGGCGGCCGACAATCTGTCATCGGCACCCGAAAGCCCCGACACCACCAAGGCACGCTCGGTCAAGATCCGCCAGACCGTGAGCAGGCTGTCGATGTTGATCGAGAACGTTCTGGCCGGCGACCGGCTCGATGCCGATGAGGCACAGTCCCAGACGATGGAGACGTTCGACCTGAACGAGATTCTCCACATAAACCAGATGGGCCTCGATGACGGTTCGGGCAGACGCGTCAAATTCATCCAGGGCGAAGAAGCCTATGTGAAAGGCGATCGCACGCTGCTCGAGATCGTGGTGCAGAACCTGATCCAGAACGCCCTGAAATACTCGGACGCAACGAGTTCGGTGACAGTGCGGCTATTGAGCGGCCAGGGCACGGTGGCCGTGGACGTGACCGATGAGGGAGCTGGCGTCGCGCCACACGACCACGAGCTCATCTTCCTCAAATATTACCGCTCCGCCGGACAGCGGGTGAGCGGCTCGGGCCTTGGACTCTACATTTCACGGGAAGTTGCCCGGCAACACGGCGGCGATCTCTACCTGGCCGCCAGCAGCGCCACCGGCTCAACCTTCCGTCTCTCGCTCCCCAGCGAGGCGCGCGCCGCAAGGGCCAGACAATCAGGCGCATAGTCACGCCCGAGGCGAAAAAAATCCTGCCCGCCCGCCCCGATCCGCCGTTGCGGGGAGACCGGCAAGGCGAGGAGTCGACAGGCCGTGACAGGTTCGCACTCACCCTGTCTCTATGGGCCGAACGGGCGGAATTGCTCGCAAAAGCACTGTCATAAAAGCTTCACGCACAGGCCTTAAGGCGACGCTCCGATTTTTTCTGTGGGAGTTGAGCGTGGTAGATATTATTTCTAATGAGCCCGGCATTCCTAGGCCGGATCATCCTATCGGACAGTCCGGCGGGGCAAAATGGTTCCTTCCCGCCTTTGGGGTGTTCGTGCTGGTCGGCGTTATTTATGTCGGTTACGCACTCGCCAAGGATCTGGCCGTCGCCGAGACGGTGCCGTGGATACTGCTCGGCGTCGCCCTGCTGATCGCGCTGGGCTTCGAATTCGTCAACGGCTTCCATGACACGGCCAATGCGGTGGCCACCGTCATCTATACGCGGTCGCTCCCTGCCGAATTCGCCGTGATGTGGTCGGGCCTGTTCAACTTCCTGGGCGTGCTCACCTCCAGCGGCGCCGTCGCCTTCGGCATCCTGTCGCTGCTGCCGGTCGAATTGATCCTGCAGGTCGGCTCCTCCTCGGGCTTCGCCATGGTGTTCGCGCTGCTGATCGCCGCGATCCTGTGGAATTTGGGCACCTGGTTCCTGGGCCTGCCCGCATCGAGCTCGCACACGATGGTGGGCTCGATCATCGGCGTCGGCCTTGCCAACCAGTTCATGGCTCCGGCCGGTTCGGCGACGAGCGGCGTCGACTGGTCACAGGCCACCAGCGTCGGCACGACCCTCCTGGTTTCGCCGATCGTCGGTTTCTTCGCCGCCTTCCTGCTGCTGCACGCCATGAAGCTGCTGGTGCGCAACAAGGCGCTCTATGAGGCGCCCAAGGGCAACCAGCCGCCGCCGCTGTGGATCCGCAGCCTGCTGATCCTCACCTGCACGGGCGTTTCCTTCGCGCACGGCTCCAATGACGGCCAGAAGGGCATGGGGCTGATCATGCTGATCCTGATCGGCGTGGTGCCGACAGCCTATGCGCTCAACCGCACGCCCGACGTCAATTATCTCGAGACCTACAAGGCCGCCTCGATGAGCGTCGAGCAGGCATTGGAAAAGTACATCAAGCCGGGCGTGACGACGCCGGATGCCAAGGCCGCCGTTCAGGACGCGGTGCGCACCAAGACCTGGAACGACCAGACCACGGTGGCGCTGGAGACCTACATCCACAACACCACGGCGGCACTGACGCCCTATCCGTCGGTGGAAGCGGTGCCGACCGGCCTCGTCACCAATGCGCGCAACGACATCTATCTGATCGGCGAAGCCCTCAAGCTCATCGACAGGAACCACCTGCTGGCGATGTCGGACGACGATCTGAAAGCGGTGTCCGACTATCATACGGCCGTCGACAACGCGACGAAGTTCATCCCCCTGTGGGTGAAGGTCGCCGTGGCGCTGGCGCTGGGGCTCGGCACCATGGTGGGCTGGAAGCGCATCGTGGTCACCGTCGGCGAGAAAATCGGCAAGACCCACATGACCTATGCGCAGGGGGCTTCGGCCGAAGTGGTGGCCATGCTCACCATTGCCGCCGCCGACAGCTTTGGCTTGCCGGTGTCCACTACCCACGTGCTGTCCTCGGGCGTAGCCGGCACCATGGCCGCGAGCGGCTCGGGCCTGCAGATGGCCACTGTGCGCAATCTGCTGCTGGCCTGGGTACTGACATTGCCGGCGGCGATCATTTTGTCCGGCTCGCTGTACTGGTTGTTCTCGCGGATGTTCTAATCCGCTGATGACGGGGCCGCCGCTGGCCTGATCGTCAGCGGAGGTTGCCGATGCGATGGCTCAGGGTAACGCGCGTGGCGCTGTGGCTTGGTCTGAGCCTGACATTGCCGCAGGCACCGGTGCTGGCCGCGGATGCCTGCTCGGGCTTCACCTGGGACGTGCGCGAGGAGCGCACCTTGTTCGCCAGCGCCGCCTCGCCTGCGGCCGCCGGTGCCGACAGTGCCTCGGCACCGCAGCTGGACATCGGACA
>DASYCZ010000016.1:0-1524 GCA_036499825.1 Devosiaceae bacterium
ATTTCCGAACCGATGGAGCAGATCGGCCAGGCCTGTTCGACCGTGACGATCCGGTTGGTCTTTTTCACGCTCTCCAGCACCGTGTCCATGTCGAGCGGGCGCAGCGAACGCAGGTCGATGATCTCCGCATCGATCCCCTGCTCGGCCAGCTTTTCGGCGGCTTCGAGGCACAAGCCCACCGAGATCGAATAGCCCACCAAGGTCACGTCCTTGCCGGGGCGCACGATGCGCGCCTTGCCGATGGGCAGCACGAAATCGTCAAGCTTGGGCACAGGGAAGCTGCGGCCATAGACGATTTCATTTTCCAGGAAAATGACGGGATTGGGATCGCGGATTGCGGCCTTCAGCAGCCCCTTTGCGTCGGCTGCGAAGTAAGGTGCGATCACCTTCATGCCGGGGACGCTAGCGTACCAGGCGGAATAGTCCTGGCTATGCTGGGCCGCGACACGGGCGGCCGCGCCGTTGGGACCGCGGAACACGATGGGGCAGCTCATCTGGCCGCCCGACATGTAGCGCGTCTTGGCAGCAGAGTTGATGATCTGGTCCATCGCCTGCATGGCGAAGTTCCAGGTCATGAATTCCACGATAGGCTTTAGGCCATCGAACGCAGCGCCCACGCCGAGGCCGGCAAAGCCATGTTCGGTGATGGGCGTGTCGATGACGCGGCGGGCGCCGAACTCGTCCAGCAGACCCTGGCTGACCTTGTAGGCGCCCTGATACTCAGCGACTTCCTCGCCCATCAGGAATACCAACTCGTCGCGGCGCATTTCCTCGGCCATGGCGTCGCGCAGCGCGTCACGCACGGTCTGGTTGACGAACTCGGTGCCTTCGGGAATTTCGGGATCGTTGGCGACCGCGACTTTCGGCGCTTCGGTGCTCGCGCCCTTGTCGGCAACGGCCTTGTGATCTTCGCCCTTGGGCAGATCGGCAGGCGCAGTCGCTTTCCTTGCAGGAGCCGCACCCGGCGCCTCGCCATCGGCCAACAGGGTGGCGATGGGGGAATTGACCTTCACGCCTTCAGTGCCTTCGGGAACAAGGATTTCGCCGATCTTGCCTTCATCGACGGCCTCGAATTCCATCGTCGCCTTGTCGGTTTCGATTTCGGCCAGGATGTCGCCGGACTTGACGGTATCGCCTTCCTTCACCAGCCACTTGGCCAGTTTGCCCTCTTCCATGGTGGGCGAGAGCGCAGGCATCAGGATGTTCGTCGCCATCGACTACTCCTTGTAGCTGACGGCTTTGACCGCTTCGATCACGTCTTCGACCGTCGGCAAAGCAAGCTTTTCGAGATTGGCGGCATAGGGCATCGGCACGTCCTTGCCCGAGACCTTCGTCGGCGGCGCATCGAGATAATCGAACGCCTCCAGCGCCACCCGGGCGCAAATTTCCGAACCGATGGAGCAGATCGGCCAGGCCTGTTCGACCGTGACGATCCGGTTGGTCTTTTTCACGCTCTCCAGCACCGTGTCCATGTCGAGCGGGCGCAGCGAACGCAGGTCGATGATCTCCGCATCGATCCCCTGC
>DASYCZ010000017.1:0-1736 GCA_036499825.1 Devosiaceae bacterium
ACGCGCAGCGCCGCATCTGCGGCGCGCCCGATGCCGCCCGTCGCACCCAGCGCGGCCGCAGCGAGGCTAGTCGCTAGGAAAAGTCGCCGATCGATTCCCGACATGGTCCAACTCCCTGATCCACTGGCTTCCGCTGTCCTCTCGGAGCCCACTGGACGGAACGCTATGGCGCAACCGGTTGCAGTGTCAATGGTATCGATCAGGTTCGATCACAGATGTGAAACACTGTCGTTCTTATGGTGAGATAACTTGCCCATTTTTGATTGTCATCGGCGATGGCGTGCACTACCGTCGCGTTGCCGCGGCCGGGCATCGACGGGCCAGCACAGCTCGAGGATTCATCATGTCGTCTGAGATCAAGAACGTTGCGGTCGTCGGCTGCGGCATCGGCCGCTCGCATATCGTCGATGGCTATCTGCCCAATTCCGACCGCTTCAAGGTCCTCGCCATCTGCGATCTCAACGAGGAGCGGCTCAACGCCCTCGCGGACGAAGTCGGCGTTGCGCGGCGGGTGCGCAATTTCGACGATCTGCTCGCCATGGACGACATCGACATCATCGACATCTGCACCCCGCCGGTACTCCATCTCGAGCAGATGCTGAAGGCCCTCGCCTCCGGCAAGCACGTGGTGTGCGAAAAGCCGCTCGTCGCCTCGCTCGAGCAGATGGACCAGGTCATTGCCGCCGAGAAATCGGCGAAGGGCCGGCTGATGCCGATCTTCCAGTACCGGTTCGGCAATGGCGCCCAGCAGGTCAAGCGCATCATCGATTCCGGCATCGCCGGCAAGCTCTACCTCGCCACCGCCGAAACCTTCTGGACGCGCGGCGCCAAATACTACTCCGTGCCGTGGCGCGGCAAATGGTCGACCGAGCTCGGTGGCATCCTGATGGCGCACGCCATCCACCTGCACGATCTGCTGTTCAATCTGACCGGGCCGGCCGACGGCCTGTTTGGGCGCGTGGCGACGATGGTCAATCCGATCGAGACCGAGGACACGATCAGCGCCACGGTGCAGCTGGCGAGCGGCGGCTTTGCCTCGCTGAGCGGCACGCTCGGCAGCCGCGAAGAGACCAGCCGGATGCGGCTCGCCTTCGAGAACGTCACCTTCGAGAGCGGCCAGGAACCCTACCAGCCGGGGCTCAAGCCCTGGCATATCGTTCCGGCGACGCCCGAGATCGGCACGCGGATCGCCGATGTCCTCAAGGATTGGAAGGATATTCCACCCGGCTACGCCTCGCAGATGCTGCGCTTCCACGAAGCGCTGCTGACCGGCGGCCCGCTGCCGGTAACCACCGAGGATGCACGGCGATCGCTTGAGATCATCACCGCGTTCCACCATTCCAGCCGGACGCGTACCGAAGTGCGTCTGCCGATCGGCCCGGACCATCCGCTCTATGGCGGGTTTGCACCGAAGGCATGACGCCGGCAGGCGGGGGGGCGCCCCGCCTGCCCTTCTCCTCCTATGCGCCGAGCCAGCGCTCGATATTGGCGGCGACGAAGGCGTCGTCGTTGAGTTCGGGATAGAGCCGGTAGACGCGATCGATCGCCTCCATCTGGCCCGGGCTCAGATCCTCGCCCGGATCGAGGCACCAGCGCCCGGCAAGCAGCCCCTGGCGGCGCAGCACCTCATGGCAGCCGGCGATCACGCCGTGAAAGCCATTGGCGACATCGAAAAAGGCGGCGTTGCAATCGGTGACCGCGCTGTCGAGCGCGAGAAGCTCCATCGGCACCGCAGC
>DASYCZ010000018.1:0-2644 GCA_036499825.1 Devosiaceae bacterium
GTCTCGCTGACCTTGAGGTCCCAGAACTGGTTCTGCAGCACGATGGTCATGTCGCTCGGGTACTGGTCGAGCAGACGCTGGCTGATCCGGACGCCGGGCGCCTTGGTGATAAACGAGATGAAGAAATGATGTTCGCCCGGCAGGCCGGTCTTGGCCACCTCGGACAGCACCTTGCGAACCACGCCGCGCAGCGCTTCCTGGGTCAGGATATCGTATCGAATGTGGTCTTGGGCCATGTGCCGCCGGAATCCTCTTGCGCGCATATCAGCCACAGAGGGGCGGAATATCAAGGACAAAGCGGAACGAATTGAGGGAAGACTGCAGGAGGGAAGGTGCAGGCTTCTGTTGCCAGGTGCCTGCGGACCCCGCCTGTCACCCTGCGAGGAGTGGAGGACTTGAATTCCCAGTGCTAGCGCCGCTTACGCAGCGAGAGCAACCGGAGCATAGTTGTCATTGGCAACTATAAGGATGGTCCGATGACGGTGGTACCATGCCGAGCAAAAACACACCCTTTACGCCCTTGTCGATCCTGTTTCGCCCCCAGTGGCTCCGCTCGTGAGAGCGGGGCGGAGATGGTGGAGGCGCCGGGTACTGCCCCCGGGTCCAATGGGTTTATTACGATGGCCATTTATCGCCATAGCCGTTGCCGGCACGGCCAATATAGGCGCTGCGCCAAAGGGATGCAAATGCGCGCGCAATAGGTTATGTAAGGAGCCACAATTATCTCTCCTTACCGAGGTGAATTATGGCCGCGACCGTCACAGCGAAGGGACAAATCACCATACCAAAGGCCGTCCGCGATGCGCTCGGGGTAAAGCCGGGTAGCAAGGTCGACTTCAAACGCCTCGCCAACGGGCAGATCGCCATCGTGAAGGAGGGCAGTGCGCCGAAGAGCCCCTACGCGAAGGCCCTCGGCCACGCCGGTGCGGGCCTTAGCACCGACGAACTGATGCGGCTTCTGCGCAGCGACTGATGGTCATCGTCGACACCAACGTCATCATCGACATTGCGACGCGCGACGAGCGCTGGGCGGCCTGGTCGCTTTCGATGCGCGACGCAGCCGATCTTCGGGGCGGAGCCGGCATCAACGACATTGTCTTTGCCGAACTGTGTGTTCGTTATCCTACGCTGGAGGGAGTGACCGAGTTGGTCAACCTTCTCAAGCTCGAGATGATTTCAATGCCGCCGGCGGCACTGTTTCTGGCCGCAAAGGCGTTCGAGCGATATCGGGCGGCGGGAGGGACGAGGACAAATGTGCTGCCGGATTTCTTCATCGGGGCACAGGCAGCCGTTCTCTCGATGCCGTTGCTGACGCGCGACCCCAAGCCGTACCGCAACTATTTCCCCGGCCTTGAGCTGATCTCGCCGTAAGCCATTGGCCGCGGAATCGGCTAGAAGGATCGGATGCGCCAATATCTCGACCTTATGCAGACCGTGCTCGATACGGGTGTGGACCGGCCGGACCGGACCGGCACCGGCACGCGATCGATCTTCGGCTATCAGATGCGGTTCGATCTCAGCCAGGGTTTTCCGCTGCTGACGACCAAGAAGCTGCACGTCAAATCGATCATTTACGAACTGCTGTGGTTCCTGCGCGGCGAGACCAACGTGCGCTGGTTGCAGGAGCACGGCGTCAAGATCTGGGATGAATGGGCCGACGAGAACGGCGACCTCGGCCCGGTTTACGGCAGCCAATGGCGCAGTTGGCCGAACGGGAAGGGCGGTTCGATCGACCAGATCGCCAATGTTGTGAACTCGATCCGGACCAAGCCGGATTCGCGGCGCCATATCGTGACGGCGTGGAACCCGGCGGAAGTGGACCACATGGCGCTACCGCCATGCCATTGCCTGTTCCAGTTCTATGTCGCCGACGGCAAGCTCAGCTGCCAGCTTTACCAGCGCTCGGCCGACATCTTCCTCGGGGTGCCGTTCAACATCGCGTCCTATGCGCTGTTCACCCATATGATGGCGCAGGTGACCGGGCTCGAGGTTGGCGATTTCGTCCATTCGTTCGGCGACGTGCATCTTTATTCAAACCACGTTCAGCAGGCCCATGAGCAATTGCGGCGGGCGCCCAAGCCGCTGCCGCGGCTGACGCTCAACCCGGACCGGCAGTCGATCTTCGCGTTCGAATTCGAGGATTTCATGCTGACCGGCTATGATCCGCATCCGCACATCAAGGCCGAGGTAGCCGTATGAGACTGCTGATTGCCGGGCTGGTGCTGGCCGCAGCGACGGCCTCGGCGTTCGCCAACGACACGATGTCCCAGCTGGGGACGGGCGGGCTCGAGTTCATCACGAGCCAGGACGTATCGATGGACTCCGAAGACCTCACGGTCGGCCCCAAGCAGGTGAAGGTTGTCTACCAGTTCACCAATCATTCCGTGGACGATCAGAAGACGCTGGTGTCGTTCCCGCTGCCCGATATCACCGGCGATGGCGACTTCATGGTGGCGATCCCGACCGAGAGCACCGACAACATCTTCGGCTTCGAAACGACGTCCGATGGCCAGCCGGTCGACTCCAAGCTCTACCAGTATGTGTTTGCCGTCGGGCTCGATCAGACCGCCGTGCTCAAATCGCTAAACGTCCCGCTCGAGCCCTATGGCGAGGCGACGATTACGGCGCTCAACAAGCTTACGCC
>DASYCZ010000019.1:0-1662 GCA_036499825.1 Devosiaceae bacterium
GTTGGCGAGCATCGGCGCGTTCGGCTCGGTCAGCGTGAGCTGCACGGTCAGATCGTCGATCTTCTTCCACTCTTTGGTGTATTTCGGCATGTCCATGCCGACGTAGTAGTCATAGCTCAGGTTCGGCAGATAGGTGAACCAGGGCGACGTGCTGTCCTGCTGGCGCATGAACGAGAAGATCACGTCGTCGGCGTTGAGATCGCGGGTCGGCGTGAAGTAATCGGTGGTCTGGAACTTCACACCCGGATGCAGGTGGAAGGTGTAGGTCAGGCCGTCCGGGGACACTTCCCAGCTGTCGGCGAGGCCGGGCTCGACTTCCGTGGAGCCGTGCTTGAATTCGACGAGGCGATTATAAACGGTGCGCGAGCCGGCGTCGTAGTCGTTGCCGCCTGTGGTGGTGCCGGGATCGAAATTGGCAGGCGAGGCTTCCGAGCAATAGACCAGCGTCTTGGCGTAAGCACTGCCGCCCAGCATGGCGGCAAGCGCCGCTGCGGTCAGCAGGGTTTTCATCAACTTCATAATGGATGTCTCCCGAAGATATTTGCGCCCCGGGCATTTTCCCACCCCGAGCCTTTCGGCAACAAATCTTGTTTTGCCACTGGACGCAATCCCCCGATACCGTTCGATCACGATGTTGTAGACACCATGTCGACTTTGGCCGGCGGCTTGTTCTGCCGGGCCGATTAAGGCAGGAGAACTGTCATGTCCATGCGCGTTGCCACCGTCACCCTCGTCGTGCCCGACTATGATGCGGGCATCGCGTTCTATGTGGGCAAGCTCGGCTTCGCGCTGGTGGCCGACACCGACATGGGCGGCGGCAAGCGCTGGGTGGTGGTGGCGCCGGCCGACGGGACCGGCGCAAGGCTGTTGCTGGCGAAGGCCGATGGCGGGCGACAAGCGGCGGCGATCGGCAACCAGACGGGCGGCCGGGTCGGGTTCTTCCTCGAGACCGACGACTTCGCGCGGGACTTCGCGGCGTTCAGCGCCAATGGCGTGGTTTTCCGCGAGGCGCCGCGGCACGAGGCCTATGGCAGCGTCGCGGTGTTCGAGGACCCGTTCGGCAATAAATGGGATCTGATCGAACCAAAGGCGTAACGTTCGGTTCTTCCAAGACGCCGGGCCGGACGCTAGGGTGCGGCTCCCCTCCCCCACGATTGTTTCATTGGAGATTTGAGCATGAGCAAGCGCCGCCTTGGACGCTCGGAGTTGTTTATCGAGCCGCTGGTTTTCGGCGGCAACGTGTTTGGCTGGACGCTGGAGGAGGCGCCGGCGTTCAAGGTGCTGGACGCCTATGTCGATGCGGGCTTCACGGCGATCGACACGTCGGACAGCTATGGCAAGGGCAAGTCGGAAACCATCATCGGCAACTGGCTGAAGGCCCGCGGCAACCGCGACAAGGTGCTGATCTTCACCAAGGTCGGATCGGACATGGGCCAGGGGCATCGCGACCTCAGCCCGAAATGGATCGAGAGCGAGGTCGAGGCGTCGCTGAAGCGACTACAGACCGACCATATCGATCTTTACCAGAGCCACTGGCCCGACCCGACCACGCCGCAGGAGGAAACGCTGAGGGCGTTCGACCGGCTGGTGCAGGCGGGCAAGGTGCGGTTCATCGGCTCGTCGAACCAGGATGCGGCGCTGCTGGGCGAGGCGCTGGCGATT
>DASYCZ010000020.1:0-2406 GCA_036499825.1 Devosiaceae bacterium
GCCAATCGAAGGCTTACCCGAACCGCTTAGCATCCATCTCGACTTTGACCGCGAGACTGTCGAAGCGTTGATGGAACGGCTGACTACGCTGTACGCTAGTGTTCTGACTCATACATTTGTAGCCGCGATTGACGCATCGAGAGAGTTTCGGGCGCGGCGATACTTTGCGATGATGGTGGTGGGCTTTGCGGTCCAGACGAAGGGCTTTGGACGAACATTGCGGTGATCGATCCAAGCGGTGATGGCGGCCTCGAGCTCGGGCACGCTGTCGAAGGTGCCGCGTCGAATGCGCTGGCGGGTGATCTCGGCAAACAGCCGCTCGACGAGGTTGAGCCAGGAAGAGGACGTCGGCGTGAAGTGCAGGGTGACGCGCGGGTGGCGCTTGAGCCATCGCTTGATCGGAGGCGCTTTGTGGGTGGCGTAGTTGTCGAGGATCAGGTGCAAGTCGAGATCGGCCGGCGTTTCACGGTCGATCGTCTTGAGGAACGCCAGGAATTCCTTGGTGCGATGACGCGGCAGGCATTGGCCGATGACCTGGCCGCTCGCCACATCGAGCGCGGCGAACAGTGTGGTGGTGCCATTGCGCTTGTAGTCGTGCGTCATGGTGCCGGCGCGGCCCTTCTTGATGGGCAGGCCGGGCTGGGTCCGGTCGAGAGCCTGGATCTGGCTCTTTTCGTCGACCGCCAGCACTACGGCGTGCTCGGGTGGGTCGAGATAGAGGCCGACAACATCTTTGACCTTGGCGACGAAGTCGCAGTCGTTGGAGACCTTGAAGCCCCGCACCAGATGGGGCTTGAGACCGTACTCGCGCCAGATGCGCTGCACGCTGGTGTGACTGATGCCGATCTCAGCCGCCATCGAACGCACGCTCCAATGCGTCGCGTTGGCCGGCCGCTCCTTCATCGTCTTCTCGACGACCCTGAGCTTAATGTCCTCGGCAATCGGCTTCTTGCCAGGCGGCTTGGAGCGACCCTTGACGAGGCCGGGTACGCCGGCCGTCACGAAGTATTCCTGCCAGCGCCACACCGTCGTCTTGGCCACCCCGACAATGCGCATGATTGCCATAGTGCCGTGACCGTCAGCCGTCATCAGCACAATACGCGCTCGCTTGGCGAGTTTTTGCGGGCTGTTGCCGTCTCCGACAAGTTGCCGCAGCGCCCTGCGATCCTTCCTGCCAAGCTCGATCGAAGAAATCTTGCTATTCATCCTTGCAATGAATCACATTCCCACCGATCGCGGATTCATATGTTCGTGACAGAACACTAGGTAGCAGACCGCAGTGCTCATACGGCGACCCCCACGGATGGTCGCTTGGGTCATACCGATGCCGTCCTGCTTGGCGCCGTTGTAGTCCTTGGTGTAGTTGATGCCGACCTGGCCGGCGGCCTTGATCAGCGCATCATAGATCGCGCCGCTCTCGTTGCTCTCGGTCACCTTCAGCGGTCCGTTGCGGCCGCGATAGTCCTCATCGGCATCGCCCTGGAAGCTCTCCATGTCGCGGAAGATCGGCAGCACCTCGCGATAGCTCCAGCCGCGATTGCCGAGCTGCGCCCAGGTGTCGTAGTCCTGCGCCTGGCCGCGCACGAACACCATGCCGTTGATCGATGAAGAGCCGCCCAGCAGCTTGCCGCGCGGGATCGGGATGCGGCGCTGGCCGGTCGATGCCTCGGGCTCCGAGGCATAGAGCCAGTTCGCCCTGGGGTTGTCGATCAGCTTGGCGAAGCCGACCGGGATCCACGACCAGGGATGGCTTTCGCGCCCGGCCTCCAGCACCAGCACCTTGTGCCGAGGGTCGGCGCTCAGCCGGTTGGCCAGCACCGAGCCGGCCGAGCCGGCGCCTACGACGATGAAGTCAAAGCTCTGTTGGTCCATTTTTCGCCCCGCGATTGGCATCGGTCACAAGCGCAGCGCTTAGGTGAGCGCGGCATTGCGTGGTGCGTCAACCCACCTGCATCTCCGGCGCGAAGCGTCTGGCCGGTCACCCGATGACGGGCGAGAGGCTGAAGGCCGCGCAATTTTATTGCGGACGGTGCTGTGAACGGTTCCAAGTGCGCTTGTCGCCACCGTGGCTGTATCCAGACTGGAATGGAAAGGCCGAGACGATCTCCGAGTTGGTTCCGCGCTGGTTCGCGACTCAACTTGCCACCTCGAAACGCTCTTGTGCGGGGTTCCGCCATGTCCGATCTGCCGACATCGATCGATATCCACGAGGAAGGCCCGCGCGAGGCTTTCAGATCGAGCCCGGTCCCATCAGCACGGCCGACGAGGTCCGCCTGATCGAGGCCCTGGGCGAGACCGGCCTGCGCCATATCCAGGCCTGCTCGTTCGTCAGCCCCCGCGTGGTGCCGCAGTGGTCCGATGCCGAGGCGGTCGTGGCACAGTTCCGGCCGCGCACCGGCGTCACCT
>DASYCZ010000021.1:0-3141 GCA_036499825.1 Devosiaceae bacterium
CCTTCGATCCCAACTGGTCCCGCGAGCAGATCCGCCACGCCTCGGTGGTCGAAGCGCTGAAGCTGGTGAAAAAGGCGATCGGTTAGTCGGCTAGGATTACTGCCCAACCCACCGTGTCATTCCCGCGCAGGCGGGAATCCAGGCGGAGCGTGCGGACGTCCGTGAGCCCGGTCTGGATTCCCGCCTTCGCGGGAATGACACCGTGGAAAGGCGGCACGTCTTAGACCGCAAACAGACGCCGCCCTCAGTCCCCATACCGCCGGTTCGCCTCATCTACGAACGCATCCATGATCTGGTCCTGTTTCGCCGCGAACGCCTGCTCCGCCACGCTGGCGATCAACGGATTGGCGATCTTGAAGTCGATGTCGAAGCGGATGCGGGTGCCCTCGCCTTCGGGCTCGAAGGTCCATTTGCTGTCGAGATAGCTGAACGGGCCGTCGAGCGCCTTGGCGCTGATCGTGCGGTCGGCGCGGTTGGCGGTGACCCGACTGGTATAGGCTTGTGTCACCGGCCCGAACTGGATCGTCATTCTGGCGAAGCGCACGTCGCCCCCGGCCGCGTCGTCGCGCTTCACCTGCATGTCCTTGCAGTTGGGCACGAAGCGCGGATAGTCCTCGAGGTCGTTGACCAGGTCGAACATGCGATCGATGAGGTGCGGCACGTGCCGCTCCAAAAACAGATCAGGCATGCTTGGCCAGTCGTGCGGCGCGCAATGCGGCGAAATCCTCGCCGGCGTGATGCGACGAGCGGGTCAGCGGGCTCGACGACACCAGGAGGAACCCCTTGGTCTGCGCCACGGTAGCGTAGGATTTGAACTGCTCGGGCGTCACGTACTCCATCACCGGATGGTGCTTTTTCGACGGCGCCAGATACTGCCCGATGGTGAGGAAATCGACGTCCGCCGAGCGGAGATCATCCATCAGTTGCAGCACTTCGTTGCGCTCCTCGCCCAGCCCGACCATGATCCCCGACTTGGTGAACATCGTCGGGTCGAGCTCCTTCACTCGCTGCAGCAGCCGGATCGAGTGGAAGTAGCGCGCCCCCGGCCGCACCTTCAGATACTTGCTCGGCACCGTCTCGAGGTTGTGGTTGAACACGTCGGGTTTCGCCGCAACGACGACCTCGAGCGCCCCGTCCTTGCGGAGGAAATCCGGCGTCAGAATCTCGATCGTGGTGGTCGGCGTGCGCGCCCGGATGGCGCGGATTACCTTGGCGAAATGCTCCGCCCCGCCGTCCGGCAGATCGTCGCGGTCGACCGAGGTGATGACCACGTGGTTGAGTCCGAGCTTCGCCACCGCCGTCGCCACATGCTCCGGCTCGTCCGGGTCGAGCGCCGTCGGCATGCCGGTGCGCACATTGCAGAAGGCGCAGGCGCGCGTGCACACCTCGCCCATGATCATCATCGTTGCGTGCTTCTTGCTCCAGCACTCGCCGATATTGGGACAGCCCGCTTCCTCGCACACCGTGACGAGGTTGTTCTCGCGCACGATCTGCTGGGTTTCGCGATAGACCGGCGAGCCCGGCGCGCGGACCCGGATCCAGTCCGGCTTGCGCAGCACCTCGGCGTCGGGCCGATGCGCTTTTTCCGGATGCCGCGGACGGGCTTCGAGCAGAGTGACCACTTGGCCTCCTAGGCGATCAGCTTGGCCACGAGGACCACGATGATGGCGCCGATTGTTGCCGTAACGACCTGGCTCATCCACACGTTGCGGATGGGCAGGCGGATCCTGAGCGCCGTCAGCAGGTAGCCGCCGACGAACGAGCCGATGACCCCGCTGATGATGTAGGTGATCAGCCCGCTGTTGTTGCTGCCGATCACGAAGCTCGCCAGCCACCCGGCGATCGCGCCGATCACCAGAAACACCACGATGTGGCGGATGGTGTCGTCGCGCGTCATCTCGCCACCCATCTGCGTATCCCGTTCCGGCAGCTTCATGTGCGCGTCCCCATTGTCCCTGAGGTCATATCGAAACGAACCATCTGCCGGTCAAGGCTCCTAGCGCGCAATGATCCGGGCGATGACGATGACGACGATGGCGCCGATCACCGCGGTGGCAAGGTCGTTGACCCACGTGTTTTCGATCGGCAGCGTCACATGCGCCAGCTTCAGCAAATAGCCGCCGACCAATGCGCCGATGACGCCGGTGATCAGGTGGCGCAGCAGTCCCTTGCCGCCGAGGATCAGGCTGGCGATCCAGCCGGCAACGAGCCCGGTCAGGAGGAAGATGAGCAGCGACTGGAGTTCCGGCGACATGGTGCCTCCTAGATGTTGAGCGCCCGGCCATAGGCGTCGAGCACGCTTTCCTTCATCATTTCACTCAATGTCGGATGCGGGAAGATGGTGTGCATCAGCTCTTCCTCGGTGGTTTCGAGGTTCATCGCCACCACGAACCCCTCGATCAGCTCGGTGACTTCTGCACCCACCATGTGGGCGCCCAGCAATTCGCCGGTCTTGGCGTCGAAGATCGTCTTGACCATGCCCTCGGGCTCGCCCAGCGCGATCGCCTTGCCGTTGCCGATGAACGGGAAGTGCCCGATCTTGAGCTCCCGGCCGGTTTCCTTGGCCTTGGCCTCGGTCAGCCCGACTGATGCCACCTGCGGCTCGCAATAGGTGCAGCCCGGAATCTTGTGCTTGTCGAGCCCGTGCACCTTCATGCCGGCGATGGTCTCGACCACGATCACCGCCTCGTGCTCGGCCTTGTGCGCCAGCATCGGCGGCCCGGCGACGTCGCCGATGGCCCAGACGCCGGAGACGTTGGTGCGGCCGTGATCGTCGACGGCGATGGCGCCGCGCTCGATCTTGATCCCGAGCTTTTCGAGCCCGAGGTTTTCGGTGTTACACTGGACGCCTACCGCCGAGATCAACCGGTCGCCGGCGACCTCGACCTTGCTGCCGTCCTTCAATTCGACATGCGCGACGATGCCGTCCTTGGTCTTGTCGACCTTGGCCACCTTCGCTTCGGTCATGAACTTCATGCCGCGCTTTTCGAACCGCTTCTTCACCTGCGCGGCAATCTCGGCATCCTCGACCGGCAGGATCTGCGGCAGCAATTCGATGATCGTCACCTCGGCGCCCATCGAGCGGTAGAACGAGGCGAACTCCATTCCAATGGCGCCCGAGCCCATCACCACCAGCGATTT
>DASYCZ010000022.1:0-1758 GCA_036499825.1 Devosiaceae bacterium
GTGTTAGTGCCTTAATGCAGCCGGTATCATTCGACAAGAAAATGCAATTGGCGAATGATTCTCGGGGGCCATCCAGATCACCCGCCCAAATGCTTGCGGACAATAATTGAAGCCAACGCCGCCACCAGGTCAGACGGTCCGTAAGCGCTCAGCCGCCCGCACTCTCAGCCTCGTCGCCGCCTGGGTGTTCGGCGTACCGCTGGCGCTCGTGCTGGTGCTGTATATCGCGCTGCTGATCCATCCGATCCCTCTGCCGCTTATCTCCCAGCAGATCCGCAACCTCGTGGTCGCCTCGATGCCGCCGGGCACCGAACTCGAGCTCGGCGACATGGCGCTGGCGCTCGAAGGCTATGCATGGCCGGTGATCCAGTTCTCGCCGGTGGTCTACAAGGACACGACGACCGGCGCCAAGGTGCAGATGCAAGCGCTTGAGGTCGGCTTCTCGCCGGTGCGCGCACTGGTCGGCCAGCCGGGCGCCACCGTGACTGTGGTCGGCCCGCACATCCAGATCAACCAGGACCTGTTCGGGCCGCGTCTCGCCGATTTCGAGATCATCCCCGACCCCAAAGGCGGGCCGGCGACGGTGCGCGTGCTCGAAGGCTCCGACGCTTTCCCTGCCGCGGGCATCCATTCGGGCGGCATCGACGTCAAGGGCCAGACCACCGACGCCACCCGCGTCCGCTCCGATAATGACTGGCTGGTCTACAACCTCGAGGCTGCCGACCAGGGCATGGCCTCGGTCATCGAGCAGGCGCAGATGGGGCGGTTCTCGCGGCTGATCGTCAAAAACGCGACGCTCGACATGAACGACGCGCTCTACGGCAGCTTCCGCACCTTCCACGCCATCACGCTCGATATCGCCCCGACGCCGGACAACAAGGCCGTGGAGGGCAATTTCTCCGCCGATTTCAACGGCATCACCATGAAGGGCATTGTCGAGCGGGTCGCCGGGACCAAGGGCGATGCGCGCATGAAGGTGTCGCTGACCAATTTCGACCTCGCTTCGTTCGTGCCCAACGTCAACGACACGGAATCGATGTTCGGCATCGTCGGGCCGGCCGCGGTGTCGCTCGATGTCGGCTTCGACGCCAAGACCGGAACCATCGAGGACGGCGATTTCCGCATCGACATGACCGGCACCGACCTGCGCATGGGCGACGATTATTTCCCCATCGCCAGCAGCATCATGGAGGTGAACTGGGTGCCCGCCACCGGCACGTTCAATATGGCGGAATCGGCATTCAGCATCGGCCAGACTACGGCCAAGGTGTCGGGCGTGTTCGTGCTCGGGCTCGACGACCTCTACGGGCCGACCGTGGCGATGTCGATGACCAGCCGGGACGTCAAGATCCACCCCAACGACATGAGCGAGCCGACCGACGGCTTCGATACCATCAGTTTCAAGGGCTGGTCGGCGCCGCTCTACGGCGCCATCGGTATCGACCAGGCAATCATGACCAAGCCGAGCGGCGGGCGGATCGAAAGCAAGGGCCGCATCGACGTGCTGCAAAAGGGCATCGGTGTCGACATGGCGATCGCCGGCGAGGGCATTACTGCCGACGATCTGAAGCGGTTGTGGCCGTATTTCGCCGCGCCCGACGCCCGTCAATGGTTCATCAAGAACGTCGTGGGCGGGGTGATCGACAAGGCCAACATGAAGTTCGCGTTTCCGGTGGGAACGCTCGCCACCGACGGCACCAGCAAGCCGATCCCGCAGAATGGCGTCTTCGTCGAAATGACCGCCGACGGCGTCAAGGT
>DASYCZ010000023.1:0-5686 GCA_036499825.1 Devosiaceae bacterium
GCCGAACACGTGCCCGGCCTTGTGCGCATCGCCGACATGAAGGTGCGCTGGATGGGCCATCGGCTGCACGCCGACCTCGCCATCGAGGTGGACAGCGCCTTGACGGTCACCGAGGCCAACCGCATCGCGGCCGCCTATGAGCGCGAACTGTTCGAGCATATCGCGCCACTGGCGGCGGCCAACGTCCGCTTCGACACCACCGGCAACCAGGACCCCGGCGTCTGGCCGGCGCACCAGCATCACCACACCGCGCATTGATCTCATTTTGCCCGGGCCGATGGCCCGCAACGACAACCGAGGAGACTATTGATGCCCGATTATTATGGCTGGAGGAGCACGATCGGCGTTGCGACCTCTTCGATCAACACCTGCATCCAGCCCGAGTTCGACGCGATGCGACCGATGGGGGTGAGCAACCAGGTCGCCCGCATGCACATCCCGTCCAAGACCATGAAGTCCGACAAGGATTTCGCGCACAACATGGATGTGCATATGGAGAGCCTGGGGCCGGCGATCGACAGCCTGATGACGCTGAAGCCCGACCATCTGATCATGACCATCTCGTCGATGGCGGTGTGGGGCGGCAGCTCGAACAGCGCCGACGATCTGAAGCAGAGCGTGGTCAAGCGCGCCGGGCGCGAGATCGGCGTCACCATGCCGAGCGACGGGCTGGTCGCGGCGCTGAAGGCGCTGGAGGTCAAGCGCATCGCCATCCTTGACCCCTATTATCCGGTGATCCAGCCGTCGCTCGAAAGCTTCTTCGGCGAATTCGGCTTCGAGGTGGTGCGGTTCGTCCATATGCGCGGCGAGCAGCTGACCGAGCTGTCGCGGGTGTCGAGCACGGTGCTGGTCGATGCGCTCAAAAGCATCGACGGGCCGGACATCGAGGCGGTGGTGCAGTTCGGCGCCAACTGGCCGATCGCGGCGATTGCCGACGAGGCGGAGCGCTGGATCGGCAAGCCGCTGGTGGCCACCAACATCGCCACCTACTGGCATGCGCTGCGCAGCATGGGCATCACCGACCGGGTCGAAGGCTATTCGCGGCTGATGCGCGAGCTGTAGATCAGGCACCCCTTCCGGGTCGCAAGGACCCGGAAGGTTTGATCGGCCGTTAGCCAAACAGGCCCGCGAAGTGGAACAACGGCACCGAGTGGTGGCGGTTGTGATGCACCGGCTTGTAGTGATGGACCACCTTGTGATGTACCGGCTTCACATGGTGCTTCTGGTAGTGGTGGACCGGCTTCACATGGTGCTTCTGATAATGATGCACCGGCTTCACGTGATGCTTGTTGTGATCATTGAAGCGGTGGTGCTGCTGCTGATGATGCATCGGCTTGTGATGGTCGTCGCGATGTCCATACTTCTTGTCGTGATGGGGCTTGTGATGCATCGAGTTGTGATGCTCGCTGCCGTACCAGCCCTTGTGGTGCTTGTTGTGGTCGTGATGCTCCGAGTGCTGCGACGAATGGTGTTCGCTGTGGTGCTTGTGGTGATACTGATCACCTTGGTCATGGTGCTTGTGATGGCCACGGTGCTTGTCGCCGTGGTGTCGATGGTGATGCACCGGGTCGGACGCGCCGTTTCCGCTCTCATTGCCGAAGCCGGCGTCCCAGTACGTGTCGCCGACAAGGTTCGGGCCACATTCAGCGGCGTGGCGTGGCGAGTTGCTGACCAGCATTGAAAAGCAGTTCTGGAAGTGGGCGGCCTGATCGGCGGGAGCCGCCTGGGTCACGCCCGCGAACGCCAGCATCAGCAGGCCGGCGCCAGGTAGAAGCAGAAGTCTCGATAGAACAGGGATACGCATACAACACCTCATCAACGAGGTGGCGCGCCGCTCGCCCCCAACTGTTACAAAGGCCGCCGAGCGACGGCCCATAGTTAAGCAATCATAAACAAAAAATCTGTGCAATACTGCAGACTGCAATGTGAAGATGGGCGGCCGTTGCTTGACAGCACGGTTAAAATCGCCCGGCCCTAACAAAAGTTGGGGCGGGATTGCTCCCGCCCGCGTCCGTTCCGCTATGGATCTGTTTGGCTCAGACGATCGGCGGGACGGTGCCGTAGGAGCTGCGGTAGTCGCGGATCTGGTCTTCGGAATAGGCGGGGGCGTCTTCGTCGAAGCCGTGCCAGCCTTCGGCCAGATAGTCGGATTTGCGGGCGTCGATGTCGACGCCGTTGGCGTGGCGGAGGATGGCGGCGATGGTTTCGGCGCGATCGTCGTCGGCGCGGACGCTGACCAAGGTGCCGCCGCGGCGGATGCCCTCGGCATAGACGTGGGCTTCGCCTTCGGGCACGCCGGCATTGGCGAGGGCGCCGAGGAGGCCGCCCGTGGCGCCGCCGATAGCCGCACCGGCAAGCGCGCCGACGGCGGTGGCGAGCAGCCAGCCGCCGGCGATAACGGGGCCGATGCCGGGGACGGCGACGGCGCCGAGGCCGGCGAGCAGACCCGCACCACCGCCCGTAATGGCGCCGACACCGGCACCGGCGGCCGCACCGTCTTCGGCGTCGGTCACGTCATCGGAGATGTCGCCGGCGACGTTGTTGGCGACGAGCGAAATGTCGGGGCTCGCGATGCCGGCGTCCCGGACGGCGCGCACGGCCGACGCGGCATGATCGTAAGTGTCGAAAAGCGCGGTGATGGTCCGCATGAGCTAGCCTCCTTAAAATAATGACTTGGCGCAATGCGCCCCTCGTCTGGGAAACTCGTCGGAGAGGCATGCGTTCCCGCGACGGTTGCCGCGGCAAAATCAGCCGAAGTCCCGTTGACGCGGCATAGGCGCGACGCTAGAGAATCGCCCCGCGCCTTCCAAAATTCCTGAGCTCTGACCCGCCTGCGTCGCTATGTGCGACGTGAAGTGGCCGTCGCAGAAACCGGTTCCTCGCAATCCGGGACGCTGCACTTCGGATTGCGCGCTTCTTCGTCGGGTTCTCAGGGAGTTTCACAAGATGACCCCACTGCAAAAACCGCTCTGGCGGCGGTTCCTCGTCTTCCTCGTGCCGCTGATGCTGTCCAACATCCTGCAGGCGCTGTCGGGCACCATCAACAGCATCTTCATCGGCCAGCTGGTCGGGGTGGATGCGCTGGCGGCGACCGCGGCGTTCTTTCCGTTGATGTTCTTTCTGATGAGCTTCATCATCGGGCTGGCGTCGGGCTCGACGGTGCTGATCGGGCAGGCCTATGGCGCCAAGAACGACCTGAAGGTGAAGGAGATCGCCGGCACGACGATGACGGTGACGTTCTTTGCCGGGCTGGTGGTGGCGCTCATCGGCGCGCTGTTTACGCGGCAGATCATGACCGTGCTCGGTGTGCCGGCCAATATCCTCGAGCAATCGACGGAGTATGGCCGGATCATCCTCATCGGCATGCCGGGATTCTTCGTGTTCCTGATCGCGACGTCGATCCTGCGCGGCGTGGGCGATACGGTGACGCCGTTGTTCTCGCTGGTGCTGTCGATTGCGGTCGGGCTGATGGTGACGCCGGCGCTGATCCTCGGCTGGGGCGGACTGCCGAAGATCGGGCTGATGTCCGCCGCCGTGGCGTTCATCCTCGGCTTCCTCGTGGTGCTGGTGTTCCTGTTCTTCTACCTCAGGGCGCGCAAGCATCCGCTGGCGCCCGACCGGGTGATGCTCGAGCACCTCAGCATCGATTTCGGGCTGCTGCGCACGATCCTGAGGCTCGGCATTCCCGCCGGCGTGCAGATGGTGGTGTCGTCGGTGGCGGCGATCGTCGTGGTCGGCATCATCAACCGCTTCGGCTCGAACGCCACGGCCGCCTATGGCGCGGTGGGGCAGGTGATGAGCTACGTGCAGTTCCCGGCGATGTCGATCGCCATTGCCGGCTCGATCTTCGGGGCGCAGGCGATCGGCGCGGGGCAGGCCGACCAGCTTGGGCGGATTACGCGGACAGCGCTGTTGATGAACCTCGTCATCACCGGCGTGCTGATCGTTATCGCCTACATCTTCAGCGAGCCGCTGGTGAAGCTGTTCATCACCGATCCGGCGGTGGTGGGGATCACCGAGGGGCTGCTGCACATCGTGCTGTGGAGCGTCCTGGCGTTCGGCTTTGCATCGGTGTTTTCGGGCATCATGCGCTCGTCGGGCGACGTGCTGATCCCGATGCTGCTGATGCTGGGCACCATCGTCATCGTCGAGACGCCGTTGGCGCTATATTTGTCGACGACGTCGCTGGGGCTCAACGGCATCTGGACCGGCTATGCGACGAGCTTTTGCACGATGATGGTGCTGCAGGCGCTCTATTACTGGTTCTGGTGGCGCAAGAAGCCGATCAAGAAGCTGGTGTAAAGCTGGACCAACGTTCTAGCCAGCTGACGGCGAACGGGACGATGCGGTCGGCGGCAACGAGAACGGAGGGCGCGGCGCCGATGGCGCCGCGCTCGCCTTCGCCGGTGGCGAGGAAGGCTTCGACGATGGCGGTGAAATAGTCGTCGGCGAGGCCATCGAGGACCGGGTCGGAGGTGTCGAATTCCTCGAACCAGCGCCAGACGGTTTGGCCGTCAATGAGAACGGGCGCCTCATAGCGCGTGATGCGCTTGTCGGGCAGGTTCGCCAGGTGCTCGGCATGATGCAGCAGCGTCATGGTGTCGAGCGGGGCGCCGAGCACCAGCACCTTGCCGTGGGCTTCGACGAGCTTCGCCAGCGGCGAGCGGGGGCCGTAGCCATAGTCCAGCGCATGATCGGCGGTGAACCATTCGGCGCGGGCGCCGATGGCGGTGCAGGAGGCTCCGGGGTTGGCGCTCCGATACGCGCCGGGCGTGGTGCGTAGCAGTTCGGGGAAGAAGCCGTTGTCGCGGGTAGCGCGGGAGGCCGAGGCATCGAACGGCGCGAGGTCGCCGCGATGGTGCGGGTAGGCGCCGACTTCGTCCTGGCCTTGCCAATCGGTATAGGCGAGGACGGTGCCCTCCGGGCCAACGGCGTCGCGCAGGGCGGCGAGGACCATGTCGGCGCCACCGATGACGGGACCTACGGCGCGTAGCGCGGCGTGGACGAAAACGGCGTCACCAGGGGCGACGCCGAGGCGTTGGAGATCGGCGCAAAGGCTCGACCGCGTCCCGATCAGTTGGCGGCACCGGCGTAGCGGCGCTCGGGCCGGGGCGCTTCCTCGGGCGTGTGGACGCGGTCATAATTGGCGCGCGCCTCGTTGACCGAGCTCATGTGAGCGGCGGCCCAGTTCCACAGGGTATCGAGCGGATCGGTGAGGGTGCGGCCCAACTCGGTCAGCTGGTATTCGACTCGCGGCGGAATCTCGGGATAGACGGTGCGGATCACCAGCCCGTCGCGCTCGAGATTGCGCAAAGTGAGGGTCAGCATGCGCTGCGAGATGCCGCCGATCGAATGGCGCAACTCGTTGAAGCGCATGGTCTTTCGGGTCAGGTGGCCGACCACCATGACGCTCCATTTGTCGCCGATCCGGTTGAGGATGTCGCCCATGGCGCCGCAAATCTCGACCTGGTCGCCTTCAGCTTTGAAAGTCATCGGAATTCTCCGTCGTTCGATTGCAATATAGGGCGGGTTACTGTCTGTGCCTAGGGCTCAAACCGTTATTGTTGACAAGCCGGAGTGCGGATGGCGTTGTCGACCGCGCGAACGGGAGGCACGCAATGAGCGAAGACCGCATCCATGATCTGGTGGAGCAGATGACGCTGGCCGAGCAGGTGAGCCTGCTGTC
>DASYCZ010000024.1:0-1509 GCA_036499825.1 Devosiaceae bacterium
GCCTTGGCGGCAGCTTCCTTGTCGGCTTCCGCCTGATCGGCGGCGGCGGCTTTCGCCGCCCGGTCGCCGATTGCCGCGACCTCGATCTTGTACTGCGCGTTATCGGCCGATTCCTTGCTCTGCAGCGATGCTTCGAGCGTATCGCCCTGCCGCGCCGGACAGGCGCCGGCCGCGTCGAGCGCCGTGGCGTCGGGGGTCAGGTCGAACACGTACTTCTTTTCGCACACATCCCATTTGGGTGGCGTGTGGGTCAGCTCGAACCGGTCGTAGCCTTCTTTGATGTCCATCCAGAACGGCAGGTTCGGATTGTCCGCCATCTGCGCCAGGTTCTTGGGCGTCATGCGGAACGGGAACACCTGCATCTGGATGACGGTGTTGCCGCCGTTGAAGCTCTCGCGCGCCAGTTCGTAGATTTCGGCGATGCCCTCGTCGGTCATCGAATAGCAGCCCGACGACGAGCAGTCGCCATGCACCATCAAATTGACGCCGGTGCGGCCCCAGGCGCGGTCGAACTTGTTCGGGAACCCGGTGTTGAACGCCAGGTAGTAGTTGGAGTTCGGGTTCATCAGCCCGGGGGTGATGTTGTAGAAGCCCTCGGGCGCCTGCCGGTCGCCTTCCTTGAGCTTGGGCCCGTAGGTGCCCGAATAGGCACAGATCTTGTAAGTGTTGAACAGCTTGTACTGGCCGCCATTCGACTGCTTCCAGACCTCGAATTCGTTGGTCTGCTTGAAGATGCGGATCATCATCGGCGCACCGGGCGACGAGCCGATTTCCTTGAGCCGGTTGACGGCGCTCTGATGCAGCGGCTGGCTGGCCTTGAGCGGGCTCGACTTGGGCGCAATGCCGCTGCAGCCGGCCAGCGCCAGCGCGGTGAACAGGATCGCAGCGATCCCCAACAGCTTAGAAAATGACAAGCGCATCAGAATCGATCTGCCCGAAAGTCTGGACGCTATCCCTACACGCGGCATGGTTACCTGACCGTCACCAGCCCGCAACACCACGAGGTTGTGAATGCGGCAGGAAGTCCCGCCTCAGTTCAGCGCGCTGCCGATCGCCATGAACTTCTCACGCCGGTGCTCGCGCACCTCGAGCTTGCCGCGCGTCCCCGGAAAATCGCGGAGGAAGCTGGCGATCGCATCGCTGGTCGAGGCCATCACCGTCTCCGGATGGCGGTGCGCCCCACCCGCCGGCTCGGGAATGATGCCGTCGACGATGCCGAAGCCGACAAGGTCGGTCGCGGTGATCTTCATCGAATTGGCCGCGTCCTGGGCCCGCGCCGCGTCCTTCCAGAGGATCGAGGCGCCGCCTTCGGGCGAAATCACGCTGTAGATGGCGTTTTCGAGCATCAGCACCCGGTTGGCGGTGGCAATGGCGATGGCGCCGCCCGACCCGCCTTCGCCGATGATGATCGCAAGGTTCGGCACGCCGATTTCGAGGCTCTTCTCGGTCGAGCGGGCGATGGCTTCGGCCTGCCCGCGCTCCTCGGCGCCGATGCCGGGATAGGCGCCG
>DASYCZ010000025.1:0-80012 GCA_036499825.1 Devosiaceae bacterium
GCCGTCACCTTCCGCATCAATGACGGCCCGCTCGCCGGCCGCGAGGGCGACAAGGTCCAGTCCCGCGTCATCCGCGACCGGCTGCTGCGCGAGGCGGAGGGCAATGTCGCGATCCGCGTCACCGAGGGCACCGATTCCGACTCGTTCGAGGTCGCGGGCCGCGGCGAACTGCAACTCGCTGTGCTGATCGAGAACATGCGCCGCGAGGGCTTCGAGCTGACCATCGGCCGGCCGCGCGTCGTGCTGCGCGAAGTGGATGGCCAGAAGCTCGAGCCGATCGAGGAAGTCATCATCGACGTCGACGACGAGCATTCGGGCGTCGTGGTGCAAAAGCTCACCGAGCGCAAAGGCGACCTCGTCGACATGCGCCCCTCGGGCGTCGGCCGCACCCGGCTGCGCTTTTACGTGCCGACCCGCTCGCTCATCGGCTACCAGCCGGAACTGCTGTCGGATACGCGCGGCACGGCGATCTTCAACCGCCTGTTCCATGAGTACCAGCCCTACAAGGGCGCGCTGCCGGGTCGCCGGACGGGCGTGCTGATCTCGAACGGCACCGGCCAGTCGGTGGCGTTCGCGCTGTGGAACCTCGAAGACCGCGGCCCGATCATGATCGATGCCGGCGTCGACATCTACGAGGGCATGATCGTGGGCGAGCACGTCCGCGAGAACGACCTCGAGGTCAACGCACTCAAGGGCAAGCAGCTGACCAACATCCGCACCACGTCCAAGGACGAAGCGGTGCGGCTGACCACGCCCAAGAAGCTGACGCTCGAGCAGTCGCTGGGCTATATCGCCGACGACGAGTATGTCGAGGTGACGCCCAAGAGCATCCGCCTGCGCAAGATCTGGCTCGACCCGATCGACCGCAAGCGCATGACGCGTGCCAGCGTCAAGGCCGGCTGAAGCAGCGTTCCGGACCTGAGAGTTTGAAACCCCCGCGAGAGCGGGGGTTTTGTTTTTTCGGCAGAATTTTCCGCGCTCGTGTCACATCGGCATGCCGTCGTCTCGTCTTGTTTTCGTCAAAGCAACGAAGACAATGGAGACAATGATGAGCAACCGGACCAACCCCTATGCCGTCGTCGGCAATCCCGTGCAGCTGATGGTCGACTACGGCAATGCCGTTGCCTCGCTGGGGCTCGAAAAGAGCCTGGTGTACCTGGTCGAGACCCGGGCGTCGCAGATCAACGGGTGCGCCGGCTGCCTCGTCTGGCACACGCGCGAGGCACGGCAATCGGGGGAAACCGAGGCCCGGCTCTACCAGCTCGACGCCTGGCGCGAGTCGTCGCTCTATTCGCCGCGCGAACGGGCGGCCATCGCCTGGACCGAGGCGCTGACGCGCATGGACCGGCGCGACATCGAGGAGGCCTACGAACTCGTCGCCACGGAGTTCACGCCAGAAGAGCAGGTGCAGCTCAACCTCGTGATCGGGGTGATCAACAGCTTCAACCGGCTCAATATCGGCTTTGCCGTGGTGCCGCCGGCAGCGGCGGAAGATCGGCGGGCGGCATGAGCGGGGCGCGCGCCGACGCGGCGGAGGGCTTTGAGCCGCATCGGCCGCGCCTCATTCGCCTCGCGTACCGCATGCTCGGCTCGGTGGCCGACGCCGAAGACGTGGTGCAGGATGCGTTCCTGCGCTGGCACGAGGTCGATCGCGACGAAGTCGAGGTGCCCGAGGCCTATCTCGTGCGCATCGTCACGCGGCTCAGCCTCGACGTACTGAAATCGGCGCGGCGGCGGCGCGAGACCTATGTCGGGCCGTGGCTGCCCGAGCCGATGGTCGAGCCCGAGGACGACCCCGACGACGTGACCCTGCCGCTGCTGGTGGCGCTCGAGCGGCTGTCGCCGCTGGAGCGCGCCGCGTTCCTGTTGCACGATGTGTTCGGCATGCCGTTCGACGATGTGGCGGCCTCCATCGGCCGTGACGCGGCGGCGGTGCGGCAGCTCGCGGCGCGGGCCCGCCAGCATGTGCACGAGGCGCGGCCGCGCTTTGCCGTCGACCAGCAACGCGGGCATGAGCTCGCCGAGGCGTTCTTCGTCGCCTCGCGCAGCGGCGACCTTGGGGCGTTGAAGTCGATGCTGGCGGCGGACGTTGTGTTTACCGCCGATGGCGGCGGCAAGCGGCCGGCAGGCCCGGCGCCGCTGGTGGGCGCCGACGCGGTGCTGGCGCTGCTCGGGGGGCTGGCGCAGCTCGGCCGCCGGCGGTCGTCGCAATTGCTGCGCTATGCCAGCATCAATGGGCTACCGGGCTTCGTGACGCTCGAGGCAGACGGGCTGGTACAAACCACGGCGTTCGACGTTCGCGATGGCCAGATCGCGGCAGTCTATGTGATGCGCAATCCCGAGAAGCTGATGCATGTGGACGCGTCGGTGCACTAGATTTTGAAGAGGTAGAACTGTATTTCATCGGCCTCGGCGGGCGCGAAGCTGCGGTAGAGGGCGTTGGCTTCGACATTGTCGAGTTCGGTGCCGAGCCATGCCTCCTCACAGCCGAGCTCGCGGCCCCAGGCGAAGAGTTCGGTGAGCATGGCGCGGGCGATGCCTTGACGACGATGCGTCGAGGCGGTCCCGACCTCGTCGACATAGAGTTCGGTGGCCTTGTCGGGATGGCGATGGACCACGCCGGCGCATTGGCCGACGACGAGATCGCCGTCGCAGGCGAGCACCATGACGTGGCCGGGTGAGCACAGATAGGCGGCGAGGCGGGCAGGATCGATCGGCTCGTCGAACACGTCAGGCGCGACCGACTGGAACGGCGCTTCATCGCCGGCTGCAAGGCGCTTCAGGGTAAAAGGCATAGCGGCTCCTTGTGGAACAAGGCGTCACCGAAAGCTCGGATCAGACGTGCGAGGATCGCACCGCGCCGGACGGCCAAGTGTAGTCCGGCTCAGCCGATGCTGTCCACCAGCGGGAGGAGAGCGGCGAGGTCGGGGATGCGGTGGAAGCGGGGGCCGGCATCGGGTTCGTCGTCGGCGTCGAGAGCCCAGTTGTGCTCGCTCGGTACGTGGACGCCATAGGCGCCGGCGTTGAGGGCCGGGACCACGTCGGAGTGCAGTGAATTGCCGACCATCATGGCGTGGGCGGCGCCGTCGCCATGGCGCGTGAAGATGCGGTCGTAAACTGCGGGAGTCTTGTCGGAGACGATCTCGACGGCGGCGAAATAGTCGCCGAGGCCGGATGCGGCGAGTTTGCGCTCCTGGTCGAACAGATCGCCTTTGGTGATGAGGATAAGCTTGTGCGCGGGCGCCAGCGTTTCGAGCACCGGCTCGACGCCGGGAAAGGTTTCGATGGGGTGGCGCAGCATGTCACGGCCGGCGTCGATCACCTGGCCAATCACCGCACCGGGCACCTTGCCTTCAGTGACATCGATCGCGGTCTCGATCATCGACAGCATGAAGCCTTTGACGCCGTACCCGTAGTGCAGAACGTTGCGCCGCTCGGCCGCCAGCAGATGCTCGCTGAGATGGTGCGGATCGGCATAGTCGCGCAGCAGCTCGGTGAACCGAGCCTCGGTCAGCTTGAAGAAGCGCTCGTGATGCCAGAGCGTGTCATCGGCGTCGAAGCCGATCGCCGTCAGTTCAGGCACTCAAGGCCTCGCGGTCCTTTTTCTTCAGCCGCTCGGTCTCGGATTTGAGCTGGCCGCAGGCGGCGAAGATGTCGCGGCCGCGCGGGGTGCGCACGGGGCTCGCATAGCCGGCCTTGTTGACGATGTCGGCAAACTTTTCGATGCGCGCGGACGACGAGCAATCGTAGTTGGTGCCCGGCCACGGATTGAACGGGATCAGGTTGATCTTGGCTGGAATGCCGCTCAACAGCCGCACCAGCTCGCGCGCGTCGGCGTCGGAATCGTTGATGTCGCGCAGCATCACATATTCGAAGGTGATGCGGCGGGCATTCGACAGGCCGGGGTAGTTGCGGCAGGCCTCGATCAGCTCGTTGAGCGGATATTTCTTGTTGATCGGCACCAGCATGTCGCGGAGGTCGTCGCGCACGGCGTGGAGCGAGATGGCGAGCATGGTGCCGATCTCGCGGCCGGTCGGCTCGATGAAGGGCACGACGCCAGAGGTCGAGAGCGTGATGCGGCGCTTCGACAGCGAGATGCCGTCCTCGGCGGAGGCGATCAGCAGCGCCTGCTTGACGTTCTCGTAGTTGTAGAGCGGCTCGCCCATGCCCATCATCACCACATTGGTGATGGCGCGGCTGTCGCCTTCCGAACCGCCCGAACCCCGGGGCGCCGGCACCAGGCCGCCATCGTCAGGGCGCACGCCGCCGGGGAAATCACCGAGGCGCTCGCGCGCCATCAGGATCTGTCCGAGAATCTCGCCGGCGGTGAGGTTGCGCACCAGGCGCTGCGTGCCGGTGTGGCAGAACGAACAGGTGAGCGTGCAGCCGACCTGCGAGGAAACGCAGAGCGTACCGCGGTCTTCCTCGGGGATATAGACGGTCTCGACCTCGACCGGGGGCATGTTGGGCTGGCTGGCATCGCGGAAGCGGAACAGCCATTTGCGGGTGCCATCGCTCGACACCTGTTCGGTGACGATCTCGGGCCGGTCGATGGAGAAATTGTCGGCGAGCAGCTGGCGGGCGCCCTTGCCGATATTGCTCATGCGGCCGAAATCGGTGACGCCATTGTGATAGAGCCAGTTCCACAGCTGGCTGGCCCGCATGCGGGCTTCGCGCTCGGCAAAGCCGGCGCCCACCAGTGCGTCGCCCAGGCCGTTGCGGCTGAGGCCGATCAGCGGCGTCTTGCCCCGCTGCTGGGGACGCACGGCGCTGGCGTGGTCAAGGTTGAGAGCAAGGCTCATGGCGGCGATCTCGGAACGGGAACAGGCGCCCGGCCAAATGCAGAACCCCGGAAAGGACCGGGGCAGCATTGGCGCAAGGCGCCATCATATTTGGTTGGCCGCCCTCCTAGCACAAGGGCGCGCGGGCGTCAAAATAGTGGCGCCGGCCGGCTCAGCACTGGCCGTCGATGGACCTGGAGGCGGCGGTGGCGCCGGACAGCGAGAAATTCTCGACGATCTTGATGCCCTTGTCACTGGTGCCCTCGATGCTCAGGCTGCTGCCGGCGCGGATGAGGCCGGCGAGATTGGCCGCCTGTGCGGGATCTTCGAGCCAGGCCGCATCATTTTCGGTGAAGAGCGGAAAGTCCTGTCCACCGATGTCGAGCGTTGCCGGGGTATCGGGCGCGAAATTGAAGCCGGCCACCAGGTTCAGCTCGTTGGTGATGTTCTGGGCCTGACGATGAGTGATGTAGAGATAGGCCTGGGTATAGCCGTCCGGCATCGGCTGCACGCTCTTGGGCTTGGAAACCGCGAAACAGATCGGGCCGCCATTATCGGAGGTGGAATAGCTCGACCAGTCGCGGAA
This sequence comes from Devosiaceae bacterium, assembly GCA_036499825.1. Taxonomy (GTDB): domain Bacteria; phylum Pseudomonadota; class Alphaproteobacteria; order Rhizobiales; family Devosiaceae; genus Paradevosia. Next base: position 5,368 of record DASYCZ010000025.1, read on the forward strand.
ATCGCCGATCAGGCTCACCGATTGCGCCGCCTGGGCCGCGGTCGCCAGCAACACGAGTGCGGCAAGCGCGGTGGCGCTGCGACGAAAGAGGGCGGATTTCATGGACTGGGCCTCCGGGCCTTGTTGCCGCCGGGGACGGCATTGCGACTAAGAACAACGCCGTGATCATAGCCACTCGGTCGCCGTGGCGAAAGCGTTGCGGACGGCAAAACCATCATGCGGCGACTAGCTGCAGGCCTTGTCGATGGTGCTCATGGCGGCTGTGACGCCGGCGAGCGAATAGGTATCGCTGGTATTGGTGCCGCGCTGGCTGGTGCCCTTGACCACGAGCGACGAGCCGCCCTTCATGGCGTTGACGAAGCCGCCTTCATCGCCGGCGCTGGCCAGCCAGGCGGCCGAGCCTTCGGTGATCATGGGATAATTCTTGCCGTCGATAGCGGCGCTGGCATTGGGCGACTGGGCGTTATAGGGGTAGCCGATCAGCGTCTGCACTTCGTTCTTGGTGCCCAGGCCCTTGCGGTGAATGACCAGGAAGTGCACCGGGTCGCGATTGACCCCGGCCGGCTGGCTGCTATCGGGTGCCGCCGAGATGTAGCAGATCATGCCGTTGGAGTCGGCGCCCTGCCAGGCGGTCCATTTGCTGAAGGTGCCCAGGCTCTTGGCTTCCTGCGCAACCGCCGGCAGCGCCATTCCGGAAACCGTCAGCATGACTGCCATCGTTACCGCAGCACCCAGACTCTTGGTCGTCATCGCCAAATTATCCTTCTTAGCAAGCACCTGTGCGAGGGAAGCGGTGCGGATGGAAACCCCATGGCCCGAACGCCGAAAACATCGCCAGATTTAAATTAATTCCGGGTTATTAGGAGCAAATTTGACCGGAATTTGTCGGTTCTGATCACCTCCTTCCGTGATGAAGTCGAGGTGCTGAACAAATCGTTAAGAGCAAGTGATCGTTATTCAGGCGGCGAGCGGGTAGCTCTGCTCGACCACATAGGGGCCGCCGCCGACGGAATCGCGGCTGGAAAACAGCACGAAGCGACCGACCTCGAACTGCAGCGGCTCGAAACGCCCCATGCCGGCCAGATAGATCGCCAGCTCTTCGGGCTGGGTGTGGCGCAGCCGGGCCAGCGTCACATGCGGGGTATATTTGCGGCTTTCCGGCTCCAGCCCGATGCGCTGCAACACCCGCTCATGGGCTGCCTGCAGGCGGTTGAGCGTCTCGTTCATCTCGACGCCCGCATAGAGCGCATGGGGCTTGTTGCCCCCGAAGCCGCCAAGATGGTTGATGCGCACGGAAAACGACAGGCCGTTGGCCAGGCGCTCCAGGCTGTCCTCGATTTCGCTCGCCGTCTTGTAGTCGACGTCGCCGATGAAGCGCAGCGTGATGTGGTAGTTTTCGGTGTCGATCCAGCGGGCGCCATGCAGGCCGCCGCGTTTCAGCGACAAGGCAAAAGCAATCTCGGGCGGAATTTCCAATCCGGTGAATAGACGAGGCATTGGATTTCCCCCCGTTTACGCACTGCCGATTCGGCTTGCTCGATCATGAGCCTAGCACAGAAAACCGGGACGCCAAGAGCATGGCAGCATGGCGCTGGCAGCAGGGGAGAACACCCATGGGTCACTCTCCATTGAAGGAAGGGGCGGTGATCTTGAATTCGCCGCGCCGGCCCTTCATATTATGCGCTAAGCGGCTGCGGATAGCCTATTGGGAACAACCGCATCTCGCCTCACTCGAAAGGGAATGCAATGGCACAATTTGACAGACCGACCATCGCCGCGCGGGCCGGCTCCGCCGCGGCCATTGACCAGGGCCTGCGCAGCTACATGCTGCGGGTCTACAACTATATGGGCCTCGGCCTCGTCGTGACCGGCCTTGTCGCCTACTTCGTCGCCGGTGCGGCAACCACCACGGACAGCGCCCAGGCTGTCGCCCAGCTGGCCAACGGCGTCATGCTGACCAGCTTCGGCGCCACGCTCTATGGCAGCCCGCTGCAGTGGCTGGTTATGCTCGCTCCGCTGGCCTTCGTCCTGGTGCTGAGCTTTGGCATCAACAAACTCAACGCCGGCACCGCACAGTTGCTGTTCTGGGTCTTCGCCGCGGTGATGGGCCTGTCGCTGTCGTCGATCTTCCTGGTCTATACCGGGGCTTCGGTCGCCAAGGTGTTCTTCATCTCGGCTGCCATGTTCGGCGCCATGAGCCTTTGGGGCTACACCACCAAGCGTGACCTGACCGGCATGGGCTCGTTCCTGATGATGGGCCTGATCGGCCTCATCATCGCCTCGATCGCCAACATCTTCTTCAATTCGGGGCCGCTGTCTTTCGGCATCTCGATCGTTGGCGTTCTGGTGTTCGTCGGCCTCACCGCCTATGACACGCAGCGGATCAAGGAAAGCTATTCGGAAAGCTACGGCGCCGACGTGTTGGCCAAGAATGCCATCATGGGTGCCCTGTCGCTCTATCTCGACTTCATCAACCTGTTCCTGATGCTGTTGCGCCTGATGGGCAACAACCGCAGCTAAGCAGCGCGATTTCTCGCTGGCAGGCTATCGGGCCGCGGTCTACAAGGACCGCGGCCTTTTCATTTTCTGCGGACCCTGCCGTGACCGTCGCCGACATCATCCTCTCCCCCTTCTCCTGGCGCCATGTGGCGCCCATCACCGCCATCTACAGTCACTATGTGAAGAACGCCGTGGTGACCTTCGATACCGAGGTGCCCTCGGAAGCCGCGATGGCGGAAAAATTCGGCCATATGGTCGATCTCGGTCATCCGGTGATCGTGGCGGAGCGGGCCGGTACGGTGCTTGGCTATGCGTATGCGTCCACCTTCCGGCCGCGCCCGGCCTATCGCTTCACCTGCGAGGATACGCTGTATCTGGCGCCCGAGGCGGTGGGGCAGGGATTGGGCACGCGGCTCCTGGGTGAACTCATCACGCAGTCGCAGGCTTTTGGTTTCAAGCAGATGATCGCGGTCATCACCGCGGGCACTGAAGCCTCCATCCGGCTCCATGCCCGGCATGGCTTCCAGACGCTCGGCAATTTTCCGCAACTCGGCTACAAGTTCGACCGCTGGCTCGACATCGTCCACATGCAGCGTTCGCTCTAAGGCGTTTTCAGGAAAAGTGGATGCCAGTTTTCCGGTTCAAAACGCGCCAAAACAAAGACCTAGGGCGTCCGTTTTGATGCAAATCAAAATGTGAAGCGCTAGGCGGGGCTGGCTGCGCCGAGCGCCTTGCGCATGGGATAGCCGCGCAGCGTGAAAACCCCTTGCGGCGGTCCGGCGTCGACCCAGCCCGCCTCCTGATAAAAGCGGTGCGCCGTTTCGGTGCTGATGAGCGTGGCGACAACGCGCCGCGCTCCTCCAGCGCTTGCTCCATGGCGGCGAGCAATGCCCGGCTCACGCCACGGAAACGAAAATCGGGATCCACCTAGTTGAGGCCGATCGAATTGTCGGCCGCGATGGCGCCAACCGCCGCCAGCGCCCTCCCGGTTTCGGCGACATAAAGAGCCAGATTGTCGTTGGCCAGCATGGCGGTGACACCGGCGATGGATTTGTTGCGGGTCCAGCCGGCAACCGCTTCGGGATCATCATGGTGGTCCGCCGCACACAAATCGCGAATGGAAGCGGTGAGGACGCGGTTCATCGCCGCCACATCAGATGAATCGGCGCGGCGAACCGTGATCATCTGACGATGGCGAATTGCGGCTCCAGCACGTTGAGTACGGTGCGCAGGTCGTGGCCGCGCTTGAGGATGCGGCCCTGCTGATTGGTGACCTGGTACTGGCCCTGCTTGTTGCGTAGCTTGGGCTGTTTCTCGATCATATAGAGCGGGCGCTCGGAGACGCGGGCGAAGACGGAGAACACTGCCCGCTCCTTGAGGAAATCCATGGCGTAGTCGCGCCATTCGCCCTGGGCGACCTTGCGGCCATAGACGGCGAGGATGAGGCTGAGTTCGGTGCGGTCGAAGGCGACGCTGAGCGGTGTTTTCTGCTGGGGCAGGCTCGCGGGGGCCTCGCTGACATGCACCAGGCTGAGTTTCCGATTCCTGCCCTGCTGGTCGGCTTCAGACACGTGCGAACTCCTGGAGACTGTCGCAGCGACGGCGGCGCGGCCGTCATCGCCCTGTCATGATTGCGGTATTCGGCCCGCGATGCAAGCGCCTCCGCATTGTGTGCAAAGGGCGATGTCGTCTCAAATACCTAATTTCCGTCACATTGTGTCCCTCGTTGCGCCTGAAACGCCCGGCATAACTCCACCATTGCCTCCAGTGGCTGGCGTCCGGGCTGACCGAGCCCCCAAACCACGATGCCCAGACGCCAGCCGCCCCTAACAGACCAGTCAGACCTTTCCTCCCGCTCTCGTCAGAGCGGGAGTTTTGTTGCTGGGTAGGGTGAGGCGGCGGGCACAACACTCTCGCCACTCGCCCCTCCGGGGACTTCGAGCCGTTCCGCCTATAGGCGGAGTAATCGCCCCAGTGGGGCGATTGGAGGCGAGAAGGCCATGAGAGCTGCGCTCGAATGGCGAGACGCGTGGCAGCAATCACCAATCTCTTGGTCACCTCGCCCCTCCGGGGAGAGGTCGACGCGTAGCGGCGGGTGAGGGGTAGCGGAGCCACGAGGGTTTCAGAGGGACTCGCTTCCCTTTTCAGTGCTCGCGGCGAGGCCCCTCACCCCCCTGTCGGGGTCCCTCTCCTCAGAGGGGTGAGGGCGATGGAGCCGCCCCTCTTAGTGTACTGGGCAAGGGCGCAAGAGCCGCCTGATGTCAGCCGAAATCTTTCCCCACCCACCGGGTCATTCCGGCGGAGGCCGGAATCCATGTCCGTGGCCCACCGCCTACATCCAGCCTATGGGGGCGCTCCCCGCATGGATCCCGGCCTCCGCCGGGATGACCCGGGGAAAATAGAGGATGGGACACAGCCAACCGGCAGCGGGCGCGGTGGCGTCTACTTCTGGAATGCCGCCGCGCCCAGGATCGGGCCGGGCAGTCCGCCGGCTTCATCCTGGACCATGATCACGGCGCCATTGCTCTTGCCCGTCAGCACTTCGCTGAGCGGCAGCTTCAGGTGGGCGCCGCCGCCGGGCTCCCACATGCCCACGGCCTGGCGGCCCGTCACCACATTGGTATAGGCAATATGCTTGCCCTGGTTCTCGCCGCTGCCGATGGCGACATCGGCGCGGTCCAGATAGGTCACCAGCCAGATCACCGCCTCGGAAAGGCCGGCCTGGCCCTCGACATCGACGACCAGCATGTTGTCTTCGGTCGTCAGCGACACCGGCAGTTGCAGCGCCGCGTGCGACAGTGCGCCATCGACATCATTCTGGCGCGAACCGACGACGTTCTTGGTGCCGTTAATCACCAGTTGGGGCGTATAGATGCGGCCGCTGCCCCAGCGGGCCGCATAGTCGCGCTGGCGCGTGGAATTGGCCTCGGCGCCGAACGTGTCGGGCCAGCCCACATAATCCCAGTAGTCGACATGATATGCGAGCGCGATGAGGTCGGGCTCGTTGGCGAGCTTGGCCAAAAGCGCGTCGGCGGGTGGGCAGGACGAACACCCCTGCGAGGTGAAGAGCTCGAGCACGGCCTTGGGCTTGGTGCGCATCTCCTCCGCGCCGGCTGCGGATGGCAGGCCGACAAGCAGTCCGATGGCGATGACGGGCCAGAGGAGACGCGAAAAAGTCATGAGGCAAAGTTCTAGGGAGCCGGGCGGACAAGTGCCAGTCAAATCGATGCGAGAATCACCGGCAAGCGGCTGTCGGGATCGTGAGCCGGGTCAGAGCGCCCCGCGCGTACTCTCACGGATCACCAGTTCGGGATCGATCTGCGTCACCTGCGGTTCGGGCAGCACGTCGGCGGCGATGAGGCTCATCAGCCGCTCCACCGCCATGGAGGTGACCCGTTCCACCTCGTACTTGACGCTGGTGATGGGCACCGACGAATATTGGGCGAATTCGATATTGTCGAAGCCCAGGATGGCGAGATCGTCGGGCACGCGCAGCTTGTGTTTGAGGCTCCAGTTGAGGGCGCCGATGGCCAGGGAGTCGTTGGCTGCCAGCACCGCCGTGATGCCGAGGTTTCGCTCCATCAGCATGGCGATGGCATCGTGCCCGCTCCTTACCGAATGGCCGAGCGGGTCGACCGTCAGCGCCTCATCGAAGTCGATGCCGCTTTCGCCTAACGCCTGTTGATAGCCCTCGCGCTTTTCGAGATTGCCCAGCGGATTGGCGCTGTCGATCAGCCCGATGCGGCGATGGCCGAGTTCGAGCAGGTGCCTCGTGGCCTTCCAGGCGCCGCGCCGTTCGTCGACACAGACCGCGTCAATGCCCGCATCGGGGTCGCCGACCAGCAGCACCACCGGATAGTTGGCCCGCCGCAGCGGGCGGATATGGTCGAGCCTGCGATGCGTGACCGGGTAGATCAGCATGCCGTCGACCTGGCGGGCGCGGAACATTTCCACCACCCGGGTCTCCTCGCTCAGGGTATTGTTGGAGGTGGCGAAGAGCGTGCCGTAGCCGCGTTCGGCCAGCGCAATCTCGATGGCCTGCGCCGTGTGGGTCAGCGCCGGATTGGTGATGTCGGTAAGGACCAGGCCGATGGTCTTGGTCTCCCGGCTCACCAGCGACTTGGCGATCTGGTTGGGCAGGTAGTTGAGTTCGGTGGCGGCCTGCCGGATGATCAGGCGGGTAGGCTCGGGGATGCGGGGGCTGTCGCGCAGCGCCAGGGAAACCGTATTGGTCGAAAAGCCCGTCTTGTCGGCGATATCCTTGAGGCGAATGACGGCCTTGCCCATGCCAGCTCCTTTGTCCCCCCGGGGCGCAGGGTTTAGCGCAATCGCGGCCGACTTGCCATCAGGTCTTTGTGAGGTCTCGAAAGGCAGTGCAAGAAGATGTCGGCCTGCGACGTTTTAACCCGCGAAACAACGCGCGAGCCTCGACAATTTGCCGCAAAAGAAATCAGGCATTAACTTGGCTATGAACATGATCAAACCCGCTTTTGGTGCGAGGTCATGTTCTACTCGGTAAGGCAAAGACTCCCAGCCGTAGATTATGTTTCGATCGTGCGGTCGCTCTACGACGATCCGCGCTCGATGGTTTATGGCATGCTCTGCGCCGCTATCGGCGCGGGGGTTGGCGCCTATGGTTCCGGCTCGATCCCCCTTTACGTGATCTCGGCGATGTTCGTCGTGGTGGGGATTGCCCGCTATGCCGACATGCTGGCTTTCAGGCGTGAAAACCTTGCCGCTGACGATGCCGACCGGGCCGAAGTGTGGGAGCTGCGCAATACCGTGGGCGGCGTCGCCTTTGCGGCGCTTCACGGGTTCTGGTGCTTTTTCAGCCTCGCCCTGCTCAATGACAGCGTTGCGGCCTTCTCCGCCTCGGTGGTGACCGTCGCGGCAATCGTAGGCATCACGGCGCGCAATTTCGCCCTTGACCGGCTGGTGACCCTGCAGGTGATCTTCGTCACCGTGCCGTTCGGTGCGGGCCTTCTGCTCTTCGGCGACCTGCTGCATGCGGCGCTGGCGACATTGCTCGTCCTGTTCATGGCCAGCGTCCGGCGCATGGCCTCCAACCTCAGGGAAAACCTGCTGCATGCCGTGCATGGGCGCATCGAGGCCAGCCGCCTTGCCGGCGAGCTCGACACGGCGCTCACCACCATGCCGCATGGCCTGTGCATGCTGGACGCGGAAGGCCGGGTGGCGGTGGTCAACCGGCGGGCGCGGGAGCTGTTCCCGGCGCTCAATCCCGAACGCAGCACCGGCCGCTATCTCTCGCAGATCGTCTCGGAAGCACGCCGCGAGGGCGCCATCTCCAAGACGCTCGCCACGCAATTGCTGCGCGCCATGGTCAAGGGCGCCGTGCCGCGCAAGATGGTGGTGACGCTGGCCAGCAATGTGCGCTGCGAAATCACCGTGAGCTCGGATCTGGGGCGCACGGTGCTGATGTTCGAGGATATCACCGAACGCGTGCGCGCCAATGAGCGCATCAATTTCATGGCCCGCTTCGACGGGCTCACGGGCCTGCCCAATCGCAGCTATTTCACCGAAGAGGTGGAAGCGGACCTGGCGCGCAAACGTCTCGCCAAATCGCGCGAGAACGTCATGCTGATGATGGTCGACATCGACGACTTTAAACATGTTAACGATACCTTCGGGCATCCGGTCGGCGATGCGCTTCTGGTCGAGGCGGCGCGGCGCGTAAGGGCCGCCGTCGGCAAGGACGGCATGACGGCGCGCTTCGGCGGCGACGAATTCACCGTGTTCCGCTCGCGCAAGGTGAGCCGGCGTGGTGTCGAGAAGGATGCCGCAGCGATCCTCGAGGCGTTGAGCCGTCCGTTCACCATCATGGATCACGTGCTCAAGGCACATGCCAGCATCGGCGTTGTGGTGGGGCGCGCCAGCGAAGACCTGGCGACGCTGCTGACGCGCGCGGACCTGGCGCTCTATAAATCCAAGGGTAGCGGCAAGGCGCAGTGGTCGTTGTTCCACGACATCATGGACATCGACTATCGCCAGCGCCAGCGGCTGAAGAACGATCTGCGCGATGCGCTGGACAATGACGAACTGTTCCTCGTCTATCAGCCCATCGTGGATATTCGCGATCGCCGCATCATCGGCTGCGAAGCGCTGGCGCGCTGGCATCATAAGGAGTTGGGCCGCATTCCGCCGACGGTGTTCATCCCCATCGCCGAAGAGATCGGCGCCATTTCGGATCTCAGCCGCTGGGTGCTGGCGACGGCGACGCGCGAATGCGCGCTCTGGCCCGAGCCGTTGCGGGTCTCGGTCAACCTGTCGGCTACCGACTTCCGCACCACGGACGTCGCCGCCATGGTCAAGAACGGCCTCGCGGTCTCGGGCCTCAGCCCCGAGCGGCTTGAGGTGGAAATCACCGAGTCGACGCTGATCGAGGAAAAGCAGGCGGTGGTGACGGCGCTTGGCGCCCTGCGCGAATTCGGCGTCGGCATCGCGCTCGATGATTTCGGCACCGGCTATTCGAGCCTGTCGTATCTGCACACGCTGCCCTTCACCAAGCTCAAGATCGACCGGTCATTCGTGGTCGACGTGACCAGCAGCGACCGCTCGCTGATGCTGATGGCCAATATCGCCAAGCTCAGCAAGGATCTCGACATGACGGTGACAGTCGAGGGCATCGAAACCGAAGAGCAACTGGCCGCAGTTCTCTCCACCGGCAATGTCGACCAGGCCCAGGGCTATCTGTTCGGCGTGCCCCTGCCGGAGCGGGAAGTGGCCGAACTGGTTTCCCGCATGGCGCCCACCAGCAAGGTGCCGGTGCCCATGCGCAGCGCCGGAAAAGCCTGACCTCATCCGTTTGGATGATCGCAAGTCTTTGATCCAACTCAAATATTAGCGCCGAATCCGTCCGTTTTCCAACGGCCAGGGCGGCGCTTTTTATTTTGTACTTTAACTATAATGCACAATTTGCCGGGGTAAGCGGCGCTGCGGGACAGTTGGCCGCGTTTAATTTTAGTTAAAAAAGTATTAATATCATCTCAACTTGAGTGAGGTGACAGCATGAGTTCGGTTCGGGAAGCCGCTCCAGCGGAGCCGGCGCAGTCGCGTTTTGCGGGCACTTTGTTCGATGTTCTGGACAAGGTGCGCTACGCTCGTATTCGCCCCGATGATTTTGATGATCCGGTGTATCGTCTTCGTTACGAGGCGTATCGGCGAGAAGATTTCTTGCCGCCTAATCCCAGCGGTACGTATACCGATCCGCTCGATCATTCGGATAATGCCTATTGCTATGGGGTGTTCATAGAAGACCGGCTGGTCTCTTCCATCCGCATCCATCACATCACGCCTCAATTGCGGTTGTCGCCATCGATGACTGTTTATGACGACATTCTCAATCCGCTGCTCGACCAGGGACTGACCTTCATCGATCCGACGCGGTTCACCGCCGATCATGAAGCCTCGCTCGCCTATCCGGCGCTGCCCTATCTGACGCTGCGGGTGGCGCTGATGGCGTCGGAGCATTTCGAGGTCGACTATTGCCTGTCCTCCGTGCGGCCCGAACATGCGCCGTTCTACCGGCGGGTGTTCCGCTGCGCCGAGATGGGGCCGGAGCGCGGCTATAATGGCCTGACTTTCCCCATCGTCATGCTGGCAACGCCGGTGCCGACGGCATTGCCCAGGGTGCTTGAGCGCTATCCGTTTTTCAGATCCACGAGCGATGAGCGCGAAAAGCTCTTCGGCCAGGGCCGGCTGCGCTTTGGCGAGCCGATCACCGCCACGGCGCGGCTGGCGCAGAACCTGCGCTATCGCCTTGAAGGCGAGGAGTCGGTGCCAGCCTGAGGCGTTCGTCTGATTGCATCATGACGAACGCTCCACCTCCTTGTTCGAGCGCGTTTTCGCGCTGGAAAAGTAGCGTCCACTTTTCCAGAAGACGCTCTAGGCCTCCGGCACCCACACCACCATCGAGCCCTGCTGCCGGTTGGCCCAGAGGTAATAGGGCAGGGCCGTGAGCGTCGCCCTGCCCTCGGCGGGCGCGGTGTTGCGATAGAGCGTTTCGGCCCAGCCCTTGTCATCGATGGTCGTGGCCTCGGCGGATAGCGTCACCACCGGCGTGCCCTCGAACAGGTCGGCGCGGGTCGTGGTCTTGAGCTCCGCCGCGCGCGGCAGCTTGAAACGCTGCACCCGGCCTCCCGGATTGTCGGCCTCCTCGACGCAATAGACCAGCGGGCCGCGCTTCAGCGCCACGCGGCCGATATCCATCTTCACCGCCGGGTTGGCGTAGAGCCGCTCCGCCGGCATCGGCAGGTCGAGGCTGATGACATCTCCCTTCTTCCACATCCGGTTGATGGTGGCGTAGCCATTGAGGGGCTTGAGCGTCACGATCTCGCCATTGACCCTTGCGGTCGCCCCCTTGCACCAGCCGGGAATGCGGAGCTTGACGTCGAAGACGGCGTCCCTTGCGGGATCGAGAGTGATGCTGATATCGCCCGACCACGGATAGTTGGAGACTTCGCGGATGCCGACTTCGGTGCCGGCCACCGTCTTGGTGGTGGAAATGCCGCCATAGAGGTGGAAGGCGATGCCATCCGGCGCCGTGGACAGGAAATAGCCGCCGACCGAGGCCACCAGGCGCGACACGTTCATGGTGCAGCAGGGGCAGGTGTGCCAGGCCCAGCGCCCGTCGCGCCCGCCGCTCTCCAGCGGATTGGCGTAGAAATAATGTTCGCCGTCGCGGCTGAGCCCGGAGAGCGCACCGTTGAACATGGCCAATTCGAGGATGTCGGCATATTTGCCGTCGAGATCGAGATGCAGCATGCGCTGGGCCCAGAAGATCAGCGCCACCGAGGCGCAGGTCTCCGCATAGGCGGTCTCGTTGGGCAGGTCGTAGTCGAAGGTGAAGCCCTCATTATGCGCCGACGGTCCGAGGCCCGCCGTCACATACATCTTGGTGTCCATCACGTCCTTCCACAGCACTTCGCAGGCGCGCTTCAGCCTGTCGTCGCCCAACTCGAAGGCGAGGTCGGCCATGGCGGTATAAAGATACATGGCGCGCACCGCATGGCCGACGACCTTGTCCTGCTCGCGCACCGGCCGGTGTGACTGCGAATATTCGTAGTTGGGATAGTTGTAGCGCTGCGTATCGATGCCTTTGGCTTCGCGCTGCTGGCGTTCGACATCGAAGAAATGCGGCTTCTGCCTGCCGCGTTCGTCGATCAGATAGGTGGCGAAATCGAGATGCTGCCTGTCCCCGGTGAGGCGATAGAGCTTGACCAGCGCCAGCTCGATTTCCTCATGCCCGTCATAGCCGTGCTTCTGGCCTTCGCCGGGGCCGAAGACCTTGTAGATCAGGGCCAGGTAGCGCTCCATGATGGCGAGCCAGCGCCGCCGCCCGGTGGCCTGGAAATAGGCGATGGCGCCTTCCAGCATGTGGCCGGCATTGTAGAATTCGTGGTTGTCGCGCAAGTTCGTCCAGCGCTTTTCCGGCTCATGGCCCAGATACCAGCAGTTGAGATAGCCGTCCGGGGCCTGCGCCTTCTCGAAATCGTCGATGATGGCCTCGATCTTGGCCTCGATATCGGCGTCGCGGCGATGGGCCAGCGCGTAGCTGGCCGCCTCGATCCATTTACCGACGTCGGAATCCCAGAACACCTGCACGGTGAAGCCGTTGGCGTGGCGCGGGAAGCGCAGCGGCGGGGGCGGCTCGGGCAGCTTCAGCGAATTGAGGATGCCATATTCGCCCAGCTTCACATGCTGGCTGGGAATGGTCCGCGCCAGCACGGTATCGAGGCGCTCACGCCAGAAGTCCCCCTCCAGGCGCACTTCCGGAAAACCGACCGGGGCGTATTTCGTCATTGTGGTCTCCACAGGTTAGAGCGTTTTCAGGAAAAGTGGACGCCACTTTTCTGGTTCGAAAGCGCGACAAGACAAAGACTTGGAACGTTCGTTCTGATTCAATCAAAACGAACGCTCTAGGGCTTGGCCGCGGCCGTCGATTGCCGCACGACCAGCGTGCAGGGCAGGCGACGGACGCCGCCGGTCTTCTCGCCGGCGATCATTGTCAGCAAGCGTTCGCCGGCCTCATGGCCGAGGGCATTGAGGTTCATGTCGATGCTGGTGAGCGGCGGCCGGGCGCCACCCACCATCACGTCCCAATTGTCGAAGCCAACGACGGCGACGTCGGCGGGCACGGCAAGGCCGCGCTCGCGCAGCGCCTCGACGGCGCCACGGGCGATCTGGTCATTGCCGCAAAAGAGCCCGTCGGGCTTTTGGCCCTCCGCCTCGAACAACTGCTCCACCGCTTCGCGCCCCCAGGCTTCCGACCATGGGCCGGTCAGGAAGAATTCCGGCGGGGCCTTGAGCCCGGCGCGTTCCAGCGCCCGCCCATAGCCACGATGGCGCAGGCGCACCGCCTCGAACCGCTCAGGCCCGGTGATATGGGCGATGCGCCGGCGGTTGAGGCCCAGCAGATGTTCGGTCGCCAGCATGGCGCCGCCCTCGTCGTCGGGCAAAAGGCACAGCGCATCCGGATCGTCGGCCTGCGAGAACACGTAAATCACCGGAATGCCGCCCACATGGATGGCGGGCCGCTGGTCGGAGCGGCGCGCCGTCACCACCAGCCCATCGATGCGTTTTCCCAGCAACTGGTCGATGTGCTGGCGCTCGCGCTCCGGATCGTCCGTGGCGTTGCACATGAAGACCGCGATGCCCTGGTCGGCGAGGCGCTCCTCCAGCGCCCTGATGATGGGGAAGGAAAACCGCCCGAAACTGTCATTGGTGAGGATGCCGACGGTCATGGATTTGGCGCGGTGCAGGCTCTGCGCCAGGTCGTTGGGGCGATAGCCGATCTCCTTGGCGATGCGCATGACCTTGTCGCGCGTCTCCTGCTTCAGGCGGCCGCCGGCATTCATGGCCTTGGAGGCGGTGCCGATGCTGACTTCGGCAAGGCGGGCCACGTCGCGGATGGTGGCGCGGCGGAAGCGACCGGCATCGGCTGGTTTGTTGTTCATGGGCGTTTGGGCTCTATTTCACGGCGCCGTTGAGGAAGCCGGATACGTAATATTTCTGCAAAAGCACATAGATCACCACACAGGGCAGGATCGAGATGATGACGCCGGCCTGCAGCGCCCCCCAATCGACGGCGCCCAACCGGCCGGCGCGCACCGATACCAGCATGATGGGCACGGTGAAGGCGGTCTCCTTGTTCATGAAGATCAGGGCGGCGAGGAACTCGTTCCAGGAATTGATGAAGGCGAACAGCGCCACCGTCACCATGCCGGGAATAACCAGCGGCGCGAAGATATTGCGCAGCACCTGGAAGGAACTCGAGCCATCCATTACGGCAGCTTCCTCCAGCTCGCGCGGAATGCCCTCGAAGGCATTGCGCATGAGGTAGATCGAGAAGGGCAGTTGCAGGATGGTGTGCACGAGCGCCAGGCCGAAATGCGTATTGGCGAGGCCTACCTTGGAGAACATCAGGTAAAGCGGGGTCAGGAGGGCCTGATAGGGGATCATCAACGGCGCCAGCAACAGCAGGAACATGATCTCCTTGCCGGGGAACTGGAAGCGCGCGAGCCCGTAGCCGGCCGGCACCGCCAGCACCAGGCACATGGCGATGGTGAGGAAAGCCACCAGCAGCGAATTGAGCACATAAGTCAAAAGCCCCGCCTGGAAGGCGAAGACCTTGGCGTAGTTGGCAAGGCTCAGGGCATGCGGCAGGTAGCTCGGCGGGCTCTGCGAGGCCTCAGCCGGCGTCTTGACCGAGGCGAGGAGCGACAGCACCAGCGGCGCCAGCATCAGCACGATGACGAGCACGCAGATGGCGCCCACGAGGTAGCGCAGCTGCCGGCCCTCGCCGGCGACACGGGTATCGGCGCGGTCGAGCGTCGTGGGGATGGGGGCGGCGCCGGCGGTAAGTTCGGTCATGATTGCGGGCTCCTATTGGTCAGGAACACCTGGATGGCGGAAAAGAACAGGATGATGGCGGTGAGGATCAGCGACAGCGCCGCCCCATAGCCGAGTTTGAAGGAGATGAAGGAGTTCTGGTAAATCCAGTAGACGGCGGTGAAGGTCTGCCCGCGCGGACCCCCCGCCGTCATGATGTAGAACTGGTCGAAGGCCAGCATGGAGCCGATGGCGGAGATCAGCGTCGCCAGGAGAATGGTGCGCCCGCTCAGCGGCAACAGGATCGACCAGACGCGCTGCCAGTAGCTGGCGCCGTCGATCATGGCGGCTTCGCTGATCTCGGTGTTGATCGACTGGATGGCGGCGACGAACAGGATCATGCCGAAGCCCAGCACTTTCCAGGTAATGGAGATGATGACCCCGGCCATGGCCATGTCGGGCTTGGTGAACCACACCAGCGGCTGCGAGATCAGGTGCAAGTCGATCAGCGCCTGGTTGATCAGGCCGACCTGCTGGTCGAGCAGCCAGAACCAGAGCAGGCTCGATGAGCCGATACCGATCACTACCGGCAGGAAGGCGATGGCGCGCGTCACCTGCGTCAGGCGCCGGTTGGGCGCGGTCAGCAGCGCCAGCGCGAAACCGAGGCCCATCAGGATGGGGGTGATGATCACCGTATATCGGGCGGTGAAGCCGAGCGCGCGCCAGAAGGTCGCGTCCTTGAAGGCCTTGGTATAGTTGTCGATGCCGACGAACTTGCCGCCGCCCAGCAGCGACGCATCGGTCAGCGACGTATAGACCAGCTGGCCCAGGGGATAGAGCACCAGCAGCACCACGAAGGCCAGGGCCGGCAGGACGTAGAGAAAGCCGGTGAGCCGGCGCAGGGTGTGGGACATGGTGACGGTCTCGCCGCGGGAAGAAGCGGACCGCGGCCCGAAGGCCGCGGTCCCTTGCTCAGTTGGCGGCGATCGCCGCCATGGCCTCCTTGGCGGTGGCGATGGCGCCATCGACGTCACCGTCGAATACGGCGGTCTGCAACATCTGGATCCACGGGCTCGAATCCGAGTTCACCATGTCGTTGAAGTGCAGCGCATAGGGCGTGTAGCCGATCGCCAGGGCCTTGGCGGTGGTGACCACGCGCGGCTCCTCGGCGAAATACTTGTTGTCGGCAAGGCTGGGGCGCGATGGCAGGATGGAGTTCCTGGCGAGGCCTTCCAGCTGGGCTTCGTCGGTCAGCTCCCACTTGATGAACTGCTTGGCGAGATCGGCGTGCCTGGAGCCCTTGGGCACGGCGATGACGTCGCCGCCCACGAACGCGCCGGTCTGGCCCTCGGCGACGCCGGGCAGGAAACCGACGCCGAAGTCGATCTGCGGTGCGTTGGCCTTGAGGTCGGAGATCAGGAAGCCGCCGGCGCCCTGGATGCCGATCTTGCCGGTCGAGAAATTGGCGACGAAGTTCTGGCCGTTATCGGCCTCGGCGCTTTCAGGCACCAGGCCTTCGTCCCACATGGCCTTGAATTCGGTCAAGACGGTCTTGATGGCATCGCCGGTCAGGGGCTCGTCGTCAGGGCCGGTCGGCAGGATCTTGGCGCCGCCCGCAACCATCATGGGGGAGGTGGCGAAAATATTGCAGCCGGGGCAAGCGCCGGAGAAGTAGAAGCCGTAGATGTCGTCGCCCAGCGCATGGATCTTGGCGGCATATTCGTGCAACTGCTGGACGGTGGTGGGACCCTTGTCGGGATCGAGGCCGGCCTTCTTGAACAGGTCCTTGTTCCACACCAGGATGGAAACGTCCGGCGTAAAGCCGGCGCCATAGATCTTGCCGTCATAGGTGGCGATGTCCTTATAGGCCTGCGCCACGCCCTGGTAGTTGGGGTCGTCCTTGAGATCGGCGGTCAGATCGTTGAGGAAGCCGGCCTTCATGAAATCCGGCATGTAGATCAGATCGAACGAAATGAGGTCGGGCACGTCGCCGGCCTGTACGCCGGTCGCAAGCTTGGTCACCATCTGGTTGTCCGGGATGATGGTCATCTCCAGCTTGTCGTCGTGGCTGGTGTTCCACAGATCCACCATGTGCTGGGCCGCATTGGCGCCCGAGGCGCGCACCCAGATGCTCAGCGTTTCCGCCGACAGCGCCGGCATGACGGCCAGCAGCGACGTCGATAGCGCCAGCGCGGCGAGCTTGATGGTTTTTGGCATGTTCATTGGTTCCTCCCTGATGCCAATGCGCGTCCCTAGGCTCCTCCCTGAGACGCCGGTATGTCGTGCGGCGCATAATCGCCGCAGCGAAGATCACGGCCCGCGCGGTCTCCGCCGCATCCGGGCAGTGTTTTTGAGAAAAGCTTTTCCTGCGTTGTCGCCGACGGTCACCCTTGTAAAGCGCGAACATCATGGGAAAAGCTTTTCTCAGCGCGATATTACTGCATCAAGCCGCAAGGAGGCGCAAGGGGCGAAACGCCAGACGGGTGCGCGCGGGCTAACCCATGCCCCCAGCCACGCCTGAACGCTTCCTGCCCCGCCGGGTCATTCCGGCGCAGGCCGGCCGGAATCCATATCCGTGGCGCGCCCCCTGCATCCAGAGCATGGAACGGTCATCACTCGGATCTGGCCAGCGGCCTCACGCGCTCAAGGCCGCCAGCACGCGGGCCCAGGAGCGGATGCCCTTATGGAAGCTTGCAAGATTATATTTCTCGTTGGGGCTGTGGATGCGGTCGTCGATCTGGCCAAAGCCGATCATCAGCGAATCGATGCCGAGCACGCGCTTGAACTCGCCCACGATGGGGATCGAGCCGCCCGAGCCCGTGATGACGGCGGGCTTGCCCCATTCATCGCCCAGGGCGGTGAGCGCCTGCTGCACCTGCGGACCATCGGGCGGCAGGGCCAAAGCGGGGCTGGCGCCATGCTCGATGAAGCGCACGGCGCAATCCTTGGGCAGGCGTGCCTCTACATGGGCGCGGAAGGCCGCCCGGATCCTGGCCGGATCCTGGCCGGCGACGAGCCGGAACGAGATCTTGGCGCTGGCCCTGGAGGGGATCACGGTCTTGAAGCCTTCCCCCGTATAACCCCCCGTGATGCCGTTGATCTCGCAGGTCGGGCGGGCCCAGATCTGTTCCAGCACCGAGCGCCCGCGCTCGCCGGCGGCCTCGGACAGCCCGACGCCGGCAAGGAAAGCCTTTTCGTCGAAGCCGAGGCTTGCCCACTGCTTGCGCACCGTCTCGGTGACGTCGCTGACGCCATCATAAAAGCCCGCCACCGCGACGCCGCCATCGGGCGTCCTGAGGCTTGCGATGATTTCGGCCAGCACCTGGTTGGGGTTGCGCGCCGCGTTGCCGAACATGCCCGAATGCAGGTCCTGGCTGGCGCAGGTGATTTCGATCTCCTCGCCGACGAGACCGCGCAGCATGGTGGTGATGGAGGGGGTGGTCTCGTCCCACATACCGGTGTCGCAGACCAGCGCCAGGTCCGCCTGCAATTCCGCAGCCGTCGCCGCAAGGAACGGCGGCAGGCTCTTGGAGCCGGACTCTTCCTCGCCTTCCAGCAGCATCGTCACCCGCACGGGAAGGCTCCCGGTCACCGCCTTATAGGCCCGGCAGGCCTCGACGAAGGTCATCAGCTGGCCCTTGTCGTCGGCAGCGCCGCGGCCGCGAATCTTGTCGCCGTCGAGCTTGGGCTCGAACGGCTCGGTGGTCCACAATTCCAGCGGATCGACAGGCTGCACGTCATAGTGGCCGTAAAACAGTACATGCGGGCCGGCGCCGCCCGCGCCGTGGCCGACTACCATCGGATGGCCGGCGGTCGGCCGCACCGAGGCATCGAAGCCCAGATCGCGCAGTTCCGTGCTCAGCCATTCGGCGGCGTTGCGGCAATCGGGAGCATAGGCCGGATCGGTCGAAATCGAGGGGATGCGCAATAGCGCGAACAGGCGTTCGAGGCTCTGGTCGAGGTTCTTGTCGATATTGGCCAGAACGGCGTCGAGCTCGGTTTTGTCAGTCATCGCATATCCTCGAAGGTGCAGGCGCCGGTCGGCATCGAGGCCCGAGATTACACATCGGCTCGCCCGATGCCACCCCGGCCGTTGCGCGTCGTGACGCCGCGCTTTACTCAAAGGCAGCCGCACAGGGATCGTCGCCATGCAAAAGCTCCTGGTCATGCAATCGCTCTGGACCATGCAGGGCCTTCGCCACCCGCCCTCGACCGACGATCTCGATGCGCAGCTCGACGCCATCGCGGCAGCCGGCTTCGATGGCGTGGGAGCCTTGTGGATCGAGGCGGGCGCCGCCGCCGAAATCGCCGGCAAGGCCCGGGCGCGCGGCCTTGTTGTCGAGGGGCTGGCGCTGCCGCACGATATCGACGGCCTCAAGCCCGCGCTCGACTGGGGCGCTGCCTTCGGCCTTCACCACCTCAACATCCAGCCCGATGTGCGGCCACGCAGCCTGGGCGAATCGATCCGCATCCTCGAGGGCTGGCAACGCCTTGCCGAACAGGTGGATTTCCCCATCCACATCGAGACCCATCGGGGCCGCCTGACCAACGACCTGCTGGTGACGCTCGACCTGCTCGATGCGCTTCCCGATCTCAAGCTCACCGCGGATCTGTCGCACTACGTCGTTGGCCGCGAGATCACCCTGCCGATCCTGCCCGAGATCGCCGCGCAGATGCTGCGCATCCTCGACAGCGCCTGGGGTTTCCACGGCCGCGTCGCCAGCAGCGAGCAGGTGCAGGTGGAGATGGGCTGGCCGGTCAACGCGCCCTGGCTGGAAGTCTTCGCAGCCTGGTGGGAGAGCGGCATGCGCAGCTGGCGCAGCCGCGCCGCGCCCGGCGCCGAACTCAGCTTCCTGTGCGAACTGGGTCCCCAGCCCTACGCGCTGGCCGGCCCCGACGGCCGCGACCTCGGCGACCGCTGGCAGGACAGCCTGACCATGGCCACCATCGCGCGCGACTGCTGGGAGAGATCGGCGGAGTAGGGACCGCGGCGTTGGCGCTGACTGGGCAGCGTGATATGCGGGAGATCGGTTCGTCCTGAATAGCCACGCTTGATCAATGCGGGGCTGAAGGCGGCGTGATGCGGGGCTTAGATGCACACAGCGTACTTTTACGCCAGCCTGCTGGTTGTGGTCTGCAGTCTCGCCTGGACATTGGGCACCCAGTTGAGTCGGGACACGGCATTTAGCTTTGCCCATGCGAGCCTCGGCGTGGCGCTTACGCCCAGTTTCATTGCGATCGTCACCTATGCCTGGTTCGCTTTGACCAGCTATGCGATGCCTTCAAGAATTCTCGCGGCAGCTGTACCTCCGGTCCTTGCGCTAGGCATCGCGGGATCGGTGACACTCTGGGGTAAGAAGCCCCACTGGCGCTCAAGAGAATTTCTGCCGGGGATAGTCGTCCTGGGCCTCATCGTTGCGTTAGTGCCGACAATGCTGGCCGTGCGTATCGCCGCCATCATCGGACAGAGCAATCACGACATCTCCCTTTACCTGCTCCAGGCGAGCGACATCAGTCGCATGCTGCGCGATGGGACCTCCGATTGGCTGGCGTGGGCGCGCTATGTCCATCCAGGTATATCCACACCTCATAGCTTGAGTTTTCAAGTTTATCTGGCCTGGGGTTTCCTGTTTGCCGACAATCCTGGGTTCGGGAGTGACTACGCGCCCAGGCTGCTTGTCGGCCTGAATCATCTGGCGCTGCTTGCAGCAGTTTTCGGTCTGACGGGAAGGCGACATGTGTACTGGGGTTGCCTTGCCGTCGCCGTGATCCTGTTTGACTCCATTTGGTCCGCTGAAATCAGAGGGCTATCGCGGGACAGCTTCTACATCGCGCCAGCCCTCGTGGTCCTTACGCTGCTCTTGCAATCCAAACCCGTGAGTGCCGTGAGGGCAAATCCGGTGGCAGGTGTCGCATTGAGTCTTGCGCTGATTGGCGCCCTTATGGGCCACTCCCTCGGATCGCTATTCACCGGCAGCATCGCGGTGGGAGCGGGTCTCGTCCTCATGATCAACTATCGCCAGCAGGTCTTTTACATCCGAGCTCTATGGCTCACAGCCGCCGGATTAAGCATTGCCGCCGGCGTCATCGTTTTCAACTATCTGACGATATCGCCGGGCGAACAGGGATTTGCTTACCCCTTCTATGTCGATCCTTTCCAGAAGCTATATTTTGCCGCACGTCCGTTCGTCTCGACGCCGAGTCCTGTCCAACTCCTGATAGGTCTCTGCCACAGCAATGGAATCCATCCTGCCTTGCTCGCATTTCCGGTTGTTGCGGGCGTGATGTTGCTGACGCAAATTCGTCTTGGGCGATCCACGGACGGCGCCGGCCAATGGCTGGCGCTCCTCTGCTCGGTGCTGGTGATGCTGCTAATCATCGGGCTCCTGCCTTTGAAACTCGATGGCGTCAGCCTCTCAGGCGCTTTCCTCGCCAATTTTCGCTATGGGTTTGCGGTTGGAATACTCCTGCTGGCGTTGCTGGCGCAGAGCGTGACTGTGGTGGTGATGGTGGAAGCTATACAGTCATCGCTTCATTCCGCCTGGGCGAACCGCCTTCGCCGTGTGGGCCTGCCGGTGCTGCTGGCAGCCACGCTGGTTCCAGCGTTCGGTATTGGTCTGCAGTTGCGGACGACCATGATAAAGGCGAACAGCAGCCTGGCGCAGGGCCAAAGGGAGCTATGCGATCAACTCAAGTCGGCGGGCGTAAGGACGATCCTACTCGATAATGACGGTGTGATTTACCGCTGTGCCACGGATACTCTTTACGCTTTCACCGCTGGCGGAGCCGGGATCACCGGGGCCGAAGGCGAGGCTGCCATAGCGGCAGCCCTGGAGGCCGGGAAAATCGATGCCGTGATGCTGTTCACCCAAATTCCCGCGCTGTGGTCAGGTACGCGTCTCTATCAATACCTCGAGGCTAACTGGCAGCATGTACCAATCAAGACCCCGGCGACGTTCCTGCGTCCGGGGTTGACACTGCCATCCGGGCATTGACGCTCTTCCTGAACGCTAGTGCCGGGATCAGCGTAAGGAAATCCGCCGCGATCCAGATGAAACGGTGAATCACGGCGAGCTCGATCAGCAGACGGGTGTTGGCTTGGGCGCTCTCTCCCCCAAGCCAAGCTATGACTGCTTCGCGTACGCCCAGGCCAGAGGGGGCAAAGACGGCTACTGTGCCGGCGGCGAATCCGACATTGAAGATACCGGCCACGGTTGCGAAGGCATTCCAGTTCGGGGCAGCGACAACGGCGAAACTGCAGCCGAAACATACCCAGGCAAGAAGCTGTTGGGCGGTGGTCGTTACCCATCGGGCTGACTCGCCCCAGGGTATCAGCATTCGCACGGTCAGTGCGAGCACGGGCAGGGCCGCAAGGATCAGGATGCTGCTACGATAATCCCATCCCAGGCGAACAGAAACGATAGCCAGAGCGCCCACAGAAAAGCTAAACGCCACGAGAACCAGGGTTTCGACCAATAGCATACGTCCAGCGTGCCACAGCTGAATGCCGGCGCGATGGAAAATATGCAGACGCCCGGTGATCCCCCAGATACCGCCTGGGAGATACTTGGCGATATCGGCAATGGAATAGGCGTACCAGGCAAATTTTAGTCCCCGCGACTCTCCGAAAGCGGCCAGGACGTGCCCGACGAGAAGTATGGTGAGGAACTTGCCAGCAAGAATTAGGGCCAGAGCAGCGAGCACCTGCATGAGGCCGATGCGCTCGAGGATTGCTGCCGGTGACACAGGCTGGCTCATCAGTCCCCAGACCACGAAGGCGGCGATGCTGGTAAACCACAGCAGCATGCCCCAGGAGCGGAGCAGACGCATTGTGGTCTTAAGAACGGTGGGCATTGGTGCTCATCTTCGACACCGTACGAACTGCCTGCTTAGCCAGATTGGTAAGAATGTCGGTCAGCTTAGCCACTATGAAGCCGCCCCGGCTTTGTGGCCAGCGTTCGGGGTGAGTAGAAATATAGATGGGGTCCGCGTAATCCGATATCCAGGCCCCAAAGCCGGCGACACCGGGCACCGGAGCTCGCGAGGGATTCATGCCGACGCGGTCTCGAAAATTAATGGCGCCTCCGGCGTTCCATCGCCCGCCTGTATCCGTGAAATAAGCCAATTCCACGTCAGAAAAGCTCAGACTGGCATCGGCGATAAGATCGAATTCCTGCAGATGGCAGCCAAGCAGCAAATCCTGATTATTATGACGGCTGAGCGGTGCCCCATGCATGGCGACGGTTCGGCAGGGCGCCAGGCGGCGAAAGATTTCGAGGTTGCGCCTGAACTGGACGAGCGCTGCAATACGATCGCCATTGCACGCCGACAGGCATTCATAGTGATAGCCAACTTCATGGCCAAGCGCATGGATCGCGGCGATCGCCGTCTCGGGAAATCGACCGTCAGGGGTGCAGCGAAAATAGTAAGTGGATCGTATGGCGTGCCTTGATTCCAGCCGCGCCATTCTCACGGCGCGCCATGCCAGCCTGTCGACGTCGTGCCGCAACAGTACCGAGTTCTGTCTTCCGGTGAAATCGAAATCAAGAAATCCGGCTATGCCGACGGGCTTTCGACCTGACAGCGATCCCAGCAATTGCTCATAGTCGCGGAGTCGGTACGACATCGTCAGCGCCCACTCACTAGTTTTTTGAGTCGGGAGAGCAATATACGTATCGAAAAGGTCAGGAACAGATACTCGAATACCTGGATTACAAGATGAAATGGCCGCAAGAATTTCACGCCACGCCACTTTATCTTCAGTAAATCGACCAAGGCATAGACATTTTGGTGCGGGCTGCGGGCCTTCTCCAGGTCATCATACACGGTGATTTCGGGTGGCGTCATCCCGAGACAGCGGGCCATGCGTACATAGACAGGGGCGTGGCGGCGGTTCTCAAGCGTATAACCTTGCGAGCGGACCAATTCATCGCGACTGAGATCACCGAGGACGACGGCGCCTGCCGCTACTGCCGCCTCAAGCATCACAAGACCGGTAGCAGTGCGTGCGATAATGGCGGAATGCCCCGGCGAATCAGCTTCCTTGAAGCGTCCGAGATGCGGGTCGCCTACCGCGATATCGGCAAAATCGGCTATCTGATCCGGACAGATGCGGCACCGCGGCAGCATCGAATATCCTTGGAAGGCGATGACATAGCGCAGGATGTTCCAACGCGAATTGCCCAGAATTCGGGGCACCGTCTTACCATCGGACCCGTCGGTTGCGGTTAGCCTGATACGACCAGGCCAGGGACCGTCGCGATAGTCGATGCCGGTGACATTGGCGCGATCGACGCCGAAATTGCGGAGGTAATCGGCGATGCCGGAAAAGCGGTTGATGCCGCCACAAAACAGCCCGATCACCAATACGCAACGCTTTGCAAGGTCGGGACGCGCCGCCAGCAACTGGCGCAATGCCGCCACTTCGCAAGGCAAACCGACGAAAGCAAAGCGGCTGGTGCTGTCCGCCAGTTCAGGCAGCATATCTCCGAAGTTCACTGGATGATAATGCGATCCCATCATCGACTTCAGGTCCGCAGCCGATCGAACGAGCATGCCGCGACCGGAATCCGGGCTGCGCCCGTTCGTGCAATAGGCGACGTCGATGCTGCCGCTAGTGAACAGATAGCCCAAAATTGCGGAAGTCACACCACCTGAGGCGGCGTTACGACGGACATTGTCGTCCGTTGCATGACCGGAGGCGATCAATTTGGCCTCTGCGACCATCGGATCCGCTGGTAGTTCGCCGAATATAGCCTCCGAGAGGGCGCGCATATCCATTCTTGCACCCGGGCAAATGCGCAGGTCTTCGGGGTCCATCTCTGCGCCGGCCTTGGAAATCTCGGGTACCCAGTACTCGTCTTCGGGCGAATAACGCATCCCTATAGCTGCGGGGGTGACCGTGTCGCCCACCGGCAACTGGCAAAAGCCACAGCCCATGCATTGGCCGGTTTTGACAACCTCCGGCAGTTGCGCGACGGTGATCGTGCCGAGGGCGGTCAACTTCCGCGCCCTGCAAGTGCGAGAGTGATCCCATCGATTGCCGATCGGCGCGTGGTCTCGGCGACCGGTAACATGCTGTCGCGCAAACTCGATTTGTCGCGCAATAACGTGGTCACCATTTCGACCAGACGGTCCATGGTTAAGTCCGCATAGTCGACCGTAAATCTGCCCATTCCGAAGGGGGCGGCGGCTTCGGCATATTTGTGACTCCAGCCGACGGTTGCAGTCGGTACGGATTGGCTGAGAGCGGCGATCATGGAATGAAAACGGGTTGCGACGAACGCATCTGCCTCGCCGATCAGCGCCCGGGCTAGGCGGGGGTCGCCTTCAGGATCGAGAAGGACGAATTTGTCGCCGCGTTTTTCGCCTTCGGCAACAATGCGCCTTGCAACCTCATGATCGTCATTTTTGCGAATGCCCGTATCGGTGGAGTGAGGTAGCAAAGCCACGCGGATGCCGGTCGCCGCCAACTGACTGAATGTTGCCGAGAATACCGCCGCCATGTCGATGCCCGCGTCGGCGCAGCGCTCTTGGACGACAGCGCTGGGTGAACAGATGATCAATGGATGGTTTGCCTCTCCCTCTACCTTGGCGGCGAGTTGGGCGCGCGCCCGTTCGCGGGTGGCGTTGGGGATATCGAGCGCAAAGCTGGTGTCAGGGCGATGAATGCCTTTAGCAATCCCCAGGGCATGCAGATGGGACAAGGAGACCGCGCCTCGAGCGACAACGGCCCGGCAGCGGTTGAATACCCAACGCGCCAGCGAAGCGTTCAACTTTTGCTCGAACGGCCCCATGGCCTGCGACAGCTTGTAGATCGGGACATCAAAGAACAGGCCCGGCAAAACTATAGCAACGTTGTAGCACAACAGTGGAAAGCCTCTGCCATCAACAAAGGCGATGCCCGACAGGTCGGCGATAACATCGGCTTTAGCAATGTCGGCGAGCAAAGGCATGGCAGAGAGCAGCTTGCGAATGAAGCTCACTTTACGCAAGGGCCAAAACAACAGGCAGAGCGGAGCCGCCACCAGCATCCAATAACGATAGTCGGCATCGACGATACGCGCGTGATCGGGGCCGACTTGAGCCGAATCCCGTCGGGGCAAAATACTACAGAGAGCGAAATCCTCACTGTGCGGCCCCAATACCTGTTCAACCGCACAAAGCATGGCAGTGCCGCCAAGGTTGCCGGTTCGCGTCACACCCGTGACGATCACTCTCATGATGGTTGGCTTTCCTCGATGCGGCGAAGGACCACGCAGGCGATATCTCCGGTATTAATCGGAATCGGCCAGTCTGGCATGCGTTCTCCCAATATCTTTCCGAGTGAAAACATCCTGATGCTTCGAGCGCCCTTGGCCATGAGAAAGCTGAGTGCCACTCGCTTGGGACGGAAAGTCATCCTGTCGATCTTAAGGCCATGTTGGGCAGCCAACATGGCAATGCTGGCCTGCGAAAAGTACTGAAGATTGACGGGTGGAATCAGCAATGGCCAGAATTTGCGCAGCAGGCGAGCCGCCAAACTGTCGATCATGGGAAGCGTGAGAACGACGATACCGCTGGGGGTCAGCATCTGCGCAGCGCGATCGAGCGCCGCGCCCGGATCCTTGAGGCTAGCGAGTACGTCCCAAAACGTAATGACATCGAAGAAGCCGGGCGTCGGGGACATGGTTATGAAGTCGCCCGGCGCGATTGCGATCCCTTCCGCCTGGGCTGCAGCCGCGGCGCTTTCAGACAGCTCGATGCCCTCGGCATCGAACATTGCCGAGGCGGCTTTGACGAATATTCCCTTGCCAGCCCCGATATCCAGCAGTCGTCCGGAACATCCGATGTCCCGTAGCCACGAGGAGCGGGCCGCGGCATTCATTTCGATCGGCGAATTACCGCTCCGGGCCGACTGTTGACTGGTATCGTGGAAATCGTCCGAATAGATGTGTCTAAGGTAGTCGTCGTCGTCCTTGCCCACGGCGTGGCCATGCCCACAGACGGCACAAACCAGTATCGAATAGGATTCGCTGCGATCGAGGTAGGGCGTGGTCAGCGCGGTGAATTGTCGGAGATCGGTCGCCCGACAGACGGGGCAGGTCGACATGCCTAATCTCGCCGATGGGCGCAAAGCCATTCGTTGTCTCGATGATCCATTTCGAACGCCTGCAGCAACAGCTGGATGGACACAATGGACCCCATACCCCAGAGAATTGTCGCAGTTTGCGGTATGATGCCGGTGGATATGGTGCGCACCGCAACATACAAGAACAGCAGCATACTGATCACGAAGCCCAAGCAGCTAAATGTATAAACCAATGCAATCGGGTGGCCGTTGAGGACCACGTATTTCCGAAACATCCGCGTTACGAACAGTTTCGACAACAGTCGCAACATCGGAAACACGACCTTGCCGGGCCGCATGTGGGATCGCCAGTCATCGCCGTAAACTGCCCGTACCGGTACATCCATGACTTTCATGTTGGCAATATTGAGTCGCACCAAATAGTCATTGGGGCAACCATAGCGCGGGTAGCATTCACTCCAGTCTACAGCCAGCAAGGCGCGCCGATTAATCGCCGTATATCCGCATTGGCTATCGCTCACATGCCAATAGCCCGAAGCGATCTTGGTCAGTGCGGAAAGTCCCAGATTGCCGAGCAACCGATGCCGCGGAATATCCTTGATGCTGCTCTTGTCACTCAGGAAGCGGTTGCCCTTGGCATAGTCGCACAGCCCTGCCTTGACCGGCGCCAACAAGTCATCGAGATCACCGGGGTCCATTTGACCGTCACCAGCCATGACGACCGCGATATCCTCGCTACTTTCTATGACACGCAGATAGCCAGCCACGATGGCGCCCCCGACGCCACTATTGATGGGCAGGTCGACAAGCACGATGCGGCTGTCGGTTTCCGCCGCACGGCGGATAGCAGCGGCAGTGCTATCGGTGCTCGCATCGTTCACTGCATAGATGGTGCGTACAGACGCCGGAACGGTCGCCAGCGTACGGCCAATACGGGCTTCCTCGTTATAGGCTGGAATCACGACTGCCACCGAAGCATCAGCGCGCATCTGGTGGGGCTGCGACGTCATATGATTGTCCTGCCGGCTATTGTTGCTGATACGATGAAGCTGCTTAGGCAGTACCCTTTAAAATCTGCGGATGTAAAGCCCGTGCATCTAAGCGGGGTAGCAGCAAAGGATCGAGAAATGGTGCCGCTTAGGTGACTCGAACACCTGACCCCATCATTACGAATGATGTGCTCTACCAACTGAGCTAAAGCGGCCTCGGACGGGTCGGGGTGAGCCGACGGTCGGGGGTCTTTTACTGGCGGGATGGCGGCTAGGCAAGAGGGTTTGGCGAGGAATGCCGTTCAGCTTTCAGGCAGGGCCGCGGCGGGTAGCGGTGGCGGCGGTGTCTCGGCGTCGACGGCCCTTACGGCGACGGCGCTCACCGGCACTTTCCAGGCGAAGGCGTCGAGCTTGCCGCTGGCCGGCGATGTGGGCTCCCATTCATCCGAAGTGATGCCGTCGGCCGTCCACACGGGGTCGCGCGGGGCGCGCACGGCGCGGGCCAGCCATTCGCGGGCCTTGCCCTGGTCGCCGTTCTGGCCTTCCTCGATTTCGGCCATCAACAGGCAGACGCCCTGTGACGGCTCTTCGAGCATGCCGGAAAGCGCCTGCCGCGCCAGCGTCCACTCATAGGCATCGGCGGCGGCGCGGCCGAGGACGATGGCGGCGGCGCGATTGGGCGGCGGCAGGTCGACGAGCTCGCGCATGCGCTTCAGACGCTCGACGGCCGAGGTACCGGGCACGGCACTGGCGTAGAGCGTCGCCACGTCGGGATGGCCGGTAGCGCGCCAGACGCGGCGCAGCAGACTCATGGCCTTGCGCGATTCGCCGCGATTGGCGTGGATGCGGGCCGCGATCAGCGCCGCCGGCACGAAATCCGGCAACAGCTTCAGGGCGTTGAGGGCATGCGTGGGGGCGCTCAGCGGGTCGGTGGTCTCGCCCTCCCGCGCCATCGCGGTTTCGAGCACGGCCTGCTTGCGCCTGAGGTGCGCGCGTTCTTCGCGGCTGCGGCTGGGGTCGGCGGTGACCATGGCGAGCGCTGCCGGCCAGTCGCCCTTGGCGGTCAGGTCGTCGAAGACGGCGGCGCTGGCCCAGCCCGTGGCGGGGGCGATGCCGACGGCCTTGCGCGCAAAGGTCAACGCGGCCTGGTCACGGCCCTGTTGCCGCGCCTGGTCGTAAAGACCGGCGAGTGCGGCCAGCGCCGTGCGCGGGTTGGCGATGAGGGCGCGGTAATGTTCGCGGGCCGCCGGCATGTCGCCCAGCGCCAGGTCGGCGCGGGCTTCGAGGAGCTTGGCGGCGGCGTTTTGCGGCAGGCGCGATTGCGCCTCACGCGCCAGCAGCCTGGCGCGCCCGGCATCGCCGGCCTGCAATGCGATGAAGCCATCGGAAAGCGCCTCGACGCCCTGGTCCTTGCGCTTTTCGCGGTTGCGGCGGGCCATGGCGCGCGGCGCGCCGATGAGGCGCCGGATGATGGCCCAGACGGCGATCACCACCACGGCGAGCACCAACAGGGCAAACACGGCGGTGCCCAGGTGCGGCTGCATACGGTAGCCTGCCACCTCGATGGTCAACATGCCGGGCAGGCTGACAATCCAGGCGATGAGCGCCGCGATCACCAGGCTGCCGACGATCCAGAGCGCCAGCCGGATCATTGCGCGGTCCCCGTCGTTGCGGGCGTCAGGGCCTTGGCGCGCAGAGCTTCGAGCAGCGCCTCCGCCTGCGCATGGGCGGTGACGTCGCTGATGACGGCTTCGGCGGCCTGGCGCATCGGCTGGGGCAGGGCGCTAAAGAGCTTTGCGGCCTCCGTATAGTCGCGGCGCTCCATGGCGGCTTCCAGTTGCGAGGTCAGCGCCTCGGGTGTGGTGCCGGCGATTTCACCGCTCGGGCGCAGGGCCAGCTGCGACTTCAGCCAGTCAAAGGTCTGCTGCTGCCAATCGGCATCGGGCGTGCCGGGGCTTTCGTGAAGCATTTCGGGCAGAACGGTGGAAAAATCCTGGGCGAGCAGGTCGGGCCGGCGCAACCCGGCTTCGGCACGGCCGGCGAGATCTGCCGGAACGGCCACGTCGGGCGCGACCTGCGGCAGGCGCTGCAGCGGCACGGCGAAGGGACGACCAGTATCGAAGGCGGTTTCAAGGGTCGAGAGCAACAGGGGCAGTTGCGCCGCCGGGGCGTTGGCGGCGTCCGCGGCGTTGGCCTTGAGGGCGCCCAGCTGTGCCTGGGCCGCCGTCACCGTGCCGCCGAGGTCGGCTATCTTGCTATCGGTGCTGGCGGTTTCCTGCTTTACGGCATCGACATCGCTGCGCAGGCCCGCAATGGCCTGCTGCAGAGCGGTGAGATCGGCGGACTGGCCGCCCGGGTTCAACCCATCCACGCGCTGCGCCAGCGCCGCGAGGTCGGTCTTGATGGTGGCGATGTCGGCGGCGCCGGTGTTGCTGGCTGTGGGTGCGGTCCTGGCGTTGAGCTGGTTTTCGAAACCATCCAGCCGTTCGGTCAGCGTGGCGATGGCGGCGCGGCTGGTGTCGTCGCTCTGCTGCAGGCGATTCTCCAAGATGGCGACACGGTCGCCATTGGCGCCGACGCCGACCGGCAGCAAGCCATTCATCAGCAGCAGATAGGTGAGGGCCGTACCCAGCACGGCGCCGGCCATGGCGCCGGCGATGACCGTTGGCCAGGCAAAGTTTCCGGCTGGCGCCGCAGCGGTTAGGCGTGGCGTCGAGCCGGGCCGGGGCGGCGCCGTTTCGGCCTTGGGGGGCGCCGGTTTTGCGGGCTCGGGCCTGGTGGGTTCTGGCTTTAGCGACTCGGGTTTTGCTCCCTCTGCGCCGGCAGGCTCCGGCGTGGTGGCACCGGGCGTCGCCGTGTCGGCCTTTGCCGTCTCGGGCTCAGCACTGTGCGCCTGGGGCGGCGCCATTGGGGTTTCGGCTGGCCGGGAGGGGCCGGCGGCCGTGGTGTCGCGGGCGGTCAGGTCGATAACCGGCGGCTTCACCGGCCCAGGTTTGCGCTCAACCATGGCATAGAATCCTCGTTCGACGTGATCATGCCGCGTTTTGGCCGCGGGCAAAAGCCAGCGCCAACGACATCATCGCCTCTTCGTCAGGATGCTCTGCCAGTCCAACCCGCACGAAATGCGCGTCGAGCAGCGGTCCGGCCACGTTCTGGCTTATGCACAGCGTGCCGAAACGCTCGCGCACGGCCAGGTCGAGCCGGTTGCCGATCAGGCGCACGAAGCTTTCAGCCGTGCGCCGAGAATAGAACAGTCCACCGTCGATGTCGCCGGCCTCGATACGGGCGATGACGTCGTCGGGAATCTCTGTGGCTTCCACCATGTCGTAGACCTGCGTCATCTTCACCACGATCCCAAAGGGTTCGAGGGAACGCGCGAGGTCGCCAGAGCGATGCTTGCCGGCCGGATAAAAAATAGGCCCGCCCGGCTGGCTGGTGCCGATCAGTTGCACCAGATCGTCGAAGCGCCCCCTGGCGCTGCGGATGTCCTTGAAGCCCATCACCTCGGCTTCGCGCGCGGTGCCGTCGCCAACGGTAAAGAGCGGCCGCTGCCGGAACCGTTCGAGGCCCACCTGCTCGCGCAGCGCGCGCAAGGCGTTGACGCTCGACACCGCAGTGGCGGCGAAATCGCTGTTGGCGGGCGGGTCGAACGCCAAAGTGATGCGTTTCATCAGCGGCAGCGAAACCGGGTCGATGCCCAGGGCGCGCAGTTTGGGCGTGGTGGCGCCGACATCCGGTTCGGGGCGGGTGACGAGAAGGCTGGTCACGTGACACGCTCCGCGAATTGGGCGAGGAACGCCGGGCCGGCCTCGGCGCGCAATTGTTCGCCCAGTTGCCTGCCGATGGTGGCGGCCTCGCTGGCCGCTCCTTCGGCGGTGCGCTCGAACACGGTCTTGCCGTCGGGGCTCAAAATCTGTCCGAGCAGTTTCAGGCGGGCGCCGTCACGGCTGGTCAGCGCCGCGATTGGGGTGCGGCAGGAGCCGTCCAGAGCCCCCAGCAGGGCGCGCTCGGCAGTCAGCGTCACATGCGTGTCGGCATGGTCGAGAGCTGCCACGAGCGTCCGGGTACGGTCATCGCTGCTGCGGATCTCGATTCCGATGGCGCCCTGCGCGGGAGCCGGCGGAAACAGCTGCGGATCGAGCAGGGCGGTGGCGTCGGCGCTGCGGCCGAGACGGTTGAGGCCCGCCATGGCCAGCAGCGTTGCGTCCGCCACACCGTCGCGCAGCTTTTTCAGGCGGGTTTCGACATTACCGCGGAACTGCACGATCTCGAGGTCGGGCCGGTGGCGCAGCATCTGCGCGGCGCGGCGGATGGAGGAGGTGCCGAAGCGGGCGCCGTGCGGCAGGGAATCAAGGCTATCGGCGCTCAGCGACACGAAGGCGTCACGGATATCCTCGCGTTCGAGAAAAGCCGCCAGTTCCAGTCCCTCGGGCAGTTCGGACGCCATGTCCTTGGAGGAGTGCACCGCCAGGTCGATCTCGCCGGCGGCCAGCGCCGACTCGATTTCCTTGACGAACAGACCCTTGCCCCCCACCTCGCTGAGCGGCCGGTCGGTGATGCGGTCACCGCTGGTGGTAATGACGGTGATACCGATTTCATCGACGGAGACGCCATGGGCTTCGGCCAGGAGGCGGCGCACCAGCGTCGCCTGGACCATGGCCAGTTGAGAGCCGCGCGTGCCTATGCGGAGAAAGGGTGCTGGCGATTGCAATCTCGTGCCGTCCTATTGTAGGCCAAGGCCTGATTAACGAGGCCATAGACCAGATCGCCGTGACCGGGCAAGCGACCACAACCGTTTTGGGAATCGAGACGAGCTGCGACGAGACCGCCGCGGCCATCGTGGTGCGCGACGCGGATGGGCGCGGGCGCATCGTTTCCAACGTCGTACGCTCGCAGTTAGAAGAACATGCGGCCTTCGGCGGCGTCGTTCCGGAACTCGCGGCGCGCGCCCATGTCACCTATCTCGATCGCATAATCGCCCAGTCCGCCGCCGAAGCCGGGATGCCGCTCGCCGCAGTCGACGCCATCGCGGCGACGGCCGGGCCGGGTCTCATCGGCGGGGTGCTGGTCGGGCTGACCACCGCCAAGGCGCTCGCCGCCGCGCTCGGCAAACCGTTGATTGCCGTTAACCATCTGGAAGGCCATGCGCTGACGGCACGTCTCACCGACGGCATCAAATTTCCTTATTTGTTGCTACTTGTTTCTGGCGGCCACAGTCAATTCATCCTGGTTCGCGGTGTCGGCGACTATGAACGCTGGGGCTCCACCATCGACGATGCGCTGGGCGAAGCCTTCGACAAAGTCGCCAAACTGCTCGATCTCGGCCATCCGGGCGGCCCGCAGGTGGAGAAGGCGGCGTTGAAGGGCGATCCGGCGCGATTCAAGTTCCCTCGGCCGCTATTGCGCGAAGCGCGGCTGGATTTTTCGTTCTCGGGTTTGAAGACGGCGGTGCGGCAGGCGGCGGAAGCTATAGCGCCATTGAGCGATCAGGACGTCTTCGATATCGCGGCCGGTTTTCAGGCGGCGGTGACGGAGGTCGTCGCGGTGCGCACCCGCCAG
Organism: Devosiaceae bacterium; assembly: GCA_036499825.1. Taxonomy (GTDB): domain Bacteria; phylum Pseudomonadota; class Alphaproteobacteria; order Rhizobiales; family Devosiaceae; genus Paradevosia. The sequence goes on from DASYCZ010000025.1 coordinate 38,332, forward strand.
GCGCTCGCCAGAATGCACTCGCAATACCCACGCACACCCATCAGAATCGTGGTGGCGGGGGGCGTGGCGGCCAACAGGAATATCGGCAACGCCTTGCGGCTGGTTGCCGAGCAGGAGGGGGCCGAACTCATCGTGCCGCCATTGGGGCTTTGCACCGATAACGGCGCCATGATCGCCTGGGCCGGCGCCGAACGCCTGGCGCTGGGGTCGCGGGATGATCTCGATTTTACCGCCCGTCCGCGCTGGCCGCTGGACAGCGCCGACATGGGGATCACCCATGGCGCTTGAGCGCGCCGCCGTCATCGGGGCCGGCGCCTGGGGCACGGCGCTGGCGCAGGCCGCCGCCATGGCGGGCCGGCAGGTGACGCTGCTGGCGCGGGATCCGAAACTGATCGCCGAAATCAATGCGCTCCATACCAGCGCGCGCTATCTCGGCACGCAGGTCTTGTCATCTGCCATCGTGGCGAGCGACGACCTTTCGGCTCTTGGCGCGGTGGATTTCGTCATCCTCGCGGTGCCGGCGCAGGCGACGCGTGCGGCGCTTGCGGGGATCGACCGGCGCCAGCTGGCTGGGAAACCCGTCGTCCTGTCCGCCAAGGGGCTCGAAGCCAATACGCTCAAAAGGCAGAGTGAAATCCTGCGCGAAGTGGCGCCCGAAGCCGTGGCATTCGTGCTGTCGGGGCCGAGCTTCGCCGTCGACGTGGCCGCCGGGCGGCCGACGGCGGTGACGCTGGCGGGCGATGATCCCGAGCAGACCTCCCGGCTTGCGGCGGCGCTCGCGGGTCCAAGTTTCCGGCCTTATGCGGCCGACGACATGATCGGGGTCGAACTCGCCGGGGGCCTCAAGAACGTCTATGCGCTGGGGTGCGGCGCGGTGGAGGGCGCCGCGCTCGGCGCCTCGGCGCGGGCCGCGCTGCTGGCCCGGGCCTATGCCGAAATGGCAAGGATCGTCAGCGCCCTGGGCGGTTCCGCCACGACGCTGACCGGGCTCGCCGGCTTCGGCGACCTGACGCTTTCCTGCACCTCGACGCAGTCGCGCAACTATCAGTTCGGGCTGCGGCTGGGGCAGGGCGAAAGCGCGGCGGCGATCCTGTCATCGGGCGCCAAACTCGCCGAGGGCGTTGCCACGGCGCCGGTGGCGCTGCATCTTGCAGAAAAGCTCGGAATCGATGCGCCGCTGATCGGCGCGGTCAACCAGTTGCTGGCCGGAAACGCCAGCATTGCCAATATCGTGGGTGGGCTGATGGCCCGGCCGCTCAAACGGGAGAACTGACATGCCGCTCTATTCGATCATCGCCCGGGATAAGGCCGGTGGCCTCGAGCATCGCCAGGCGGTGCGCCCGACCCATCTCAAGCATCTCGACAGCCTGGGCGACAGGCTGGTGCTTGCCGGCCCCTTCCAGACCGAAGACGGCAAGGCCACCGGCAGCTTCATGGTCATCGAAGCCGACGATCTGGCGGCCGCCACGGCCCTGTTCGAGCAGGATCCCTTCATTAAGGAAGGGGTGTTTGAACACTATGAAGTCAGCCGCTGGTCGCTGACCATCAACAAGAGCGCGGGACGCTGATCATGGCCTACTGGCTGATGAAATCCGAGCCAGACGTGTTCTCCTATACCGACCTCACCAACAAGCCGGTCGAGGAATGGCATGGGGTGCGCAACTATGCGGCGCGCAACAACATGAAGGCCATGCAGATCGGCGATCGCGCCTTCTTCTACCATTCGATGCGCGGCAAGGAGATCGTCGGCATCATGAAGGTGGTGGCGCTCGCCCACCCCGATTCCACCGCCGATCTCGTCAACGGCAAGGTGGTGTGGGAATGCGTCGACGTCGTTGCCGACAAGGCCATGCCCAAGCCGGTGACGCTGGAACAGGTGAAGGCCGAGCCTGACCTCGCCAATATGGCGCTGATCAAGCTCTCCCGCCTCTCGGTGCAGCCGGTCAGCGACGCCGAGTGGCGGAAAATCTGCCAGATGGGCGGGCTCTGAATTCAAAAGTCGCTGGTCAGGCCCTTGATCTCCCAATCGCCATAGCGGTTGGGGTCGAGGCCGCCGCGGCCGCCCTTTTCGGGCGGGGCCGCGGCGTTGCGGCGGTCGATCTCGGCGCGGCGCGCCTCGGCCTCGGCGAGGGCGCGGCGGGCGGCGGCAGATAGGGGCTTTCGCGGTTCTTCAGTCTCGCTCATGGCGATTCTCCAGAATTTGCGCGCCACCCGGGTTACACATTGGTAAGCTGATCTTGTGCGGGGCCGGTGGCTTCCCCATCCTAATGTGCAGTGCAACATCAGGCAAAGACCATGTTCAACGCGGTTCGTACGACTGTCCTTCTGGCGGCGCTCACGGCCATTTTCATGGCAGTGGGCTATCTCATCGGCGGCACCAGCGGCATGACCATCGCCTTCGGCGTCGCGGTCGTCACTAATCTGTTCAGCTACTGGAATGCCGACAAGCTGGTGCTCCGCATGCAAAATGCCGAGGAGGTCGATCCGGCGCGCGTGCCGGAACTCCACGATATGGTGCAGCGGCTCGCCACCAATGCGGGGCTGCCCATGCCCCGGCTCTACATCATCCACACCGACCAGCCCAACGCCTTCGCGACGGGCCGCAACCCCCAAAATGCGGCGGTGGCGGTATCGAGCGGGCTGCTCAACCGGCTGGAGCCGCGCGAGGTCGCGGCGGTGATCGCGCATGAGCTGGCGCATGTCCGCAGCCGCGACACGCTGACCATGACGATCACCGCGACGCTTGCCGGCGCCATCTCGATGCTGGCGCAGTTCGGTTTCTTCTTCGGCGGCGGCAACCGCAACAACAATCCGCTCGGCGGCCTCGGCACGCTGGTGGCGGTGATCGTGGCGCCGCTGGCCGCCATGATGGTGCAGATGGCGATTTCGCGGACCCGCGAATATGAGGCGGACCGCGATGGCGCCGAGATCAGCGGCGATCCGCTGGCGCTGGCTTCCGCCCTGGCCAAGATCGCCGGAACGGCGCAGCGCGTGCCCAACCAGGCGGCCGAACAGACGCCCGCAATGGCGCATATGTACATCATCAACCCGCTGTCGGGCGCGCGGATGGACAATCTGTTTTCCACCCATCCGGACGTCAACAACCGCATCGCGCAGTTGCGCAAGCTTGCCGAATCGATGCGCGTCGACCACAACCGCTCGTCCTTCCCGGCGGGTGACGGCAGCACGGCCCCTGGCCCCTGGCGCGTGCCTGCGTCGGGGCGAGGGGACAGCGATCGGCCGCCATCGTCCTTCGGCGGCCCGTGGGGTTGAGGCAAGAGTGGCGGGAAAACCAGAACCAGCGGGGCTGCAGCTCCGTCTCATCGCGGCCGAACGCCTGCGCGGGGTGTTGGACGGCCAGCCGTTCCAGCCCCTCAACGCCGGCGAAGTTCCCGACAGCCGCGACCGGGCGGTGGGCAACCGGCTGATCACCACGGCGCTGCGCTACCAGGGCCCACTCAACGCGGTCATCGAGGAGTTGCTCGATCGCGGGCTGCCCAAGAAGGGCGGCTCGTTCGAGGCAGTGCTGCGGCTGTCGCTGGGGCAGTTGCTGTTCCTGCCCGAACTCGGCGCCCATAGCGCCCTGTTCCTGGCGGTCGAGGCCCTCAAGGCCGACCCCAAGGCCCGGCATCTGACCGGGCTGATGAATGCGGCGCTGCGCCGAGCCCAGGCCAATTCGGCGCGATTGTTCGATTTTCCCGAAGACCTGCTGTTTCCCTCCGATCTCAGGGCCGGCTGGGTGGAGGCTTATGGGGCCGAGGCGGTCGAGCGATTTGGCCAGGCCCTGCGCGATGGGGCGCCGCTGGACCTGACATTGCGCGATACCGACCCGGAGCTCATGGCCGGCCTCAATGCCGAGCCGATGGTTTTCGACAGCGTGCGCGTGATGAGCCGCGATCGGCCCGTCGAGGCGCTGCCCGGTTATGCCGAAGGCCGCTGGTGGGTGCAGGACACGGCGGCGGCGCTGCCGGCGCGGCTGCTGCAACTGCCGGCCGGCGCAAGGGTGGGCGATTTCTGTGCCGCACCGGGCGGCAAGACGGCGCAACTGGTGAAGGCGGGTTACCGGGTCACGGCCCTCGATAGCGAAGGCAGCCGGCTCGATCGGCTCAGGAGCAATCTGGCGCGGCTCGGCTATGCGGCCGAAATCGTCGAGGGCGATGCCGCCAGCTACGAGCCGGCGGAGAAATTCGACGGGCTGCTGCTCGATGCGCCCTGTTCGGCCACGGGTACGTTCCGCCGCCATCCGGAAGTCATCTGGCATCGCGATGAGAAAGACATCAGGGGGCGGGCCGGCCTGCAGCGGAAACTTTTGCGGCAGGCGGCACAGTGCCTCAATCCGGGCGGAGTGCTGATCTACTGCGTCTGCTCGCTGGAGGCAGCAGAGGGTGAAGCGCAGGCGGCCTGGGTCGAGGCGCACCTGCCGGAATTGCAACGATTCCCGATCGCAGCCGATGAGCTGGACCGTTTCGGGCCGGCGCTGACGGCACTGGGCGAAGTGCGCACCCATCCGGGTCTGGCGCTTGCCGACATGCCGCCGGGCGGGGTCGACGGGTTCTTCATCGCACGCTTTCGCCGCCGCTGAGCGCGGCGCCGCCTCGCTTCCAGCACGGTGAAACACACGGCTGTCCACAGGCTGTTTTGTTTCGGGTTGTGTCCCGGCCGCGCGGGCTCTATGCCGGTGTTGGGGGCGCTGGTCTGAGAGGGCATATATTGATCGATGTCATGCGTTTCCTCGCGCGGCGCTGGAGCCTGGGCGCGGCGGACTTCGCGGCGAGCATGCCGCTGGTACGTTGGACCTGGAGGAGCCTTTCCGACGACCGATTCGAGGGTGCGCTGCCCGAATTCCGTCCCACCGACGTCGAAACCATCATCGACATGATGCAGGGCCGCTACCTGCTGGCCTCCAAACTCGTCGATACCGGGGGAATTTCGCCGTTCGCGGTGAGGGCCGACAACGAAGACTGGCTGTCGAGCCTGCATAGTTTTTCCTGGCTGCGGCATTTCCGCGAGGCGCGCGACGATGGCAGCCGGCGGTTCGCCCGCACGCTGGTGTTCGACTGGATCGGCCGGCACGGGCGCTTCGATCGCCGCACCTGGGCCACCGGCCTTTGCGCCCAGCGCGTGATGAACTGGCTGCGGCACTATTCATTGCTGGTCGAGGGCGCGACCCCAGAACAGACCGCTGCCATCGGGCGCACGCTCGGCGCGCAGATCCAGTCGCTGCGCATGCGCGCCGGCTTCACCGCCGAGCCCGCCGATGCGGCGCTGGCCTCCATGGCGGTGGTGGGCGCGGCCCTGTCGGTGGAAAAGGACGATGCGGTGGCACGGCGGGTGGCGCGCCTCAAGCGCCTCCTGGACCGCCAGATCAGCGCGGATGGCCTCCATCGCAGCCGCAATGCCAAGACGCAGCTGGCGCTGCTGGTGGAGTTGAGCACGGTGCACCAGGCGCTGATGCGCGAGCACCGGGAACTGGCGGCCGGCCTGTCGCCGGCACTCGATCTCATGCACAAGGCGTTCGACCGGCAGGTGCTGGGGTCGGGCGAGCCGGCCTATTTCAACGGCTCGGGGCAATTGCCGCACGACATCGTGGTCGCCGTGCAGGCCCAGGGGCTCGATCGCCAATATGTGCCCAGGAGCGCCATCGGCGATGGCTATATCCGGCTGCAGGAAGGCGGTGGCGTCATCGTGGCCGATGGCGGCATGGTGCCGCCGCTCGATTATGCGGGCGAGGCGGCATCGGGCGCACTGGGCTTCGAGTTCAGCTATGGCCGCGACCTGGTCATCGGCAATTGCGGGCCGGCGCCGGCGGAGCTGTCGCACAGCAAGGCGCTGTTCCGGCGCGGCATTGCGCATTCGGCGCCTACCATCAATGCGGAATCCGCCGTCGAGGAAGGTGGGCACGGCTCACGTCTGAGGCAACGCGGGCCATTGCCGGAATTGAGCCTGGATGCCAAGGAGCCGACGCTGATTGCCCGCACCTTCGGGTTTGAGCATCGCTTCGGCGTGGCGCTGGAGCGGCGGCTGACGCTGTTGTCGGAGGGCCGCACGCTGGTCGGGCAGGACCGCATGATCGGGGGCAAGGGACAGACCTCTGGCCTGTGCACATTGCGCTTCCACCTGGCGCCGGGCGCGGAAGTCCTGCCGCTCGACAATTCGCTGCTGGTGCGTCTTTCCAACGGCTCCGAATGGACGTTCCTGTGGGAGGGCGCCGAGGTGCATGAGGAAGAGAGCGTGCGCCAATCGGCCTATTTCGGCCTGCACCGGACGCGGCAGATCATCCTCGAGGCGCCGGTCGCGGCCGGCACCGAGATCGCCTGGATTTTCACCCTCGACCGGACCTGAGCCGGTTTCCTTCACTGCCGGGCTGTGCTAGCGAGCCGCTGGAATTGTCCAACGACAGACAGGTGGCGAGCATGGCGGCAGGCGTGGTGAAGATCGGGCGGGCGCTGCTCTCGGTTTCCGACAAGGCGGGCATGGAAGATTTCGCCCGCGAGCTGGCGCGGCTCGGCGTGGAACTGGTGTCGACCGGCGGCACGCACAAGCTGATCGCCTCGACCGGCGTTGCGGTGAAGGAAATCTCCGAGGTCACCGGCTTTCCCGAGATGATGGATGGCCGCGTCAAGACGCTGCACCCCAAGGTTCATGGCGGGCTGCTGGCGGTCCGCGACAATGCCGGCCACCAGGCCTCGATGGCCGAGCACGACATCGGGGCGATCGATCTGGTGGTGGTCAATCTCTATCCGTTCGAGGCGACTGTCGCCAAGGGCGCCGATTACGACACCACGATCGAAAATATCGATATCGGCGGTCCGGCCATGATCCGCTCAGCCGCCAAGAACCACGCCTTCGTCACCGTCATCGTTGATCCCAACGACTATGCGGTGGTGCTGGAGGCCATGCGGGTTGAAGGCGGCGTGCCGCTGGCGCTGCGCCAGCGCCTGGCGGCCAAGGCCTATGCGCGGACGGCGGCCTATGACGCGGCGATTTCGAACTGGTTCGCCAAGGCGATCGATTATCGCGACATGCCCTATCGCAGCTTCGCCGGCACCCTGCACGAGGTGATGCGCTATGGCGAGAACCCGCATCAATGGGCAGGGTTCTATACCACGGGCGAAACGCGTCCGGGTGTGTCGAGCGCCACGCAGGTGCAGGGCAAGGCGCTCAGCTACAACAATATCAACGATACCGATGCGGCGTTCGAACTGGTGTCGGAATTCGACCCCAGGGACGGTGCGGCGGTGGCCATCATCAAGCACGCCAATCCATGCGGCGTCGCCATCGCGGGTGACCTGCTGACGGCCTACAGGAAAGCGCTGCTGTGCGATCCGGTCAGCGCCTATGGGGGCATCGTGGCGCTCAATGGCGAGATCGACGCGACAACGGCCGAGGAGATCGTCAAGACCTTCACCGAGGTGATCGTCGCACCGTCGGCGAGCCCGGAAGCGGTCGCGATCATCGGGGCCAAGAAGAATTTGCGTCTCCTGCTGACCGGTGCGCTCGCCGATCCTAAGGCGGGCGGCCTGACCGTGCGCTCGGTTGCCGGAGGCCTTCTGGTGCAGGAACGCGACAACCGCAATGCCGGTGACGTGGAGCTGAAGGTCGTGACCAGGCGGCAGCCGACCGCTGCCGAGATGGCCGACCTGCTGCTGGCCGAAAAAGTCGCCAAGCACGTCAAGTCCAACGCCATCGTCTATGTGAAGAACGGGGCGACGGTGGGTATCGGCGCCGGGCAGATGAGCCGGGTCGATTCAAGCCGTATCGCGCACCGCAAGTCGCAGGACGCCGCGGAGGCCGCGGGCATCGAGGTGCCGCTGGCCAAGGGCTCGGCGGTGGCGTCGGATGCGTTCTTCCCGTTCTCGGACGGGCTGCTGGCGGCGGTGGAAGCCGGCGCCACGTCGGTGATCCAGCCGGGCGGCTCGATCCGTGACGCCGATGTCATCCAGGCGGCCGACGATGCCGGCATCGCCATGGTGTTCACCGGCATGCGGCACTTCCGGCACTAAAGCGCTTTCAGGAAAGTGGACACCACTTTTCCTGATCGAAAGCGCGATGGCGCCAGGCCTCAGGTGCCGCGCGCCAGGTCGGCGAGCATGCCGGCGGCCACCGACAGGCGCGATACCGTCAATTCGCCCTGGGTCAGGTCGGACACGGCCTTGGCGGTGCGCTCGACGGCTGCGGCCCGCGCATCGCGATAGGCGGCCAGCCGGTCGGCCACACTGGCGCCGGGCGTGGTCAGAACATCGGCGCTGAGATCGCGCAAGGCGCGCATCAAATTGGCCAGAGCGCGGTCGAGCGCCATGCGGTCGAAGCGGTCGGCCAGCATGATGTCGCGGCCGCGCTGCACGATATCGCCCAGATCGAACAGCGTCAGCACGCCGAAGAAGGCCTCGGCCGCCTCGGCGACGCTGCTGTGGGCGCGATCGCCGATGAGCACGATGTCGGTGGAGAACGACAGCGTCGGCAGGGCCGCGATGGCGGCTGCGAGCGGCGCGGGCGTGCCGCCCGCGATGAAGCGCTCGGCCGCAGCCGTGGCCGCCGCCTGAAGGGTTGCGGGCAACAGCCGGGGCAGGGCGGCGCGGACGGTTTCGACCCCCTCCGCATAGCGGTTCACCAGCGGGGCCAGGCCCGCCTCGAAACTGGTATTGCGCAGGAACCACAGGGTTTCGCGGCGCAGCAGCGCCTCGACCTCGGCATAGAGCGCCAGTTGGATGGCGCCCTCCATCCGGCCATCGAGTGTGTCGATGGCAGCATTGAGGTCGGGCAGCCCATAGGCGTCGCGGGCCGCCGCATACGCAAAGGCCACGGCGCCGGGATCGGCGCTGGTCGCCGCCGTCATCTGGTTGACGAAGGCCGGACCGCCGCGATTGATCATGGCGTTGGCGAGCACGGTGGCGATGACTTCGCGGCGCAGGCGATGGGTGGTGACCGCATCGGGATATTGCCGGTGCAAGGTCTCGGGGAAGTAACGGAAGAGCTCGCGGCCGAGATAGTCGTCATCGGGCACCGCCGAAGCCAGCAGGTCGGCATAAAGCGTCAGCTTGGCATAGGCGAGAAGCACGGCGAGTTCAGGCCGGGTCAAGGGCTTGCCGGCGAGGGCGCGGGTATCGAGCGCTGCCTCGTCGGGCAGGAATTCGACGGCGCGGTTGAGCTGGCCGGCGGCTTCCAGCGCCTGAATCAAGGCGCGGTGGTCGGGGAACTCGGCCATGCCGCGCCGCTCGGTCAGCGACAGGGCCAGGGTCTGCAGATAATTGTTGCGCAGGCACAGCGCCGCGACCTCGTCGGTCATGCCGCGCAGGAAGGTGTTGCGGCCCTCATAGTCGAGGATGCCGGCGCGCGTCAGCGAGCCAAGAGCGATCTTGATATTGACCTCGAGATCGGACGAATTGACCCCGGCGGAATTGTCGATGGCGTCGGTATTGAGCCGGCCGCCCCTGAGGGCGTAATCAATGCGGCCGCGCTGCGTCATGGCGAGATTGGCGCCCTCGGCAACGACGGTGGCGCGCAGGTCGGCGCCGGTGATGCGGATGGCGTCATTGGCGCGATCGCCCGCATCGGCGTCGGTTTCGGTGCTGCCCCGCACATAGGTGCCGATGCCGCCGAACCACAGGACGTCGACCCTGGCCTTCAAAATGGCGGTCATCACCTCGTTGGGCGTGAGGCTCGCGGCGGTCAGGTCCAGGGCCGCACGGGCCTGATCCGACAGCGCGATGGATTTGGCGCGGCGCGAATAGATGCCGCCGCCCGGCGACAGCAGTTTCTGGTCATAGTCCTGCCAGCTGGAGCGCGGCAGCTCGAACAGGCGCTGGCGTTCCGCAAAGCCCACGGCCGGGTCCGGATCGGGATCGATGAAAATGTCGCGGTGATCGAAAGCGGCGATCAGGCGCGTGGTCCTCGACAGCAGCATGCCGTTGCCGAAGACGTCGCCCGACATGTCGCCGACGCCCACCACGGTGAAGGGTTCGGTCTCGACATCGCGGTCGAGTTCGCCAAAGTGGCGCTTCACCGATTCCCAGGCGCCGCGGGCCGTGATGCCGATTTCCTTGTGGTCGTAACCGGCCGAGCCGCCCGAGGCGAAGGCATCGCCCAGCCAGTAGCCGCGATTGAGCGCGATGGCATTGGCGATGTCGGAGAAACTGGCGGTGCCCTTGTCGGCGGCGACGACCAGGTAGGGATCGTCGCCGTCGCGGCGCAGGACATTGGCGGGCGGGATGACAGCGTCGCCGTCGAGGTTGTCGGTCACATCGAGCAGGGTGCCGATGAAGATCTTGTAGCAGGCAGTGCCTTCGGCCTGCACCACATCGCGATCGGCGCCGGCCGGCATGCGCTTGGGAACGAAGCCGCCCTTGGCGCCGACGGGCACGATGACGGCGTTCTTGACCTGCTGGGCCTTGACGAGCCCAAGGATCTCGGTGCGGAAATCCTCGGGGCGGTCCGACCAGCGGATGCCGCCGCGGGCGATGGCGCCGAAGCGCAGGTGCAGGCCCTCGACGCGCGGGGCGTAAACGAAGATCTCGCGGAACGGGCGCGGCTCGGGCAGGCCCTCGATGGCCTTGCAATCGAACTTGATGGCGAGTGCCGGGCGGCGATTGCCCTCGGCATCGCGCTGATAGGCATTGGTGCGGACGCTCGCCTCGATGAGGTTCTGGAAGCGTTCGAGAATGCGTTCCTCATCGAGCGAGGTAGTGGCGTCGAGCGCCGCGGCGATTCCCGCACGCGCCGTGGTGGCGAGGGCGTCGCGGTCGCCGGCGAGCCGGGGGTCGTGCAGGGCATGGAACAGGTCGACGAAGCGGGTGGCGGCGTCGGGCTGCGTCGCCAGGACGCGCGCCAGATAGGTCTGCGAATAGCCAAAGCCGATCTGGCGCAGGTAACGGGCCAGAGCCCGCAGCAATGCGACGTCGTCCCAGGCGAGATTGGCCTTCAGCGTCAGCGCGTTGAAGCCATCGTTTTCGGCAAGACCATCCCAAACGGCCAGCAGCGCCGCCTCGATTGATGGGGCCTGCAGCGCCAGGTCGACGCGGGCGCCATCGGCGGTGGCCAGCACCATGTCGTGGAGATAGCGCTCGGCGCCGTCGCGTGCGGTGACCGTATAGGTGCGCTCGTCGATCACCCGGAAGCCGAAATGCTCCAGCATGGGCACGCGGTCGCTGAGCGGAATGGGGCTGTGGCGATGATAAACCTTGAGGCCCAGAGCGCCGTCATGGACGGTGCGGGCGCCCAGGCGCACCGCGATATGGGTTTCGTCGGCGAGGGCGTTGAAGACCGCGATATCGGCCAGGGCCTCGACGGGGGTGTTGTGCGATTGATAGGCCGGCGAGAAAGCATCGCGATAGGCGGCGACGAGCGCCGGCTGTTCGGCCTCAGCCACCAGGCGGTCACCGAAGCTGCGCGCCATTTCGGCGAATTCGGCTTCGAGCGTCTCGCGGGATGGACGGGGTGTGACGCCGCCATTGCGCCCGATGATGAAGTGCACGCGCACCAGGTCGGCTTCGAGGAAATGCGGATAATAGGCGGAGATCCGGCCCTCATAGATTTCGGCCAGCCGTGCCCCGATCTCGGCGCGGATATCGGAATCGTAGCGGTCGCGCGGCAGATAGAGCAGGACCGAGACGAAGTTGTCGAACGGATCGATGCGGGGCAGCACGCGGATACGCGGACGGTCGGCGAGATTGGCTATGTCCTGGGCGAATTCGGCCAATTGGTCGGTATCGATCTGGAACAGCTCGTCGCGCGGGTAGCTTTCGAGCGCGCTCATCAGCGCCTTGCCCGCATGGCCCTGCGGATCGTAGCCGGAGCGGCGCATAACTTCGGCGAGCTTGCGCCGGACCAGCGGCACCTCGCTATGCGGCGTGGCCAGCGACAGCGAGGTGAAGAGGCCCAGAATGCGGGTCTCGCCCATGACGGCGCCGGCCGCGTCGTAGCGCTTGATACCGATATAGTCCATGTGGCTGCGACGATGCACGCGGGCCCGGATATTGGCCTTGGTGACCAGCATGGGCTCGGGAGCCGCAAGGAAGGCGCGATGCTGCGGCGTCATCTCCACATAGTTGGGACCCGAGCGCAGGAATTGGGTTTGGGGATCGCGCAGGATGCCGAGCCCGCCTGCCGCCTCGGGTACGAGTTCACCGCCGGCGTCGAGCCGATAGTCGCGCAGGCCCAGGAAGGTGAAGTTGTGCTCCTTCAGCCAGGCGAGGAATTGGGTGGTCTCGCCCGTAACGGCCGCCGGCAGTCCGACGGCCGGGGCCTTGAGCTCCGCAATGGCGCGGTCGATCCTGGCCAGCATGGGCTGCCAGTCGGCGACGGCGGCGCTGACATCGGCGAGGGTCGCCTCTATCTCGGCCTTGAGGGCGTCCGTCGCGGCCGCGTCACCGACCGGATCGATGTGAACCTGCAGGAAGCTTTCCATGCGCCGTCCGCCATCGAGGGGCACGACCGGATGGGTGATGAGGCGCACCTGTCCGGCATGAGCCCTGATGGCCGCAAGCACGCTGTCGACGATGAACGGCATGTCACGCGAATAGACCTCGACGATCTGGGGCGTGTCGCCGCCCAGCGCAACCGGGGGCGTGATGGTGACGAGATGGGGCTGGTCGCCACGGCTGCCGAGGCGGTCGAAGGCCTCGCGCCACATTGTTTCCAGCGCCTGGGCATCCTGGCCTTCGAAATCCTGCGGATCGGTGGCCATCACGATGGCGGCGAGGAAATGCGCGAAGGCTGGCGCCTGGGCGTCCAGCTCCCCGGCACGGGCGAGCAGGGCCGCGCGGGTTTGCGCAGGCGAGACGACTTCGAGCATGACCTTACCCCAGCGACCAAGGCTTGTTGCCTAAGGTGAGCGTGACATCGGCAAATGTCGAGAGTGCGACAATGGTCGATGCCCGGGCACGACGCTTGGCCCTTGCATCGCCGGCAACGTGACATATTCTTGACCCTTGCGGGGTCGAAGCATAGAACGGCCCGCGCAGCCAATTCGAAAGGCCTTTGGGTATCTCGCCGATGAGCAAGAGCAGGACGCTATACGACAAGATCTGGGACGACCATGTGGTCGGCACCAACGAGGACGGCACTTCCATCCTCTATATCGACCGTCACCTGGTGCATGAAGTCACCAGCCCGCAAGCGTTCGAGGGCCTTCGCATCAATGGCCGCAAGGTGCGCGCTCCCGAGCGCACCCTTGCGGTGGTGGACCACAACGTGCCCACCACCGATCGCAGCCAGGGGATCGACGATCCCGAAAGCCGGCTGCAGGTCGAGACGATGGCGGAGAACGCCCGCGATTTCGGCGTCGAGTATTTCAACGAACTCGACAAGCGGCAGGGCATCGTCCACATCGTCGGGCCCGAACAGGGCTTTACGCTGCCGGGCATGACGATCGTTTGCGGCGACAGCCACACCTCGACGCATGGCGCGTTCGGCGCTCTCGCGCATGGCATCGGCACCTCGGAAGTCGAGCATGTGCTCGCCACCCAGACGCTGATCCAGCAGAAGGCCAAGAACATGCGCGTGACCGTGGACGGCCAGCTGCCGCCCGGCGTCACCGCCAAGGACATCACGCTCGCCATCATCGGCGAGACCGGCACGGCCGGCGGCACCGGCCACGTGCTGGAATATGCAGGCGAAGCCATCCGCGCGCTCAGCATGGAAGGCCGCATGACGGTTTGCAACATGGCCATCGAGGGCGGTGCCCGCGCCGGCATGGTGGCCCCGGACGAAAAGACCTTCGACTATGTGCGCGGCCGGCCGCGTGCCCCCAAGGGTGCCGACTACGATCGCGCCGTGGCCTATTGGCAGACGCTGTTCACCGACCCCGACGCGCATTTCGACAAGGAAGTGCGGCTCGATGCGGCCAAGCTGCCGCCGATCGTCTCCTGGGGCTCATCGCCCGAGGACGTGATCTCGGTCAGCGGCGTCGTTCCCAATCCGGATGATATCGCCGACATGAACAAGCGCGCCTCCAAGTGGCGGGCGCTCGAATATATGGGTCTGGTGCCGGGCACCAAGATCACCGACATCGCCATCGACCGGGTCTTCCTCGGCTCGTGCACCAATGGCCGTATCGAGGATCTGCGGGCCGCCGCCGCCGTGCTCAACGGCCATAAGGTGCGCGAGGGCGTCAACGCCATGGTGGTGCCGGGTTCGGGCCTCGTCAAGGAACAGGCGGAAGCCGAAGGCCTTGACAAGATCTTCAAGGCCGCCGGCTTCGACTGGCGCGAGCCGGGCTGCTCGATGTGCCTGGCCATGAATGCCGACAAGCTCGCCCCGCAGGAGCGTTGCGCCTCGACCTCGAACCGCAATTTCGAGGGCCGCCAGGGCTTCAAGGGCCGCACGCATCTGGTGTCGCCCGCCATGGCGGCGGCGGCGGCGATCGCCGGCCGCTTCGTCGACATCCGCGAGTGGCGCTGAAACCGGCGAAAGCCAATGACTGGTCGGGGCGTCTCGCCCCGACGCTCGACGACTTCGAGATGATGGCAGGCGCGGCGCTCCGTGGCCTGCCATCGCCGTTTCGGGAGCTGGTGAAGGACGTCACCTGCGTCGTCGCCGATTTCCCCGAGGACGATGTGCTCGACGATCTCGGCATCGAATCGCCGTTCGACCTGCTCGGGCTGTTTCACGGCATCGGCCTGGCGCAAGCGGGCGTGGTGCCGGCGTCAGGCCAGTTGCCCAACCGGGTCTGGCTCTATCGCCGCCCCATTTTGGATTACTGGGCCGAGCATGACGACACGCTCGGCGCCGTCATCACGCATGTGCTGGTGCATGAAATGGGACACCATTTCGGCTTTTCCGACGAAGACATGGAAGCCATCGAGGCCGAAGCCGACTAGAGCTAGCGTCAGGCCAGAGCGTCGGCGTCGACGAACTCATAGAAATTATCGAGATTGCCCAGATGTTCGTCCTCGACGCGCAGGGCGAGCTTCTGCTTGTTCAGCTCGGCCAGCCAATCGTCCCAGCTCACCAGGTCGAGGCCGCCGAGCCGGTCCTGATCCTGGGCCTCGCCGGAGTTCAGCAGGTACTGGTCGAAGACGATCTGCAAGATGATGCGCGAGCGCGTGCCGCTGGGGAGTTCGGCCATGGCGGGGGCGCCTGACCGGGCCTCGGCCCAGGTGCGGATGTCTTCGGCAGTGGAAAGAATGCGGGACACGTAGTTCTCCTGCTGGGGCTTAAAAAACCAAAAAGGGCCCGGCAAAGCGGGCCCAGGTCACATTAGTATAGCCGGATCAATTGAGTTCGCGGCGATCGACCAGTTCAAAATCGGTCGGTGTGTGGCTCGAGACCTTGAGGGCCAGGTGCTGTCGGTCGAGTTCCGCCAGCCAGGCACTCCAGGAACACGGGCTCAAGCCGGTCTCGTCCGGTGCGCGCCTGCCGAAGTTGAGGCTCAGCTTGGCGCGGACTGCCCCGAGATCGTCACGAACCGGCGCGATCGCCGGCAGACCATTCCGGGCGCTGACCCATTTCTGGATGTCACGATGACCGGTCAGCATATGCGTATCTCTCATGATGGCTCCCCTCCTTCATCAGATACGAGAATGCAACCATAGCCGACTGGTTCCGGCTGCCCCAGTCATTATTTGTTAAGACTTGTAATCAGTCTGAATTGGTACATTTCGGCGGGCGTCAGGTAGGCCAGATCCGTGGGCGGCGTCTCCATGGCCTTGAGCCAGAGGGCAGGATCGACCCCCATGCCGGTCAGGTAACGGCCGATGCGCGCCGTGATGGCCTGGGCCTCGCCCATGGCCTGGTCAGGGCTCAGCCGCCTGGTGCCCACGGTATCGGCCAGCACCGCCGCATAGACCTGATGCACGCCCACCGCCGCGCCCTGTTCGGCATGGCGTTCGACGCCGCCTGCAAGCAGGAGCGGGCAGGAGGAGGCGCACAGCGCGCCGGCGGCTACGCTGGTCGAAAACCTATGATCCCGGATGAGCTGGCCGATCGCCAGGGCATCGTCGACCGAGCCGCCCGGCGAATCGAGCGCCACGCTCCGGATATATTCGCCATGGGCGTCGATCTCGGCGGCCACGCGCTTGGCGGCACCGATATCGATGGTGCCGGTGAGGTCAAGAACGCCGCCGGCGCCCAGCGTCACGGCAAGCGGCGCCTCCAGCGTCGCGGGATCGGTAGTGAGCCTGGGGCCGGGCGTCATGGGATGGTCCGGGTCCCAGAGCGGGGCCAGCGGCAGGACGGGCGCCGGCACCACGCTGGCGTCGGCCGCCGTCAGTTCGCGATAGTCGAGCGCCAGCACCGAAAGGGTGCCGGCCAGCATGACGTAGAAGGCGGCGCGCAGGATCGCGCCATCATCGATACGCGCCAGCCAGCGCTGCAACGTCATGGCTTTGCCTGCGCGGTCATGGCCTTGCGGGCGCCTCGCCGCGCTTGCGCAGGTCGATGGGGGTTACGGTAGCATCACTCGCTTCGACCGCCGCGGCTGGCGGCGGCTCGGCGACGGGCTCGGCTTCGGCGGGTGGCGTCTCGGCTGGCGTAACCGGGACGGTCTCGGGTGCGACGGCAGCCTCCGGCACGCCCGTCATGGTCCGGTAGAGCTGCATGGCCCTGATCATTTCGGCGGCCGTGATGGTCTCGGCCTCATCGAGCGATCCGCTTTCGCGGCGCATGGCGTCATGAACGATCATCAGCACCAGCACCATGACCACCGGCAGCAGGTCGATGGAGATGGCGCCGGCCCAGGAGGGGATGAAATCGCCCCAATAGCGCAGCACCGCCTCGGCGCTCGACAGCGGCACGAAGCGGCGCGGCTCGACCGGCGTCTGCTTGAGAATTTCGTCGGCGGCTTCGCTCAGTTGCTGGGATTGGGTGGCGACGGAGGCGCGCACGGTTTCCATCACCTGGTCCTGCCGGTTGGCGAGATCGGGCGTGGCGCCGTCAGCCACCGGGGCGATGAAGCCGCCCGACAGGTCGGCGGCGGCGCGTTTGACCGAGGGCGCCACCCCGGTCTGCTGCAGGGCCGCAATGACAGCCGTCAGTTGCACGGCCTCGGCCGAGAACTGATCGGCGCGGGGGGCGACTTCGCCGGGAGCCGACAAAAGTTCGCGCATGGTGGCGAGGCGCCTGGACCCGTCGCCGAACAGGGCTTCGACCTCGTCGCGGGAGCCCGTGATGGTGGAGCCGAGCTCGGTGAGCTGCGCCGACATCTGGCTCAACAGCTGTACGACGCTGCCGGAGCCGGTGGTGCCGGTGAGGGCGCCGCCATTGCGCTCGTCCTCGGCGAGGCGCGCGAAGCGTTCGGACGCGCGCTGCACGTCGGGCAACAGGCTCTGAGCCGAAAGAGCGTTGGCATGGGCGTTGTCGAGATCGGCGGCATAGCCTTCCAGCGTCACCGCCATGTGCTGTTCGAGCGCCGCCGAGCCCGCCAGGGCCGCGGCATTGAGCCAGGACGACATGGCCATGATCATGAAGCAGCCGGCGGCCATGACGACGAAGAGGCCGAGGCGCTGGCTCCAGCTGGTGACCAGCGGCACGAAGCGCATCATGAAGGTCCAGAAGGCATAGATGGCCACCGACACCGCCGCCGAATAGACGATGGCGGCGAAGAACACGAAAGTGGCGCTGCCGTCCAAAATGCCGCGAACGCCGAGATAAGTGTAGACGCCGCTGGCCAGCGACAGCACGGCGAGGGCGAAACGCGTCATGGTCTCGACGCTGCGGACCGTCGCGTCGAGCCGGGCGGCGTTGTTCTTGCTGAGCATCCGGAAGTCCCCCCTCAGGTTAAGCGGAGGTTAACACAGAGATGACGGCGAGATGGTGGCCGCCTTCCGGCAAGGTTAGCGGGCGATTTCAGGCGTTGACGGCCACATCCAGCGAGAGCCTGGCCATGTCGGTCAGGGAAGACTGGCGGTCATCGGCCGAGAGCGCCTCATGGGTGATGAGGCAATCGGTCATGGTGCAGATGGCGAGCGCCCTGACGCCGAAGCGCGCCGCCAGCGTATAGAGCGCGGCCGCCTCCATTTCGACGCCGAGCACACCGTGCTGCATGACCGCCGCATAGGATTTGAGCCCGTCGGCATGGTAGAAAATATCGCTGGAAACGATATTGCCCACATGGGCGCGCAGGCCTTTCTGCTCGGCGCGGGCGGCGGCATCCCGCAAAAGGCGGAAATCGGCGATCGGGGCGTAGTTGTAGGGGCCGAAGGCGTCGCGGACCAGGCTCGAATCGGTGGTGGCGCCTTGTGCGATGACGAGATCGCGCACCTTCACCCCGGCATTGAGCCCGCCGCAGGTGCCGACGCGGATCAGCGTCTTGACCCCATAGACGTTGATGAGTTCGTGCACATAGATGGCGAGCGAGGGCTGGCCCATGCCGGTGGCCTGCACGGAAACGCGCCGGCCCTCATAAGTGCCCGTAAAGCCCAGGCAATTGCGCACGCTATTGACCGCCACGACGTCCTTGAGGAAATTCTCGGCGATCCATTTGGCGCGCAGGGGATCGCCGGGCAGCAGCACGGCATCGGCATAGTCGCCGGGCTTGGCTTGATTGTGCGGGGTCACGGCAGCCTCCTGTTGTTCCCCCGTACCCTGCCTGTCCGCCGCAGGGCCGGCAAGGGGCTGCGACAATAGTCGCCCGAGGCCCGATCGCCGCGACCTGGCCCTTGACCTTGCCCCGGTGCTGGTTCATTGAAACCGGCGCGTATTTTTCCTACATCGGTGCGCCCAAACGGGGAAATGCGAAGGAGCCGGGATCATGGTAGCGAAGGTTTTCATCGACGGCGAAGCGGGAACGACGGGTCTGCAGATCCGTGACCGCCTGGCCGGCCGTCGCGACCTCGAACTGCTGACCATTCCGGGCGAGAGCCGCAAGGACGTAAACGTCCGCAAGCAACTCCTCAACGCAGCCGATGTCGCCATCCTGTGCCTCCCCGACGATGCGGCCAGGGAAAGCGTGGCGCTGATCGACAATGACACCACCAAGGTGATCGATGCCTCGACGGCGCATCGCGTCGCCCAGGGCTGGGCCTATGGCTTTGCGGAGATGAGCAGGGACCAGGCGGGCATCATCGCCAAATCGAAGCGGATCGCCAATCCGGGCTGCTGGCCGCAGGGGCCGATCGCGACGCTCAGGCCGCTGATCGAGGCGGGCCTGCTGCCGGCGAATTATCCGGTCACCGTCAACGGCATCACCGGCTATTCGGGCGGTGGCCGCTCGATGATCGAGGACTATGTGGGCAAGGGCGAGGATGCGCCCGAATATATGCCCTATGGCCTGACGTTCATGCACAAGCATCTGCCCGAGCTGCAGAAATATGCCGAGCTCGACCACGTGCCTCTGTTCCAGCCGGTGGTGGGCAATTTCGCGCAGGGCATGGTGGTGACGGTGCCGCTGCAGTTGTGGACGCTGGCCAAGGCGCCCAAGGGTGTCGACCTTCATGCCGCGATCGCCGATTACTATGCGGGCATCAAGGGCGGGTTCGTGGAAGTGGCGCCGCTCGAGGCGCTGGAGCGCACGCCGCAACTCGATCCCGAGCTCTACAACAATACCAACCGCATGAAGCTGCATGTGTTTGCCAATGACGACAAGGCGCAGGCGGTGCTGGTGGCGGTCTACGACAATCTCGGCAAGGGCGCTTCGGGCGCCGCCGTACAAAATCTCAATCTGATGCTGGGCGTGGATGCCGCGACCAGCCTGGCTGCCTAAGGAGCATAGTTCATGGACAAGTTCGAGACATTGACCGGGGTCGCCGCGCCGATGCCGATCATCAATATCGACACCGACATGATCATCCCCAAGCAGTATCTGAAGACCATCAAGCGCACGGGCCTGGGCACCGCGCTGTTCTCCGAGATGCGCTATAACGAAGACGGCACCGAGAACCCCGATTTCGTCCTCAACAAGCCGGCCTACCGGCAGGCCAAGATCGTCATCGCGGGTGATAATTTCGGCTGTGGCTCGAGCCGCGAGCATGCGCCTTGGGCGCTGCTGGATTTTGGCATCCGCTGCGTGATCTCCACCAGCTTTGCCGATATTTTCTACAACAACTGCTTCAAGAACGGCATCCTGCCGCTGGTCGTGACGCCCGAACAGCTGGCGCTGCTGATGGACGATGCCGAGCGTGGCTCCAACGCCACCATCTCGGTCGACCTGGCGGCCCAGACCATCAAGGGTCCGGATGGCGGTACGCTGCATTTCGATATCGATCCGGCGCGCAAGCACATCCTGCTCGAAGGCCTGGATGATATCGCGTCCACGCTCAAGCATGACAGTCAGATCGGCAGCTTCGAGGCCAAGGTCCACCAGGACCGTCCCTGGATCTGACCTCAGCTTTTCGTTTCGCTCGACCTTTTCGATCCTCAGAGACCTCACGCAATGGCCCAGAAGCTCTTCCTCCTCCCCGGCGACGGTATCGGCACCGAAATCATGGCCGAGGTGGAAAAACTCATCAAATGGACCAATGCCCAGGGGCTGACCGATTTCACCACCGATAGCGGCCTTGTCGGCGGTTGCGCCTATGACAAGCACGGCGTCGCCATTTCGGACGACGACATGCGCAAGGCCCTGGCTGCCGATGCGGTGATCTTCGGCGCGGTCGGCGGTCCCAAGTGGGACAAGGTGCCCTATGACGTGCGCCCGGAAGCCGGCCTGCTTCGCCTGCGCAAGGACCTGGCGCTGTTCGCCAACCTGCGCCCGGCCATCTGCTATCCGGCGCTGGCCGATGCCTCGTCGCTGAAGCGCGAACTGGTCGAGGGCCTCGATATCCTGATCGTGCGCGAATTGACGGGTGGCGTCTATTTCGGCGAGCCCAAGGAAATCACCGATCTGGGCAACGGCCAGAAGCGCGCCGTCGATACGCAGGTCTACGAGACCTATGAGATCGACCGCATCTGCCGTGTCGCCTTCGATCTGGCGCGTACGCGCTCCAACAAAGTGCATTCGGCCGACAAGAAGAACGTCATGAAGTCGGGTGTCCTGTGGGACGACGTGGCCCAGGCCGTCGCCAAGGATTACGCCGATGTCGAGTTCCACCACATCCTCGCCGATAACGCGGCGATGCAGCTGGTGCGCAATCCCAAGCAGTTCGACGTGATGGTCACCGACAACCTCTTCGGCGACATCCTCAGCGACGCCGCCGCCATGCTGACGGGCTCGCTCGGCATGCTGCCTTCGGCCTCGCTCGGGGCTCCCGACAAGGCGACCGGCAAGCGCAAGGCGCTCTACGAGCCCGTGCACGGCTCGGCACCCGATATCGCCGGCAAGGGCATCGCCAACCCCATCGCCATGCTGGCGAGCTTCGCCATGGCGCTGCGCTACTCGTTCAACATGGTCGAGCTGGCCGGCAAGGTGGAAGCCGCGATCGCAGCCGTGCTCGACGATGGCCTTCGCACCGGCGACATCGCCCAGGGCGGCAAGACCGTCGGCACCGAGGAAATGGGCGCCGCCATCATGAAGAAGCTGGCGGCCTAAAGCGTTTTCAGGAAAAGTGGATGCCACTTTTCTGGTTCGAAAAGGCGATCAAACAAAGACTTGGAGCGTTCGTTTTGATTGCATCAAACGAACGCTCCAAGCGCCAGCTTTCTGCAGCCCTTAGACGCTACAGGCCGTAGACTCGGGCCAGCAGGCGATAGCTTTCCAGCCGCTGCTCGTAGCCGTGCATGGTGGTGGTGATCATCACCTCATCGGCGCCGGTGGCGGCTATTTTCTCGTCGATGGCGGCTTTGACGGTCTGCGGCGAGCCGATGATCCACTGGCTTTGCTGGTTGGCGATGATGGCGCGCTCGTGCTCGGTATAATCATGCGCGGCCGCCGCTTCCGGCGAAACCAGTTTCCGCTCCTGACCTGAATGGAACAGGGCCCAGCTCAGGGCCTGCGAGCCGGAGAGGAACTGCGCTTCTCCGTCGGTAGGCGCGACGATCACCGACAGGCAGAGAATGGCGTGCGGTGCTGGGAACTGGGCACCGGGTTTGAACGCGGCGCGATAAGAATCGAAGGCTGGCGTTGCGGGCGTCGGGCTGAAATGCGCCGCGAACGCATAGCCGACGCCGAGCGTGCCCGCCGCATGGGCGCTGGCGCCCGACGAGCCCAGGAGCCAGATTGGCGGCAGTTCCACCTGTTCGGGTACGACCCGGACCTTGGCGAAGGGATGGTCGGGCGGAAATCCCTGCTGCTCGAACGCCAGCAATTCCGACATCTGTTCGGAGAAATGCTCACCGCCGAAAGAGCGCAGAGCGTTGAGGGTGCGCCCGTCGCTGCCGCCGGCCCGGCCGATGCCGAGATCGATGCGGCCGGGATGAAGGCCATTGAGGGTACGATAAGTCTCGGCGACGCGTAACGGAACATGGTTGGGCAGCATGACGCCGCCCGAGCCGACATGGATGCGGCGGGTAGCGGCGGCGGAACTGGCGATCAGAATATCGGGCGAGGACGAGGCGATGGAAGGCATGCCGTGATGTTCGGCATACCAGAGCCTCGTATAGCCGAGTTCGTCGCCCAGCCGGGCGAGGCGCAAGGTTTCCCGCAGCGCCTCGGGCGTCGAAGTGCCGTCGGCCACGGGTGCGAGGTCGAGAATGGAGAGGGGGATCTGGGAGGACATGAGCGGGCCGATCGGTGGGACTGCCAATTATATCGGTATTTACCGATGAAATGCAAAATGAGATGGCGGAAGCGTGGCATTCTTGCCGACGCGCCGGGGCCGCGAACAGCGTAAGGCCGCTGTTGAATTGACTCTTTGCCCGGCCCATGCGCCTTTTAATGCAGTTGTGCGGGACGGGTTGGACAAATGCGGCATCTTCTTTTCGCCATCATGGCACTGGCAGCACTGGTCGTCGGCAGCGTGCCGGCATCGGCGCAAATGCTCGGTGGGGTCGAATTGCGTGGCGGCGTCTATGCGCGCGGCGCCGACAATCACGGCATCGATGTGAGCCATATCGAGGATCTCAACGCCGAGGTGCTGTTCACGCTGCCCACGGTGGATTCCTTCATCATGTTCGGCCAGCTCCGGCCGCATGTGGGCGCCACGGTGAACTTCAACGATCACGAATCGCTGGCCTATGCGGGCCTCAGCTATACGGTGCCGCTGGGCAACACGTTCTTCGTGGAAGGCGCGTTCGGCGGCGCCATCCATAATGGTCCGTTGCATGGCGCGACCGGCGATGACCGCAATCTCGGCTGCCGCGTGCTGTTCCATGAAGAACTCAGCATCGGCGCCAATCTTACCCAGAACGCCAGCGCCATGCTGACGGCCGAGCATGCCTCGCATGCGGGACTGTGCGGCGACGACAATCGCGGCATCACCAATCTGGGCATCCGGGTCGGCTTCAAGTTCTGAGATGACGCTCGGCCACAAGGGCACGATCCCGATCCTGCGCAGTTTCGATGAAGCCAAGGCCCGAGAATTCTATCTCGATTTCCTCGGCTTCACGCTGGATTGGGAACATCGCTTCGAGCCCGGCATGCCGCTCTACATGCAGGTCAGCCGCGATGGCATCGTGCTGCATGTTTCAGAGCATCATGGCGACGGCTCGCCCGGCGTGCATGTGCGGGTGAATGTCACCGGCCTCAGGGACTTCCACGCCGAACTCATCGGCAAACGCTACAAGAACAACCGTCCCGGCCTCGAGCATCCCGAATGGGGCGGGACCGAAATGACGGTGATCGATCCGGTGAACAACCGGATCACCTTCGCCGAGGCGGATCAGGCGATTTGACCGGCGGCCCAGCCCGAGGCCCAGGCCCACTGGAAATTATAGCCGCCGAGCCAACCGGTGACATCGACGACTTCCCCGACGAAATAGAGGCCCGGCACGTTCCGCGCGCCCATGGTCTTGGCATCTAGACCGCGGGTGTCGATGCCGCCCAGCGTGACTTCGGCGGTGCGATAGCCTTCCGAGCCGACGGGCTTCAGGGCCCAGGCCTTTGCGGCCGCGACGATCGCGTTCAACTTGGCGTCGGAAAAATCGCCGATCATGCCGGGCAGCGCCAGCATCTCGCCGAGCAGTTGCGCCAGGCGCTTGGGCAGGAGTTCCGCCAAGACGGTCTGCACCGCCAGCTTGGGTGTCTTGTGGCGCGCTTCACGCAGGAACGCGGCGAGATCCCGCGCGGGCAGCAGGTCGACCGCGATGGCATCGCCCTCGCGCCAGTAGCTGGAGATCTGGAGGATGGCGGGCCCGGAAAGGCCGCGATGCGTGAACAGCAGCGCTTCCTCGAAGCTGGTCTTGCCGTGGCTGACGATGGCGTTGGTGGAAACGCCGGTGAGTTCGGCCAGGCGCGCCAGTTCCTGATCGGCGAAGGTCAGCGGCACCAGCGCGGGGCGCGTCTCGGTCACGCGCAGTCCGAATTGCGTGGCGAGCTGATAGCCGAGGCTGGTGGCGCCCATCTTGGGAATGGACTTGCCACCGGTGGCGACGATCAGACTGTCGCAAGTGATGGGGCCGGATGAGAGGCGCACCGAAAAGCCGGTGTCCGATTTGTCGACCGCATCCACGCTCGTCGCCAGCGCCAGCGTGACCTCGGCGGCGCGCATCTCGCCCACCAGCAGGGCGACGATCTGCTGGCTGGAGCCGTCGCAGAACAATTGCCCGAGCGTCTTCTCGTGGAAGGCGATGCCGTGGTGCCTGACCAGGGCGATGAAATTTTCCGGCGTGTAGCGCGACAGCGCCGACAGAGCGAAGCGCGGATTGTCGCTGAGAAAGCGATCGCGGCCGGCCGCCACGGTGGCATTGGTGTTGGTGAAATTGCAGCGCCCGCCGCCCGAAATGCGGATCTTTTCGCCGGCCGCCATGGCGTGGTCGACGACCAGCACCCGGCGCCCACGCCGGCCGGCTTCGATGGCAGCCATCATGCCGGCGGCGCCGGCTCCGAGAATGACGATGTCGTAATGGGTCATGGCATGTCCATCGGGGATTTCGGCCAGGCTGGCAAGGGCGTGCCGGCGTGCAAATTCATTGACTATTTGCCATTTGGGTTTATGTAGCTGCCATCAGTTTGACGGGTGATGGTCGCATGCGCGGCAGCTTCATTATGTGCAGCACGGGATTTGCGGGCCATGTGGCCGGGGATCGGCTGCGCGCGTCCCGCAAACTCAAAACTACCAAAACCGCCTGAGCGTCTCCCCCGGGCCGTCTCCCGCCGGGGAGAGGCGAGCCAGATTGGCCGCGGCTCGGCTGCGCGGGGGCGATAAACAAGGCAAAGGACTTCAGTCCATGGGTTATCGTGTTGCAGTCGTCGGGGCCACGGGTAATGTCGGCCGCGAAATGCTCAACATCCTGAGCGAACGCAAGTTTCCGGCTGACGAGGTGGTGGCGCTTGCGTCCTCCCGTTCGATCGGGCGGGAATTGAGCTATGGGGACAAGATCCTCAAGTGCAAGGATCTCGAGAATTTCGATTTCCGCGGTATCGATTTCGCGCTGATGTCGGCGGGTTCGACCGTGTCGAAGGAATGGGCGCCCAAGATCGCCGCCACCGGCGCCATCGTGATCGATAATTCGAGCTTCTGGCGCTATCACTCGGATGTGCCGCTGGTGGTGCCCGAGGTCAATCCGCAGGCGCTCGATGCCTTCATGGCCAATCCCAAGCGCACCAATATCATCGCCAACCCGAACTGCTCGACGGCGCAACTGGTGGTGGCGCTGAAGCCGCTGCATGACTTCGCCAAGATCAAGCGCGTGGTGGTGGCCACCTACCAGTCGGTTTCGGGCGCCGGCAAGGAAGGCGTCGACGAATTGTGGACGCAGACCAAGGGCATCTTCGTCAACGACACGGCCACCCCGGGCAAGTTCACCAAGCAGATCGCCTTCAACGTTATCCCCCATATCGATGTGTTCATGGAGGATGGCTACACCAAGGAAGAGTGGAAGCTCCTCGCCGAGACCAAGAAGATCCTCGATCCCAAGATCAAGGTCACTGCCACGGCCGTGCGCGTGCCGGTGTTCGTCGGCCATTCCGAGGCCGTCAATATCGAGTTCGAAAATCCGATCACGCCCGATGAAGCGCGTGACGTTCTGCGCGAAGCTCCCGGCATTTCGGTGATCGACAAGCGCGAAGCCGGCGGTTATGCGACGCCCGTCGAGGCAGCCGGCGAATACGATACGTTCGTGTCGCGCATCCGCGAGGACAACACTGTCGAAAACGGTCTCGCCCTGTGGGTGGTCTCCGACAATTTGCGCAAGGGCGCCGCGCTCAACGCCGTCCAGATCGCCGAAACGCTGATCGAGCGCGGCCTCATGGCGCGCCAGGCGGCGTAAGCCGCCGACCAGTTCCAGGAGCGTAAGCTTGACGCCTCGCGACATATTGCTTGCGCTCCTGGTCGTGCTCGTCTGGGGCCTCAATTTCATCGCCATCAAATGGGGCGTGGAAGAAATTCCGCCCCTGCTGCTGACGGCGCTGCGCTATTTATGCGCGGCGTTGCCGGCGGTGTTTTTCATCAGGCCGCCCAAGATCGCCGCCCGGGTGGTGATCGCCTACGGCGTCATGGTCGGCGTCTGCCAGTTCGGCCTGCTGTTCGTCGCCATCCATATGGGCATGCCGGCGGGGCTGGCGTCGCTCGTCATCCAGATGCAGGCTTTCTTCACCTTCGGCCTTGCGATCGTGTTCCTGGGCGAACGGCCCGGACTGCTGCAGGTGGGCGGCGCGCTGGTGGCGCTTGGCGGCATCGCGGTCATCGGGGTGGAGAGGGCTGACGGCACGGCGCTCTGGCCGCTGCTGATGACGCTGCTGGGTGCGGTTTTCTGGGGCGGCGCCAATGTGATCACCAAGAAGGCCGGCCGCATCGACATGCTGGCATTCGTCGTCTGGGCGAGCCTGGTGCCGCCCTTGCCGCTACTGGGCCTGTCGTTCCTGCTCGAGGGGCCGGATGCGATCGGGTTCGCGCTGATGCATCTGAGCGCACGGAGCCTGGGGGTCATCGCCTTCAACGGCTATGCGTCGACGCTGGTGGGCTTCGGGCTATGGAGCATTCTTCTGGCGCGATATCCGGCGAGCGTGGTGGCGCCATTCTCGTTGCTGGTGCCGGTCGTGGGAATCGCCAGCGCCGTATTGGTGCTCGGCGAGCCCCTGAGTGGGCTCGAGGTGGCGGGCAGCGTGCTGGTCTTTGCGGGGCTATTGCTCAATGTCTTCGGTCCGCGCCGCCGCGCGGTGGCGGCTGCGTCCTAGAGCGCTTCACGTTTTGATTGCCTCAGAACGAACGCTCCAAGTCTTTGTTTTGACGCGTTTTCGAGTTGGAAAAGTGGCATCCGTTTTTCCCGAAACGCTCAAGAAAGCCGCCCCCAAGGGAGGCGGTGGGGACGGCTTTCCTGAGGATGCTCCGGACGCTATTTGGCGGCGGGAGCCACCAGGGTCGCGGCTTCCTTGGGCGCCAGCTCGCCATCGCCATCGGTATCGGCGGCCGCGAACTGCTCCTTGGTGAGGTCCGGCCACACCCCCTGCGCCTCGGCCATCGACAGCGCGCCGTTGTGGTCGGTGTCGACCTGGCTGATGTCGACGCTGCCAGCCGCACCGGCACTGGCGCCCGCACCGGCTCCGGCACCTGCACCGGCCCCTGGAGCCGCGGCCTGGGCGAGGGCGCCCACAGTGCCGAAACCAACGATGGCGAGGGAAAGGAAAAGCTTTTTCATCGGGGAGGAATCCCTGTGCTGGATTGAATCCGGCGCCGGCTCTGGCCGGTGCCGACGAACCGCTTCCGGCGATCCGTGCACAAAGGCTGGCGGTCGAGTGTGGTCTCGAACCGCTGCAATAATGGCGCTGAAGCGGAGAGTTGAAGATGATTTGGCGACGGCGCCAGTGGCGCCCCAAAGCCCCAAATGCCCACGGGGCGAGTCATGCGGGCGAAAAATCGGGCCGCAATGCAGCGGCTTTGCGAAGCGCAAAGAGCGATTTGCCCAACCGATCGCCTTCACGCCACATTCACGATTGCGCGAGCCCCTGCGCCACAAGACAAAGGCCGCACCCTCAGGACGCGGCCTGAAGCCTCGTTCGATGACATTACATCTTGGGTGCGGCGGGCACGGGTGTCGCCTGCGAAGCCGGGGAGGGTGGGGGCAGAACGGCGACCTCATCTTCGGAGAGCGAGCCGCTCTTGTCGTTGTCGGCGGCGATGAACTGGTCCTGCGTCAGGGCCGGCCAGGCGGTCTGGGCTTCGGCCATATCGAGGCCGCCGCTGCTGTTGTCGTCGAGTGCGCCGAAGTCGACCGGGGTGCTGGCCGCCGCCTGGGCAAAGACCGCGGTCGGGGTTGCGAGAAGCAGCAGGGTCGCTGCGGTGGCAATGATCTTGTGCATGTCAAAAGCTCTAGTTTATTGCGCGAGAAGCGGCGCCATCGACGATGGGCCGTCTGCATCGGGCAGTAAAAGAGCAACTGTGCGGCCGGGGGCCTGGTTGCCCGCGCCGCCTCAATAAAACGTGCTGAAACCGTCAGCGATCGGGGCGGGTGAAGTCGCCGGTTTCCGGGTCCATGACCCAGAGTTCGCCGGTCGAAATGTCGAACCAGGCCCCGTGCAGAGCCAGTTTCCCAGCCGCTTCGAGCTCCCGCACATAGGGAAAGGTGCGCAGATTGCCCATGGAATGGCGGATGGAAATGCGCTCGAGCGCGGTGCGCCTTTCAGCCTCGGTCATCCAGCTGTTGCGGCTCACCTGTTCGGAAACCGGCGCCAGAAGGCTCATCCAGTTGCCGATGAAATCGCTCTCGGTCATCACCGGCCCCTTGGGGTTGAGCGCCGCATGGATACCGCCGCAGCGGCCATGGCCCATGATGACGAGATCGGTGATCTCGAGATATTTGACGGCGAATTCGACGGCGGCCGAAGTGCCGTGAAGATTGGCGTCGGGCTGGTAGGGCGGCACGAGGTTGGCGACGTTGCGCAACACGAACAGCTCACCCGGTCCGGCGTCGAAAATGGTCTCGGGGGCCGAACGGCTGTCCGAACAGGCAATGACCATGGCGGAGGGGTTCTGGCCCTCCCTGGCGAGTTCGCGGTATCTCGCCTCTTCGCGGTTGTAACGCCCCGACATGAAGTTGGCGTAACCCGCAAGCAAATACTCTGGAAACCGGTGCATAGCGTTTCGATTAGCTGTAAGTAGCGGCGAGATCAACCATGAGCGGCGCATGGCTGACTGATTGGCAACGGAGAAGACCAATATGTTGATCTACCGGTTTCTGAGCGGCGAGGACGATAGCGCCTTCTGCCACAAGGTCACCAAGGCGCTGAGCGAGGGCTGGCAGCTGCACGGCTCCCCGACTTATGCATTTGACGGCGCCGAAAAGAAGATGAAGTGCGGGCAGGCGGTGACACGGACGGTCCGTGACCAGCCTTACGATCCGGAAAAGAAGCTCACCGACTACTGACACGTCTCAGCCGAAATAGCCGGTCAGGGCCGCGTGCTGCAACAGCATGATGGTCTTGCCATCGATGATTTCGCCGGATGCGATCATCGCTATGGCGGCGGTGAAGGGTATCTCCATGACTTCGATGTCCTCGCCTTCCTCATGCAACCCGCCGCCGGCCGAGATCTTGGCCGCGGCATCATAGTCGCCCAAAAAGCACGACACCTTCTCGGTGAGCGAGCCGGGGCTCATATAGGCGTCGAAGACGTGGGTGACGGTGGTCGGACGATAGCCGGTTTCTTCTTCGGCCTCGCGGCGGGCGCAGGTTTCGGGCGTGTCGCCGTCGAGCAGGCCCGCGCAGACTTCGACGAGCCAGGCCGGATCGCCGTTGAGATGGGCCGGGAAACGGAACTGCCGGGTGAGGACCACCATGCGGCGCTGCCGGTCACACAGCAGCAGGGCGGCGGCATTGCCATGGTCATAGGTTTCCCGGTGCAGCGTTTGGCGCGAGCCGTCGCGGCGGGTCACCTCGAACGTGGTGTTCTTCAACACCGCCCAGTTGTCGGCGAGCACTTCTTCGCCGACGATCTTGATCGTCTCGTTCATGGGGGCTCCGTATCTGGCCGGCTCAGCTAGATGAAATTCCTGCGCCCCGGCAATGAAAAATACATGACGCCGACATAGACCTAAGAGGCAGATACGAGGCTTTGACGTAGCGCCGCCGGGGGGCTAGAAGTCTCGAACCATTCCAGACTGCGACACCGTGCCCCTCCCCCCGGCCGGCGACAGCGAGGCCTCATGACTACGACGCGTCCGCGACCCCTTTCCCCGCATCTCGAAATCTATCGCTTCACCATCACCATGGCGATGTCGATCGTGCATCGCGGCACCGGCATGGCGCTCTATGCCGCCATGGTGCTGCTGGTGATCTGGCTGGGCGCCGCAGCGATCGGCGAGGCCCCGCTCTCGGTGGTCAATCTCGTCTATGGCAGCTGGATCGGGCAGGTGATCCTGTTCCTTGCCACCTGGGCGCTGTTCCATCACCTGCTTGGCGGTCTCCGCCACTTCGTGTGGGATACGGTCAACGGGCTCGAGCCGGGGCAACGCGAGGCACTGGCCTGGGCCAACCTTGTCGGCTCCATCGTCCTGACGCTGATCGTCTGGGCGGTTTTCGTCTGGTTCCGGGGGTGAGAGACATGGACAAGAGCATCATCGCCGACCCCCATAGCCGCTACGGCAATGCCCGCAGCGCCACCCGGCACTTCATCGTGCAGCGTCTCACCGGCGCGCTGAACGTCCTGTTCACGATCTTCTTCATCTGGCTGGTGGTGCGGCTTGCCGGCACGGCGCGCGCCGACATGGTGGCGGTGATCGCCAATCCGTGGGTCGCCATCCTCACGGCCCTGCTGATCCTCAGCGTCGTCATCCACATGCGCATCGGCATGCGGGAGGTCATCGAGGACTATGTGCACGACCCCCGGCTCTACAGCCTGTCGCTGACGCTCAATTCCTTCTTCGCCATCGCCATTGCCGTACTCGGCTGGCTGGCACTCATCAAAATCGTATTCTGGGGTTAGGGCCGATGACAGCCTACGAGATTGTCGACCATGCCTTCGACGTGGTGGTGGTTGGCGCCGGTGGCGCCGGGCTCCGGGCGACGCTGGGCATGGCCGAGCAGGGCTTCAATACCGCCTGCGTGACCAAGGTTTTCCCGACCCGAAGCCATACGGTGGCGGCGCAGGGCGGCATCGCGGCTTCGCTGCAGAACATGGGCCCCGACAGCTGGCAGTGGCACATGTACGACACCGTCAAGGGCTCGGACTGGCTGGGTGACAACGACGCCATGGAATATCTGGCGCGCGAGGCGCCGGCGGCGGTCTATGAGCTCGAGCATTACGGCGTGCCGTTTTCGCGCACCGAAGAGGGCAAGATCTACCAGCGGCCGTTCGGCGGCCACATGACCGAATATGGCGACGGCCCGCCGGTGCAGCGCACCTGCGCCGCCGCCGACCGTACGGGACACGCGATCCTTCATACGCTCTATGGCCAGTCGCTCCGGCACAATGCGCAGTTCTTCGTCGAATATTTCGCCCTCGACCTGATCATGGGCGAGGACGGCAGCTGCCAGGGCATCATGGCCTGGAAGCTCGATGACGGCACGCTGCACCGCTTCCGCGCCAAGACCGTGGTGCTGGCGACGGGCGGCTATGGCCGCGCCTATTTCTCGGCGACGTCCGCCCATACCTGCACGGGCGACGGCAACGGCATGGTGGCGCGCGCCGGCCTGCCACTGCAGGACATGGAGTTCGTGCAGTTCCACCCCACCGGCGTTTACGGCGCCGGCGTGCTGATCACCGAGGGTGCGCGCGGCGAGGGCGGGTATCTGGTCAATTCGGAAGGCGAACGCTTCATGGAGCGCTATGCCCCCAATGCCAAGGACCTGGCGTCGCGCGACGTGGTCAGCCGCTGCATGACGCTCGAAATCCGCGAAGGACGCGGCGTCGGGCCGAAGAAGGATCACATTTTCCTCCATCTCGATCACCTCGACCCCAAGGTGCTGCATGAGCGCCTGCCGGGCATTACCGAGAGCGCCAAGATCTTCGCCGGCGTCGATCTGACCCGCGAGCCGATCCCCGTGCAGCCGACGGTGCACTACAATATGGGCGGCATCCCCACCAATTATCATGGCGAAGTGCTGAACCCGGCCGCCGACAGTTTCGACCGTATCGTGCCCGGCCTGATGGCGGCGGGCGAGGCCGCCTGCGCCTCTGTGCACGGCGCCAACCGGCTCGGCTCCAATTCGCTCACCGACCTCGTGGTGTTCGGGCGCGCCGCGGCGTTGCGCGCCGGCGTCGTCATGGATCGTGCCGCGCCCATTCCGGCCATCAATCACAGCCAGGACGAAAAGATCCTGACGCGCTTCGACCGGTTGCGCTACGCCAAGGGTGCTTCGCCCACGGCGGTGCTGCGCGACAGGATGCAGCGCACCATGCAGGAAGATGCCGCCGTGTTCCGCACCGGCGAGACTCTCTCGTCCGGCGTCAAGCGCATGACCGAGATCTACCGGCAGTTGCCCGACATCCAGGTCACCGACCGCTCGATGATCTGGAATTCCGACCTGGTGGAGACCCTGGAGTTGGAAAACCTGATGGCCAATGCGCTGACCACGGTGGTGTCGGCGGAAGCGCGCACGGAAAGCCGGGGTGCCCATGCGCGCGAGGATTTTCCCAACCGCGACGACGTCAACTGGCGCAAGCATACGCTGTCGACCATCGAGGCGGACGGCACGGTGACGCTGAGCTACCGCCCGGTGCACACCGAACCGCTCAGCGATGGCATCGACCTCAAGAAGATCGCGCCGAAAGCGCGGGTGTATTGACGTCAAGCAAGAGGAACAGGCCGATGCGAAAGACCGTGGCAGTAGCGAGTGGCTCGATCGTCCTGCTGACAGGCCTGATGGCACAGCCCGCCATGGCGGCACCGCGTGACGACTATTATGTGGCGTGCCTGGCTGCCTCTGAAAACGACACGCAGTTGTGCACCTGCAAGGCGGATGTGGCGGTGAAGCTGCTCGATGAGCGGATGCTGGGTTTCGTCATCCTGTCGATGGGGCAGCCGCAAAAGTTCACCGCGCTGGAACAAAAGGGCGGGGTGCCCAAGGATGTCGAGGCGGCCTGGGGCAAGTATGTTGCCGACAGCAACCGGGCCTGCCACCTCAATTACTGACTTCTCGAGACGACAAGGACCGACAGCATGGTCGAGTTGAGACTGCCCAAGAATTCGCAGCCGCAGAAGGGCAAGACCTGGCAGAAGCCGCAAAGCGACGCCCTGCGTGAATTCCGCATCTATCGGTATGATCCGGACCAGGCCGGCAATCCGCGCATCGACACCTATTATGTCGACACCAAGGATTGCGGCCCCATGGTGCTCGACGGGCTGTTGTGGATCAAGAACACCATCGATCCGACGCTGACGCTGCGCCGCTCCTGCCGCGAGGGCATCTGCGGCTCGTGCGCCATGAACATCGACGGGCTCAATACGCTGGCCTGCACCAAGGGCATGGACGAGATCAACGGCGCCATCAAGGTCTATCCGCTGCCGCACATGCCGGTGGTCAAGGATCTGGTGCCGGACCTTTCGACCTTTTACGCCCAGCACCGTTCCATCGAGCCCTGGCTCAAGACCACGACGCCGACACCCAAGACCGAATGGCTGCAATCCAAGCCCGAGCGCGAGAAGCTCGACGGTCTTTACGAATGCATCCTGTGCGCCTGCTGCTCGACCTCGTGCCCGAGCTATTGGTGGAACGGCGAGAAGTATCTGGGGCCGGCCATCCTGTTGCAGGCCTATCGCTGGCTGATCGACAGCCGTGACGAAGCAATGACCGAGCGGCTGGACGATCTCGAGGATCCGTTCAAGCTCTACCGCTGCCACACCATCATGAATTGTTCCAAGACCTGCCCGAAGGGCCTTAATCCAGCCAAGGCAATCGCCGAAATCAAGAAGATGATGGTGGAGCGCCGCGTCGGCGCCTGATCGGAGACCTCAACCCGCGTGTTCGAAACCGTTTTGGAAGTCAGCGATCCGGCAGTGGCGCGGGTGCTCATCATTGCGCTCAAGGCCCATGGCTTTCATCCGCTGGAGGGCGGTGATGACGGTCTGCCCGGCCTGCCGGGCGTCTTCGGGCCGCGCGGCATCGCCATTTCGGTGCCCGAAGAGGAAGCTGTCGATGCGGGCCTGCTGGCGCGGGACCTGCTCAAGCAGATGGAGAAATAGGGCAGGGGCCGGCCAAACCGCAAAACTGCCACATTGGCCCCCGCACAGTCGGGTTCACGCAAGTGTTGGCCCTGGGCAATTGCAGCGCCGGAAGTCTTTTTGTATACCCGCTTAACTTGTTCCAGGGTAAAGCCGCGAGGATGCGAAACAGATCATGACGAGTTTGATGCGCGGATCACTATCGATCGTTGTGGGCGGCCTGCTCGTGCTCAGCGTCAGCGCCTGTGGTGAAACCCTGCAGGGGCCACCCAATATCCTCGGTCAGTCGCAGCCTTCGCAACTGCCGCCCGTGCAGTCTTCCTCGGTATCCACCAACGCGCTGCCGCCCTTGGCCGGCAGCACGGTGCAGACGCCGCAATTGGCGCCAAGCCTCACCGGTACGCCGGTGTTGGGCGGCGTGCAGCCGCAGCAGCAGGCCAGCCTTGGCGGACCCAACACTTTCGCGCCCGATCCGCTCGCCATTCCGGGCAGCACCGGCGCGCCGGGCAGCCGCGATCTCAGCACCGGCGTCAGCACCGAAAAACTTTTGGGCGGCTGGACGGTCACGGCGGGCTCGATGCAGTGCCGGCTCAACCTCACCTATACGGCCAAGGCCGGCACCAGCCACTACCGCGCTTCGGCGCCGGGCTGCCAGATCGCCGGGCTCGCGGCGGTTTCGGCCTGGCAATTGCAGGGCAGCCAGCTGCAGCTCTTCAACGACCAGGATTCGATCATTTCGGCCATGGTGCTGTCCGGCAACCAGTTCATCGGCACAGTAGCTGGTGGCACCGCCATCACCATGGCGGGCTGAAATTCAGCGACAAGCGGGCCGGGCGACGGTGGACGTCAGCGCCGCTTATGAAAAGCTCGTCGCCGCCGGCCAGCTCGAGGCCGACGACGGTCAGCGCCGGGCCTGCCTTGTTCTCGATCGCATCGCGGGCGAATTGGCCGCCAACGGCAAGCCGAAGCTCTCGGCGTTTTTTGGCACTCAGGCGACCGTAAAAGGCGCCTACCTGGTGGGCGATGTCGGCCGCGGCAAGACATTGCTGATGGATCTGTTCTTCGCAGTGGTGCCGATCACCGCCAAGCGGCGCGTGCACTTCCACGAATTCATGACCGAGATGCATGAGGCGATCACGGCCTTTCGCGCCAAGGCCAAGGGCCGGAACGACAACGCCGATCCGATCGCGGCCGTGGTGAAGCCGCTGGTCAAGTCGTTGCGCCTTTTGTGTCTCGACGAGTTCCACGTGCAGGACATCACCAACGCCATGTTGCTGCAGCGGCTGTTCGGCAAGCTGTTCGAGGGCGGCGTGACGCTGGTGGCGACATCGAACGTCGTGCCCGAGCGGCTGTATGAGAACGGCCTCAACCGCCAGCTTTTCCTGCCCTTTGTCGATCTGCTCAAGGCCAATGCCGACGTGGTCAGCCTCAATGGGCCCATCGATTACCGCCGCCTCAAATTCGAAGGCCGGCAGGTGTATTTCTTCGGGTCCGAGGCCGACAGCGGTCTCGACCTGCTCTGGCAGCATGTCACGGGTGGGGTCACGCCCGAGACAGGCGAGGTGAAACTCCTCGGCCGCAAGCTCAGGGTGCCGGCGATGGCGATGGGCGCGGCGCGCTTCAGTTTCGCCGAGTTGTGCGACAAACCGCTGGGCGCCGCCGACTATCTGCGGCTGGCGCATGCCTTCGATACCATCTTCATCGACGATATTCCGCAACTCGACCGGACCCGTTCGGACGCGGCCAAGCGCCTGATCCTGCTTGTCGATACGCTCTATGATCGCGGCGTCAAGCTGGCGGCGAGCTTTGCGGTGCCGCTCGAATCCCTCGGGCAGGACGACAAGACCCGCTTCGAGTTTCAGCGCACGATTTCGCGCCTGATCGAGATGCGTTCGACCGATTATCTGGGCGCGCCGCGCAAGGCGGGGTTGCGGCGTAATGCAGCATTGCAAAACTCGCATTTTTGAGACCAACGGCTGACTTGCGCCCGTCATGGGAGAGGAATAAGACGAGCCCGCCGAACCAATGCTACACCTCCATTGACAGTAAGGACACATCGAATGACGCGCAGGAAGATCGCTCTCATCGGGGCGGGACAGATTGGCGGAACTCTCGCGCATCTGGCAGCTCTCAAAGACCTGGGCGACGTGGTGTTGTTCGATATTGTGGATGGCGTGCCCCAGGGCAAGGCCCTGGACCTGGCGCAGTCGGGCCCCGTCGAGGGCTTCGACGCCAAGCTCAAGGGCACCTCGGAATACAAGGATCTGCAGGGCGCTGACGTCGTGATCGTCACTGCCGGCGTGCCGCGCAAGCCCGGCATGAGCCGCGACGACCTGCTTGAAATCAACCTCAAGGTTATGGAGCAGGTGGGCGCCGGCATCGCCAAGTATGCCAAGGACGCCTTCGTCATCTGCATCACCAACCCGCTCGATGCCATGGTGTGGGCGCTGCAGAAGTTCTCGGGCCTGCCCGCCAATCGCGTCGTCGGCATGGCCGGCGTGCTCGATTCGGCCCGCTTCCGCCACTTCATCGCCGATGAATTGAACGTATCGGTCGAAGACGTCACCGCTTTCGTGCTCGGCGGCCACGGCGATTCGATGGTTCCCCTGCCGCGTTATTCGACGGTGGCGGGCATTCCGCTCACCGATCTCGTCAAGATGGGTTGGCTGTCCAAGGACAAGCTCGACCAGATCATCCAGCGCACCCGTGACGGCGGCGCCGAGATCGTCGGTCTGTTGAAGACCGGTTCGGCCTTCTACGCTCCGGCGGCTTCCGCCATCGTGATGGCCGAGAGCTATCTCAAGGACAAGAAGCGCGTGCTGCCGGTGGCGGCGCAGCTTGCCGGGCAATATGGCGTCAAGGGCACCTATGTGGGCGTGCCGGTGGTGATCGGTGCCGGCGGCGCCGAAAAGGTCGTCGAGATCTCGCTCAACGCCTCGGAACAAAAGGCTTTCGCCAAGTCGGTCGCGGCGGTCGAAGGCCTGATCGAGGCTTGCAAGAAGATCGCTCCCAAGCTCGCATGACCCGAATGGCCCGCCTCTCCGGCGGGCCTTTGTTTCACCTCACCCATCGAGGTCTAGATGAACATCCACGAACACCAGGCCAAGGCGCTGCTCAAGGAATATGGCGTGCCGGTCGCCGGCGGCGTTGCCATTTTCTCCGCGGATGAAGCCGCGGCCGCCGCGCAATTGCTGCCGGGCCCCCTCTATGTGGTCAAGAGCCAGATCCATGCCGGCGGTCGCGGCAAGGGCAAGTTCAAGGAACTCGGGGCCGACGCCAAGGGCGGTGTCCGGCTCGCCAGAACCGTGGACGAGGTCGTGGCCAATTCCCGCGAGATGCTGGGCCATACGCTGGTGACCAAGCAGACCGGCCCGTCGGGCAAGCAGGTCAACCGGCTCTATATCGAGGATGGTGCCGACATCGCGCGCGAATTGTACCTGTCGATCCTGGTCGATCGCGCCGTCGGACGCGTGGCGTTCGTGGTGTCGACCGAAGGCGGCATGGACATCGAGGCCGTCGCCGAGGAAACGCCGGAAAAGATCATCACCGTCGCCATCGATCCGGACAAGGGCGTCACCGCCACAGATAGCGCCAGCCTCAGCACGGCGCTCAAGCTCGAGGGCGCTGCCCGCACCGATGCGGACACGCTTTTCCCGGCGCTCTACAAGGCATTTTCCGACAAGGATATGAGCCTTCTCGAAGTCAATCCGCTGATCGTCATGAAGGATGGGCACCTGCGCGTCCTCGACGCCAAGGTGTCGTTCGACAACAATGCCCTGTTCCGTCATCCCGATGTCGTGGCGCTGCGCGATACGACCGAGGAAGACGCCAAGGAGATCGAGGCCAGCAAGTACGACCTCGCCTATGTGGCGCTCGACGGCAATATCGGCTGCATGGTCAATGGCGCGGGCCTCGCCATGGCGACGATGGACATCATCAAGCTCTATGGCCAAGAGCCGGCGAACTTCCTCGATGTCGGCGGCGGTGCCTCCAAGGAGAAGGTGACGGCGGCGTTCAAGATCATCACAGCCGACCCACAGGTCAAAGGCATCCTGGTCAATATCTTCGGCGGCATCATGCGCTGCGACGTGATCGCCGAAGGCGTGATCGCCGCGGTCAAGGAGGTTGGCCTGAAGGTGCCGCTGGTGGTGCGCCTCGAAGGCACCAATGTCAAAGAAGGCAAGGCTATTCTCAATCGGTCCGGGCTCGATGTGATCTCGGCTGACGATCTGGACGATGCGGCGCAAAAGATCGTCGCGGCAATCAAGGGACGTTGATGATGACGAACGATCGGGCAGTGATGCAGAAGCGTGGACTGAGGCTGGCAGGCGTTTCGGCCGTGGTCTTGTCCGGCTTGATGCTGGCCATGGCGCCGTCGGCGGCGCTGGCCGGCAAGATCGACAACAGCGAGAGCGCCGCACCGGCGGCGGCGACTCCCGCGGCCGATCCCCAGGCGTTCATCGACGAGGTCTATGCGCTGTGCCACAGCATGGCGGGCGACGACATGGGGGCGCTGGACACCGCCTACAAGCACGGCTGGTCCGAAGGCGACACCGACGGGGATGGCCCGTTCTACCATATGTTCGACGCCACAAAGACCTTCGACGGGATCGGCGATGTCGAGCTCTGGGGCACGATGGAGAACTATCCGGCCGGCCGTTTGGGCTATTGCCGCATCGACGTGACGCTGCCGGAAGACTCGACGCTGGCGCTCGAATCCATCTCGAAACAGCCCGGCCTCACTGGCAAGATCACCAATAATGACGACGGCAATTACGGCGTCTGGTCCAGCACCAGCGAGCCGCAATTCTTCGCCATCGCCCAGATCGTGGGCAGCGACTTCCAGCTCGAGGTCAATGCGGTGCTGCCGCAGGCGGACAAAGACGACACCGCCAAGGGCGACGCCAAGCCGTAAGGCCTGATTGCGGTCTCCATCCTAGCGCGTCCGCCCGGCGGTCCGAACAAGACGGAAGAAATTCACTCCATGTCGATCCTCGTCAACAAAGACACCAAGGTCCTGGTCCAGGGCCTTACCGGCAAGACCGGCACCTTCCACACCGAGCAGGCGCTGGCCTATTTCGGCACCAGGATGGTGGGTGGCACGCATCCCAAGAAGGGCGGCGAGACCTGGTCGTCGGGCGTCGACGGCACCGAGCTGCCGATCTTCACGACGGTTGCGGAGGGCAAGGAACGGACGGGCGCCAATGCGTCGGTGATCTATGTGCCGCCGGCGGGCGCCGCCGAGGCGATCATCGAGGCGATCGATGCGGAAATCCCGCTGATCATCTGCATCACCGAAGGCGTGCCGGTCCTCGACATGGTGCGGGTCAAGGCCAGGCTCGAAAAGTCCAAATCGCGCCTGATCGGGCCGAACTGCCCGGGCGTGCTGACGCCGGAGGAATGCAAGATCGGCATCATGCCGGGTTCGATCTTCTCGAAGGGCTCGGTGGGCATTGTTTCCCGCTCCGGCACGCTTACCTATGAGGCAGTGTTCCAGACCACCAATGCGGGTCTCGGCCAGACGACGGCCGTTGGTATCGGCGGCGATCCGGTGAAGGGCACGGAGTTCATCGACGTGCTCGAGATGTTCCTGGCTGACGAAGCGACGAAGTCCATCATCATGATCGGCGAGATCGGCGGCTCGGCCGAGGAAGCCGCGGCGCAGTTCCTCATCGACGAGGCCAAGCGCGGCCGCAAGAAGCCGATGGCGGGGTTCATCGCCGGGCTCACCGCCCCCAAGGGCCGCACCATGGGCCATGCGGGCGCCGTCATCTCGGGCGGCAAGGGCGGAGCCGAGGACAAGATCGCCGCCATGGAGGCGGCCGGCATCAAGGTGTCGAAATCGCCGGCGCGCATCGGCGTCACTCTCGCCGAAGTGCTGAAGGGCTGAGCCCAGTAAAAATTCGACGGCCGGTCCGGGTGAGGGAGCATATCCCGGATCGTTAACAGGATGCTAAACCAAAGCGGTCAGATTGGCCGCATCCAGCCGGACCCCGGCACTTGAGAAGGATGGCGGGCCAGAACCCCGCGAAAACGATCATGACGCGACAGGAACAGAACGAACAGTTCTTGCTTTCTTCTTTTCTTTATGGCGGCAACGCCGGCTATATCGAAGAGCTCTATGCTCGCTTCAAACAGGACCCTGAAAGTGTCGACCCGACCTGGGCCAGCTATTTTGGCCGGCTGGGGGACAGCGAGGCCGAGGCGCTGAGCAATGCGGAAGGTCCGAGCTGGGCCCGCACTGACTGGCCGCAGGTGGCCAATGGCGAACTGGTGTCGGCGCTGGACGGCAACTGGGGTCCCAATCCTTCCGAAATCGCCGTCAAGACCGCCAAGGTCCTGACCCAGAAGGCCGAGGCGGCCGGCACACCGGTGCCGACCCCGGCCCAGGTCATGCAGGCGACGCGCGATTCCATCCACGCCATCATGATGATCCGCGCTTTCCGCATGCGCGGGCACCTGCAGGCCGATCTCGACCCGCTCAAGCTCAAGGCGCCCGAGCCGGCGCCGGAACTCGATCCGGCCACCTATGGCTTCCTGCCGGCCGACTACGAGCGCAAGATCTATATCGACAACTATCTGGGGCTGGAATTCGCCACCGTCCCCGAGATGCTCACCATCCTGAAGCGCACTTATTGCGGCACGATGGGCGTCGAGTTCATGCATATCTCCGATCCTGAATCCAAAAGCTGGATCCAGGAGCGCATCGAGGGACCCGACAAGGAGATCACCTTCACGCCCGAGGGCAAGAAGGCCATTCTCAACAAGCTCATCGAGGCCGAGGGCTTCGAGAAGTTCCTCGACGTCAAATATACCGGCACCAAGCGCTTCGGCCTCGACGGGTCGGAAGCGCTGATCCCGGCGCTCGAGCAGATCATCAAGCGCGGCGGGGCGCTGGGGGTGAAGGACATCGTTCTGGGCATGGCGCATCGCGGCCGGCTGAACGTGTTGACCCAGGTGATGATGAAGCCGCACCGCGCGCTGTTCCATGAGTTCAAGGGTGGCGCCTACTACTCCGAGGACGTCGAGGGCTCGGGCGACGTGAAGTACCATCTCGGCGCCTCGTCGGATCGCGAGTTCGACGGCAACCAGGTGCACCTCAGCCTGACGGCCAATCCGAGCCATCTCGAGATCGTCGATCCGGTGGTCTTGGGCAAGGCGCGCGCCAAGCAGGACCAGCGCTCGGCGGTCGATGGCCGCTTCGTGTTCGATACGCGCCAGACCGACCGGTCGGTGGTGCTGGCGCTGTTGATCCACGGCGATGCGGCGTTTGCCGGCCAGGGCATCATTGCCGAATGCCTGGGACTTTCCGGCCTCAAGGGCCACCGCACCGGGGGATCGGTGCATTTCGTCATCAACAACCAGATCGGCTTTACCACCTCGCCGATGAACTCGCGGTCGTCGCCATACCCCACCGACGTGGCCAAGATGATCGAGGCGCCGGTGTTCCATGTGAACGGCGACGACCCCGAAGCGGTGGTGTTCATCTCCAAGGTCGCGACCGAGTTCCGGCAGCGCTTCGGCCGCCCGGTGGTGGTCGACATGTTCTGCTACCGCCGCTTCGGCCACAACGAAGGCGACGAGCCGAGCTTCACCCAGCCGCTGATGTACTCCAAGATCCGGAGCCACAAGACGACGCTGGAACTGTATTCCGAACGGCTGATCGGCGAAGGCCTGGT